>JBDKSW010000004.1:0-492500 GCA_039698035.1 Thermoguttaceae bacterium | reverse complement strand
ATTTCCGACAGAATCTTGACGCCATCGCAAGCGCCGAGGTAAGTCCCAGCATCATTGACAGCGTCAACTTCAATGCGGGCGGCCGATATCTGCTTTTGACCTTCGATGATGGCGGAATATCGGCCATGCAAGCCGCCGACCTGATCGAGGAACGCGGCTGGCTTGGCCACTTCTTCATTACCACGAACATGATTGGCTCTCGGTATTTCCTAACCGCCGAGAACATCCGAGAGCTTCGCCAGCGGGGCCATCGCATCGGCTCACACTCGCATACCCATCCGCACGTCTTTTGCTCTCTCGCAGATCACGAGATGGTGTACGAATGGGACACCAGTTGCAAAACGCTTTCGCAGATTCTCGGCGAACCCATCGTGCTGGCGTCCGTGCCCGGCGGCGACATGGACCGCCGAACGGTGCTCGCGGCCTCTCAGGTCGGCATCCAACACCTTTTCACATCCGAGCCAACTCTGACGCCTTGGACATGCCACGGAGTTGTCTGCCTCGGGCGTCTCTGTCCGAAACGCAACACTCCTCTGCGCGACATCAACAACTTCGCGCACTTTCGCGGTGTCGCAAAGCAAATGGCTATTCGACGATGCAAGCAGACGGTTAAGCGACTGCTGTCGCCAGTCTATTATCGCTGGGCCAACCGATGATCGAAACACAACCTTGTGCCGGGAATCGGGTCGTGGCATTGGTCGGATCGCAGATCTGGCACAGAAACACGTGCGCGACTCTCATCCAAGCAGGTGTCAATCTTGTCGGTATCTGCCGTGTTCGGCAAAAATCGTTTGGATTGCCCATCTCTTACCTCCGCTGGGCGGTCCGAAAACAGGGGCTCTTTCGCGTCATCGACCAAATCGCCGGACGAATCGCCTATCTGGCCCTCAACAAGAAAAAAGACCAGGTAATTCTGAACCGCCTTTTTGATGGCGAAAAAATCGACTCCGTGCTGAACGCATGGAATGGCCCCCTTCATGTCACAAGCGACTATTCGGCTCCCGAAACCGTGGAATGGCTGAGGGCACTTCAGCCCGATATTCTTGTCGTTCACACGAGCGCTTGGGTTGGAAAACGTGTTCGCGCCATTCCGGCCAAGGGGATCGTCATCGGCGGTCATCCCGGCATCACACCCTATTATCGCGGCGCTCATTCGGCATTTTGGGCGATCCACAACAACCACCCCGACGACGTTGGGTGGTCTGTCTTCTGGCTCGATGAGGGCGTGGATACCGGAGACCTTATTACCCAAGAAAGAATTGCCATTGAACCCGGCGACAGCTATTTCACCCTCGGCTGGAAGAGCATGATCTGCATCGCCGAGGCTCAGGCTCGGGTGATCCGCGAGTTCGACAGCGGTCGCCCGATCCGTCGCGTTCCCCACGACACCATTCCTCCAGACTCGAACTTTGGAGTTCCAACGCTGCGAGAGTATCTCCGGTATCGGCGACGTCAAAAGCTTTGCCGTTGACGGCATCGCCGGCCGGGGCAGTGGAAGATTGGCGGGGAGACGCGCCCGAGCAATCGTCTTGCCCCTTAGGGGGCACTCGTCATTCGAACGAACTGCACGGGCACCACGGCTGTCCGACACACTGTGCCGTCTGACTTCTTTTCGATCAGCATCAGATCCTGTTGGGCCAAATTGCCCACCGGAATGACAAGGCGACCGCCCACCGCAAGCTGCTCAACGAGCGGCTGCGGCACCTCGACCGGCGCGGCCGCGACCAGGATGACATCGAAGGGGGCCTCCTCCGGCCACCCCTGATAACCGTCGGCACAGCGGATCGCAACGTTGCGATAACCGAGGGCGGCCAAGCGTCTGGCGGCCGCGTCGGCCAATGCCCGACGTATCTCCAGTCCGTAGACCTGACCGCACAGTTCCGCCAAGATGGCCGCCTGATAGCCCGATCCGCTGCCGACGTCCAACGCTCGACTGTCCGGCGAGGGCCGGGCGAGTTGCGTCATCAGGGCGACGATGTACGGCTGCGAGATGGTCTGCTCCAGGCCGATCGACACGGGGCGATCCTGATACGCCTCCTGCCGAGACATGTCGGGAACAAACCGCTCGCGCTCGAGCCGCCCCATCACCTCAAGGACGCGAGGGTCCGTGATGTCGCGGCCCCGCAACTGCTCGTCGACCATCCTTCGCCTCGCCCAAGCGAAGTCGTCGTCAGGCTCAGGGGGCCAGAAGCCCGTTTTTCCCGTCGCGTCAGACATCCCAGTAGGAACCATAGCGCGGCCGACGGCGACGGTCAATGTTTAGCCTGAAGAGGGGGCGCCACAAGCGAATCCGCTACAATCCGTCGCTGGCAAGCCGCCCTCGGCAATTTCACCGCCCTTCCGGCTCGAGCGGGACCCGATGAGCTAGGTTTAAGGAGAGAACAGGTTCCTGCAATCGTTATTGCTTGTCTGGCAATACGCCCATGAGCCCCGACACTCGCAAACTGCTCGCCGACATCCTACGGGCCGGAAAGCCGCCGCAACTGGACACCCGTGCCAGCGACCCAAGGCGGCCCCAACCGCGGCACAACGAGCCGTTGACCTACTGGAAGCAATTGCTTCGCATCCTGTCCGTGGTGACCGCCGCACTTTGTGCCGCTGCCACCCTCGGCACGCACGGCGGCGGCTATCCTTGCGGCATCGCCGCGCTGGCGTTTGGCCTCGCAGCGATTTTGTCCGCGTACCTATCCAGTCTGGCCGATCGCGTTTCCGCCGTCCGTCGGCTGGTCGAGGAAAAGACACGTCTGTTGGGCGAAAGCCATCGCCGTTTCCAAGAAGCGCAACAACTGGCACACCTCGGCAGCTGGGAATGGGACATTGGCACGGGCGATATCGTCTGGTCCGAAGAGGAATATCGCCTCTTCGGCTTCCCAAAAGACAGCACGCCCTGCGCCAGGGCGTTCCTCGATCGAGTGCATTCTGAAGATCGGACAGCTGTCTACCGATCGATCCGCAGGGCGATGGTCCACGGCCCCTGCGACGTCACCCACCGCATCGTGCTTTCCGACGGATCCGTTCGTTTCTTTCACGAACTTGGCCAAGTGACATTCGACGCCTTTGGCAACCCAGCGCGGATGGCCGGCACCACGCAGGACATTACGGCCGTCTGCCAGGCCGAGCAGGCGCTGCGACAAAGCGACGAAAAGCTCCGGTTGATGACGACGAACTTGCCAGGCATCATCTACCAGCTTTACGCGCGGCCAAACGGCGAAATCGGCTTGTACCAATTGGACGGCCGCATCCAAGAGCTTTCCGGTCTCTCGGGACCGCCAAAAAAGCTCTTTTCAGAACTCATTGCGCACCTCGATCCACGCGATCGCCAACGGTTCATCGACACCACCTACGAAGCGATCCGCGACGTCACCCCCTGGGACTTCGAGGGCCGGTTCGTCAGACCAACCGGCGAAACCGTCTGGTTTCGCGGCATCTCTTCCCCGACTCGCCACGAGGACGAGATCGTGTTCAACGGGCTGTTGCTGAACATCGACGAACGCAAGCGATCCGAACAAGCGTTGGAGGAAAGCGAGCAGCGATACCGTTCCCTCTTCCACCGCTCGCCCATCCCGTTGCGCGAAG
The DNA here is from genome assembly GCA_039698035.1 of Thermoguttaceae bacterium. Lineage (GTDB taxonomy): Bacteria > Planctomycetota > Planctomycetia > Pirellulales > Thermoguttaceae > JAJFUI01. Next base: position 488,924 of record JBDKSW010000004.1, on the reverse strand, counting down.
AGGACTATAGCGGCGTCAAAGCGTGCCTCGATCGCCTCCGTGCGGCCAACGTCACGGACTTCCTGCAATACTTCCACGACCATCCCGAAACGGTTCGCGAGTGCGCTGCGGCAGTCAAAGTGCTCGACATCAACCAAGCCGGACTCGAACTGCACGGCGCTGCGTCCAAAGACCAACTGCTCGTCGGATTGCCGCGAGTCTTCACCCAGGAAAGCTACGAATCCTTTGGCACGATGCTCGCCACGATCGCGGAAGGCAAGACGACGCTTGACCGCGAAACGTCCATCCGCACGCTTCAGGGCCAAGACAAACCAATCCTGCTCCGCTGGGCCATCGCGCCAGGCTGTGAACAAAGCCTTGCCCGCGTCTATGTCTCGCAGTTCGATATCTCCGCACGCCGGCGCGCCGAAAAAGAACTCCGAAACTACGCCGATGCGCTGCGCACAACCAACATCGCGCTCGAAAAGAGCACCGTCCTGGCCGAGGCCGCCAATCGGGCCAAGAGCGAATTCCTGGCCAACATGAGCCACGAAATCCGCACGCCCATGACGGCCATCCTCGGCTACGCCGACCTGCTGGCCGAAAGTCTCCAAGACCCGTCACTGGTCGAGGCCGCCGACACAATCCGCCGCAACGGCAACTACTTGCTCGAAATCATCAACAACATCCTCGACATCTCGAAAATCGAGGCTCAAAAACTTCAGGTCGAGCACGCCGAATGTTCGCCGGCGGCCATCGTGGCCGAAGTCGCCTCGCTGATGCGACTCCGGGCCGAGGCCAAGAATCTCTCGCTGTCGGTCGAGTTCGACGGGGCCATTCCCAAAACGATCCACACCGATCCCGTCCGCCTGCAACAGATCCTCATCAACCTGATTGGAAACGCTGTCAAGTTCACCGAGATGGGCGGCGTCCGCGTCGTGACTCGCCTAACCTCGGACCACGATCCGAACCGGCTCCTCCAGTTCGAGGTCATCGACACGGGCATCGGCTTGACCGAACAGCAAATCCAGCAGTTGTTCAAACCGTTCTGCCAGGCCGACACGTCGACTAGTCGCCGCTTCGGCGGCAGCGGACTCGGACTGACCATCAGCAAGCGATTGGCCCAACTCCTCGGCGGCGATGTCACGGTTCACGCCAATCCCGACCGGGGCGCCACCTTCACGGTAACCATCGACCCGGGCCTGCTCGACGCCGAATCCCTGCTCGTGCAGCCGGAAAAAGCCACGCTGTCCGAGGACAAATCGGAACGTCGCGCCGCGAGCCCCCTGCCACGTCTTAGCGGCCGCGTGCTGCTGGTCGAAGATGGTCCGGACAACCAGCGGCTGATCGCCTTCGTGCTTCGCAAGGCGGGCGCCGAAGTCACCGTGGCCGCCAACGGCCAAGAGGCCATCGACGCCTACCAGGCGGCCAAGAACCGCGGCGAACCCTGCGACGCCATCCTCATGGACATGCAGATGCCCGTCTTGGACGGCTACGCCGCCACGCGGCAATTGCGATCGCGGGGCTATGGCGGTCCGATCATCGCGCTGACGGCCCACGCCATGACCCACGATCGCGAGAAATGCATCGAAGCGGGCTGCGACGACTACCTGACCAAGCCGATCGATCGCCGCGCTCTGCTTGACATCGTGTCGCGCCACGTGACGGCCGACGCGCATTCGCCGTCGGTCAGTGACGCGACGTAGGCCCGTCGCTGCAAGCCAAAAATGGTTTGCGGTCTGGAAACCGGCTGCTAGGCCGCCATCCGGTGCGGCTCGAGCTCTTCCCAGAGATTCACCGTGCGAAGCATGTTCCCCTCGTCATCGTAAAACTGCACGATGCCGATCTCGACAAGCCACATGGCCATGTACCCGTCGAGCTTGTACGTCCGGGCCGACTGACGTCCCTCGTCAACCAGGATCGTCTCTTCAAGGTCCCACGGGCTTTCCAGAAACGCGTCGTAATGCTCGAACGTGCGAACCACCAGTTCGCGCACATGATTGGGCAGAGGATCCTTCCTCATCTTGCAACCTCCTGTCGCAGAAGAACTGGGCGAGAAGTCTAACACCGAGTGGGCCATCGAATCAAGATCGTTCGATTTCCGCGCCGGGTGCGGGTTGGCCGCAACGATGGCCTGGCCACAACGGCGAGCCACGCTCGTCCCATTCCCAATTTTGCCCCCCCTGCCCCTCATTCCGCGACTTGCGACCCCGCAAACCATCCCCTATTATGGAATCCCATGTGCGGAATCGCGGGCGGAATGTGGACGGATCCTGCCAAGGTCGTGGAGCCGGAGACGCTCCAGCGAATGGTCGACGTGCTGCGCCACCGCGGCCCCGACGGCGAAGGAACCTATCGCGCGACGATCTCGAACGGCGTTCATGCTTCGACGCCCGTTGGCGTCGCCCTCGGGCACCGCCGGCTGGCCATCATCGACCTTTCGAGCGGTCAGCAGCCGATGGGCAACGAAGATGGCTCCGTCCAACTAGTGTTCAATGGCGAAATTTACAACTTCGCCGATCTGCGCCGCCGACTCGAAAAGACCGGCCATCGGTTTCGCACCCAGAGCGACAGCGAAGTCCTCGTCCATCTGTACGAAGACGAGGGCCCTCGGATGCTCGAACACCTCAACGGCATGTTCGCCTTCGCCATCTGGGACGCCCGGCGGGGGCAATTGCTCCTGGCTCGCGATCGGCTCGGCAAGAAACCGCTAGTCTATCGCCACGAGCCCGGACGGCTGCTGTTTGCCAGCGAGCTGAAAAGCATTTTGCAGGCGCCCGGCGTTCCGCGCGAGATCGATCCGCGGGCGCTCGACGATTATCTGACGTACCAGTACGTTCCTCATCCACGGACAATCTTTCGCGGCATTGCCAAGCTGCCGCCTGGCCACTATGCGGTCTACCGCGACGATCGCTTGGAAGTGCAGCCCTACTGGCAACCCGACTTCAACGCCGAGCAAGCGTTGCCGGCCGAGGAATACAGCCGGCAGTTGCGCGAGTTGCTCCGCTCGGCCGTCGCAATGCGATTGCAGAGCGACGTGCCATTGGGCGCCTTCCTGTCCGGCGGAATCGACTCGACGATCATCGTCGGACTGATGTCGCAACTCGTTCAAGAGCCGGTTCGTACCTTTTCGATCGGCTTTCCCGTCAAGGAGTTCGACGAGACGAGTTACGCCCGCACGGCGGCCCAACGCTTCGGCACGCTGCACGAAGAGTTTCAGGTGCAGCCAAACGCCCTGGAGATCCTGCCGCGTCTGGTGTGGCACTATGACGAGCCGTTCGCCGACAGCTCGGCATTGCCTACCTGGTACGTATCGCAACTGACGCGGCAACAGGTCACCGTCGCGCTGACCGGCGACGGAGGCGACGAACTATTCGCAGGCTATCCGCGCTACTTGGCCGTCTGGCTGGGCGAGCATTTCGACCGCTGGCCACAGGCGGTGCGAGCCCTCTTGGCGTCTCGATACTGGAACGCCATTCCGTCGGGAGCCCGGCAAAAGTCCCGCGTGCGGCAGTTCAAGCGGTTCATCGAGATGCTCCGACTGCCGGCCGACCGGCGCTATCTCGAATGGATCGCCATCTTCGGCGAATCGCGTCGCAGATCGCTCTACAGCGACGACTTTCTCGCCACGCTGCCCGAAGCGGACCCGCTGGATTTCCTTGCCGAGTCGCTGCGCCGCGCCGGGCGCCGCGACTCTGTGACGGCCTTCAGCCTGGCCGATCTGGTTACGTACCTGCCGTGCGACCTGATGACGAAGGTAGATATTGCGTCGATGGCCCACGGCCTGGAATGTCGCCAGCCGTTCCTCGATTATCGGGTCGTCGAGCTGGCGGCGCAAATGCCACGACGGCTCAAGTTCCGTCATGGGCTCGGCAAGCGCATTCTGCGCGAGACGTTCGGCGACTTGCTGCCCCGATCGATCCTGCGGCGTCCAAAGATGGGTTTTGGCGTGCCGCTGGACCACTGGTTCCGCCACGCCATGCGGGACTTCGCCCGGGAAGTGCTTTTCGACAAGCGGACGCTCGAACGAGGCTTCTTCCGTCACGAGGCCCTGACGCGGTTGTGGGACGAACACCAACAGCGACGCTTCAACCACGGCTACCGACTCTGGGCCCTCCTCTTTCTCGAACTCTGGCACCGAGAATGGATCGGGTAGAGCGACTCGCCCGGCAACCGTTTCTTGAAAAACGGCCTAGGACTCGCAGGCGACGGACGCCAATCGCTGGCCGACGGTGAGACGCTCGCCCTCGGCCGCGTGCTTCTCGACCACGATTCCATCGACAGGCGAAGGCAGATCGACCGTTGCCGGGCCGGTCATGACCTCGACGACTGGCTCGCCCGCCGCGACGCGCTCGCCCGTTTTGACGAGCCACACGGTGAGGATCGTCAGGCCGACGCCCAGGTCTGGCAGCACGACATCGCGGCGCAGGGACGGCTCGTCATGCATTATGGCTTCAGCATTTCGCCGGCGTGGTAGCTCGACCGCACGAAGGGGCCGGCAGCCACCTGTTCGTAGCCGATCCCGCGCGCCGCCTCGCCGAGACGGTCGAACTCGTCGGGCGGCACATAGCGCACGACCGGCATCTGCGTCGGCGAGGGTTGCAGGTATTGCCCAAGCGTCAACATGCGACACCCGGCCTCGTGCAATTCGGCCAACGCATCGAGCAGCTCGTCGGCCGTTTCGCCCAGCCCCAGCATGATCCCCGTTTTGATCGCGATGGCCGGATCGGCTCGGCGAATGCGGCGGAACATCTCCAAAGTCCAGCGGTAGCTGGTCCGCTTGTCGCGAACCACATGGAACAACCGCGGCACGGTCTCGGTGTTGTGGTTGTAGACCTCGGGGCGGGCCGCGACGAGCCGATCGACGGCGGCCGTGTTGCCCGCAAAGTCCGATGGCAACACTTCGATCGTTGGCAGCCGGTGGGCGTCGTTGGACGGCGTCTGGTCGACGGCGTGGCGTCGAATTGCCTCGATCGTCTGGATAAACTGCTCGGCCCCGCCATCGGGCAGGTCGTCGCGCGTGACGCACGTGATGACTACATGCCTGAGGCCAAGCGTTCGGACCGCCTCGGCCAACCGGCGCGGCTCGTCCACATCGGGCGGCAGCGGCTTTCCCTTGCGCACACTGCAAAAACGGCACGCCCGGGTGCAGACATCGCCGAGAATCATGAACGTGGCCGTCTTCTGCGAATAGCACTCCATCCGGTTGGGACATTTGGCGTGGTCGCAAACGGTTTGCAACCCAAGCTGTCCGATCAGTCTGGCCGTAAAATGGTTGGCGCTGCCCTTGGGCACATTGCGTTTCAGCCAGCGCGGAAGCAGCTCGGCGCGAGCATCGCAGGATCGGGAGACTTTGTTAGGCATATCGGGGGTGGGGAGGTGAGGGCTGGACAACCACACTATAGAATACCAAGCGGCACCCGCCCTCAGAAAGGGGGCGGCCATTGGTCGGCAGGAAATGTTTGCCCATTTACGGCAGAGCGACCAATCGAGCCGCCCACGCACAAGGAAAGCGACGCGATGAATACGGCCACGCCCCACGGACAAACGCCGCCGGCTGAGAAGAAGACGTTGCCACGGAACGTCAAAGTCCTGGGCTGGGCCAGCCTGCTCAACGACGTGGCCGGTGAAATCATCTACCCACTGCTGGCCGACTTTCTCATCAACGTGCTCCACGGCACCAAGCTGTGGCTCGGCGTCATCGATGGCACGGCCGAATCCCTGAGCAGCTTCGTCAAGCTCTGGTCCGGACGCCGCGCCGATCGGGCGGGCGGTCATAAGCGCTTCGTCATCTTCGGCTACGCGTTGGGCGCATTGCTGCGTCCCTTGGCCGGATTGGCCACGGTCCCTTGGCACCTGTTCACGATCCGCGTGACCGAGCGGCTCGGCAAAGGCGTCCGCAACCCGCCACGCGATGCGCTCATCGCCGACTCGACCGCGCCGGAGATCCGTGGCTGGGCGTTCGGCTTCCATCAAAGCATGGACCACCTGGGCGCGGCCATTGGCCCGGCCGTCGCCGCCGCCTTCCTTTGGTTCCACCCCGAGGGGCTCCGAACGCTTTTCCTTTGGACGGCCCTGCCCGGACTGCTGGCCGTGTTGCTGCTCCTGTTCGGGCTGAAGTCTCCGAAAGGAGCCGCGTCCGCGTGTCAGGCCAAGGCAGCGCCGGGCCATCTGCTGACGCTCAAGCCGTTCGACCGAAACTTCCGCCTCTATTTGCTCGCCCTGCTCGTCTTCACGCTCGGCAACTCGAGCGACCTGTTTCTCCTGGCCCGAGCCAGGGACCTTGGCATGTCGCTCTGGCTCGTCCCGATCCTCTGGGGCGCATTCGGCGCCGTCAAAGGCGTCGGCAACCTGGTGGCCGGACCGGTGGTCGATCGCGTTGGGCCGCGACCGATGGTGCTGCTGGGTTGGGCGCTCTACGCGATCATCTATCTCGCATTCGGGCTAGCCACCGCCGCTTGGCAGATCTGGACGCTGTTTCTGATCTATGGCATCTATTATGCGCTGACCGAACCTGCCGAGAAGACGCTCGTGGCCAATCTGGTCGGGCATGAAAACCGAGGCCTGGCCTACGGCTGGTACAACGGCGTGATCGGGGCCGCCACACTGCCGGCCAGCGTCTTGTTCGGCGCCCTCTACAGCCAGTGCGGCGCCATGACGGCCTTCAGCACGGGGGCCCTGCTGGCTCTGGTCGCCGCTGTCCTGCTGGCCCGGCTGTGAGCCGCTTGTTTTTCTCGCGGCATAAGCGAAACTTGTGTGTCATGAACCAACCGCGCATCGTCCAGTACGAGTCGCTCGCCGCACTGCGGGCCGCTGCCGGATCTTGGGACGATCTTTGGCTGCGAAGCGACACGACGCTGCCATCGTTGCGGGCCGAACTGTTGGCCCAATGGATCGAACAGTTTGCCGCCGCTGACGCGTTTCGCGCCGTCGCCATCGAGCAGCAGGGACGACTCGTGGCCGCGCTGCCCTTGGTCCAACACCGGCTTCGCGGGGTGCTCAACGTCGCAGCCATGCCATGCAACGAGTGGTCGGCCAGCGGCGACCTGTTGCTGGACGCCTCGCTCGGTGAAACGGCGACGCCCGTTCTGCAACTTCTGGTCACGGCGATTCGCCAATTGCCTTTGCCCCTGCTCTGGTTGAACGAGGCGACGCTCGACAGCGAGCGTTGGCAATCGCTGCGGCAGGCGATGGCCGAGGCTGGGATGACCGTGGTCCAGCATCCGCGATGGCAAGTCGGCCGGGTCGCCATCGACCACGATTGGCCGGCCTACAAAGCCCGCTGGTCGCGAAAGCATCGCCAGCAGATGGCTCAGGCTGCCCGCAAACTGGCTCAAGAAGGCGACGTGCGTCTGGTGATCGAGTCGCAGCCGTTGTCAGATGCCATCACGGCGTCGATGCTCCAGTGCTTCGACATCGAAGAGCGAAGCTGGAAGGGGGCGGCCGGCGGCGCGGTGCTTCGCCACCCGACGGTCGCAGAGTTTTTCATTCGGCAGGCCGAGCAGGCGGCCCAGTGGGGACAATTCGAGCTGGCCCTGCTTCACTGCGGCGACCGGCCCGTCGCTTTTTCTTACGGGCTATCGGCCAAGGGTGTGTTTCACTCGCTCAAGACGGGCTACGATCCTGATTTCGCCCGGCATCACCCGGGCCAACTCTTGCGATATTATTTGCTCGAACGGCTGTATGCCGACCCGACGCGCAAGGCGCTCGACTTCCTCGGCCCGATGACGTCGTCGCACGCGGCGTGGCTGCCGCAGCGCTACTCGATCGGCCGTTTGGCTGTCGCCACGCGAGGCGTCCGAAGCCGTGTGGCCGTCTGGAGCTATCAGAACGTCTGGCTCCGCTACCGTCGGATGGCCCGTGAAAACTCGGGATCGTCCCGATGCAAATAGGCCTGGTAGTTGACGCGCGCTCGCAGCCGGGTCTCTTCATAGGACCCATGCTGCTCGATGAGCCCCAGATCGTAGGCAAGCCGGTCGGAACAGCCAGGCAGCAGCACTCGGTAATTGTACGGCACCCGATCTGGATACAAATGATTAATGTGGCTCCGGATGTTCGTCGTGCAGTTATTGGTCAGCGTGTCGTAGAACTCGGGCTCGCGGTTCAGCTTATTCACGCGCCGCATCACGTCGACGAACAGTTCACGGGCCTGCTTCGGCGTCGCGATCGAACGATAGAGAAAGACGTCACAAAGGTCGCAATTTACGCGACGGCCAATCACGTCCCGTTCGCTTGCCAGCACATAAATCAGTTCGTATTGGCGAAAGAAGCCCTTCACGGCATTGTACGCCTCGCCCTTTTCCCGGCGGATCTCGACCGAGACGGCTAAGGATTGGCCATCCTCGAAAACGAAGCTGAGCATTGTGTGCCCGATGCTCGGCAATTCGTTGAACGGCGCCACGACGAAATCGACGTGCCGCAACTTGCTCAGGTCGAATGTTTCGTCGTAGTAGGACAACTGAAAGTCGTCGGTCGTCGTCCAACGACAGTCGCGAATGTTGTGAATGGTCGCGCGATTGCCCCGAATGTCGGCACGCGGAATCGCGGCCAGCTCGGGCGCCCACTCACGATGGTTCGATGGCTTGAACCACTTAATCAAATCGCTATTGAGTTCCAACGACGGGTAGAGCGCCCCGCGCCGGTCGTCGGATCCCGGCGACTGGTAGGACACCGAGCGAACTGCATGGGCGCCAGTTTGACAGCCGCCAAGCAGGAGTGCCGCGGCCGCCAAGGCGTGCAGCGCACGACTTCCGAGCGGCAGAAAACGATGCGGCATTTGCCTCTTGGACGATCGCGGCATGAGCGTTCCTTGGGGGCACCGAGTGATCGCCGCCGAAGTTTTTCCCCCCCAAGAAAAGCACGCGACAAGAAACGACTCTATTAGCCAGAATCGGGCTTTGCCGCAATAGCGGCTCGGGCCGGCCGCGCCCCGACGCCCCCCTGCCTAGGTAAAGGCCATCGCATCCCGTCTCTCCCCCCATCCCCCGCCCCCAGAACCGGCCTGTCCCTGCCGCAGCGGTCTGGCTAAAATCGGCCAACATGTTGACCTTCTGCACGGCTGGCGAATCGCATGGAAAGGCCCTCGTTGCGCTGATCGACGGCTTCCCGGCCGGTGTCGCGCTGGACAGCTCGGCCATCGACGCCGAGCTACGCCGCCGCCAGGGCGGGTACGGTCGCGGCGGGCGTCAGCAAATTGAGTCGGATCGCGTCGAACTTCTGAGCGGTGTTTTGCACGGCAAGACCATCGGCAGCCCAATCGCGCTGCTGATACCGAACCGCGATCACGTCCTCGAACAACTCGACGAGCCGAAAAGCCCTCGCCCAGGCCATGCCGACCTTGCCGGGGTCATGAAACGTCTGAGCGGCATTCGCGGTGTCTTGGAAAGGGCCAGCGCACGGGAGACGGCCGCACGGGTTGCCGCGGGGGCCGTTGCACGCCAGCTCTTGAACCACTTCGGCATCGAGGTCTTGGCCTACGTGATCGAGTTGGGGTCGATCGCCGTGGCTCCACGTCCCGGCTCGCTCTTGGAGCAACGCGCGCTGCGCGATCAAAGCGAGTTGGCGACGCTCGCCCCCGAGAGGGACGCCGCACTGAAGGCGCTCATTGACCAGACGCGGCAGCGCGGCGACACGCTCGGCGGCCTGATCGAAGTCCGCGTCGAAGGCGTGCCCTTCGGACTCGGCTCGCATACCCAGTGGGATCAGAAGCTCGACGGGCGGCTCGCACAGGCCGTCATGTCGGTCCAAGCGATCAAGGGGGTCGAGATCGGTCTAGGCTTCGAGTCCGCCCGACGGCCTGGGTCCGAGGTCCATGACCCAATCCAGTACGATCCGGCGATGGCCGACGCGCCCTCGTTGGGGTTCGGTCGGCCAACGAATCACGCCGGCGGTTTGGAAGGCGGAATGACCAACGCGCAGCCGATTGTGCTTCGGGCCGCGATGAAGCCGATCGCCACGCTGGAGCGGGCCCTGACATCCGTCAACCTCGAAACGCTTCGTCCGGAGCCCGCCTCGCACCAACGGAGCGACGTTTGCGCCGTACCGGCCGCCAGTTGCGTGGTCGAGAACGTCGTGGCGTTCGAGATCGCCCGGGCAATGATCGACAAGTTCGGCGGCGACAGTCTGGTGGAAATGCTCGAGCGATGGAGACTCGCGTCGTCGCTGGAAAAGAAACGGCTCGGCTCTTGAAAGTGAAATAAAAACATCCCGGTGCGACGGAGTTCCTCGATCTTCCGCCCGGTGTCTTCCGTGCCTCCGTGTGTTTTTTCTTTCTCATGACCTTTCGACTGCACGACAAAACGCGGCGGCGGATTTGCATCGCCAGCTTTTTGCTGCTGGGGGCGCTGCCAACGCTTTGCGCGACTGCGTGGTGCATTGGTCGGCACTTGCCGAGCTGCGTCCGGGCGGAGTCGCGCGAGTTGGCCCTGCAACTGGGGCTCGATGTGAAGCTCGAACGGGTCAGCTATGTTCGCCCCGGCGCGGTGTTGTATCACGGCGTCGAGCTGGCCGACCCGGAAACGGGCCAGATCCTGCTCCGATCGCGACTGTTGGAGATCGTCAACGGCCGAGAGACGGACGAACATGGGCAGCCGCAGCCCATGCTCGCCCTGACTGCTTCGCAGCCGCAGATCGACGCCGCGGCCATTCCACGCGTCTGGCGATGGCTGCAAACGTTGATGGCCGGCCAACTCAGTCGCACGAAAACACTCGTTCAACTCTCGGCACCGGAACTCACCCTGCAAGCGGCGGCCGGGGCCCAAACGCTTACCAATCTGGAAGGGCTGGTTGAAAACCTGCCAGGTGGAACGCACGCGCAACTCCACTTCCGTTTGGTCGGTGCGGACACGCCTGAACCGGCTCGCATCCGGTTGGTTCGGAATCGGCAGGTGTCGCCGCCGGCCAGCGGCTTCGAGCTGTACACCGGCGGCGGCGAATTGCCGTGCAATGTGCTGGCCATGGCGATGGCGGAACTGAAGCCGCTTGGCCCGCGATGCCGATTTCGCGGTTACATCTGGGCGAACGAATCGCCCGATGGCTGGGAGGGCGAAGTCACGGGCCAACTGGTCGATCTGGACTTGGGCAGCCTCGTCACGGATCACTTTCCGCACCACATGAGCGGCGCCGGCGAGCTCACCGTTCAATCCGCCCGATTCCGGCAGGGACGCCTGGACGAAGGCAGCGGCCTGCTAGTTGCCGGCCCTGGCACCATCGACCGTTCGCTGTTGGCTGCCGCGGTGGAACACCTCGGATTGCAGCCGGCCTCCAATCTTCTGCCGCGTCCAAACACTCTCCGGCCGGATCCCGAAGAGGATCAGCAAGCGGGTCCGTTGGTGCCCTACCAGCAGTTGGCCCTCTCGGTAACGTTGGACTCGCAGGGACTTCGGATTCGTGGGCGATGCACGGACTCGGAGCCTGGCGTCGTGCTGAGCGACGGCCGCCACCGCATGCTTAGCGAGCCCAAGGGACGGCCTCGGCCGGTGGCCGCCTTGGTCCAAACACTGGCGCCGCAGAGCGTTGTCCAGGTGCCTGCCAGTCGCCAAACGGATTGGCTGCTTCGCCATCTTCCCATTCCCGCGGTCGTTTCGCCAACGACGGCCGAGACGGCCAGGCCGGTCGCCCATCCCCGGTTGCCCGAGGCCTGGCGGCGGTAATCGGGGGCTGTCATCGACGCCGCCGCTCCCATGCGAGAACGTGGGGGATAAGGGCTGGCGGGCGAAATTCGGCATTGGAGATTCGTGGGATTAGTGGTATAGGATGACCTGCGCCTCGCCCAGGGAGAGGCCGAGGCCGCTCCGCTTTCGTCCCATGACGCATCCCGCGTCGCGTCCGCCGACGTCTCTGCCGGTGGTCGCGGCCGCCCCAGCCTAGGAACCTACCGATGAACCGCCACTTTTCCACGCTGATTGCCCTCGTTGCCGCAACCCTGTTCGTGGCCGGCCAGGTCACGGCCGAACCACGCGGCGGCGGTGGTGGCGGACGCGGAGGCCCCGGTGGCGGCTGGGGGGGTGGCGGTGGCGGTGGGCGTAGTGGCGACGGTGGCTGGGGTGGCGCCCATCCAGGCGGCGGTGGAGGTGGACAGGGTGGCGGAGGCCAAAACCCCAACAGCCATCGCAATAGCCAGCCGCATCAGCAAGGCGCCCACGCTCCCAGACCCGTCGGTCACGCTCCGGGTCACGGCATGCCTGGCGGTCATCCGTATGCGGGGCATCCGAGCTGGCACGGCGCCGGCCATCCGGTCTATGGCTGGTACCACGGCGACTGGCACGATCATTGGAACCGCCCCTGGCACTACGGACCCGTCGGCTGGTTCAGCGTTGGCTTCATGGCCGGCGCGGTCGTCTGGGACGCTCCTTGGTATTGGGGCTACTGGCCCTACTACAACCCTTACTACACCGAGGTCGTCGTCGTGCCTGGCGGTGTGGTGATCGACTACTCGCGTCCGATCGTGGTGGCGGCCCCGCCTGCGGGAAGCATTGCAGCCGCCAACCAAGCGACCCTGGACGCCGAGGCAAGCCGGCTGCTGGAGGCCGCCCGCAGTTCCTTCTCTCGCGGCGACTATCCGATGGCCATGCTGCAAGTCAATCAGGCCATCGCCAAGCAGCCAAACGACGGCGTGTTGCACGAAACCCGTGCGCTAATCCTCTTCGCCACGAAGCAGTACAAGGCGGCCGCGGCGGCTGCCTATGCCGTTCTGTCCGTGGGCCCCGGCTGGGACTGGGCCACGCTCTGCGGTTTCTATCCGAACCCGGAAGTCTACACGTCGCAGTTGCGTGAATTGGAGCAGTATCGCAACGCAAATCCCAACATGCCAGAGCTGCACTTCCTGGCGGCCTATCACTACATGACCTGTGGCCATGCCGACGCGGCCGCGCGAGAGTTGCAGGCCGTCGTGCAACTCAACCCGAAGGATCAATTGTCGAAGCAGTTGTTGGCGGGACTTTCGGGCCAAGCCGCGCCGACCGAAACCGTGCCGTCGCCCGCTGCGACGCCCACAACGCCGGCGCTGCCGGTCAGCGCGGCCGCATTGGCCGGCAATTGGGATGCAAGCCGCCCCGATGGCTCCACGTTTGACTTCACCCTGACCGAGACCGGAACGTACTCCTGGAAGTACACTCGCGGCGGGCAGACCCAAGAGTTCACCGGGGCCTACTCGGTCGCCGAGGGACTGCTGATTCTCAAGCGAAACGGCAATCCGGTCATGATTGGACAGATCACCCTGACCGATCCAAATCACTTCAACTTCAAGCTGGCCGCCGACAATCCGGCCGACCCGGGCTTGGCGTTCAGCCGAAGATAGGATTGCCGGCGAACCGTCGCGTGGCGACTTGCTATTCGAGCGCGGCAGTCGCGGTCCCATGGGTCGGCCGCGACGGCTCCGCGCAAGACACCTACTCGCTCAGTCGCGGGAGAATATGATGGCCGACGCGGTGGCACATGGCACACAACACCCCAACAGCCGTGGCCTGCGCACGCCGGGACGGTTGGAAACCAATCCCATCCCACCGCGGACAGCGGATGGCAATGCACGGGGAGCCGTCCTGAAAGACGCATCGGACGGCCAAATCGAGGGCGTTCGGGTCCGCCCGCTCTCGGCCCATCAAGACCATCGCGGCTGGCTCGTCGAGTTGTTCCGCGAGGACGAGCTTCCGACCGATGCCCTGCCGGCGATGGCCTACGTCAGCGAGACGTTGCCCGGTGTTGCACGCGGCCCGCACGAACACATCGACCAGACCGACTATTTCGCCTTTCTCGGACCGGGTGAATTCGTGCTGTATCTTTGGGACGCCCGCGTGGGTTCGCCCACCCACGGCCATCGCATGAAGCTTCGCGTCGGCCAGTCGAACCGGCAGTGTGTCATCGTGCCGCCCGGCGTGGTTCACGCCTATAAGAACGTCGGCTCGATCCCAGGCTGGGTCTTCAACGCGCCGAACCGCCTCTACGCCGGCCCTGGCAAGCGCGGCCCGGTGGATGAGATCCGCCATGAGGAGCGGGTGGACAGCCCGCATCGGCTCGACTGAGTTTGCGATGGACGCTTCTCGATCGGATACAAGCTGTTCTCGCGTTTTGCAGGCAGCGAGCCGTTCTGACGCCAGCCACCTCTCCCACATTGCGGGCGACGGCAAAATCGGGTTGCCGACCGCCGATGGCTGACTTCGCTAGGTAAGGCACTGGCGGATGGCGCGGGCGAGGGCTTCCATGCCGCATCGCAAGTTGTCGCGGGATTGGCAGCCAAAGCTAAGCCGCAGCCGGTTGTCTCGGCCTGGGCAGCCTTCGGCCGGATAGCAATAGGCGCCGGGAACGTAGAGCACGCCTTCGGCGACGGCCCGATCGAACAGTGGGCCGGAAAAACCCGTATCGAGTCCCTCAGGCAACGTGAGCCAGAGATACAGGCCGCCGGCGGGCGCGATCCATTCGATGCCGGAGATCGGCCGCAAAAACTCGTCGCTCGCCTGAAGGATCACGTCGACTTTTCGGCGATACTCGGTGCGAAGCCGCTCAACGTGGCGATCGTAGAGGCCAAGTTCGATGGCCGTGGCCATGAGGACCTGGTTGAGATGGGGCGAACCAAAGTCAATGTTCCCTTTTTGGGCCAGCATCGGTTCGGTCATCGACTTGGGCAGCACGCCCCAACCGACGCGGATCCCGGGCGCATAGGACTTCGAAAACGTGCCCGCATAGAGGACCGTGTCGCCTTCCGTGTCGAACGACCGCAGGCTGGGCACATCGTCACCAGCATAGCGGAGCTCGCGGTAGGCGGCATCCTCGAAGATATAGATCCGTTGGCGGCGAGACCAACGCTTGACGATTTCCACGATCGCGGCCCGGCGATCGCTCGGAATGGTCACCGAGCGTGGATTGTCGAAGTAGTCGATGAGATAGAGTGCTTTGACGCGATCCAGCTCGCCGGCCGCCTCGCAGCGAGCCAATGCCTCCTCGACCGCTTCGGGGATGATGCCGCGATGGTCCGTCGCCACGCCGACGGCCCGGACGCCCAGATTGTTCAGGCCGCCGAGAAAGACATAGTAGGTCGGCGCGGCGCAGAGGATGATATCGCCGGGATTCATGAGGATGTCGGCGGCGACGAAGAGCAACTGATTGCTGCCCGGCATGACCACAACGTTCTCGGCGGCGGCGTTCAGCTCGGCGGCCTTGCAGCCGTCGGCCGCAAGCATCCGATCCAGGACGATCTGTCGCAATGGCAGGTGGCCGAACGTCGGGCAATACTGCAGGGCCGAGCGGGCCAGGGCGTCGTTGGCCAAAACGTGTTCGAGCGCCTGTCGCGTGGGCTCGATGGGCAGCGTTTCATGATCGACGAAGCCGACGGCCAGCGAAATCAGGTTGGGGTGTCCGAGTTCCTTGGCCACCAGGCGGCTGGCCAGCGATTCGCCGCCTGCCCATTGGGCGCGCTGGCTGAGATGCGTTCGATCGGTCATGATGTTGGCTTCACAGAGAAGTGCCTTCCGCCGGCGTGAATAAGCGATTGGTTTGCCAGCCCAACGGTCAGCATAGGACATGTTGGCGCAACGGGTCAAGGACGCTTCACAAGTTTAGCTCGTCGGAGCGGACCCGTGATACAATGGAGGCATTGACTGGCTGCGGTTTCTTCACGGCCCTTGATTTCATGATCGTCCGCGAGACTGTCTGCAAAACGATTCTCAACCGTGGCAGGCTTGGCGACTATACGCTGAATTGCTACACGGGGTGCAGCCACGCCTGCGTGTACTGCTACGCGCGGTTCATGCAGCGGTTCCATCCCCACGAGGAGGCGTGGGGGCAATTCGTGGATGTGAAGGTCAATGCGGTCGAAGTGCTGAAGCGACAACTGCGGCGTACAACGCCCGGCACGGTGTTTCTCTGTAGCGCGTGCGACGGCTGGCAACCGATCGAGGCCAAGTGGCGGCTGACCCGCCGTTGCTGCGAATTGCTCTTGGAATATGGCTTTTCGCTGACTGTGCTTACAAAAAGCGCGTTGGCGCGGCGAGACTTCGAGCTGTTTGCCGGCCGACCGGTGACCCTTGGCGTTACGTTGACCGCGCTGGACCATCGGCTGCAATCGCTCTGGGAACCGGGGGCCGCAACGATCGACGAGCGGCTGACCCTGGTTGCCGACGCCCGACGGGCCGGACTGCACACGAGCGTCATGCTGGGGCCGCTGCTGCCATTGCTTTCGGACAGTGAATCGCAGATCGAGGCATTGCTCATCCGGGCAGGCGACGTGGGCGCCGAACAGGTGTGGGTTGACGGCTTGAATCCACGGCCGCGCGTTTGGCCGGCGGTGGCCGCGTTGCTTCGGGCCGAGTTTCCCGAGTTGCTGCCGCAGTACCGCAAGATGCTGTTCGACTCGGCAACACGGGCGGCCTACTTGGCGTCGCTTCACGCCAGGGCGCAACGCGTGGCCAAACGCACGGGGCTCGCGAATCGGGTCCGGGTTTGCGTGTAGTCCCCCAGGACGTTCCGTTCCTCGGTTCTTTTCCGTGCGGCGGCCGTCTGATACGATGATGTCGCGTGATACGACATTTTACTCGAGGATACACACCCGACATGATGAACCATACGCTCTGCGACAGGATTGATTGGGTTGGCGCCCTGGATTGGAACATCCGCGACTTCCATAGCTATCAGACCGACCGGGGCGCAACGTACAACGCCTATCTGGTGCGGGACGAGAAGACGGCGCTTGTCGATACGGTCAAGGCGCCGTTTGCCGGCGAACTGCTGCGGAACGTCGGCTCGCTCACCGATTTGGCGCGCGTCGATTACGTGGTATGCAACCACGCGGAGCTGGATCACGCCGGCGCGCTGCCGGAAGTCTTGCGAGCGATGCCGCAAGCGACGTTGATCTGCGACAAGAAGTGCGCAGCGACGCTCGCCGAGCATTGCGACACGTCCGGCTGGAAAATGCAAATCGTCCGAAGCGGCGAAACCATTCGGCTGGGCCGACGGTCGCTGCAGTTCGTCGAAACGCCGATGGCCCATTGGCCTGAATCGATGGCCACCTACGTGCCCGAAGACAAGTTGCTGTTTTCGATGGACATCTTTGGACAGCACTATGCCACCAGCCAGCGATTCGACGATGAGGTCGATCTGGCCACGGTGATGGACGAGGCAAAGACGTACTACGCCAACATCGTCGTGCCGTATGGGCAGGCCGTCTTGAAGACGCTCGACGCGCTGGCCGGCGTACAGCTCGATATGATCGCGCCAAGCCATGGACTGATTTGGCGAACGCACGGCCCCAAGATTATCGAGGCCTACCGCGATTGGGCCAACCATCGGGCAAAGCCGAAAGTGCTGATTCTCTATGACACGATGTGGGAAAGCACGGCGGCAATGGCCCAAGCCATTTTGGAAGGAGCGACCCGCCCAGGCGTCAGCGTCGTGTTGATGCACGTGCGTCGGACGAACCTGACGCGGATCGCGACCGAGTCGCTCGACGCGGCGGCCGTGGCGTTCGGCTCGGCCACGTTGAACCGCGGCATGATGCCAATGGCCGCCGCGGCGCTCACGTATCTGGAAGGCCTGCGACCTCAAGGGAAAGCGGCCGTGGCGTTCGGCTCCTACGGCTGGGGCGTCGGCGGCGCGGAGGCCGTCCAGGAATCGCTGCGACGGCTCGACTGGGAGATTGTCAGCGAGCCGCTGCGCGCTCGGTGGCGGCCGACGCCCGAAGTGTTGGCCGAATGCCGGCGGGTCGGCGGGCTGCTAGCCGACAGGGCGGCGGCGATTGCAAACGCCAAGCGGGCGTGAGCGACGGCGGGACAGTGGCCCCCCTCTTGACGACGCCGTGGGCCCAAATTGCTCGCGCCTGCACAAAACGCCTTGCTAAAACGTTTGTGCAGTCTTGCGTGGCGAGCCGCTTCGTCTATACTGATGGGATGAAATGGCTGTCGCCGAGCGTCTGGCTTGGGGGCAGCCGCTGTGACACCCCACCTGACCCACCCCACCCCCCCCAGGAGATTCCGATGATTGCACGAATCATGTTCTGCCTTTTGATGGCGTACGGAAACATCGCGGTCGCGGAAGAGCCGGCCGAGACCGTGCGCCGCCTGCCAGTCACAGTCTACCGAGACAAAATGCAGGGCGCGTGGCTGGGCCAGATGGTCGGCGTCGGCTGGGGACAGCCGACCGAGTTCCGTTGGATGGGCGAGATCATCCCCAAGGACCAGATGCCGGCGTGGAAGCCGGAATGGATCAATCAGCATGCGAACGATGACTGCTACGTCGAGATGACGTTTGTCAAGACGCTGGAAGACCGCGGCTTCCATGTGTCGTGGCGCGAGGCCGGACTCGACTGGGCCAACAGCGGCTATGGTCTGTGTCACGCCAATCTTTTTGGGCGAAACAATCTGCGACGCGGCATTGCGGCGCCCGACAGCGGCCATCCGCGGTTCACACAACATGCGGACGACATCGACTACCAGATCGAGGCCGACTTCGCCGGCATCATCTCGCCGGGCCTGCCGAACGAGGCCAACGCGTTGGGCTGGCTGTTTGGCCACTTGATGAACTACGGCGATGGGGTCTACGCCGGCCAGTTCATCGCCGCGATGTACACCGAGGCCTACTTCGAGTCGGACATGAAGCGGCTCGTCGAGAAGGCCCTCAAGGCCATTCCGGCCGAAAGCCAGTATGCCGAAATGGTCCGCGACCTGCTGCGTTGGCACGCCGAGAACCCGAACTGGGAAAAGACCTGGCAACTGGTCGAAAACGAATATCACAAAGACCCGCGCTACACCCACGGACTTTGCTGCAAGCCGGGCGGCAAGGGTGTTTTCAGCATCGACGTGAAACTCAACGGGGCCTATGTCCTCATGGGACTTCTCTACGGCGGTGGCGACATCGAGAAGACGATCGCCATAGCGTGCCGCTGCGGCCAGGACAGCGACTGCAACCCGTCGAACGCGGCCGGCATCCTGTTCACGGCCCTCGGGGCCAAGAAGATTCCCGTGAAGTACGTTGAAATGTTGGACCCGAAGGCCAAGTACAGCCACACGGAATACACCGTGCCGGACGTGTACCGCGTCGCGGAGAAGCTGACCCGGGCGAACATTCTGCGCGCAGGCGGACGCATCGAGAAGGACGCCAACGGCCAAGAGGTGTTCGTCATCCCGATCGAGACGCCGAAGCCGTCGGCGTTGGAGAAGTCCTACGAGCCCGGCCCGATCGCCGACAGCCGGTTCACGCCGGAAGAGCAAGCACAGATCACGAAGAAGCCCGACCCCGAGCAACAATAGCCGGCCAGACGAATGGCGGCCATTCCAGGGCCGGTGGCGTGCCGCTCGACCGGCTTCGGATCGTCGAAGACGATTTTCACCGGAACGCACCGGTCGACTTTGACGTTATCGCCCCTGGGGACCGGGGGACGGAAGCCTTGAACGAGGTGATCCGTCGCCCGGAAGACGGCATCCCGGGGGTCTGGACGCGTCTCTATTCCGCAAACGCCTCGCCAAGAACGCACAGCTCCCTTGCGGCCGTGCCGCAATGGCCCGTTGTAGCGACGGGCCGAATGTTGCCTTCTCTGCCGGTTGTGCTATTATCGTACAGGCACTGAATTGGTTATCGTCGATATTGCCGTTGATCCTTGCTCAACCGCAAACACGGCTGTTCCGGCCGAGTTTGTCAGTCAATAGACCGTGGGCAAACTTCACTGACGATGTGGGACGAAGTGGGGGCTGCAAATGAAAGACGTTCTGGCCGTCATCCTTGCCGGCGGGAAGGGCGCTCGCCTGGAACCGCTGACGCGAGATCGAGCGAAACCGGCCGTCCCGTTCGGCGGGGCGTACCGCATCATCGACTTCACGCTTTCAAACTGCATTAACAGCGGTGTTCGGAAGAGTCTGGTCCTGACCCAGTACAAGGCGATGAGCCTCGACCGCCACATCAGCCTCGGCTGGCAATCTTACCTGTGCCGCGAGCTGGGCGAGTTCATCGAGGTCGTGCCGCCCCAGCAACGCATCGACGAGCATTGGTATCAGGGCACGGCCGACGCCGTCTACCAAAACATCTACACGATCGAGAAAGAGCGACCCAAGCACGTCGTGATTCTGGCCGGCGACCACATCTATAAGATGAACTACGCCAAGCTGGTCCAGGAGCACATCGCCATGGGCGCCGACCTGACGGTCGGTACGCTGCCGGTGGGCGTCAAGGCGGCCGCCGGTCAGTTTGGAGTGGTCGAGGTCGATGCGGACAGCCGCGTTCTCGGTTTCGAGGAGAAGCCGTCGAATCCGAAGCCGATCCCCGGCGATCCGCACCGAGCGCTGGCCTCGATGGGCATCTACGTCGTCAACGCCCGATTCCTCTTCGAGCAGTTGTGCCTCGACGCCACGAAGCACGGCAGCCGCCACGACTTCGGCCACGACATCATTCCGGCCACCGTGGCCTCGCACCGCGTGTTCGCCTATCCGTTCATGGACGAGAACCGAAAGACCGAAGCCTACTGGCGCGATGTGGGCACGTTGGACGCCTATTACGACGCCAACATGGACCTGATCTCGGTCGATCCGGAGTTGAACATGTACGACGCCGATTGGCCCATCCGCACCTATCAACCGAATCTGCCACCCCCAAAGTTCGTGTTCGCCGAGAAGGGTGAAAACGCGCGCTGCGGGCAATCGCTCGACAGCATCGTCTGCCAGGGCTGCGTCGTTTCCGGCGGACAATTGGAACGCTCGATTCTCGGCCCCAATTCCCGCGTGAACAGCTATGCCCACGTCGCCGACTCGATTCTCTTCGAGGGTGTCAACGTCGGGCGACACGCCAAGATTCGCCGTGCGATCATTGACAAAGGAGTTCACATTCCGGCCGGCGCCGAGATCGGCTACGACCGCGAGTTGGACATCAGCCGCGGCTTCACCGTCACCGACAAGGGCATCACGGTGATCGCGAAGACCCACACGATGGAGCACTTCGCGGAAGCGGCGGAATAGACCGTGCGACAAGGCGTCGCCCGACGGTCATGCCTCGAACGGAATCACAGGGCAATGGATGCGCTCTTCATTGCGGTGAGTCGGTTCGACCCGTCCGACGGCCAACGATGGACGGACTACTGTCAGTGGTCAAAACTTCCGGCCCTGGCCGAGATCGTCTCCCTCGACACGCTGCTCTGTCCGCGGCTGCTCACCGAGATTGACGACGCCGACTGGGCACATATCGTCAACGCCGATTGGCGACTCGCCTATTTCTACCGTCTGGACTATCTGCTTCAACGTGTGGCCGGACTGCCTCGACGGAACATCTTGGGGCTCTATCGGAATCCGACTCAACACATCGCGGCCCCGCCTGCAGCCGGCCCGTTCGTTTTCATGGGCTACGATCTCGTCGAGGAAATGACGCAGATTAGCGCCTTGACGAACTGCGGTGGGTTCCACGAAACATTCGCCAACGACGAATTGAACCGCGTCGGGCTGATTCACAACTTCGCACGCGCTTCCGAAATCCAGCGGTCGCTTCGCCAGAACAATCCGGACGAGCCGCATGCCCAGTGCGAGTTGTACGCGATCTGGCGGCTGGACGAAATCTGACGCCGGAACCACCGGCAGGCGCGCAAAAAAAGCTCCCGGTAACGCGGTATCCCAGGGGGGCTAAGGACACACACATTCCCGGGAGCGATTGGACGCTCCGCTAGCGCGATGCGCCGTCCCCGGCGCCACGCTAGCAACGCTAGTAGCAACCGAAGCGCGCCGCCGGCTTCCGTGCCGACGGGCGGTCGCTTCGCGGTCCGCAGGGCTTTCGCCGAAACGAGTCGCCCCAGTGCGGCCCCATCCACGTGGATCAATGCTCAACGAGGCGGGAGAATAAATCGTTTTCCGAACTGGGTCAATAGCGGTTTTTGAAAAGGGAAAACACCGGATGCCAAACCACCAAACCTCGCCGTGGAAGCACGGCGCGCCGTCGCATCCACCGACACGCCGAGGCCCGCGTTGGCCCGCTTCTGCCGCCCCGCTTTCCTTCTTCCCCCTTGCCTCGTTTCGTGGTAAAAAAACTCTCGTGAGCGACGCACCATCCGACTGGCCATCGAAACGAATCACCGAACTGATCGAGATGATCAGGGAGTCGGCCGATAAGCTGGCGGCCGACCACACGAGCCGCGGCGACCTGAAAATCTTGAGCCGCACGCTCCGCGAGTTGCGATATGCGTTCAAGGTCTTTTCACCCTATCGCCACAGCCGCAAGGTGACCGTCTTCGGCTCGGCCCGGACGCCGCCGGAGCAGCCGGCCTATCAGCAAGCGGCCGCGTTTGGCCGGGCGATGGCCGGACACGGCTGGTTCGTCATCACCGGAGCGGCCAGCGGCATCATGGAGGCCGCCCACATCGGCGCCGGACGCGAGCTCTCGATGGGCCTGAACATCCTGCTGCCCTTCGAGCAGTCGGTCAACCCGGTGATCGCCGGCGATCGCAAGCTCGTGTACATGAAGTACTTCTTCACCCGCAAGCTGATGTTTGTGAAGGAGAGCGACGCCTTCTGCCTCATGCCGGGCGGGTTTGGCACGCTCGACGAAGGGCTCGAAGTCCTCACCCTGCTCCAGACCGGCAAGCACGACATGATGCCGGTCGTGCTGCTGGACCAGCCCGGCGGAGACTATTGGAGCGTCTTCGACCAGTTTGTCCGGGGGCAGCTTCTGGCTCGCGGCATGATCGGGCACGAAGACCTGTCGCTCTACCGTCTGACAGACCGGGTGGAGGACGCCGTCGCGGAGGTGCTGCGATTTTACCGCGTCTATCACAGCATGAGGTACGTCCACGACAGGCTCGTCTTCCGTCTTCAACACGCACCGAGCGAAGCGTTCCTGGAACGAATCAACGACCAGTTCCACGACATTCTCACCCAGGGCCGGTACACGCTGGGTGGGCCGCTGGAGGAGGAACGCGACGAAGTGGACTTGGCCGCAATGCCCCGGCTCATCTTCCACTTCGATCGCCGCAGCTACGGACGGCTCCGGCAGTTGATCGACTGCATCAACGCCGAGGAAGTCTAGCCGGCCCGCCGCCAGTGATCGAGCGCGGGCCGTTCCCATGCAATCGGCTCTGAAATCCTCGCGCCGCGGCAACCGCGTGCCACCTTGCGGAGGCGAATTGGGGGTCCGACGCGACCCTTCTAAATCATTGCAATTTCCTTGGTTGCGGCGATTCCGAAGCCGTTGCGGGCGTTGTGGTTTTCGGGCGAAAACGGTATACTGGACGGCTTACAAGGAACAACCACTCTCGTTTGCCGCAACCGCTTTGCCATGCGGAAGTTAGGCGGCATCAACAGACCCGTTCTTCTCGAAAGGACGCCCGGTGTCGACTGATTCCAATCTCCCGCCTGAACCACTACAGCCCGAGCAGAAACAGCCTGCCGAGCCTCTCCCGACTAGCAGCGAGCCGAGCCCGATGGGCCGGCTGCTGGAGATGCCCATCGAGGACGAGCTGAAGGGCAGCTACCTGACCTACGCGATGAGCGTGATCGTCAGCCGCGCGTTGCCCGACGTGCGCGATGGGCTGAAGCCCTCGCAGCGGCGCATTCTGGTCGCGATGAACGACCTGAACCTGACGCCGGGCGCCGGGCGAATCAAGTGCGCGAAGATCTCTGGCGACACGAGCGGCAACTACCATCCGCACGGCGAAAGCGTCATTTACCCAACGCTGGTCCGCATGGCCCAGGAGTGGAACCTGCGCCACGTGTTGGTGGACAAGCAGGGGAACTTCGGTTCGATCGCCGGCCTGCCCGCGGCTGCCATGCGGTATACGGAAGCCCGGATGTCGCCCATCGCGGCAATGATGTTGGAAGACATCAAGCTCGACACGGTCGATTTCATTCCGACATACGATGAGCGGCGGTTGGAGCCGACCGTGCTGCCGTCGAAGTTCCCCAACCTGTTGGTCAACGGGGCCAACGGCATCGCGGTGGGCATGGCCACGTCGATTCCGCCGCACAATTTGGGCGAGATCTGCGATGCGATCATCCGCATCATTGACGAGCCGGAAGTCTCGGTCGACGAGTTGATGGAACTGGTGCCCGGCCCGGACTTTCCAACCGGCGGCATCATTTGCGGCCGCTCGGGCATCCGCCGCGGGTATCATACGGGCCGAAGCAACATCGTCGTTCGCGCCCGCGCGAAGATCGAAGAGCACAACAGGCGAAGTCGGATCGTCATCACCGAGATTCCGTTCCAACAGTCGCGCGACCGCATCGAAGAGCGAATCACGGCCCTGGCCAGCGAGGGCAAGATCCCCGGCATCTCGTCCATTCGCAACGAAAGCGATTTGGAGGAGCCGGTGCGGCTGGTGTGCGATTTGAAGCGCGACGCCGATCCAGAGGTGGTGCTTAACCAGCTCTATCAGTTTTCGCCGCTCCAAGACACATTCTCGATGATCTTCCTCGCCCTGGTGGACGGCAAACCACGGGTGCTTTCGTTCAAGGAACTTTTGCAGGAGTTCATTCGCCACCGCGAGACAGTCATCCGTCGGCGCACCCAATTCCTGTTAATGCGCGCCCGACAGCGGAAGCATACGGTCGAGGGACTGTTGCTGGCCCATGCGAACATCGACGAGGTGATTCGCGTCATTCGCACCTCGTCGACCCAGGCCGAGGCCAAAGAGCGGCTGATGCAGATCCAGACGCCGTCGGCCCTGCTGCAACGCGCGCTGGGCGACGAGGGATTCCGCATCTTCACCGAGGAACGCGGCAGCGTGAGCGAGTTTTACACGCTAACGCCGGTCCAGGCAGACGCCATCCTCAAGATGACGCTGGGCCAATTGGTCAACCTCGAACAGGAAAAGCTTTCGGACGAGCATCACAAGCTGCTCGACGAGATCATCGAGTTCCGCCGTATCCTGGCCGATCGGCAGAACATTTTGGACATCATCCGCGAGGACTGCCGAGAGCTGAAGCGAAAGCACGGCGACCCGCGACGCACCGAAATCAGCGGCGAGGAGATCGGCGAAGTCAACCTCGAAGACCTGATCGAGGAAGAGACGATGGTCGTCTCGATCACGAGCAACGGCTACATCAAGCGGACGCCGGCGTCCGTCTACCGTTCGCAGCGCCGCGGCGGCAAGGGCCTGACCGGCGCCAAGACCGAGGACGAGGACCCGATCCAGCACCTGTTCGTCGCCAGCACGCACGCCTTCCTGCTGTTCTTCACGAACATGGGGAAGGTCTACTGGCGCAAGGTGTACGATTTGCCTCAACTGGCTCGCGACGCCCGGGGTCGCGCGGTCGTCAACCTGCTGAGCCTGTCCGAAGGCGAGCAGATCACCGACTGTCGCGCCGTACGTGACTTTGACCTGCCCGATCATTTCCTGGTGATGGCCACCGCGCGAGGATTGGTCAAGAAGACGCCGCTAAGCGCCTACAGCCGACCGCTGCGGAGCGGCATCATCGCCATCAAGCTCCGCGAGGGCGACGCGCTGGTGGATGTAGCGGTCGCCAAGCCGGGCGATGAGCTGGTGCTGGCCACGGCCCACGGCATGGCCATCCGCTTCAAGCAGTCCGACGCCCGGCCGATGGGCCGCAATAGCAGCGGCGTAAAAGGCATCCGGCTGGTGGGCGACGACTCGGTTGTCGGCATGGTCGTGGCCGATCCCGAGTCCACGCTTCTGACCGTCTGCGTCCACGGCTATGGCAAGCGGACGCCGTTTGGTCCGAATTTGCCGGGCGGCCCCGAGGATGAACTGCCCGAGCAGGGCGTGGGTGATGAAGACGTGGACGAGCCGGAGGAGAACGACGAGGCCGAAGCGGGCGAGGAGGGCGAAGGCCACGAGGAAAGCTCCTCTCGCAGTTATCGCACCCAGCGCCGCGGCGGCAAGGGCATCCGCGACATCAAAACGACCGACCGCAACGGCCCGGTCGTCGGCATCGTCAGCGTCTGCGACAAGGACGAGTTGCTGATGATGACGGCCCACGGCAAGATTCAGCGGATCGCCGCGAGCGACGTAAGCATCATCGGTCGCAACACGCAGGGCGTGAAGATCATGAGCCTCGACGATGATGACACGCTCGTCGCCGTCAAACGCGTGCCGATGGAAGAGGAGAAGGAAGAGAACGGGAAGGCGGAGGAGGGGTAGCGAGCGGAGTTCCGAGCAACATTGAAAGGAATCTTCGTATGGCCGTCGCGTTCGCCCGCGGGAATCCGCTGATTCGAAATGCACGGACGTATTCGCAATGGCGACGAAGACCGCCGACGGTGGCACAATTGCTTCTGAAACCCCCGTTCTTCCGCATGCCGTTGGTGGGTGGCGTTGGGGTGGCACTCCTCGTGGCACTGGGCCTTCCGATCGCATGGCCGATGTTTTTGCTGGGGATTGTGGTTGGCGCCGTGTGTCGTGATCTGGGTTACGCCATCAGAGCAATCAGGTACTGGCCGGCGACAAGTCAATTACTGGACTGGAAGAAAATCGAAGAAATCGTCGTGGCCGAGGCCAGCGCCGAACCGATTCCCGATCAGCCGAAATAGACGCGGTATTAGGCCCGGCGTTTACGCCGGGTTGGAGGTGAAACGAAACAATAGCCCGTTGTCAGGCCCGTTTACGGGCCTCCTGTTTTGGCGCGAGCCGGACACCCGTAAACGGGCGCGAAGATGCGCACGACTCTGCACGGCGTGAGTCTCCAACTCGGGTCGAAAGCATGACCAAGAAATCCGCCGCGGAATTGCTCGCCGCTCCTGACAAGATCCAGCAGATGGTTCGCATCGTTCGGGGCCAGCGGGTGATGCTCGATTTTGACCTGGCACAGCTCTATGGCGTGCTGACCAAGCGACTCAACGAACAGGTGCGGCGCAACAAGGAACGGTTCCCCGACGATTTTGCGTTTCAGCTTACGCCACAAGAGGTTACACACTTGATGTCGCAAATTGCGACTTCAAGTTTCGACCACGGCGGGCGACGTAAACTGCCTTGGGCGTTCACCGAGCACGGCGTGGCCATGCTCTCGAGCGTGCTGCGGTCGCCGGCGGCCGTGAAGGTCAACATCGAGATCATGCGAATCTTTGTCCGGCTCCGCCGCCTGATGGCGACGCCCGGCGAACTGGTCGAACAACTGACGCAACTGGCCGAAACGGTTCGATTGCACGATGGCCAGATCAGGACCATCGCGCAGGTTCTGAACAAGATGATGGAACGTCCCGTCGAAACGCCCAATCGCATCGGATTCCACGTTCACGAGAACGGCTGAAAGGTCAAACATGAAGATCGTCGTCATTGGAACCGGCTATGTGGGACTGGTCACCGGCACTTGCCTGGCCGAGACAGGCAACGATGTCACGTGCGTCGATTGCGACCGGAAAAAGATCGACATCTTGAATCGGGGACAGGTGCCGATTTACGAGCCGGGCTTGGCCGAGCTCATCGCGCGGAACGTGGCGGAGGGCCGATTGCAGTTCACGACCGATCTCGTCGCGCCGACCAAGACGGCCCGGCTCGTCTTTCTGGCCGTTGGCACCCCGCCAGCCGACGACGGGTCGAGCGATCTCTCCGCGCTTTGGGCGGTCGTCGAGCAGCTGGCCCCGCACCTGCCCCCTTCCTGCATCGTCATCTGCAAAAGTACGGTGCCGGTCGGCACGAACGCGCGGGTCGCCGATCGTTTGAAACAACTCTCCGGCCGTGAGATCGACGTGGCCAGCAATCCCGAGTTCCTCAAGGAAGGGATGGCTATCGACGATTTCATGAAGCCCGATCGCGTGGTCGTCGGCGCACGGCGTCCGGAGGTTCTCGAGGTCCTGTCGGACCTCTACCAACCGTATCTGCGAACGGACAAACCGCTGTTGGCCATGTCGCTCGAAAGCGCGGAGATGACCAAGTACGTGGCCAACGCGCTGCTTTCGACCAAAATCAGCTTCATCAACGAGATGGCAAACCTGTGCGAGTGCGCCGGGGCCGACATCAACGAGGTGCGCCGCGGCATCGGCCACGACAGCCGCATCGGCTTTGCGTTTCTGTTTCCAGGCGTCGGCTACGGCGGCAGTTGTTTCCCAAAAGACGTTCGCTCGCTGGCCTCGCTGGCCCGGGCGAATGGAATCGAGCCGAGCGTGCTGGATGCCGTGCATGAGGTCAACGAGCGTCAGAAATCGGTGTTGATCGAAAAGATCGAGCGGCATTTCGAGGGCAAGCTGTCGGACAAGTCCATTGCCGTGTGGGGGCTCGCATTCAAACCGGGCACGGACGACATCCGCGAGGCGCCCGCGTTGCGACTGATCGACCGGCTGCTCGCCATGAACGTGACGGTCCGGGTCCATGACCCCGAGGCGATGAACAACATTCAGGCGATCTACGGCGACCGGCTGATCTACTGCCCCAAACGGGACGACGCCTTGCTCGGCGCGGATGCCTTGGCCATTTGCACCGAATGGAAGCAGTTTTTGCACCCGGATTTCGACGAGATGCGGCGAATGATGCGGCGTCCGGCGATCTTTGACGGCCGTAACATCTACAATCCGCGTCGGATGCTCAAGGCGGGTTTTACGTACTACAGCATTGGCCGGCCGGCCGTGCTGGGCGACGGCTAGACAGAAGCCCGATTGGCCACCAGCGTGCAAGCATGGCGACAACCCGTTTTGGGCACGTCGCCATAGCATCAGACACTCCCCTCCTATTGACTACTCTCCCGGTGGGTGTATACTGTTAGAAGACTGCGGAATGGGAGAGGAGCATTCTTATGAGGCTATCAAGGACGTTGGCCTATGCCCTTCAAGCCACCTTGCAACTGGCGCGTCAGAGGTCGACGGGCGTTCCCATCCGAGGATGCGTGCTGGCCGCGGAAGGTGGAATTCCCGAGCGGTTTCTGTTGCAGGTGCTGCGGGGACTCGTCCAACGCGGCATTTTGCGGTCGACCCGCGGGGCGGGCGGCGGCTACTTTTTGCACCGAAACCCGGCCGAAATTTCGTTGTTGGAAATGATCGAGGCCATTGACGGTCCTCTGGTTACCACGTTTCCGAGCTACGAGGGGCTGCCGTTGGAATCGAAGTCGAAGCTGACGCATGCTCTGTCGGGCGTTACCGAGCAGGCTCGGCGGGACCTCCATCTGATCAAACTCGCCCATCTGCTTCCGTCGAGCGACTGACCGGCCGTTTCGCGCGGGCCGAGTGAACGCCCGCCCCTGGCCCGTGTCCGTCGTCGCCGGTATCTTGATGGTATGCTAGCCTCGGACCTGGCCCATCTTGAACTGCTCGCAGAAGTCGATGCCCTGACAAGTCGGCTCGATCGCTGGGCCGAGCGTGCGCCCGCATGGGCCCCCGCCGAGAAGTGCCAAGCGTTGGTGCGACGCCTGGTCGAGCGGGCCGGCTCGCTCCGGGTGCGGATCGAAGCGCCGCTGGTAATCGCCACGCTGGGCGGCACCGGCACCGGCAAGAGCGCACTGGTCAACGCCCTGCTCGGGGCTGAGGTTGTGCGGACCGGACGAGCACGCCCAACGACCATGCGGCCAACGCTCATTTGCCGTTCGAATCTAACGCCGGAGATGCTTGGAATCGAGCCAGCCAGCGTCGAGCTGCTCCATTGCGACCTGCCGGCGTTGCGCGACATGGTTTTGATCGATTGCCCCGACCCGGACACAACGGAGCAAGAGGCCCGAGGCGATGAGAGGTCCGAGCGAAGCCTGACCAACGCCTCTCTCATCCGCCCTCTCCCGTCTGTCGCAGCTACGCCCGCCTCGTCGCCCTCCTCCAACTTGGCCAGACTGCGGGCCATTCTGCCCCACTGCGACGTGCTGCTGGTGACCGCCACGCAACAGAAATATCGCAGCGCACGGGTGACCGACGAACTGGCGACCGCGTCGCGCGGCGCTCGGGTGGTCTTCGTGCAAACCCATGCCGACCTGGAAGACGACATCCGCCAAGATTGGCTGACCGTGTTGGAAGAAATAGCGGCGCATGGAAATTCGGCGTGTGGCGAGCGGCAAGCGTTAGCGACTTCGACGCCGTCCACAAACAAGAAGTCGGCCGTTCGCATCTTTCGGATCGACTCGCTTCGCGCGCTGGCCGACGCCCAGGCCGGCTTGCAGCCGCGAGGCGAAATGGCCGACCTGGCCGATCTGCTGACGCGGCAAATGGTCGGCGCAGCGGCCAACCGAATCCGCCGCGACAATTTTCTGGAACTGGTCGCCGACACGTTGGCCGCTTGTCGCACGTCGCTCGACCAGGCGATGCCGCGCGTGCGCGAGACGCAAGCCGCCGTAGACCAGCAGCGAGCGATCATCGGGCGTCAACTGGCCGACGAAATGCAGGCCGGACTGCTGGCCAACCGCCGGCAATGGGAAAATCGCCTGCTCGGCCAGGTCGCCGCGCGCTGGGGCCTGAGTCCGTTCTCGCTGGTGTTGCGAGCCTATCAGGGGCTCGGCGGTCTTCTTGCCGGGGCTTTGCTTTACCGTGTCCGAACACCCGCGCAACTGGCGCTCTGGGGCGCCTTCGAGGGAGCGCACACGTGGCGCCGCTGGCGTCGCAACCGCGAGGCCGACCAAAGCCTCGATCAAGCGGCCGTCGGCATCGACCCCGTGACGCTCCGCAAAGCGGCCGTCATCGTCGAGGGATACGCGGCCGAGGGTGGGCTTCCAGCGAACGACCTTTCCGCGGCGTTGGCTGCCGAGTCGCGGGCCGCATCGGCCGGGTTCGTCGCCCGAGTGGCGTCCGACCTTGACGCCTTGGTGAATCGCTTGGCCCGTCGTCACACGGGCTGGCTGACTCGGTGGCGTTACGAACTTCTTTTGCTGCTGATGCTTGGCCTGCTGTTGTACCGGCTTGGGAGGAACTTTTTCTATGACTCCTGGCTGGCCGACCACGTGACACCCGTGCATGGCATCGACTTCTATCTTTCGGCCGGTTTTTGGATGGTGCTTTGGTGCCTCATCTTGCTTTGGGCGTTTTGCACACGACTTCGACGCGGGCTTCGCGGGGCGATTGGCCAGTTGGCCGCCGGTTGGCAAGACGCCTCGTCCGCCGCGGGCCTGTTCGCTGGAATCGAGACGCGTTGCCAAAGCGCCGAGCAGTTTCGCCGGGAATTGGACACCAGGACCGCGGAAGTCGAATCGCTGCAACGTCAGTTGGCGGGGCGACCGTAGCCGAAGGCCGCTCAACGATTCGAGTTCGCTAACGCTTGGCAATCGAGCGATAGTAGCCGATCGACTGCCGGAGGCCGTCTTCAAAACTCACCTGGGGCTCGTAGCCGAGCAACTGCCGGGCCAGGGTGATGTCGGCCTGGCTTTCGTGGATGTCGCCAGCGCGAGGAGGTTCCATCTTCGGCTTGATGTTCGTACCCAAGAGTTGGTTGAGGACCGCGAGCAGCCGCAGCAGGTCGATGGAGTGCCCTTCGGCCGCATTGATGATTCGGCCCTCAACGTCCGGAGCGTCGGCGGCCAGCAGATTGGCGTGAACCACGTTGCCAACATACGAGAAGTCGCGCGACTGTCGGCCGTCGCCATAGACGATCGGCTGCTGGCCAGAGAGAATCGCCGTGATCCAACGTGGAATCACGGCCGAGTACTGGCTCTTTGGATCTTGGCGCGGCCCGAAAACGTTGAAGTACCGCAGGGCGACGGTTTCCAGGCCGAAGCTCGACCAGAAAGCTTGGCAGTACAGCTCGCCCGCCGCCTTGGCCGCGGCGTACGGCGACAACGGAGCGGGCAGGTCGGTTTCTCGCTTGCTGCTGGTGGGTCGGTCGCCATAGGCGGCGCTGCTGGCCGCGTAGACCACCCGGCGAACGCCGGCCCGTCGAGCAGCGTCCAGCAACACGACAACGCCCGTCGCGCAGGCCATATGGCTGTCCAACGGACGTTCGAGGCTCGCGGGAACGGAGGCCAGGGCTGCCTCGTGAAACACGCAATCAACGCCTTGGACCGCCCGTGCAACCGCAGGGGCATCCGTCACGTCACCCTCGATGAACTCGACCTGATCGCGGAAGCCCTCGAGGTTCGAGAGATAGCCCGTGCTGAGGTTGTCGAGAACGCGAACGCGGTCGCCACGACGGACAAGCGATTCGGCGATATGGGAGCCAATGAATCCGGCGCCGCCGGTGACGAGAAACGTGCGCATGGTCCGTCCCTCCGCATGGTTCTGTGGAAACGGCCGAGTATATCACACTGGGCGTCGGATGGGAGTGCCAAAAACCAGCAACTTGAGGACCAGCGGTCATCGCTGGCCGGGCGCTGCCCGACCGTCGCTTCCCTGCAACGCGGTTCCCGTCACTTCCTGACGCATCACGGCGAAGATGTCCGTATTGTCGAGGTAGCGGCCCGAAATGCGCCACCGGGCCGCGGCCTCGCCGTCCGTCGCCTTGACGAACGTGGCAAACCGCTCGCTGCCTGGACCTCGGGCGTAGATGGGCACCAAGCTGTTGCTGTGGCCATGCGAGTTGTACGCCATGCCGGGCAGACGGTTGGGCTCGCGATCGACGATCGGATCGAACGGAACGGCACGGGACTTCGGACCCCAAAGCAGGCCGCACTCGTGATCGGCCGTCAGGATCAAGAGCGTCTGGTCCCAGCCGCCATGGGATTCGATCCAGGCGACGACCGCCTCGACGGCCCGCACGAAATCGACTTGTTCTTCGATGGCCCGCTCGGGCTGATTGGCATGGTTGGCCCAATCGACGGCGCCACCCTCGATCATCAGGTAGAAGCCCTTCGGGTTGTCGTCCAGACAATGAATGGCGGCCCGAGAGAGAACGGCCAACGACGGAACATTGTTGTTGAGCGGAATCGAGAACGGTTGCGGATGCTGGACGAGGTTGCCCAGGATCGCACGGCCGATCGCTCGCTTCACTTGCAGGGCCTTGCCCACCTGCGCCGTGCCAAGGACTTTCGGGGGCGTGGGGCCGGCCGCGAGCGCCTCGAAATCGGCCTTGCTCTCGACCAGCTTCCAAGCGCGTTTGCCTTCTTGGAGCGACTTCCAGGTGTCGCGGCCACCGACCCATTGGTAGTCGCGGCCGTGTTCACGGTGGCGCGGTTGCCCGTCGTCGTCGAAGTCAGGATTGCCGCCGCCCATGATGACATCGAGCCAGCCGCCGTCGAGCATCTCGTTGGCGATTTCGGCGTGATTGCCGCGATTGACGTTATGTGCGCCGCCGAGTGCCGCCGGCGTTGCGTCGCTCCAGGGCACCGTGGTGACAACGCCAACGGACTTACCGCAACGCTTGGCAATTTCGGCGATCGACAACCCGCGCATGGGCCGTCCGTCGTTCGACCAATTGATGGCGTGGTTATAGGTCTTCTTCCCGGTGGCGAGCGCCGTGGCCGCGGCCGCCGAATCCGTTGGCGTGGTGGTCTGCCAATGATAGCCGGCGAAACCGCGCGTCGCGCCGAGGGCGGTTGTGTCCCATGCCTTCAGCGGGTCGTAGATCAATGCCGGGTCCTGTTTCAGATCGCCGGTGGGCGCGTGCGACAGACTCAAGGGATACGTGGAGCAAGAGAACCTGGCCCAGCCTGGCTGGTCATAGATCTGGGCGCCGACCCGGCCTTGGTACATGGCGGCGGCAAGCCAGAGGTTCTCGCCTGCTCCGTCGGCAATCATGAGGATGACATTCTTAGCGGCCGGCGCGGCCGGCGCCAGCTGAAGAACAAGAACAACAGCGAGTGCAAGAAGCCGAGCGAAGCGAATGGCCGTGCTAGGGTGGGTGCGATTCATGCCGCCATTGTATCGCCCCGGAATGCCTGACAGCAAGCGATGGCGGCTACTGATCGCCGTCGTCGCGGAAGGCGGCCCAGGCGATGCCCAGCTTTCGCATCTTGGCCCGAAGCGTGTGCGGATTGATTTTCAGCTTGGCGGCCGCGCCACGGCGACCTTCGATTTGACCGTGGGTGAGTTGCAACGCGGCTTCGATGTGCCTTCGGATGGCGTCGTCGAGCGATCCGATGTCGGTCGGGGCGGCCGGCGATGGTTTCTTCGCAGCCGGGAGGGAAGGGCTGCCCCATCGAGCCGGAACGGGGCACACTCCATCGGCATCGGGCGTAGCGACGGCGGGCACGTCGCTGATGCCCAACGCCGTGGCTACGTCCAATCGCTTCCCGTCGCCGAGAATCGCCGCGCGGTCGATCACGGCCGCGAGCTCGCGAACATTGCCCGGCCACGAGTAGCCAGCCAGCAGCGCGATGTCTGCCGCGGTCGGCGCGACCGGCGCCAGGCCGAAGCGGGTGGCCGCCCGCTGGGCAAAATGAGGCGCCAGTTGGGCAATGTCCCCGCACCGCTCGCGCAGCGGTGGCAGCACGATCGGGAACACGGCGATTCGATACCAAAGGTCCTCGCGGAACTGCCCCTCGGCAACCATCGCCGCCAGGTCGCGATGCGTCGCGGCGACGATCCGCACATCGACGTTGATGGGCTTCTCGCCGCCGACACGTTCCATCCAACCGTCTTGGAGGATTCGCAGCATTCGAACCTGCGCGGCCGGGGGCAGCTCGCCAATTTCGTCCAAAAACAGTGTCCCGCCATCGGCCCGCTCGAACCAGCCGCGTCGCGATTCGACAGCGCCGGTGAACGCGCCCCGCTCGTGCCCAAACAGTTGCGAGTCGATCAGTTCCGGGGGAATCGCACCGCAGTTGACGCGATCGAAGGGACCGCTGCAACGGGCCGAACGATTGTGGATCGCCCGAGCGATGAGCTCCTTGCCCGTGCCCGTCTCGCCGAAGATGAGGACAGGCGCATCGCTCCTGGCGACCAGATCGACGCGATCGATGACCGCGCGGAGGCCCGAGTCGGCGCCCACAATCTTGTCGCCGATGTCCTTGCGGCCGAGCTTGGTCAACAGCGACCGTTTGTCGGCCTCGGCCGCTTCACGCAGGGCAGCCATCTCACGGAGCCGCAGGTCGTTTTCCATGGCGACCGAGAACGGCTCGATCAGGAGCTGCGCGAGTTCGGCATGGGCCAAGCTGAAGACGCCGCCAGGCGGCGCCAGCAAGATGAGGATGCCGCAGTGACCGGCCGGATCGCCGAGGGGGCCGACCAGCACATCGCCACGACACTGGTCGGGCACGGCCTTGGAGACCGGACAATTGCCATCCAGGCGTGCCATCCGGCCTTCGCGGCACCAAGCCAAAAGGGATTGCAGTTCGGCGGCCGAGCACTTGGTCCTGGCGCTCAGCGGGATGGCGCCGCTCGAGTTGCCATCGGATTCGTTCCGGGCGAGCCCGACCGCGACGGTCTCGATGTCGGACCGCACCGGATCGACGCGGCGGATAAGCACCTGCTCGATTGGGATATGGCGCACCAGCATGGGAGCGATGTTCGCCGTTGCTTGCCCGATCTCAATGTGCCGGCAGGCCTCTTGCCAGACAAGGAGCAGGCCGTCTTGGAACTGTTCCGCGACGAGCATCATCCCGAAAGATCCTTGGTTTGCGGTGCCGTGGTATATGCTGGCCAGTCTATCGCATTTCCCGGGCCCTGTCCATCGTATGTCACGGGCCATTGACCCAAATGGCTTGCGGGAACCGAAAAAATGGCTACCGTAGTCGGTAAATCGCCCGCGCCCGTGACATGGCACGGTACTTGCGGTGGCTACGAAGCATCTATCATTGCACGTCGCGTGCCATTGATGAACAAGCCTGGCCAAGCGTCAGGAAACCACACCCCGTTACAAGGACCTCAAAATGCAATCGCACGTTACCCGCTCGCTCGGTTTTCCCGTGCTGCTCGTGATTGTCTCACTCGCCTGGTTTGCCGGGTGCTCGAGCCAGGTGGAGAAGAAGGCTGGCGACGGGTCCGAGAAGAAGGCTCTCACGATTCTGAACGTCTCCTATGACCCGACCCGCGAGTTGTACAAGGATTACAATCAGGTCTTTGCATCGCGTTGGGAGAAGGAGACCGGCCAGAAGGTAAGCGTCACGCAGTCGCACGCTGGGTCGGGCAAGCAGGCCCGGAACGTTATCGCGGGGCTCGAGGCGGATGTCGTGACGCTGGCGCTTGCCAACGACATCGACGCGATTGTGAAGAAGTCCGACGGACTGATTGCAAAGGACTGGCAGAAGCGACTGCCGCACAATAGCGCGCCGTACACGTCGACGATCATCTTCCTGGTTCGCAAGGGGAATCCGAAGGGCATCAAGGACTGGGGCGATCTGCTGAAGCAGGACGTGGAGATCGTGACGCCTGACCCGGCCACGTCGGGCGGCGCTTGCTGGAACTATTTGGCCGCCTGGGGGTTTGCACTCAAGCGGGAATTGGGCGATCTGGCCAAACTGCACGACCCAAAGCAGGCGGACGCCGTGGCCAAGGCCCAGAAGAAGGCGTTCGAGTTCGTCAAGGACATGTACCGCCATGTGAAAGTGCTTGACAGCGGTGCGCGAGATGCGACATTGACATTTGTGAAGAAGCGCCGCGGCGATGTGCTGCTAGCCTGGGAGAACGAGGCGATTTTTTCGATCAACGACATGCAGAAGGGCGAGTACGAGATTGTCGTGCCCTCGATCAGCATTCGGGCCGAGCCGTCCGTGGCCGTGGTCGACAAAATCGTGGACAAGCACGGCACGCGCAAGGTGGCCGAGGCCTATTTGAAGTACCTCTACTCGCCGGAAGGCCAGAAACTGGCCGCGAAGCATTACTATCGGCCGCGCGACGTGAAGGGAATCCCGGCAGAGTCGATGAAGAACTTCGCCACGGTCGAGTTGTTCAATATTGACGACGTTTTCGGCGGCTGGGCCAATGCCTATCGAGAGCATTTCGGCAAAGGCGGCTTCTATGAAAAGATGTCGAAAGCGAAGCGATAGTTGATGAGCCTGAAACAACGCAGTGTTCTGCCCGGCTTTGGCGTAACGATGGGCTGCACGCTCAGCTATCTGAGCTTGCTGGTGCTCATCCCGCTGACGGCGTTGTTTCTCAAGTCGGCGACGATGGGCTGGGACGAGTTCTGGGCGACCGTGACCGACTCGGCCGCGATGGACGCCTACAAGCTCTCGTTCGGCGCATCGCTGGCGGCCGCGACGATCAACGCCTTTTTTGGGTTGATCGTCGCGTGGACTTTGGTCCGCTACTCGTTCGTGGGCAAGAAATTCGTCGACGCGGTGGTGGACCTGCCGTTTGCCATGCCGACGGCCGTTTCGGGAATCGCTCTGGCACAACTGTATTCGACCGAGGGATGGGTTGGCCGCTGGCTGGCCCCATACGGCGTCGAAATCACCTATAGCCGGTGGGGCGTCATGGTGGCGTTGACGTTTATCGGGCTCCCCTTCGTGGTGCGGACGCTGCAACCGGCGCTGGAAGACCTGGATATGGAGGTCGAGGAGGCGGCGGCCAGCCTTGGCGCCACGCGGTGGCAGACGATGCGTCGCGTGATTTTGCCAACGATCCTGCCGGCGCTGCTGACTGGTTTCGCACTGGCGTTCGCCCGGGCACTGGGCGAGTATGGATCGGTGATTTTCATTTCCAGCCGATGGGAGAAGGTCATCCCGATGTTGATCTTCACCAAGCTGGAGCAGTACGAGTTTGCCGACGCGGCGGCCATCGCGGTCGTCACCCTTTTGGCGTCGTTCGTCGTGCTGCTCTTTATCAATTTGACCCAATGGTGGAGCCGGCGTTACGCGGCGACAGGGTAGGCAACCCATGGCGGGAACCGTAGCACTCAAGCTGACATCCGGCACCCGGCGGCAAGCCGCCGAGGCGATTACCGAGCCGCGCTGGGTGCGCTGGTTGCTGATTGGCGTGACGCTCGCCTTCTTATCGCTTTTCCTCTTGATGCCGCTGGTGGTCGTGTTTGTCGAGGCCTTCGCACGGGGCTGGCGGGCGTACGTCGGTTCGCTAACCGACCCGGACACCCGATCCGCGATCGGGATGACGTTGATGACGGCCGCCATTGCTGTGCCGATCAACACGCTGTTCGGCATTCTGGCCGCCTGGGCGATCGCCAAGTTTCAGTTTGTCGGCAAGAGCGTGCTAATTACGTTGATCGATCTGCCTTACAGCGTGTCGCCGGTGATCGCCGGGATGATTTTCGTGCTGCTGTTTGGGCGGCAAGGATGGTTTTGGCCGTGGCTCGAAGCGCACGACGTTCACATCGTCTACGCTCCGGCGGGGATCATCATTGCAACGCTCTTCGTCACGTTCCCGTTCGTGGCGCGAGAATTGATTCCACTGATGCAGTCGCAGGGGACGGAAGAGGAGGAGGCCGCAAGGGTTCTGGGAGCCAGCGGCTTGCAAACGTTTTGGCGCATTACGCTGCCGAACATCAAGTGGGGACTGCTGTACGGCGTCATCTTGTGCAACGCCCGAGCGATGGGCGAATTTGGAGCCGTGTCGGTCGTCGTGGGAAACATCGCAAGTACGAACACGATGCCGCTCCACGTCGAGCGGCTTTACAAGGGCGGGTGCGACAGCGAACTGGCGGCCGCGTTCGCCGTGGCGTCGCTGCTAGCCCTGCTGGCGCTGGTCACCTTGGTGCTCAAGTCGCTCTTGCAGTGGAAAACGGCCGAGTCTCTCGCGCCGGAAGAGTTGGGATACATGGGAGATTAGGCGGTGGCCACGGGTAGCGTAACGCCCGGCCCATCCGTTATGCTGAAGGGGTAAGTTTCGCGGCTGGAAGTGGCGTCATGGGGATTGAAGCACGCAACATCACGAAGACGTTCGGCACGTTCACCGCGCTGCGGGACGTCAGCCTGACCGTCGCCACCGGCGAATTGGTCGCCCTGCTGGGGCCCTCGGGCTCCGGCAAGACGACGCTGCTCAGGATCATCGCCGGCCTCGAAGATCCCGACCCCGGCAGCGGTGCAATCCTGTTTCACGACGAGGATGTCGCACGGCGGCGCGTCGGCAGCCGACAGGTCGGCTTCGTCTTTCAGCACTACGCCCTGTTCCGCCACATGACCGTGTTCGACAATGTGGCCTTCGGACTGAAGGTCCGGCCCAAGGCGCATCGGCCAAGCCGAAACCTGATCAAGTACAAAGTCATGCGGCTCCTCAAGCTGGTGCAGTTGGAGAGCATGGCGCACCGATATCCGCATCAACTCTCGGGCGGCCAGCGGCAGCGCGTCGCGCTGGCCAGGGCGCTAGCCATCGAGCCAAAGGTCCTGCTGCTCGACGAACCGTTCGGCGCGTTGGACGCCAAGGTGCGGCAAGAGCTGCGACAGTGGCTCCGCCGGCTCCATGACGAGATTCACCTGACGAGCGTCTTCGTGACCCACGATCAGGACGAAGCGCTCGAACTGGCCGACCGAGTGCTCGTGATGAACGAGGGCCAGATCGAGCAGATCGGCACGCCCGACGAAGTCTTCCATCGACCGGCGACCGAGTTCGTCGTCAAGTTTCTCGGGCAGGTGAACTTCTTCCACGGCCGCTTGGAAGGCGGCAAGGTGCATTTCGCGACGCTTGCCTGGGAATCGCCCGAACACGCCGGGGCGCCGACCCAGGAGGCGCGGGTTTTCATCAGGCCGCATCAATTGGAAGTCGCCGTCGAGCGAAACGAGCACGCCATGGAGGCGGTCGTCCTGCGGATTCACTCGGCCGGCCCAAATGTGCGACTGGAGCTCCAGGCCAAAAGCGGCGAACGGCTCCACGCCGAGCTGACGCAAGACCGCTACCGAACGCTCGGCATCTCGACCGGCAGCACGGTCTACGTGACGCCCCGCGAGGTAAAAATCTTCGCGGGCAAGAGTTAGCCTGCGGGCGGTCGCGTCTTCTTGCCGACCTTTCCGCGACCACTTCGACCGCCCCTGGCCTCCCGATCCCAAATGCCGCGACACACAACGCTTACGGCAATGGGTTCCAGGAATCGCTCGTGGGCCGATCGGCCCCTGGATTGACGCAACCGCTTGGCGAGCATTAAGATGGGCCCAACGAAGGACCGACGGAATGGCCGCAAAGAGTGGGAATATACGCCTCTTGCAGGTGACGGCTGCAAACATTCGGCACAGCCACATTTACGTGAACCGCCACTACGACTTCTTCCCGCCCGACTGCATCGGTGGAGCTAGGCGGTCTCGCGATTGCCCGACCATTGACATCCTGCTCGTCGGTTTGGGCCAGACGATCCGCACGGACATCGGGCGAGACGCCAAGACAGGCAAGCCTCGCGGTTTCTTTCGCATGCGAGGCTGGGTCCGCCAGTTCTTCGAGCATCACGAGGTGAAACCCGGCGCACGCTTGGCATTGGAACGGCTTTCTGAACGCGGTTACCGGCTTTCGGTCCAGGTGAAGGAACAATCTCCGCAAATCGACTGCGCAGAGTTCTTCGCAGGGATTGGTCTCGTGCGGCTCGCCCTCGAACGCCAGGGTTGGCATGTCGTTTTTGCGAACGACATCGACCCCAAAAAAGCCGAAATGTATCGGCACAACTGGCCGAAGGATGACCATCTCCACGTCGGTGATATTCATGCGATCAAGGCCAAGGACGTACCGGACTGCACTTTGTTCACCGCGTCGTTTCCTTGCAACGACCTCTCGATTGCGGGTCGGTGGGAAGGGTTGGACGGAAAGGAATCGTCGTCGTTCTGGGGCCTCGTGCGTATCCTCCGCGAGATGGGCAACCGTCGGCCTCCGTTGGTCATGCTTGAAAACGTGGTCGGGTTCCTGATGAGCCACGGCGGGCGTGACTTTGAGCACGCGTTGATGGCTCTCAACGAGCTTGGGTACACCGTCGATGCGATCATCCTAAATGCAGTCCATTGGGTACCCCAAAGCCGCGCACGCTTGTTTGTGTTGGCCAAAAGGGACGACGGGCAAGACAGGCGCACATGCGATCTCCCCAGCGATGCCCGGCCAGAAGCACTTTTGAAGTTCATCAACGCTCATCCGAATATTCGATGGGATCTCCGTGAGTTGCCGCCACTGCCGCCTCGTCGCGCGAGACTCACAGATATTATCGAGGATCTGCCAGACGATGATCCACACTGGTGGAACAAAGAGCGCACCGAGTATTTCATGGGGCAGTTAAGCGAGAAGCACACCGAGCAGGCCCGCAAGATGATCGCAGGGCGGTCATATACCTACGCAACTGCGTTTCGTCGAGTTCGCAACGAGAAAAGCATGGCCGAGCTTCGCACCGACGGAATCGCCGGTTGCCTCCGCACTCCGCGCGGCGGCAGCGGGCGGCAAATCCTTTTCAAGGCGGGCTGCGGCAATCGCCAGGTGCGTCTGATTACCGCACGCGAGTGCGCGAGGCTTCAGGGCGTGCCCGACAGCTACCCGATCGGAGTGCCATTGAATCAGGCGCTTTTTGGCTTTGGCGATGCAGTGTGTGTTCCGGCAATCGAATGGATTGCTTCAAATTACCTTGCATCGGTCGTCCCACAGGTGGTCTGGAGGCAAGATGGCTGACAACCGGCTTGAAGAATCGTTCGTCGCTTGGCTTGATGAA
Organism: Thermoguttaceae bacterium; assembly: GCA_039698035.1. Lineage (GTDB taxonomy): Bacteria > Planctomycetota > Planctomycetia > Pirellulales > Thermoguttaceae > JAJFUI01. The sequence continues at coordinate 447,706 of JBDKSW010000004.1, read as the reverse complement.
CATATGAAGTGCGGAACCGCAGATCAGCCGAGCCGTGTCATTGTCGTCATGGCCGTTTGTGAGAGATTGCGGGAGGCTCCGAGTCTCCGCAAAGAGGATCACCTGACCAGCAGCGGCATGCAGCTAAAGGAGCATGACGGCTATGTCAGTTGTGCGCTCACTCGGTGCCACATCACTTCGCCCGTACGAGCTTTCGGGCGTCGTTCCTCGAACGTCGGCGCTTGGATTGGCCCCCTGTTGGCGTGGATCGAGTCGCAGGGGTTTGCAGCCATGGACGAAAATGAGAGGAAAAACTTCCTGAATGCTATCGAATCCATCGCTGCGAGCCGCCTGCAGGTCATCAACGAGGGCAAGCCGCTGATGGCTCGCTATAACCAAGGGACCGCTGTTGCAGTTATTGTTGACATATTGAATCAGGCACAAAGGAAGAAGCGGGCCAAAGACGTCGCGGAATACCTTGTCGGCGCAAAGCTCCAAGTAAAATTCGGCGATGAGGCTGCGACGCCGAAGAACGTCAATACACCCAACCGCGATCGTCCAGCGGACTTTCAACTCGGCAACACGGCAATTGAAGTCACCGTCAATCCTCCGGATAGCCGCCATCTCCAGCAAATCGTCGATATTCTCACGAACACGCTGTTGGACATTTGGCTGCTCGTCCGCAAAGCTGATCGAGAAAAATGGGAAAATGCGGTTGAGGCGACGGTAGACAAGCAGATCAGGGGACGGGTCGCAGTGACGGACATTGAGACATTTGTTGGACAAAATGTTTCAGAAATAGCCAAGTTCGCCCCCATAGCCAGGGCAAAGACATTCACGGAACTGTTTAGGCTCTACAATGATCGTTGGTTACCGCAGTCGGGCAGCAGCGGTTTGCGAATTGTAGCTGCGGACGCAGCGCAGGATGGCATCACGTCATAAACCGTTGTGGTCAATGCTCTCCGCCAGCAGCCAATCCCTCAGGACATCGCGTGTCTCGTCGGCGTCTACCGCATCGGCGCCGTATACATACTCCATATAGATGAATATTTGCTGCTCCGAGTCTGGCGGAAAGCCGCCGCTCCAGTCCAAAAAAGACTGCTCGATTGTGCGAGTCGAGTTTCTGTTCATCTTTCGTTTCTCCAAAGAGCGAGGGGCAGCATGGGTCGCTTAGACGAATGTCTGAGTTCTCCAAGAATCATACCGTAACGCAATCTTGCTCCCAAATCGGAAGCAGCGTTTCTCTGCCATGGCCGACACGTTTTCTCGATCCGAGCGTTCCCGCATCATGGCGGCGGTGAAGTCGAAAGACACAACGCCGGAACTGGTCGTCCGACGGCTTGTACACTCCCTGGGGTTTCGGTATCGGTTGCACGTTCGGGAGCTGCCGGGCACGCCTGATCTCGTGTTCCCGCGATTGCGGAAGATCATCAACGTCAACGGCTGTTTCTGGCACATGCACCGTTGCCCGCAGTGTCGGATGCCGTCGTCGAGGCGCGACTACTGGACGGCCAAACTGAATCGCAATGCGGCCCGAGACAAGCAAACCCAACGGGAACTGCGACGCCGCGGTTGGCAGGTCATGGTGGTCTGGCAGTGTCAACTCGAACCGGCTCGACGCGACCGCCTGCGGGCGAGGATCGTGGCATTCCTGACGGGGCGGTCCAAACCGCCAAGGAAACCGCGGCTGCCCTAGCGACCGGCGCAGCTTGACATTCCATGACCCGAGGGCCAAGATAGAGGCTTGTCGCCCCCCGCTGCTTTCCCGCCGATACACATCTCCTTGAACCATGGAATGCACGCCATGTCACGCCACAGTCGTCGCCATTTTCTGAAAAACACGGCCGCGGGCAGCCTTGCGGCCGCCACGTTTGCCATGGGGCCGATCGCGCTCGGGCGCGCGCGTGGGGCGAACGACCGCCTGCGCGTCGCCGTCGTTGGCATCAACCAGCGAGGGCAAGAGCACATCCGGGCTTATGCCGCCATGAAGAACGTCGAGATCGCCTACCTGGTCGATCCCGACAGTCGGCTGTTCGCGTCGCGGGCCAAGTGGATCGAGGACCACGGCCGCAGCAAGCCGCAGTGTCTGGCCGACATGCGCGAAATCCTGGACGACAAGGACCTCGACGCCGTGTCGATCGCCACGCCAAACCACTCGCACGCGCTGCTTGCGATTTGGGCCTGTCGGGCGGGCAAGGACGTCTATGTCGAGAAGCCGTGCTGCCACAATCCATCGGAAGGACAGATGCTGGTCAAGGCGGCGCGCGAGTGCGATCGCATTGTGCAACACGGCACCCAGAGTCGCTCGGACGCCCATTGGCAGAACCAAGTCGCGGCGGTCCGCAGCGGCAAGTACGGCAACCTTCTGGTCGCGTATGGCTATGCCAGCAAGCCGCGACGAAGCCTCGGTTTTCGCTGGCCGAAGCAGCCGCCAAAGGAGTTGGACTATAACCTGTGGCTTGGCCCGGCGCCGCAACAGCCGTATCACGAGAATCTGGTGCACTACAACTGGCACTGGTTCTGGGACTTTGGCAACGGCGAAATTGGCAACCAGGGCGTCCACCAGATGGACATCGCGCGGTGGGCCATGCCGGACGGCGCCGTGCCCAAGCGCGTTCTGAGCCTTGGCGGTCGCTACGGCTACCAAATGCAGGACCAGGGCCAGACCCCAAACACCCAGCTCAGCGTCATCGACTTCGGCGGACCAAAGATCATCTTCGAGGACTGCGGACTGGTCGATGCCAAGAACACCAAGGTGACCAACGAATTCCTCATGGAAGGCGGCACGATCCGCGACGGCCTGTTTTATCCGCGAGGCAAGAAGACAGGCGAACCGATCGAGGGCGTTGCGGCCAAAGACGCCGGCCGACGCGTCACGCTGAGCGGAAGCGTGGCCGGCGGCGCAGCCCGCGACCCGCAACAGCAACACTTCCAGAACTTCGTCGATTGCGTTCGCAGTCGGAATCGCGAGGAACTCGCCGCAGAGATCGGCGAGGGCTATCTGTCATCGCGACTCTGCCTCTTGGCGAACATCTCCTACCGCCTGGGCAAGGAGGTCCCCTTCACTCAGAAGTCGCGCGCTTTCGGCGACGACGACGTGGCTCGCGCAGCGTTCGACGGCATCGCCCAACACCTGACGCAGGCGGCGCGGCTCGACCTAAAAGACGCCACCTATCAGCTTGGCCGACCATTGGCGTTCGACGCGAGCACCGAGCGGTTCCTCGGCGACGATGAGGCAAACGGCCTGCTCACCAGATCGTATCGCGAGCCGTTCGTAGTCGAGTAGCGCGTCGTCGATGGCACACTTAGACGACAGCCAGCGACGGCGCCAGCGGGAAATCGACATCCGTCGCGGCGACCTCGTTGAAGTAGTTCGTGAATAGAGTCAGGGCCACGTTGGCAATGATCTCGACGATCTCGCTGTCGGTGTAGCCGGCGTGACGGACCTCCTGAAGGTCCTCATCGTTGACGTGGCCTCGGTCTTCGACCATCCTTCGGGCGAAGACGAGCGCCGCATTGGTTCTTGGGTCCGAGGCCGTGCCATGTCGGGCATCTGGCAGGTCGGATTCGGTCAGGCCAGCCCGACGTCCGAGAAAACTGTGGGCCGAGAGACAATAGGCGGACTGGTTGGCCTCGCTGACCGTCAGGGCAATCTGCTCGCGGAGCTTGAGAGGAAGCCCGCCGATGGCCAGATTTTGACTGAAGGCCAAGTACGCTTCAGCAACGGCCGGCGATCGAGCCATGGTCGCAATCATGTTGGGCACCATGCCCATTTGCTTTTCAACCAGACCCAAAAGGTTCTTGGTCTTCGGATTGGCGTCGTGGGAAACGGGGTGAATGCGGGACATCTTCTGGCCTCCGTGGAGGTGACAGGGTTCGCTTGCACAGTGTGTCGTCGCTGGAATTATTGCGGCGACCAGCGACGGAGCAAGCACGCCGGAATGGGGCCAAGCCGGCGACTCGAACGGAGCGCGTGCGCCGCAGAGACGCGACAAGGCCCTCGCTCGATTCGGGAGACAGTCGTGGCAACGGCTTTGACACGAGCCAAAGTGCCCGCCAACAGCCAAGACGCCGCCTGATCGGCGGTGGCCGTCGCCCGCTGCGTCCGTAGTGGCGATGCCCTACTCGGGCGTCCAGAGTTTGCCGGTGGCGGCCGGTTGCTCGCTGTCGGGAGTCCAGAGTCCGCCGGGCTCGGCGGCCGGGGCCGCCGCGCCGGCAACATCTTCAGGAAACGCGACGGGTGTGCCGTCCGGATGCGCGAGGCCAACCTCGATCATCATCTGAGTCAGGGCTTCACTAACCCCCGGCTCTTCGGCGTGACGCGATTGGATGTGCTGAAGCAATCGGACGGCGTTGGCGCCGTCGCGGTGGGCAAAGCTGAAGGACAGTTCCATCAGATCCCACGCGGCATGAGACTGGCCCTTCGCCTCGGTCTGTTCTCGGCCGCGAGCAATGTGCTCCATCGCCCGAGCCGGATCTTCTTCGGTGCGGGCGAGCGTGGCGTAGGCATGCTGCTGCTCACCGGACTCGGCCAGGGCTGGCCGCTCGACAATCGCCAGAGCGAACTTCCTAACCGCCGGACGGATAGCGAAAGCCGAGGCACGGTAATAGGCCGAAACCAAGTCTTCGTCGCTCAACTCCTCGGTGGTGATGCGTGCAAGTCGCACCAGCGGCAAGCCCAAGGGCGACTGCTGTCGCGGATCGATCGCGTCAAGCGTGGGCAGGCCCAGCCGGATGCGAAGCTCGTTGAAGTCGATGGGCGATGGAAATCGCTGGGCCCAATGCTCAAGGACCATCACGGCGGCCAGCACGCGGACACGGCTCGAGGCGTCGGCGGCCGCTTCGCGAGGCGTCCGCCCGTCGAGAACGCCCAGCCCCAGGTCGGGCCACCGTTCGAGAAGGCCTTGTCGCATGCTCTCGATGGACAGGGCGTGGAGTTGCTCGGCCGAAACGTCTCGCGGCGGCAGCCAGGCGTTGCGCATCAGCCGACTCGACGAGGACTGGTGTCCCATGACCTGTTGCGTCGGCGCAGAGTCGACGGAATCGCCAGCCGCTTCGCGAATGGTCGCTTGGACGGCGTCCAGTTCATCGGCGCCGACGGCCGTCATCTCAAGCCGCGCCTCGCGGTCCGTCTGGCGGCCGAACAGGACGACATGACCGAGAACCCGGGGCATGGTGTCCAGGCGAAGCCCGTCGGCCGATTGCAGCGCTGGCCGGTCCAGCAGAACGAACGCGCCCTTGGGCGGAGGCGTTTGGCTGTCGATGAAGCGTGATGGATCGATGTTGATCGCTTGGCACCGGGGCGACGAGAGCAATGCCTCCTGGGCCCGCTGGGCGTCGTTGACGGTCCAGACGATGTGGAGCATGTCGACGCAGTCGCCGAGCGGGTCGTCGCCAAGCAACATGGCGGTGGCCTCGGCCTCGACGGCGTCCTCGAGCCCATCAGGCTCGGCGCCTCGGAGAGCGGCGAACTTGCGCCAAGCTTCGACGGCCTTCTGATTTTCAGCGAGACGGGCGCGGAATAGCGCCAGGTTTTGCCAGACGGCCGGCGCGTCGGAAATTTCGACCGCCAGGACGGCGAGTCGATCGGCCACCGACACCCAGTCGAGCAACTCATCCGGTTTCAAGGCCTCTTCAAATCGTTCTTTCCACGAGGCTGTTGGGGGGCAGCTCAATGGCGCGGGCTCTTCTCGCAGAAGAAGGGGCACCTCGGCCGCTTGGCTGATGGCAGTCAGCAAACCCTGGGCCCGCTCATCCTCGGGCACGAGGTTGCACTGGAGTTCGACCAACCCGCGGGCCGCGACGGGAAACCCACGTTCAAAGAGCATGGCGGCTACAAAGCCAATCGCCTGGTAGGCGCGAGCGGACAGTTTGCGGTCGGCGACGCGGATCGCCCGCTGAAGCGTCTGGACGCCGGCTTGAACGTCGCGCGGGGCGACAGCGATTGCCGATTCCGCCAACGCAACCTGGTTATTCGGGTGCTTGGCCAGAAACTGCTCGGCCGTGGCGGCCGCGGCGGCGTACTGCTTGGTGACCCCCAACACTTGGCATTTCAACGCGAGCAGACACTCGCGATTCTCGTGGGGTTTCTGAGCCAGGAGGTGGTCGATCTGTTGCAGCGCGGCGACAAACTGCTCGCCTTCCAACATCCGATCGATCTTCTGTAGTTCGCCCAGGAAATCGCCGCAGCAGAATTTGATTTTCTTGCCGGTGCCGCCTGGGCACATTGAATAAGCGTCGAGTGGCATGGGAGTGGCTTCGGTTGGGATCAAGAATCGCGTGAGGATGAATCGCGGAACTCGCTGGCAGATGCCAGCCAAGCGGGGCAGCATCAATTGTTGAGAATTCACCGCGGCGGTCGGCGCCCGGTCACTTGGCCACAAGGTTCCCTTCCCGGAATGCGGCGGCCATGGCCAGGGGCACTTCGGCCTCGGCCAGGACGACGCCAGCCCGATTGCGGGCGACTTGCGCCTTCATTTCCTGCTCGCGTGCGGTGGCCAGAGCGCGTCGCTCTTCGGCCTTCGCACGGGCAACCCGCGTATCGGCTTCGGCCTGGTCGGCTTGCAGCCGGGCGCCGATGTTCTGCCCCACGTCGATATCGGCGATGTCGATCGAGACGATCTCGAAGGCCGTCTGGGCATCGAGCCCCCGATCGAGCACGGCCTTGGAAATGCGGTCCGGGTTCTCCATGACTTGAAGATGGCTGTCCGATGAGCCGATCGCCGTAATGATGCCTTCGCCGACGCGAGCGATGATCGTCTCTTCGGTAGCGCCGCCAATGAGCTGCTCGAGGTTTGTGCGAACCGTGACGCGAGCGCGAACTTTCAATTCGACACCATTCTTGGCGATCGCGCTCAGCGTCGTGCGCTGGGAACGCTTTGGGTCGGGGCAGTCGATCACTTTTGGATTGACGCTCGTCTGCACGGCATCGAGAACATCGCGGCCGGCCAGGTCGATGGCCGCGGCGCGGTCGAAGTCGAGGTCGATGTCGGCTCGATGGGCCGCGATGATCGCCTTGATGACGTTTGGAACATTCCCGCCAGCCAAGTAGTGGGCTTCGAGGCGGCGCGTGGTGGCGCCGATACGCCGGTCGGTGCTGAGGCCTGCCTGGACGGACATGATCTTGCCTTGAACGATCACCTTCTTGTCGACGCGGCGGAGGTCCATGCCGACGAGGCTCAGCAAACTAACGTCGGCGCTAGCCATATAGCCCCATACCCACGTGAGGAAGTACCTCGAGACAAGCAATGCGACACCGAGGGCCGCCAGCACGAGCGCAACGGCTCCGACGAGCCAAGGCAGCGTGCCCTGGGCGAGCGGCAGTGAAATTGCGTGATCCATGGTACGGCTCCGTTGTGAGGCGGATGAGGGCCAGCCCATTAGCATACCGGATCGCGGTTGTGGCGAGAAGCACCGAACGCCCCCCCTTCTTGCAAAGAACGGTTTGCCCGATCATGGGCCGCGGAGCAGGCTGCTTCGTGGTATCATGCGAGCTTTGCTCGTCGGCCTGCTGACGGTGGTCCAGGCCGGCCTGTTAACGCGGATCGTTCCGACGCCATGAGCTCGCTGCTTCCAACACGATTCCTGTTCCGGTTTTCGGCCCCCTGCCGCTATCGCGATCCGATTTGGCCCCCCACGGGCGGCGAGCTGGATGAGAGCTACCGGCTAGCCAACCTGGCAGAACTAGAAGGGCGAACGGCCTGGGCCGACGTGCGGGCCGCTTGGAACGAGGCGGGACTGGCGATGGCTCTTCTGGTGCATGGCAAGCGTCTGCCGCCAGCGTCCGATCCGTCTCGGCCAGAACAGACCGACGGTCTGCACGTTTGGATCGACACGCGGGACGTGCGCAACGTCCACCGGGCTGGCCGGTTTTGCCACCGGTTCGCATTTCTCGCGCCCGACGTGACGTCTGATCCGACGGCGCGGGCCGCGGCCGGTCGTTCCTCGCGCGTGGCCCGTGCGCCGAGCCGCAAACGAGAGGGCGGCGCGACGAAGTGTGAAGCCCTGTTCTTGCCGATCCACCGGGCGCGAGAGCTGCCGCGGCCCGTAGCGCCTGAAAGCTTGCAGACGCGGTGCCAGGTGCTGAAAGACGGCTACTTCTTGGAGGCCCTAATTCCGGCCGATGCGTTGACCGGTTTCGACCCGGCCGAACATCCGCGATTGGGGTTCGCCTATGCCGTGCTAGACCGCGAGCTGGGCGAGCAGACGTTCGGCGTGGGCAACCCAATGCCTTATCGAGAAGACCCGAGTCTTTGGGCGACGCTGGATCTGGTGCGGTAGCGTGTGCCGAGGCCGTGTTGGACGGCATACGCGCCCTGATGGGGCGCGCCACAGCTCGGACACCAACACTTGAGGCAAGTTCGATTACTTGCGATGGCGAATCTTGGCTCGATTGCGACGCTTCTTGCGGCCGATTTTGCGCCGGCCCTTTCCCGTTTTCTTATTTCCCACGGAACGCTCCGTACCTGAAAGAAATCCACCCCTTGGCGGCCGAGCCAAGCGTCGGCGCTTCCATATCCGGCCCATTCCGGCGGGGACAAGCACGGATTATAGCAGACGGTCCGGGCGGGGGACAAGAGGGGGAAAATCAGGGTTCCTCTTGGACTTCGACGCCGCCGCCCCGCCATTGATGGGTGTCGTGAATCGCCTGTTGCAGCAGCACCAGCAGCGTATTGGGGTCGTGCGGCTTCCGCAAGAAGTAGTGGCAGCCGGCCGCTCGACACCGCCGCACCAGCCCCGGCTCGTCCTTGCCACTGAGGATGATGATGGGCGACGAGCAGGTCTCCGGCGCATCGGCCAGTTGCTCGCAAACGGCCAATCCATCCGTGTCGGGAAGCCCCAAATCCAGGATAATCGCCGACGGCAACTCGGCCCGGGCCTTGGCGACCCCGGCGGCCCCTGAATAGGCCGCCGCCGTCTGAAAGCCTTGTTGCTTCAACCGGTACGACAGAACGTCCGACAGCGTGTCATCGTCGTCAATGATGAGGACGGTCTGACGCTTTGGAAGAGCAACCGGCGACGGCTCGACCATCGGCAATGTTGCAAGCTCGGCTGGCATGGTGGGCTATCTAGGCAGGCAGTGATGGGACATAAAACCTTACGGCCTGTGCGTCTGAAGTCAAATAGATGCGGCCTGGATCGTGAAATTCGCATCCGCTTGCACCACCTCTGACGGAAACGACGACCAGACAACCACTCCTTTGCCTGGACCTACCACCCAATCGTGCGGCAAGGACGCGCGGCAGCGATACCTCGCCTCCCCGCCCGGGTGTCCTGTTTGACAGCGTGGTATACTACCGCGAGGCCTGCCATGCGATTGAAGCTTTTTCAGACGACCTTTGCGCTACTGACCCTTCCGCTGTGGTTAGCGCCGGTCGGCTTCGTCGCGGCGGCCGAGAAAGACTCGTCCTACTCGGCCGCGTTGGAATCCATCAAGGCGGCCGACCTCGGACGACATGTCGAGCGGCTTGCCGACGAGGCGCTCGAAGGACGCGAGGCCGGCACGCGCGGCGCGCTGGCCGCGGCCGAGTATTTGGCCGGAGAACACACTAAGCTTCGTTTCCGTCCTGCCGGCGACGATGGCAAGTTCTTTCAGTCGTTCGCCCCCAACTTCCGCAACGTCCTAGCGATGGTCGAGGGGAGCGATCCGAAGTTACGGGACGAGGTCGTTGTCGTCTGCGGCCACTACGACCACCTCGGCTACGGCGGCATGACGAGCCTCGGCCCCTACGGCTACGTGCATCCCGGCGCCGACGACAACGCCAGCGGCACGGCCGGCGTTCTTCAACTCGCGAGGGCGGTCGCTCGATTGGCCGAGCCACTCAAGCGATCCATTCTGTTTGCCCATTGGGACGCCGAGGAAAAAGGTCTTCTCGGGTCGCAGTACTGGGCCCGCCATCCAACGGTCGCGATCAGGCGAATCGTCGCCGCGATCAATCTTGATATGATCGGCCGCCTTCGCGAAGGACACGTGTCGGTCTTTGGCTCTCGAAGCGGCTACGGCTGGCGAAGGCTCATCAGCTTTCAGAATGATGCGTCTCGGTTGACACTCGACTTCTCGTGGTTGCTGGTCGCGCGTGCCGACCACTATCCGCTCTTCGACCAGGGCATTCCCGTACTGGCCTTCCACACGGGCCTCCACGAGGACTACCACCGGCCAAGCGACATGGCCGATCGCATTAACAGCGAAGGTTTGGAGCGTGTCGTGCGGCTCGTGTTCGGAGTGCTGACCGACCTGGCCGGTCGGCCGAACCCGCCAGCGTTTCGCGCGGCTGCTCGACACGAGTCGCCCGACGATGAGCAGGCTGCACTTGCAGACGTGGCGAAGCCGGTGGACCGACTGGGAGTCGGCTGGAGCGAGGACGTCGCAACGGCTGGCGGCGTCCGCGTCAGTTCCGTCGATCCGCGCTCGCCGGCAAGTCGCGCCGGTCTGCGTGAGGGCGATCTCATCGAGCGATTTGCCAGCCGACCACTGCTCAGCGACGACGACTTCTTCGCCGCAGTCTCGGCCGCAAAAAATCCCGCGACGCTAACTGTCCTTCGCGCGGGCCGTGACGAACCGCTTCAATTGACCGTGCAACTGGCATGCACCCCGCTGCGATGGGGACTTTCGTGGCGTGTCGACGATGCCGAGCCCGGGGCGGTTATTCTTACGCAAATCGTGCCTGGATCGCCGGCCGCGATTGCTCGTCTCATGCCGGGCGATCGCATCTATCAAGTGGCCGGCCGTGACTTTGCCGACGAAACGGCGTTTGCCCTGCTGGCCAAAGGCGCCCGTGAATCGTTACAATTACTGGTTGAACGAGACGGGCGGCTGCGGGTTGTCGTGCTTGCGATTCGCCGAGCCACACCTGTCAAACGCGCTGCATAGCGGCAATTGCCGGCAATCCGCTCGCGTCCTATATTCGTGTGAATCCAAGCTTCGTCGTGTGTTAAAGGAGACTCCGATGCCAAACGTCGCAACCGCTCTAAAAGATGAAATCCGCCGCGTCGCGCGCAAAGAAATTCGTGCTATGGTGGGCACAACCAAGCGAGCCGTCACCCAATATCGCCGGGACATTGCCAACCTGAAGCGGTTGCTAAACAGCCAGGAGAAGAATGTTGCGAAATTGAAGAGACAGCTTGCCGATCAGCCCAACCAACCGGCGGCCGAGCAAGACGAACTGGCCGGCAATCGCTTCTCGGCCCGAAGCATCCGCGCACAGCGTCGGAGGCTCGACATCTCGGCGGCCGACTATGGGAAGCTCATCGGCGTGTCGGCCGTCACGGTTTACAACTGGGAGGCTGGCAAGTCTCGGCCGCGGAAGGCCCAATTTGCAGCGCTCGTCGCCGTTCGCGGCATCGGAAAGCGCGAAGCCCTGCGGCGTCTCGCCGACGCCAGCCAGGCTGCCGGCAAACGCAAGCGCCGCGGTTGATGCCGCAAGTTGCCGCAAGCTTCCCGCATTGCCCTCTGTCCTTCCCAGGCGGCATGGCGGGGCCGCTTGCGGCGCGTCGCTGATCTTGGCCGGGACTCGCTCATGAAGTCACACGCAGAATATCTGACGTTCAACATCCTTCAGCGGATGGACTTCGTGAACATCACGTCCGAGGTCGAGCGAGTTTTGGAGCAAAGCGGCATCCGCGAGGGCCTCTTGCTGTGCAACGCAATGCACATCACGGCCTCTGTCTTCATCAACGACGACGAGCCCGGCCTGCACGAAGATTACAAGCGTTGGCTGGAGAGGCTCGCACCCTACGATCCTTCGCCGCAGGCATACCGCCATAATCGGACGGGCGAGGACAACGGCGACGCCCATCACAAGCGCCAGATCATGGGCCGCGAGGTGGTCATCGCCGTGACCCGGGGAAAGCTGGACCTCGGCCCTTGGGAGCAGGTCTTCTACGGCGAATTCGACGGCAGGCGACCGAAGCGGGTGCTCGTGAAAGTCATTGGAGACTAACGATTCAATGCCGTGCGCCGTTCGGCGGCCGCCAGCATCACATTCCGCGAGCCTCTCATGCCAAGTCGACGACAGTTTCTGCGATTCTCGGGCGGCAGCGTGGCCGTTTCACTCGCCGCCGGCGCCGCCTTGACGCAAGGCCGCGCTGAGGCGGCAGGCGAGAAGCCTCGGCCTAAGTTTGAATTGGGTGTCGCCTCGTTCACTTTCCGCCGATTCCCACTCGACACGTGTCTGGCCATGACGCGCCGCGTTGGGCTGAAACACGTTTGCCTCAAGGACCTCCACCTTCCCATGTCGAGCGCACCGGAAGCGCTCGCCCGACTCGCGGCCAGCGTCAAGGCAGCGGGCCTCGACCTCTACGGCTGCGGCGTAATCCCCATGCACACGCCGGCCCAAGTGGACCATGCCTTTGAGTACGCGAGGGCAGCGGGTGTTCGCCTCGTTGTCTGCGCCCCGACGGCCGAACTGTTGCCGCGACTCGATGAGAACGTGCGGAAACACAACATTAGCGCGGCCATCCACAATCACGGACCGGGCGACAAAATATTTCCCACGCCCGACGTTGTTTACGAAAAGGTCCGGCGTCTCGATCCGCGCGTCGGGCTATGCATCGACATCGGACATACGGTCCGCATCGGCGGCGATCCGGCCCGCGCCATCGAACGCTGCGCGGATCGACTGCTGGACGTTCACCTAAAAGACGTAACCGCGGCCACGGCGACCGGCGTCTGCGTTGAAGGCGGGCGCGGCGTCATCGACATCCCGAAAGTCCTGCAATCGCTCGTTCGATCCGGCTATTCCGGCATCGCATCTTTTGAATACGAGAAGAACGAAGCCGACCCGTTGCCGGGCTTGGCCGAGTCGGTGGGCTATGTCCGCGGTGTGCTGGCAGCCATTTCCGCGTGAGCTGACTTCGTGTACCATCTTTGGCGCATGGCTCCGCGTTGCCGCCTAACGGTCCACCACGAGCCTCGCCCCCGCCTCCCGCCAATCCGTCCGGTTTCCGTGCCTCGACAGCCCCCACAGGAGAGACCGATGTCCATTTCCGTAGCCACCCGCGTCCGATTCGCCGCCCTGTGCATCTTGCTTGGGGCATTTCAGTCCCAGGCGGCCGAGACGACCAAGCTGACCGTCCACGTGGACCGGCCGGGACATGCAATCAGCCCCATGCTCTATGGCATTTTCTTCGAGGAGATCAATCGGGCGGGCGATGGCGGCCTCTATGCCGAAATGGTTCAAAACGGCTCCTTTGAAGACGATCGCGGCGGCAACGAGGCCAAGCCCGTCAAGATGCCCGGCTGGACGCTGCTGAAGACCACGGCCGCGCAAGCCCAAGCAACCATCGACGCTTCGAGCCCCGTCCGCGCAAAGAATCCGAACTCGCTGCGATTGGATGTCCAAACGGCCGACGGCCGCATCGGCGTCGCCAACGATGGTTTCCGAGGCATGGCCCTCAAACAGGGCGCCGAATATCGCTTCTCCCTTTACGCCCGGGCCGCATCCGGATCTCAAGGCGCGTTGCACGTTACGCTCGAAGACACCGCTGGGAAGGTTTATGCCTCGGCCCAAATCGACGGTCTCACTGCCGAGTGGAAGAAGTTCGACGCGACGCTGACTGCCAACGCCACGACCACGGCCGGCCGCCTGGTGATTGCCGTGACTTCGCCCGGAACGATCTGGACCGATCAGGTTTCGCTCTTTCCGAAAGACACCTGGAAAGGCAGGCCCAATGGCCTGCGTTCCGACCTGGCCGAGATGATCCACGCGATGAAGCCCTCGTTCGTCCGCTTCCCAGGCGGCTGCTACCTCGAGGGAGATCGCCTCGGCAACGCCTTCCGCTGGAAAAACACCCTTGGCGATCTGGTCGATCGGCCCGGCCATTGGAACCTCTGGGGTTACCGTTCCACGGACGGCCTCGGCTATCACGAGTATCTGCAATTTTGCGAAGACCTGGGCGCCGAGCCCCTGTTCGTCGCTAACTGCGGGATGAGCCATGAGGAGCAGTCGTCGAAAAATGACAGGAAGGCTGCAAGCCCGGACGAGTACCTGCAAGACGCCCTGGACGCCATCGAATATGCCAACGGCCCAGTGGACAGCAAATGGGGTTCGTTGCGGGCCAAGGCCGGACATCCCGCGCCGTTCCACCTCAAGTACCTGGAGATCGGCAACGAGAACAGCGGCCCGCTGTACGACACTCGCTATGCACTCTTCTATCGGACGATCCACGCGCGGTATCCCAAAATGAACCTGATCGCAAATTGCGAAACCCAGTCTGGCCCGCTGAAAATCAACGATGAGCACTACTACAACTCGGCAAAGTTCTTCATGTCGCGTGCAAGGCTCTATGACGGCTACCGTCGCGACGCTCACAAAGTCTATGTGGGCGAGTACGCCGTCACCGACCAATGCGGCAACGGCAACCTCCGGGCGGCCATCGGCGAAGCGGCCTTTATGACGGGCATGGAACGCAATTCGGACGTCGTGGTCATGGCGTCCTACGCGCCGCTCCTGGTCAACGTCGGCTGGCGACAGTGGAACCCCGACGCCATCCAATTCGACAACGCCCGCCTCTGCGGCACCCCTTCCTACTATGTACAGAGGATGTTCAGCGAGGCGCGTGGCCATGTCGTGCTGTCCTTGGATCTCGATGCCAATACGGCGCCCGGCAGACCGGATGCCAAGCCCAGCCAGGACAAGACGAAGGACCTCGGGGCCGAGACGCTGTTCGCCGTGGCCAGCCGATCGGCCTCGGGCGACGTGATTCTCAAAGTGGTCAACGCCGACGGCCGGCCGCGTGAGAGTCAGATCGATTTGGCCGGTCTCGATGGCCGAATCACGTCGATCACGGCAACCGTCCTGACCTCGGCCGCCGACGAAGACGAGAACACGCTGGACCAGCCCACCAAGGTCATTCCCGTCACCCGGCGGCTCCCCGTCACCGCCGCGACGTTCCATCACCAGTTCCCCGCTCGCTCGGCAACCGTGATGCGGGCGACGGTGGCAAAGTAGCCGCCGCTCACAACTGGACACGGACGGCGGCCGGCCCGGCGATTGCCCGATTGCCCCATTCCGACCTCGATAGCTATACTACCATCTGTAAGAGGCCGCCCCATCTCACGAAGGACTTCCGTCATGACCGAGCCGATCATTAGCGTTTCTGGCCTGCGAGGCGTTGTTGGGGACACGTTGACGCCCGAAGTGGCCATGCGTTATGCGGCCGCCTTTGCGTCCGTGACACCACCGGGCGAAATCCTGATCGGCCGCGACAGCCGCCCGTCCGGCGCCATGCTCTCGCTGGCGATCCAGGCCGCCCTTCAGGCCGTCGGTCGCACGACCATCGACGCCGGAGTCATCGCCACGCCGACGGCCGGCGTCCTGTTGCGCCGCCACCAGACCGCCGGCGCGATTCAGATCACGGCGAGCCACAACCCATCGCCCTACAACGGCCTGAAGCTGTTCTCCGCCGAAGGCCGGGTCATTCCGGCCGCCCCCGGCCAACACGTCCTTGATCGCTATCGGACGCAACCGCTCGCTTGGCTGCCGCACGACCAACTCGGCGATGGCTTGTGTTGCGACGACACGGTGACTGCGCATCTGTTGGCCGTCCTCGAAACGGTGGACGCCGAGCGAATCCGCCGACACCGGTTTCACGTCGTGCTTGACAGCAATCATGGGGCAGGCGGCATCCTCGGCCGACGCTTGTTGCATGAACTGGGCTGCCGGCTCACCGTGCTCGGCGAGGAGCCAAACGGTCAGTTCGCCCATCTGCCCGAGCCGACGGCCGAAAACCTGGCCGGCGTGCTCACTGCCGTTTCCGACGTGGGCGCCGACGTCGGATTCTGCCAAGACCCCGACGCCGACCGATTGGCCGTTATCGACCAAACCGGCCGCTACCTGGGCGAGGAGTACACGCTGGCCCTGTGCGTCGATCACGTATTGCAGCAGCGTCCAGGCCCCATTGCGGCCAACTGCGCCAGCAGCCGCATGACGGAAGACCTCGCCAATAAGTACGGCGTCCCCTTTTTCCGATCGGCCGTTGGCGAAGCCAACGTCGTCGACGCGATGCTGGCCCACGGAGCCATTTTTGGCGGCGAGGGGAATGGCGGGCCAATCGACCCGCGTGTCGGTTACGTCCGCGACAGCTTCGTCGGCATGGCCCTGCTGCTGGACGCAATGGCCGCCCGAGAAATGCCCATCGGGGCGATGGCCGACGAACTGCCACGGTACGAGATCGTCAAACGGAAGATTTCGCTTCCGCCCGAAAGGCTCGCCGACGCCCTGGACGCCCTCGAAAAGCACTTTGCCGACGCATCGGCCAATCGCCTGGACGGCCTGCGTCTGGACTGGCCGGGCCGTTGGCTCCTGGTGCGCGGCAGCAACACGGAGCCGATTGTTCGCGCGATTGCCGAGGCCCCGACGGCGGCTGAAGCGGCCGAGCTATGCGAGACGGCGGCCCGCGTGGCAACCCGTTAGCCCAGCTTGCGAACGGTCAGGCTGCAAGGATCGTCAGCCAACTTCGTAGCTCTTCGGCCGATTCCGGCGGAACGATAGATTGCCGTCCGCTTTGAAGGCGGCGACCGCGTCGTCGGCCGTCGCGCGAATGTCGAAGATCTTGTCCATGCCGGTAATCTTGAAGACCTGCTGGATCTCGGTCGCGATGCCGCAGAGCTTCAGCGTCACCTTGTATTCCTTGCACTTCTTATTGACGCGAATGAGCATGCCCAACGCCATCGAGGACATGAAGTTCACCTTCGTGAAGTCCAGCAGCGCGTGGCTTTCCTCGCAACTGTCCAGCGCGGCGGCGATCTCACGATAGCACTGCTCGATCACGGCTGCGTCGACCAACTGGGCCGGCTCGATCGCCACGACACGAATATCGCCCTTGGGTTCATGCTTGATTACGGCCATGGCATCGATCCAATAGCGTTGGCGTTGGAAAGGATAGGTTGGCAACAGAACACGGCGTCTCGGCAACCCGGCGTCCATGCCCGACAGGTTGATTTTGACGCCATCCACAAACAGTCGCGACAGACTCGACAAGAGGGTGCGCCAGTCCGATTGGCCTTCGACGAGACTTGGCAACCACTCCCCTGCCCCGTCCTTCTTGGCGGCTCGCATCAGGTCGAGCAGTTGCCCACCGGGGCCAACCTCGACAAAGACGCGGAATCCTTGCTCGTGGAGCGTCGCGAGGCTCTCGGCTGTCGGCCCGAACATGAAACGTGTGCGCGGTTTTGGGCTATCGGCTTCTGCGCTCGCCCGGCGCAATTCCTCCGCCGAATCCGTATCCGAGCCGTGCCGCATTGCAAGCGACAAGCCCTGTTCGAGCGTAACGACGCCAGCGACGACAGCCGCGACGCACTCTCCCCTGCCCTGCCCCAAAGCGGCCGCCGGCACAACGCCCAGCGATCGCCAAGTCTCGGCCAGGGCGTATTGCAGTGCGAACGGCCTCGCGGCCTCGTCCGAACAGATCGCCCTGCACCGATCGAACGCTTCGCGGAACGTCGGCAACGTCTCGTACAGCTCCCGGCCGGCTTCCGCGCGCTCCGCACCGTCGTCGAAAAGGAAGGCCACTCGGCCATCAATCGGCTCGACGACGCCGTGGAACGCCGTGCCGACCGTTGCCGCCGCGCGCTGACCGTCGTTGCCGCCGTCGGCCACGAAGGCGATCAGCCGCTCCCGTGCATCATGGGCCGTATCCGCGACAACGGCCAGCCGATGCGCGAACTGGCCTCGGCCCGTGTTGGCCGTAAAGCAGACGTTGGCCATGCAGACGGTCTGGCCGCCGAGATAATCCGCATACTTCTGAGCCAACTCGCGGAGCGCCTTGGCCGACTTCGCCGAGAGGGTCAACAGATGCGATGGCCGCTCCCGCATGGCTTTCGGCGCCGACGGCACGCTTTCAAAGACGGCCGGCGCCGGGGCCTCTTCCAGGATGACGTGCGCGTTGGTGCCCCCGATGCCCAACGAGTTGACGGCCGCGCGCCGGAGCCCTTCGCCCGCTGGCCAAGGACGGCACTCGGTGTTCACGAAGAACGGCGTATCGGAGAAGTGAATAGCCGGGTTGGGGCGATGGTAATGCAAACTCGGCGGCAACGTCTTCCGCTCGAGGACCAGCGCGGCCTTGATCAAGCCGGCGATGCCCGCGGCCGCCTCGAGATGGCCAAAGTTGCTTTTGACCGATCCGATGGCGCAGAACTGTTTTTCCTGCGTGTCGCGCCGAAACGCCCGCGTCAGACCAAAGATCTCGACCGGGTCGCCCATGGCGGTCGCCGTGCCATGCGTTTCCACGTAGCCGATCGAACGAGCCGAGGCCTCGGAAACGGCCAGCGCGTCGGCGCAGGCCGCCATCTGGCCCTCGGCATTCGTGGCCCAGTAGCTCAACTTGGCCGCCCCGTCATTGTTGATGGCCGAACCGCGAATCACGGCGTGAATGTGATCGCCATCGGCCAACGCCTGGCCCAACGGCTTCAGCAGGACCAGGCCGGCCCCGCTGCCAAAGATCGTTCCCTTCGCATCGGCGTCAAACGGCCGGCAATGTCCGTCGGGCGAAAGCAGCGCTTGGCTCGAATGCAGGTAGCCCATGCGGTGCGGCACGCGAATCGTCACACCGCCGGCCATCGCCATGTCGCATTCGCCGGCCAGCAAGCTCTGACACGCCAAATGGACAGCCACCAGCGAGGTCGAGCAGGCCGTCTGGACCGTCAGGCTTGGTCCGCGCAGATCGAGCTTGTACGAAATTCGCGTGCTCAAGTAGTCCTTGTCGTTGCCGATACACTGCATGCTGCCGGTTTGCCCGATCAAACGATCGTGGACATGATACGGCGAGCAGAGGTAGCTGCTCATCAGGCCGCCCGAGCCAGCGAAGACGCCGACCAGGCCCCGATAGCTGTCGCCCGCATAGCCGGCCCGCTCCATCGTCTCCCAGGCCAGTTCGAGCAAGATCCGCTGTTGCGGATCCATCATTTCGGCTTCGCGGCGAGAAATCTTGAAGAAGCCGGCGTCGAAGTGCTCGATGTCTTCGAGCACGGGCGCCGCTTTGACGAAGTCCGGCCGTTCGAGCAGTTCCTTGGCCGCGCCCGAGCGAAGCAGCTCCTCATCCGAAAACTGGGTGATCGACTCGACGCCGTCGACCAGGTTCGACCAGAATCGCTCGATGCAATCGGCTCCTGGCAAACGTGCGGCCATCCCGATGATGGCAATCGAATTGGGCCGGGGCTCTGTCATGACCGAACGGTTCCGTTGGCCGCCACGCCGGCGGCCGCTAAACTATCCACTGCTGAAACTTCAACGTCCGTCGTGGCAGGGAGGACTATTGCCGGCCCTTCTGCCGCAATTCTCGCTGCGATTGAATGTTCTGCCGGGCGCGCGGCGCGGCCGACTCCGGCTCGGCTTCGGCCGCCGGCTCGCCATCAAAACACTTGGCATACGCGGCGCAGAGATCGCCTGGCGTGCGGATGCTCGTAATCGACACCAATTCGGCGAACGGATCCACGTCCAGCTTCACTTCCAGCTTGGCGATGATGCGCGCCAAATCAAGCGATCGCAAGCCCAGGTCCTCGACCAACAATTGGTCCGGTCGAATCGCCGTAAGCTCTGGGGTTTTCTCTTTCACAACGCCGGCGACCACGGCAAGGATCGTTTCGTTCAGGTTATCCATGACTCATTTCTCTTATCAGAATGTTCTATCGAGCCGATCTCGCTCAGCGACCGTCGGCACGACGGCCGTCGCGGGATCGCCAGCCGCCCTGACGGCGGCTGCAAAAAGAAAGCCTCTTCAGCTGGTAAATCCTCCGTCGACGGCCAGCAGTTGTCCGGTGATGAAAGCGGCCTGCGGCGAGAGGAAGAAACGGATGGCCGCGACAATGTCGTCCACCGTGCCGAGGCGGCGGAGCGGCGTGCGGCGCGCGATTCGCGCCAACTGCTCGTCGGTGAAGCCCGATGTCATTTCGCTTTGGAAATAGCCCGGCGCCACACAATTCACGCGAATTCCGCCAGGCCCGACTTCGACGGCCAGACTCTTGGTCAATCCGATCATTCCGGCCTTCGTGGCGCTGTAGACCGCAACACCCGTGTGGCCGCGCAGCGCGTTGACCGACGCGATATTGACGATCGAACCCGACCCCTGCGGCAACATGCCCTTCAGGCAGGCGCGGGTGAGAAAGATGGCCGCCTCGAGATTCATCGTGACTTGGCGATGGATGTCGGCGTCGCGCATGAGACTGAGCAGGCCGTCGCTCATCGAGGCCATGTTGTTCACCAGGGCATCGACTCGCCCGTAGCGACGCAGCACGCCGCGGACGAACTCGCCGAGCCGCGGGAAATCGCCTCCGTCGATCGCCTCCCAATAGAACGACTCGTTCTTGGGATCGGTCGCCAGCCGCTCGTCGGTGAATCGCGTGGCCGAACGGCTGAAGGTGGCCACGATCATGCCTTGCTTCAGCAGATCGGCGACAATCGCTTGCCCCAGTCCTCGACTACCGCCGCTTACGATGGCCACTTGCCGCTCTTCGCTCATCATGTTCCTCGCAGGGGTCACCACGACCGCAATGGCCGTCGTCTTCGTTGATCGTTCTCCGCCCCAAATACGCCGTGGGGCGATGGTTCACTGCGGCTTCGCCGCTGTCACTTTTCGCTTCTTTTTGAATCGGTCGCCGCACAGCGTTTCCGAGGCGATCTCGACCATTGCCGGGACCTTGAACGGGGCCAACCGCTGCCGACACGCCGCGCGAATGCGTTCCTCCAATGCGTCGAGGTCCTCCGGCTCGCTCAACTCGACCGTGGCCACGATGATGTTGCCCGTAATCGGGTTGGCCCGCCCGCGAACCGTGACATCCTTGATGTTGTTCAACTGCTGAATGACGTTCTCGACCTCGGCCGGAAAGACTTTTTCGCCGCCAATGTTGATGATCTCGGACTTACGGCCCAGAAAACGGATATAGTCCCCTTTCTGCTCGACCAGGTCGCCCGTATTCATCCATCCCTCGGCGTCAAACGGCGAAGGCGCATTCAAGTATCCAATCATGGCCGACTGGCTGCGGATCCAAAGGACGCCATCGACGACCTTGGTCTCGTAGCCCTTGCCGCCAACGGCCAGCCAGAGCGAATCGTTCCCTTCCGACTTGGTTGGCAACACGCCAACCTCGGTCAGCCCGTAGGTTTGCTTCAGCCGCAAGCCCGGCAGCGCCGCATGGAGCGCGTCAAGCGTGGTCTTCGGCATCGGCTCGGTCCCGTAGGTAATCAACTCCAGCGAACTGAGGTCATATTTCTTGTACGCCTCGGAAATCAGCAGCATCCGCAGGAAGGTGGGCGTCGTCGGCAACAACTGCACTCGATGCCGCTCGACGCCGCTGCAAATCGCTTCCGGAGTCCGCTCAGCGAGCGTAACGATTGTGCCGCCGCTGGCCAGGATGTGGAACAGCGTGTTGATGCCGCCCACGTGGTCGAGCATCAGGAACGCCAGCGACCGGAAGGGCGATGTGGCCCGACCGCGATAGCGGGCGAGGATTCGCGAGAAGCTGTGCAGCGACGCCTTGACCGCGCCCGTCGAGCCAGAGGAGAGCATGATCATGCCCGCCTCGCCCGTCTTGCGAAACTCCTCGATCAGCGGATGGGCGCCTTGTGGCGGCTGATTGTCGACCTGACGGCCATCCACCCGCTCGATATCCCACGTATCATCCCGATGAAAGGTAACCAGCCACGAGGCCCCGGCGATGGCCAGCGAGCGATCCCGCTCGGCCGCCACGCCGGTCGTCAGCGGCACGGCAATGTTCCTTTGGGCCACCAGGGCCATCAACAGCGTGGCCGTACCAGGCGAAAACCCCCCATGCAGGGCAACACATTGCCCAGCCTGAATCCCAGTCTGCCGAAACGTCTCGCGCCAGGCCTCCACGCGGTCGAGCAAGTCGCCGTAGCTGTACGAGTTTTCGCGCCAAATCACCGCCGTGCGGTCGCGAAACTGGCCAAGATGTGGCAAGAACCAATCATCACCCATTGGGGGAACCCTTCTGAACGGACGAGACAATTGTAACAAAATCCGGCCCGCCATGTCAGACGGTAAGCCCCCAATTTGTCGCCGGGTGCGGACGACAAAGCGGGCCGAGCGCCCACGGCCGCCCTGGGCGCGTTTGTCCCCAATCAACCGGGACCTAAACCTAGTGGCTAGGCGGGGCGTAGCCGTATCGGTCAATGAAGGCCGCCCAGCGACGAGTGATCTCGTCCCGTGTCTCCGGCGGCAACTCGTGCCGGTTCGTCTTATAGTTTTTGCGACCTTCGAGATATCGGTTGATCGCCGGACGAACGACCTCGAAATCGCCTAACTCCAATTCCTTGTAGACCCGCTGCATCTGGCCCACCGGGTCCTTGACCAACTCCTCGTACCGAACCTCGCAGAACTGCCCGGCCGGAATATGCGGACGGTCGGCCTCGAAAGCGTCGTACATCCGATTGAACGTCTCGAACACATGGTCCTCGAGCCCCACATAACGCGGGGTTTGAAGCCCATGGTATTTGTACATCCGTTTCCAAAGCTTGATCGTCGACGGGAAGATCGTGTACGGGTTGCGCACGATGTGGATAAATCGGGCATCCGGGAACATCTCCAGCAGGGTCTTGACCCGAGCCGTGTGCTGCGGCGTCTTCAGCACGATGCGGCCTGGCTTCCGCAGCGTTAAACAACGCAGAAACCAGAGGAGGCCCGCCTTCCATTTCTCCCGCGCCTCGGGCGAGATCGTCCGCAAATCGAGATATTCGGGATACGCCGGCGGCCGATTCGGAAACAGCAGCGTCAGGTAGGGCGACCGAACACCCATGTTGCACATCGCCCACTCGTCCTCCTGGGGGCTGTCCAAGCCCACGGCCATATCGTCCATTGGCCGCGTCGCCGGCATCAGCGGTGATAGCCACCACGTGAACAGCCGCGTCGAAAGGATGAAGTGGTTGGGACAGAAACAGTCGAACGTGTTCGGATAAATGTGCCGCGGGTCGGATACCAGAAGCTCGTGCAAGAGGGTTGTGCCGGATCGCCAGTGCCCCAAGACAAAGACCGGCGACTCTCGAATCTCGGTCCGAGCGATCTTCCGCCCGTAAAACAGACTCTGCAGCAGCCACAGGAACCAGTTCATCCCGCTCAGGACGACCATGATCAGGGCCATCCCGATCCGCTTCGGACCGCACTGAAAGCGATTGCGAAACAGCTCGCGAAAGAGACCGGTCGGGCAGATTCCGCTCCAAATCCGCAACTCCCACGGTCGATCCTTCGCGCCGCCCGATTCGGCCTGCGGCAGCGCGCCGTCTTGCTTTGTTGTTGGCGACGGCGCACCGTCGGCCCGCTTTGCATGGTCTCGCTTGTCTTGCCCCGGTTCGATCGTCGCGGACGTATTCTCCATCCCTTTCATTCTCCTCTCACCCGATTTTAACGGTTGGGCGGCCCGCGCACAACGCTGCTTGGCGTGCGAGGCACTCGCCGCCGCGCTCAATCGAGCAGACCTTTGGCCGCAGCAAGACGGGCTATCCGTTGCCGTAGAACGTCAACCGCGCGGCCTTGGGCGCCAGCGGTTCGATCAAGATCGTGTTCTCGCCCGGCTTGATGCGATGCGTGATGTCCAATCGCAGCGGACGTCCGATCAGCCCGCCGGCCCCCTGGCCATTGACTGTTACGGCGGCCGCCTCGTCGGGCAGGTTGTCCATTTCCAGACAGACACGGCACTTCTTCAGATCCACATCGGCCGGCAACGTCACTCGTCCACGGAACGGCTCGGCCGCCTTCAGGGGACTCAAGGTCAGCGGTTTTCGTTTCACGTCCGGCATCGGCGGACTGGCCGGCGGATTGGCGTCTCGCACGATGGCCACGGCCGCGCGAATCGGTTTCGTATCCGGCTCGATCCGCAGCGGCCGAGCAGTCTTCTTCGGCTGGAAGACAAGCAGCACGGATTCCAGCGGCTCCAGCGTCAGCGACACTTCGGTCGTGTTTGCGTCGATGCGGCGCAACTGCGGCGTGGTAAGCTCATTCCGCATCGGATCCCAACATTCCGGCTCGCCGGGCACGGTCACGCGAAATGTGTACTGTCGCGGGCCGCCTTGGTGATTCTGGTTCGCCACCAGGAGGACATCTCGACCGGCTTTCTGTCGGTGCAATACGTGCAGCCAACGATCCGCCAGGAGCGGCCGAACGTGGTCATCGCTAATCTTGGCGCATACTTCGGCAGCCTCTGAATTAAAACACGCCAGCCCGCCGGCAGCGCTCCGCGAGGTCACGGCGGCTGGCATCGACGATTTAACGCCTTGGAGCCACGATCCCCAAATCGAATCACGAACCGCGGCAATCTCGGCATTGCTCTTTCCAACGGTAGCCGACTTCGACGGCAAGAATTTGTAGCCGATCACCGTGCCGCCATTCTCGAAAAACTCCTTGGCCTTCGCCATCGTTGCATAAGGAATCACTTCCGCCGGCGGCACAATCAACACGCGATACTGTTCCCCATGCAACTTGATGGCACTGCCATCGATCGTCGCCTCGCGCTCGAAAACATCCATCGGCAGCCAATCGCAATCGATCTGAGCGTCCTGCAATGCCGTGCTGATGTCTTCCGGCGGAATCATCTTGCCAACTTGTCCAAGATTCCCGTTGAATAAGATGGCCACCGGGCAGACGTGCCGGCCGCCGGTGAGCATGAGGCT
Source organism: Thermoguttaceae bacterium (assembly GCA_039698035.1). Taxonomy (GTDB): domain Bacteria; phylum Planctomycetota; class Planctomycetia; order Pirellulales; family Thermoguttaceae; genus JAJFUI01. Next base: position 423,113 of record JBDKSW010000004.1, on the reverse strand, counting down.
CAGACGGCTCGTATAGTCGGCCCACACGCGATAGAGCGGCCACCGGGGCTCGAATCCGCCGTTGTAGAAATACGGAGGGCAATCGTTGTCGTAGGGCCCTCGCGGATTGAAAGAATGCGGGATCAGGAAGTTCACGCCCGAAACCTGCATGTGGTCGGTCCACCACTTCATCTCTCGGTAGGTCAGGTCTTGCCCTCGAGCGCCGAAAATTTCGACCATCGTCACGTCGTCGGCCTTGCCAAAAACGTGCGAAATCGAGCTGGCCAGCTTCGGCGTTTGCCATACCGGCTCGTCGCCCGGCGACGTCTTGTCGACCGTTTTCTGCCCCACGACAAATTGTCTGCAAATGGCATCCAGCGCGCCCATGTCGCTGTAGCGCTGGAGCCGCATCATGTCGCCGGCGCAAAAATCCGCGCTGCGATACAGACTGCCATGCTCCATGAAGTGGCCGATCGACTTCACATGGTGCTCGTGGCACCAGCGGGCGATGCCGCCGTACAGGGTCCGCCCCCAGGCGTCAGCCAGGGCGTCGAGATACTGAAACTTGGCGGCCACCTGCTCTTCGCCGGCCAACAGGAACTTGTGGGCGACATAGGCCTTTTTCCAATCGACGCCCCGCTCAGCCAACACAGCGTCCAGCTCGGTGCCCCAGTCGCCGCGAGTCTCGGGCTCGTCGTAGAAAAAACCCTGGATCGTCTTGCCGAAATCGGGCCCAAAATGGTCGTAGTGCGGCTGGTAGACGGTCTGAATGAGCCAATCGACGCAGTCCTTGCTCGCCCCATCGACACTCAAGTGACCGGTCTGCGCCAACGGTTGTCCGCGCACGTGCGTGAATTTCATCACGCGCCACTTGCCGGCCGGCGCCTGCCAGACGAGCTTGCCCTCGTGAACGAACGGCGCCAGATCGACAAGCGAATCGCCGTCGATCTTGCCGTCGGCCGTCACACGGCCCGCCACGGCCGCGACATATCGCTGGCCGGCGTAACCATTGGCCTGATATTCTTTCGGCCCCTCGACCTCGGCAGAAGCGGCGTCCAGTCGTTTCACCGCATAGCGGGCCGGCACCTTTCCGCCAACCTCGTGGCTGGGCCACCATCGCTCGTCGAAGATCCACATCTGCAAGTTGTGCTTCTTCGCCGCATCGAGACAAATCGCCAGATCGCGCCACCAGCCGGGTCCAAGCCAGTCGTTATGCGGTCGGCTCTCGGCCGTGAAACAACCGTTGCCTCCCTCGGCGATCTTCGCGATTTCCGTCTCCAACTGCTGGCGGGTCTCATCGCCATGCAGCCAAAACAGCGGCCCGGTCAACCGGCGAGCCTCCGTCGGCAACTCTCGAAACTGCCGTTCGAGCGCACTCAAGTCACCTTGCCCGGCCATTGCTGCCGAGCCAACGAGCCATACGCCTATCGCCACGACGCCAAAGGCACTTGTTCTCATCATGGTCTTTTCCCATCCAGGCTTGATAACTTGCGAGCCGACAGCCCCCCATCCCGCTTCCTCAGCCGCAACTCCAGCATTCTACCTGTTCCCCACTCGTGCAACCACAGGGCAACTCCCGGCCCGGCGATGAACTGGGGACAAGGCCGCGGTGAACGAACAACCGTCCAAGACACGCTCCCTGGAGTCCCCGACCAAGCAGAAGTCTGGCCAAGGGGCCGCGCCGGTCGGCAACACCATCGAAGGTACGAAGGTCACACGCCGCGAAAACAGCGCGAACACTGCAGGCGAGTATTTGGTAGAGCTGCGTGAAACGTGAGCGACGATCGCACGGACGACGCCGGCGCTGCCGCCGATCCAAGACTCCCCGCGCGCGGTCACCCGCCCGCAACGCGGCGAGGAATCGTAAACGAGTAGATGCACATCACCGCGCCCGAGGAAAGCAGGCTCCACGGCGCCCACGGCGGAGGCTGGATCTGCTTTGCCGGGCCGGTTTGCGCCTGACTTTCAAATGGCGAAGAGGGCGGCGGCGGCGGATCGCGCATCTTGAGGGTCATCCGCTCGACCCCCAGGCATTCCACGCCAAGAAGCATCACGAAGAACCCCATCGCCAAGAATAATGCCCGCCACATAGCCCGACCTCCGCGCCCAGCAAAGACCATTCGTTCCTCGGAACAGATCGGCCGTCGGCCGCCGCCAACTCCAGCCGACGTCGCTCGGCGAGGCAAGGCCGCTGGTCCCAGGTGCGTCTCCTATCGGTCATGCCGAATAGACGAGTGAAATTCCGGTCCCGGGGTTCACCGACTTGCACACACCCCTCCTGGGCCCAACACGCCTCGGCCTGCGAGATGGCAGACAACTTCGATGAGCGAAACCGATCCGACTATATCGAAGATATGGGCAACGCCCGTCGCGCCGCAAAAACAAGCGACGCAAGATGCGACTTTCGGGCAAACCGCGGTAAATTCGCCGCCACCCCCGGGTCGATCAGACTTAGGGGGCAATTCATCGGAACTGGTTGTTTGACGGACTCGCAACCCGTATAATGTCGATTGGCCTACTCGGCATTTGACTGGGCGGTTACGGCGGCAATCGCGGCGTCGGAGTGGCTAGAGTTGACTGTAAAACCTAGAATCCTCCTGGTTTGTGACTCGCGCGAGAATGCGGAACACTTGCTGGCCCGCGCGGCCGAGTCTCATGATGTCGTCATCGCGGCGAACCCGCTTCGGGCGCTCGCCCATCTGACCCGCGAGCGATTTGCGGGCGTCTATGTGTCGTCCGAGTACGTTCAAGAGGCGCTGCAGGTCGGCAACCTGCTCCGCAACGAGCAGATACTCGACGGCATGCCCGACGGCGTCGTCCTGCTCGACAGCGACAATTCGATCATCTGGTGCAATACGCGTCTGAGCGAATGGTCGACTTGCGAGGCCGTGATTGGCGCCAATTTCTATACGGTGTTGGGCAGCCCGGAAATCCTTGGCCCCGACTTCTGCCCCTTCCATACGGCCTTGGCCACGGGCGCGGCCACCAGCTCAACGCTCCGCAGCGGCGAGAACCGATACTTCCACGTCCACGCCGCTCCGCTCCGCGAGGTGGGCAGCCCGCCGCGCCATCTGATTGTCAGCGTCCGCGACGTAACGGCCGAGGTCCATCAGCAGCAGAAGATGGCGGCCATCCATCAGGCCGGCATGGAGTTGGCCGATCTGGCCCCGGCCGAGATCACGCACATGGCGGTCCAAGACCGCATCGAGCTGCTGAAGTCGAACATCCTCCACTTCACGCACGACCTGCTCCACTTCGACGTGGTCGAGATTCGCCTGTTGGATCAAAAGACCGGCCGGCTCGAGCCGCTGCTGGAAATGGGCATGGATCCGGTCGCTGCAGCCCGTGTCCTGTACGCCCAGCCGCAGAACAACGGCGTCACAGGCTTCGTCGCGGCGACCGGCAAGAGCTACTTGTGCGAGGATACAAGCGAGGACCCGCTTTACCTGCAAGGCGTCCAGGGCGGCAAGAGTTCCTTGACGGTCCCGCTGCTCATGCACGAGGCCGTGATCGGCACATTCAACGTCGAAAGCCCCGAGCCCAGGGCGTTCACCGAGAGCGACCTGCAATTCCTCGAGATTTTCTGCCGTGACGTGGCCGGCGCGCTGAACACGCTCGAATTGCTGGCCGCCGAAAAGGTCAGCACGGCTGCCGAGAGCGTCGAGGCCATTCACAGCGCGGTTGCGCTGCCGGTCGATGTGATCCTCAACGACGCCGTGAGCGTCATGGAGCGATACATCGGCCACGAGCCCGAAGTGGTCGAGCGATTGCAACGCATCTTGCGCAACGCACGAGATATCAAGCAGGTGATCCAGAAGGTTGGCCAGAAGATGGCCCCCACCGAGGCGTTGCCGCCGACGATGCAGGTCGAAGACCGCCCCCTGCTCCGCGGCCGCCACATTCTTGTGGCCGACGCCGACGAGAATGTTCGCATCGCCGCCCACAATCTCCTGGAACGCTACGGCTGCATCGTCGAGACAGCTCACGATGGCGCCGAGGCGCTCTACATGGTCCGCCGGATGACCGACGGCGAGTACGATGTCCTGATTGCCGACATTCGCCTGCCCGACATGACCGGCTACGAATTCCTGCTCAAGTCGCAGGAAATCATGGAATCGCCCCCCTTGGTGCTGATGACGGGCTTTGGCTGGGACCCGGGCCATTCGATCGTCAAAGCCCGACAGGCCGGCGTCCAATGCGTCCTCTACAAACCATTCCGCCTCGATCAGTTGCTCGGCGCGATCGAGACCACGGTCAATACGCCGCGACCGGTGGCGCAGGGATAGCCGCCTCGACACGAGAGGCGTCCGCCGTTGAACGAAGTGCTAGAACTCACACCGCGTCGCATCGACCTCTGGCATTTGCCGACGGACGCGGTCGCCGACGCGACGACTCGGATCGCATGCCGCCAACTGCTTTCGCCGGACGAGATCCAGCGTGAGCAGCGTTTTACCCACGAGCAGGCACGCCGACAATTTGTCGCCGGCCGAACCCTGTTGCGAACCGTCCTGTCGCAATACACGGGCGTCGATCCAGGCCGCTTGGCGTTTCGCTCCAACGCTTACGGCAAGCCATCGCTCATCAGTCCGTCCGATCCGCCGCTAGAGTTCAACCTGTCCCACACTCGCGGACTGGCCGTTTGTGTCGTTGCGCAAAACGATCCGGTGGGCGTCGACGTGGAAGGCGGTCGCCCACGCTCGGCTCCGCTGGAACTGGCCGACCGCTTTTTCGCCACGGCCGAGGCCGCATGGTTGGCCCAACAGCCTGCCGCACGACAGCCGGCCGCTTTCCTGGAACTGTGGACGCTCAAGGAATCGTTCATCAAGGCCCTGGGCGTCGGGCTGGCAATGCGGCTCGCCGACTTCTCTTTCTCGCTGGCCGACGACGGGACGACAACCGTGTCGTTCGTGCGGTCCGACCTGGGACAGCCCGACCAATGGCAGTTTGCCCGCCTGCGACTCGATTCCCGCTTCCAGGTGGCGATTGCCATCCGGCGACCGGCATCGGAGCGTTCCGAAGTTGTCGCCCGAGGTTTGGATGCGATTCTGCGACCGTGGACGAGCCGGCGGTGACTCGCCTGATGCGTCTCGCATCCTACTTGACCACGAAGTTGACCATGCGGCCGGGCACCACGATCACCTTGACCACCTTGCGGCCAGCAAGCAGCTCGGCCACCTTCGGTTCCGCCCTGGCGGCGGCTTCCATCGCGACCGCATCGGCGCCCGTCGGCACGGCAATCCGCCCTCGCAGCTTTCCGCAGATCTGCACGGGAATCTCAACCGTGTCCTCCCGGATGGCCGCCTCGTCAAACGTCGGCCACGGCTCGTAGGCGAGCGTTTTCCCGTGGCCCAGCGCTTCCCAAAGCTCCTCGGCCGCATGGGGCGCGAACGGTGATAGGAGCAACACGAATCGCTCCATCGCCACGCGCGGCCGGACATCTTGCTTCAGAAAGAAGTTCGTGAACTCCATCATGCGAGCGATGGCCGTGTTGAACGACATCTGCTCGGCGTCCGACGTGACGGCCTTGATCGTCTTGTGCAACATGCGGTTCTGGTCGGCCGTGGGCTCAACATCTTGCACGGCCGCGCTCAGCTCCATGCCTTCCGCACGGTCATCGACGATCATCCGCCAGGCGCGATCCAGAAAGCCGCGCACGCCGCTCACACCGTCCATGCTCCACGGCTTGACGGCCTCCAGCGGGCCCATGAACATCTCGTACAACCGCAACGCGTCGGCCCCGTATTCCGCCACCACCTCGTCGGGATTCACCACGTTGCCGCGGCTCTTCGACATCTTCTCGTTGTTCTCTCCAAGGATCATCCCTTGGTTGACAAGCTTCTGGAACGGCTCCAGCGTGCCGACGTAGCCCCGATCGTGCAAGACTTTGTGCCAGAACCGAGCGTAGAGCAGATGGAGCACGGCGTGCTCGGCCCCGCCGACGTACAGATCGACGGGCATCCACGCCTTCTCGATCTGGGGATCAATCAGCCCCTTAGTGTTTTTCGGATCCAAAAATCGCAAATAATACCAGCAGGAACCGGCCCATTGCGGCATCGTATTCGTTTCCCGCTTGTACCGCTTGCCGTCGCGAGTGACGTAGAGCCAGTCGTCCGGCGCCTTGTCCAGCGGCGGCTCGGGTCGGTCATGGGCCGCATCGAACGCCATTGCCTTCGGCAGATCCAGCGGCAACTCGCGTGGATCGAGCGCCCTCAGACGCCCGGTCGGATGGCCGCTTGCGTCGAGCTCATGCAGGATTGGGAATGGTTCGCCCCAGAAGTGTTGCCGGCTAAAGAGCCAATCGCGCAGCTTGTAGTTGACGGCACTGCGGCCGATGCCCTGCGCGTCGAGGTCCTCGGCGATCTTCCGCTTGAATTCGGGCGTCGGCAGCCCACTATACGGGCCCGAATGGACCGCCACGCCGTCCGCGATGAAGGCCGTGCGACCGGCCAAGAGATCGTCGCGGGCCGCGCCGGCCGCCTCGCCCGGATCGACGACCGTGATGATCGGCAAGCCGAACTGCTTGGCAAACTCGAAGTCGCGTGTGTCGTGGGCCGGCACGGCCATGATGGCCCCCGTGCCATAGCTGATTAACACGTAGTCGGCCACCCAAATCGGAATCGGCTGCCCGCTGACCGGGTTAATGGCGTACGAGCCCGTGAAAACGCCCGTCTTGTCCTTGGCCAAATCGGTGCGATCCAGGTCGCTCTTCCGCGATGCTTGCCGACAATACTCGGCGACGGCCGCCGACTGTTCGGGCGTCGTGAGCCGCTGGACCAGCGAATGCTCGGGCGCGATCACCATGTAAGTTGCGCCGAACAATGTATCGGGCCGTGTCGTGTAGATCCGCAGAACGTCGTCGCCCGGCTTCTTCGGGAAGCCCGCACGAGCACGGTCGCGTTTCCACGAATCAAACGCCGACTCCTGAGAGCTGGCGGCCTGCGACCCGATGAAGAAATCCACCTCGGCGCCCGTGCTGCGGCCGATCCAGTTTCGCTGCAAGAGCTTGACGCCTTCCGGCCAGTCGAGGCCGTCGAGTTCCCTCTCCAGTCGGTCCGCGTAGGCCGTGATCCGCAGCATCCACTGGCGAAGTGGCAGCCGCATGACGGGATGCCCGCCGCGCTCGCTGACGCCGCCAGCCACTTCCTCGTTGGCTAACACGGTACCAAGCGCCGGGCACCAGTTCACCAGTGATTCCAGTTGATACGCCAGGCGATGCTCGTCACGATAGCGATCCGCGGCCGCATCCCCTTGGGCAGCCACCTCGGCCGGAATCGGCAGCTCGGCAATCGGTCGGCCGCGCTGTTGGTCCGCATCGAACCAGGTGTCGAAGAGCACCAGGAAGATGAACTGCGTCCATCGAAAATAATCGGCGTCGGTCGTGGCCAGTTCCCGGTCCCAGTCGTACGAGAAGCCGAGCATTTTCAACTGCCGCCGGAAGTTGGCTATATTCTTCTCGGTCGTCGTGCGAGGATGCGTGCCCGTCTTCTTGGCATGTTGCTCCGCCGGCAATCCAAAAGCGTCCCAGCCCATCGGGTGCATGACGCTCGCGCCCCTCATCCGGTGAAAGCGGCAGACGATGTCGGTGGCCGTGTAACCCTCGGGGTGCCCGACGTGAAGGCCCTCGCCGCTCGGATAAGGGAACATATCCAAGACATACAGCTTGCGTCCCTTGGGAAGCCTAGGGCAAGCGAATGTCCGGTTCTCTTCCCAATACTTTTGCCACTTCGGCTCGACGACTGCTGGATTGTAGCGGGGCATGGCAACTCGATCTTCACAAAAACGACGAAACGGCCGCAAGGCATGAGGCTCGCATCTTGGCGGCTGGAAAAGCAACGATTCTACCCCTTGCCGGCGGCACTGGCAAACGGAATACGGGGCCGCGCATGCCTCGCGCGGCGCCGAGCGCCGCCGAGTCGCTCGATCAGCGTCTTGAAAAGAATCAGGGGGGCCGCCCGCAGCCAGGCACGCCGCCATTGCTAGCTTCGATGCTCGGCGATCGCATTTCAAGAAGCCCAGCGCCGGCCGTTGACCGCTCGGTGCGAGCGATCATTCAAAGCGCCCTTCGCGCCTCGCGGGCGTTGGAAGTATAATGACGCCGACGCGATTGGAGTTCGTAGCCCGCAACGGGCGAGTCTCGCATCATGGAGGTGCTAGCGTGCTGATCGTCCGACCGAGAGTGGCGGAGTTGACCTTTCAGCTCTATGGTCGTCCGCTCCATCCCGAGTTGTTCGAGGTCTTTCAATCTTGCACCATCGAACGCGGCGACTACACCGCGAAGATCGACGTCACCGGCGCGGGCCACGTCGTCACCTGGCGGTACGCCGGCATCACGCTCACCGAGGTTGCCGCGTCCGCTCGCCAGCCGCTTCCGAAGATGCGACGACTCCTGGCCTACGGACTGAAGGGCCAGCGCGTGGACCGCGTGGACTGTCGCGGCGGCGTTCGCTATCAGATGAACTTCCAACTCGAACCGACCGACCCCGAGGTCTTTTGGACCTATCAACAGGAGTTGGCCGCCGACGGTCTCCGACAGGGCATGCTCCACCGCTTCGATTCGAGCGGCCGACTGCCGCTTGGAGCGTTAAGCTACATCAACTTTGAAGCGCGACAGCGAAGCCTGCTGATCCAAGCGTTTCACACCTTCCCGGACGACTACGCGGTGGTCAAGACCCAATCGCTTTTTCAGTTGCCCAAGGCGCAATAGCCGCTGACATTGGCAATCCTCAACCAGCAATGTAGTCCTTCAGGCAACGATTTTCCATCGCCAGCCGGTCGTGCTGGGCCTTCACAACGTCGCCGATCGAAATGATCCCGACCAGTTGACCGTTGCAGAGCACGGGCAAGTGGCGAATCCGCCGATTGGTCATCAGGCCCATCACGTCCTCGACCTCGTCGTCAGGCGTCGCCGTGATCACGGCGCTCGACATCGCCCCGGCGACCGTCACTTCCGCCAGCGGCGGCTTGCCGACCGTGGAGGCGTAAAGAATGTCCCGTTCGGTGATGATGCCGATCGGTTCCTCAAGCCCGGTCGCGTCGCTCCGCAGGACGACGAGCGAACCGACGCGGTGCTCGACCATCCGTGCCACGGCCTCCAGCAGTGTGGCACCGCTGGAGATGCTGTGAACGCGTCTTGCCTTCTTGCTGAGAATTTCTTGGAGTTTCATGGCGTCCTCGGCGCAATGAACGCGGAGCCCCACTGCCCCAAACGTCGCGGAATTCTACGTCGGCATGAGCCAAGAGTCCAGCAACTCTCCTCGCGTCGATGCGCATGGCAGCGGCGGGCGATGCGGTCTCCATCGCCGCGTCTACCGCCCGCTCAGTTCGTGAACCGCCTCGATCAGCGCGAGGGCATTCTCCGGCGGCGTCTGCGGCAGCACGCCGTGGCCCAGATTGAAGATATGGCCAGGCCGATCGCCGGCTTGCCGAAGGACGTCCTTCGCGCGGCGGCGAATTTCCAGCGGGTTGGAAAGAAGCACGACCGGGTCGAGATTGCCCTGGATCGCCCGATCGGGGCCGACCGCACGCCAGGCATCTTCCAGCCGGATGCGCCAATCCACGCCCACGACGGCCGGACGCTTCTTCTTTCCGAACGCCTCGGCCAGCAGCGGCAAGAGCGCCGCGTTGCCGGTGGCGAAGTGGATGACTGGCACGCCGGCCGGCAAGGATTCGATCACCGAGCGCGTGTGCGGAAGGACATACCGGCGATAATCATCCGGCCCGAGGCAGCCGGCCCAACTGTCAAAAAGCTGCACCAACTGGCAGCCAGCGTCGAGCTGTGCCTTGAGGTAAAGCGTAACCGCGCGCGCCAAGCGGCCCATCAGGGCATCCCAAACGCCCGTGTCCGTGTACATCAGCGTCTTCGTGCGGCGATAATCGCGACTTGCGCCACCTTCGATGGCATAGGCGGCCAAGGTGAACGGCGCGCCGGCAAAGCCGATCAGCGGCAGCGACGGCCTGAGCCCAGCGCGCGTCTTGCGGACGGCCTCAACGACAAAACCGAGTGGCTCGATGCTCTCCAATTCGACGAGCCGGTCGACGTCTGCCGCAACGCGAATCGCATTTTCCAGATTTGGCCCCTCGCCGGCCGAGAACTCCAGCCGCAGCCCCATTGGTTCGAGAATCAGAAGCAGGTCGGAGAACAAGATCGCGGCATCCACCCCGAGCCACTCGGCCGTGGTGATGGCCGTCTCGGCGCACAGATCGGGGTTCTTGCACAGATCAAGGAATGACGTGTGCTCGCGCAGCTTGCGATAATCGGGCAGATAGCGGCCCGCCTGACGCATCAGCCAGATGGGCGTGTGCGGCGCCGGCTCACGCCGTGCGGCTTTCATCAGCGGGCTATCGAGCCAAGCAGGCGTGGACATGGAACTGAGGACTCGGCTAAAGGGCTGGGCAACGGCCCCGCGACACGACACGTCTTCCCAGGGCCAATCCTACCTCCCGCGTCCAACGCCCTCAATCCCCCGGCTGCAACGCAACGCGGCCGTTCACGCCCGATCGCAGGCGGCGGGCCCCGTACAGCCATGTCACCGCGGCGGCCAAGGCCAACATGGCCAGCGAGCTCGGCTCGGGCACCGTGGTGAGACTGTCCATGGCGAAGTAGCCTGGCGTGTTCATTCCATAGCTGCTGCTGTCCGAGGAACTCAACGTGAAAACCAGGCTGCACACATTGCTGCCGAGCGACGTGAGGTCCACCCACGTCCACTCGTTGACCACATAGTCCTCGCTGTTGTCGCTAAAACGGTAATCAGCCAGATAGAAATCAACCGTGCCTGTCGTCGCGCCCAACGAGTCTAGGCCCGTGATGGTCAGCAAAAACCAATCGGCGTCATTGCCGGTCGCGCCGCCAAGAGTCTTGGAGAACGTGCTGCCGCCGAGCATGTCAAAGTAGGCGTACGTCGTGTTCGTGAAGTACGCGCCGAGCACTTGGACGCCGCTGGCGAACGACGTGGTCGCCGTGGAGCCCGTACCAGCAAAGCCGACGGCGTAGGCCGCCGAGTCTTTGCCGCCGCCCGTGATGGCCGAATATTGGTTGCCGTAGCCGGCCGTTGTCTTATCCATCTTGGTCGAGACTGCCCAGCCGCTCCAAGAGCCGTACGTAGCGTTGTACGTGTTGTAGAACGCGGCCGGGCCGCTGCTGAAACTGCTTTGATAGAGATCCATCATGCTGGGCGGATTCCAAGGATCCATCTGCTCCTCGTGAACGCCACGTTCGTCAGAGCCGTTCCAGTACGAGTCCGCTCCCAACCCGAAATCGTCAAACGTGGCAATCGGACTGCCGATCGCCGTTGAGAGGCGGATAACGACCGCCAAGAAAAACACGGCCGCTCTTAAGAAGCACGTCGCAAATCGCATTGCCTTTCTCCTCCGCACCGCGAACCCGTGAAGTGACGTAGTCCGCGCCGTTAAAAATTGCCTACCGCCTCGCCTCCGTCGCGAGTGCAGATGGCCGCCAAAGTCTTGATCGCCATGGATTCTGCGAGAAATCTCGCTGATCCGTCGCAAAACGCCCCGTTGGCCCCGCCCGGATGCTGACTCTTGATATCGTTCTCGATCGATGAGGCCGCGTTGATCGGCGAGGAAACGTCAAAAACGTTCAGGGCGTTCACCCATTGCATGTTGCTGGTGTCGCAATCCTCGGACACGGCCATCGTGTTGGACGTGCCATCGCGGACCTCGGCGATGCGGATCGCGCGATCGTAGAGCATGACGCCCTTCGGGGGATCGTTCGGACCCGTGACTCGCTCGCCGTAAATGCCGCCATAATCGCTGGCCCCCAAGCCGCCGGAGAGCATCGTCGCCGCCCTGGGCGAGCTGGGACACACGAAGACCGCCAGCCGAGTCTTGGCCGCCGTCACGTTCGTCCCAATGTAATACGGCTGACTGAAGTTGAAGGATTCGTAGAGCGCCGTTTGCTCGACATGGGGCAACAGGAACGCGCCCCAAGCGTACTGTCGACCGTTGGTCTTGTTGGCGAGCAACTCGATTCCCCCAGGCGGAAAACGGCCGCACATGACCTCGTAGTCATGCAAAGCGACACCGATCTGGCGAAGATTATTCAAACAGGATGTTCGTCGAGCCGCCTCGCGCGCGGCCTGCACGGCCGGCAACAGCACGGCAATCAACACCCCGATCACCGTGATGACGACCAACAACTCGATGAGCGTAAATGCGCCACGCGGCGATGGGATTCTTGTCCGCATCATGTCCGATTCCGCACTAGCGATTCCGATGCGCGGCAGCCCGTCGCGGGCCGTCGTTGGCCAACCGTGTCGAGCCGCAACCGCATCCGCGAAGATGTGGAGATGCGCAAAAACGACCGACGGCGGCGCAAGCACCGGAGATCACCTGGCGGTTCCTACGAAACGAGACTCGGGCGGCCACTGTCCCTCGCAACGGGCCGCGTCAAGCGTTGGTAGGTCTTCTGGCTCCCGAGTTAGGGCCAACCCGGCCTTCTCGCAGTGTCTTTCGACGCCACAATGGCCAAAGAGCAGGTCGCCCTGGTTTGCGGGGCAGATGAATAACCTGTCCCACAATCTCACTCGGTTACAGCGGCGGGGCCGCCCCGGATTCGCACCGGTGTTCCCTGTTCGCCGGCCTTCCCACGGGAAAAACCGGCCACCAACGCACGTCGTAACAACTCCAACTCTAAACAGACCGGCGGAAACTGTCAAGAGAGACAAAAAAGAACCGCTTGCGACCCACCGATCGAGGGCCGCAAGCGGTGATTGACTTTCAGATTGCGTCACTTAGTCGAGGAACCCAACCAGGTCCTGGCTACGCGACGGCTGCTGAAGCTTGCGAACGGCCTTGGCCTCGATCTGGCGAATGCGCTCGCGGGTCACCTTGAAGATGTGACCAACTTCTTCGAGCGTGTAGCTGTAGCCGTCGCCGAGACCGTACCGAAGCTTGATGATCTCACGCTCGCGATAGCTCAGCGTCTTGAGGACCTTGGCAATCCGAGTGCGCAACATGCCGTGCGTGGCGCCCGTGGAAGGGCTCTTGGCGCAACCGTCGGGCAACAGGTCGCCGAAGTGGCTGTCCTCGCTGTTGCCGACCGGTCGGTCCAAGCTGATCGGATAGCGGCTCATTGCCAACACGCGCCGCGCTTCGTCGACGCACGTATCGCTCGCCTTGGCCGTCTCCTCGATCGTGGGCTCGCGCCCCAGCTTCTGCAAGAGCTTTCGCGAAACGTTCCGCACGCGCGACATCGTCTCGACCATGTGGACCGGAATACGAATCGTGCGGCTCTGGTCCGCAACGGCGCGCGTGATCGCCTGACGGATCCACCACGTCGCGTAGGTGCAGAACTTGAAGCCGCGACGATACTCAAACTTGTCGACCGCCCGCATCAGGCCGGCGTTCCCTTCCTGAATCAGATCGAGGAAGCTCAAGCCGCGATTGCGATACTTCTTGGCGATCGAGACGACCAGCCGGAGATTTCCCTCGGACAGCCCGCGCTTGGCATGCTGGTATTGAGCGTAGATCTCCTTCAAGTAGGCGACCCGCTTGCGAATGCTGGCGGGCGACTCCTGCGTGGCTCGGAGAATATTCCGGTATTCGGCGACCCACGGCTCGTGATGCTTGCTTCGCGGCTTTCCGGCGGCCACCTCGGCATTGTGCTGCCGAATTCTCTGCCGAAGCTCGTCCACCCGACGGCTGAATTCCTCGAGCGTCTTGATCATCGGCTCGATCCGCTGCGTCCGCAAGCCGAGTTCCTCGACCAGCCGCACGGCACGGCGGCGCCGGCGTCCCAATTTGCGCCAAGCGGCCCGACGCTGCGCCGAATCGCGAGACTTGCTCGTTGCAATGTTGTAGTCGCGACGGTTCCGCTTGAGCAACGTCTCGAGCGTTCGCAGATTGTGCGGCAATCGGCCGAGAATCTGATGCTTCTCGAGCTGATCGGTCACCGACACCTGCACCGTGCGATCGAACGGCAACTCGCCGTCCTGAACCCGCCGCAGGACCTTGACCGCCGTCTGCATCACGTAGTCGCACTCAAGAACCTTGTGACGGAACCGCGTGCGGGTCAATTCAATTTGCTTGGCGAGGGCCACTTCTTGCTGCCGACTCAACAGCGGGATTTCCCCCATCTGCGTCAGGTACATGCGAACCGGATCGTCGGACCACGACTCGTCCTCGACCTCCGCCAGCAGCTCCTCGGCGTTGACATCCAACTCCGAATCGTGTTCTTCGTCGTCGTCAAGGACCGCCGGATCAAGGTCGTCATCGAGCTCCAGTCCCTCGACCGGATCTTCCGCCAGGTCCAGCGTGTCCTCGGGTCGTGCAACCGCTTCGTCCTCCAGTCCGTCCAACAGTGCGTCGTACAAAGTGCTGCTCCCGAAGGGAATCAAAGATGGCTAAAAAACCAGAAAATTCTACCACCGATTTTTCGCGCCGCGACCGTCCCCTTCCATTTGGCAAGAGATTAGGTCTGCGGAAAAAATGCGACCGGGCGTCGCAAGAACCCCAAACGTTCCAGAATCCGCAAAACGCATTCCGCCTTCGGATCAAGCCCTCCAATGGCTACCCGAAAGCCGATCCCAACCCGGATCCTGACTCGTCGACAGGGCATCAAGCAATGAAGATGGCAAATCCTCCGACTGCGGCTACCGCTTGGGCAAGCCGCGGAGGACGCACCTTTGCGCCCGCAGGCCGTTTGATGCGCATACCGTCACTGTCATCCCAACTCCTATTATTGTAATCGCCAGACCGGCACCGTCCAGCGTTTTTCTAGCCGATTTTCAGGATTCTGCCGACAACCGCGGGCCGGCAGCCACGTCACCCTAGGCAAGCCACACAATATAAAGCAGCCAAATCGCACGCCTGCGACCGCCCCACCGTCCCTGGAAAAACCCTGCGTCGTGACTCGCAACACCCACGACCGTGCGTTAAACTGCCAAGAGGCGATTGCTGACACGTCTTTCTGGAGTGAGCATCGAGGTGAGCTGCCAATACCTTTTGCCGTGCGTGTGCGGCCAACACGTGCCCGTCGAGCCGCGACAGGCGGGCCAGACCGTCGTCTGCCGGTGCGGTGTTTCGCTACAAGTTCCCACAATGAGGGAAATTTGCGCCCTGGAGCCGGCCCCCGCACAGACCAGCGAGCGTGAAGCCGCTCCGTCGTGGAGCCTGTGCCACGGCGTGCGGCTCCTGGGGATCGTGACCCTCTTGGCGGCAATCGTTTGGGGCTCTTGGCTTATCCTGAGCCCTCCGATCTCCCGATACGACGTCTTCGATCCGGACGCCATCCGGAAGAACGTCACCAAGATGCCCCCATCGATCACGTGGGACAATTGGGAAAAGATCAAGGGCGGCATGGACCGTCGCGTCGACCAGCAATACGCGGACGAGCTGGCCGTCTACCACATTCAGCTTGCGTTCCCCGTCCTCGCCGCGGTTGTCGGGGTCGGACTGATTTTTGCCGCCATAGCGAGCGAAAAGCGCCGACAGGCCCAGGCGAAGTGTGGCTAGGCCCGCGCAAACCGAGGCGAATCCAAGTCACCTCATCCGCCGCACCAGGGACCCCGTCGTATCACACGAGCGACGAGTCGCCCAACATCTCGAAAACGGCATCGACGGCCGCTTCCGCATCATTCGATATGCTGGAAGCCGACAGCAAGAGGGAAGCGTTGTAGTTGGTAAGCACCTTATTGAGATCGGCGTAGTCCACCGATCCGCCATAGTCGAAATCACCTTGTCCCCAGTCTCCCGCGCCGTTGTAGTTGGTAAGCACCTTGTTGAGGTCTGAGTAGTTGACCATGCCATCCAAGTTAGCATCGCCGTATTGAGCCACCTTCAAGGTGACCGTACTCGCCTCAGTATCGTCAAGGTATCCAACCGTGTAATTCAATGCGCCGCCAATCGAGCTGTACAAAAGCCCGGACGTCATCGCCCCGTTGGTAGCAAGGTAGGTTGTGCGGAGATTGGCCCGAATCTGGTCGACCGGATCTGCAAGTCCCGTGTAGTCAAAGATGAGCGTGCCGCCCTGGATGTCAGCGCCAGCATTCGCCGTGTTTAGCACGTTGGCGTAAGCGGCTCCAACCAACGTCAACGTGCCGCCGATTACCGTGGTCGTGCCGGTGTAGGTATTGCTGCCGCTAAGCGACAAAACGCCACTCCCAGTCTTCGTGACCCCCCCCGACCCGCCGATCTCGCCTGCCCACTGGTTCGTGGTATCGCTGCTCTGGCCATCGCAGGTCAAGGTATAGCCGTTCGTCGCGATCGTGGCGGACGCAGTCAAGGAAAGCCCCGTATCGGCGGCGATGGCGAACGCACATGAGGAACCGAGCGTCAGCGCCAAGTCGATCTCGTTGTCGCCGGCAAGATTGTCGACTGCCGTACCGCCATCAGCGT
This sequence comes from Thermoguttaceae bacterium, assembly GCA_039698035.1. Classification (GTDB taxonomy): domain Bacteria; phylum Planctomycetota; class Planctomycetia; order Pirellulales; family Thermoguttaceae; genus JAJFUI01. The sequence continues at coordinate 406,781 of JBDKSW010000004.1, read as the reverse complement.
CCAGGGTCACGGCGTTGCCCGACAGGGCGAAGCCACCGCTTGAGAACGTGATGCTTTCAAAGACCGTGCCGGCAGTGAAATCGTTCACCGAAGAGGTTTGCGTCGTGCCGGTGAAAACCAGCGAATCACCCGCGATTGGCGCGATGCCGTCAGCCCAGTTGGCAGCCGTCGTCCAATTGGCGTCCGCGCCGCCACCCACCCAAGTCCGCGTGCTGCTGACGACGGTTGCCGTTTGCGTCACGGCCGTCCCGCTGGCCGTTCCGTCGCTAGGCGTCACTTCGACGATGATCACGTCGCCGACGTCGCCGTAACCTGAAATGCTTAGATCGAACGTGTCGGCCAGACCGCCGGCCAACGTATGTGTCTGCTTCGCAACGCCGTTGACCTTCCAGACGTAGGTCACGGTCACTGAGTCACTATCGTCATCGGATGTCGTGGCCGTCGCCGTAAGAACGGCATCCGTACGGGGTGTGGTCGTATCGAGGCCTACCGCTGCCACGGGGGCCGTGTTCGCGACAGTCGCCGTGGCCGAAACCGTGGCGCCGGTCAGAGTCCCATCGGTGGGAACAACCTCGCACGTGACGACATCGCCGCGGTTGCCGTTGCCGTCCACGCTCAGGTCGAAGCTATCCGTCAGCAACGTGCTTGACGTGAAGGTTCGCTTCGTAACTCCATTGACTTTCCACACATATGTCAACGATACGGTGTCGGCATCGACATCCGATTTGGTAGCCGTCGCGACGAGCACGCTGTTGGTCAGGGGCGACGCCTGACTCAGGCTGACCGTGGCGACCGGTTGCGTGTCGGCGACCGTTGCCGATGCTGTCACGGTCGCACCCTCTAACTCGTCGCAGGGCATCACCTGAACAGTAATGGCATCTCCACGGTTCCCATTGCCGCTTACGCCCAGGTCCAAGGTATCCGTCAACGCCGTGTCGGACGAGTAGGTTCGCACTACGGTGCCATTGACGAGCCAGACATACGTCAACCATACCGTTTCGCCATAATACCCGGTCTTTGTGGCCGTGGCAGTCAGGATATCGTTCGTTTGCGGTGACGACGTATTAAGCGTCACGGTGGCGACCGGCTCCAATCGGTCGAAGGTCACCGTGTTATCCGTGCTCGTGGAACTGGAGTTGACATTCCCGGCGTCATCGGTGACGAGCCCACTGCCAATGGTGATGGTCAGCGTCGTATCTTCCGTAAGTCCACTGATCGCAATATCGTAGTCTGTTCCCGCCGTGCCGATGGCCGTAATCGTGGCCGCGGCCCCTAGCGGCACGCCGGATAAATCCCAATCGTCGAAGTTGTTGACCTTGCTGCTGAAGACGGCCAGGAAATGGATCGGAAGGCTGGTCGCCGGGTCGGACTGGGTGCTCGCCTGGTTGATAGTCACCGTCGGCATCATCTGATCGACGGTGACGGTGAGCGCCGCCGTAGTGTAGCTGTTGCCGGCCACATCGTAGACCGTGGCCGACACCGTGCGAGTTCCCTCGGTCAACGTCGATGTCGTGACGGAATAGTACGGCGAGGCACTGTCCGTCCCACTTCTCCCGTCATCTGCCGCCACGACGACTTTCCAGACCCCCGACGTGTAAGAGTTGCTCGTCGGATCGCTGGCCGTACCGTTGAACGTCGGGTGAACGCCCTGCGTCAGGTTATCGGTGCAGGAAATGCCCGTGTCGTCGGCGTCTGCCAAATCCGGAACGGTCGCCGTGGGCGCCGCCGTATCGATATAGATCATCAGCGCGGCGGAATCTGCCGACTCGGCCTCGCCTGGCACGGTCTGCCGAGCTGTGATCGTGCGAGCGCCGTCGACAAGATCGTAGGTGCCGCTAGTCGTGACGGTCGCGCTCGTACCGGTGGCGACAGTGCTGCCAATGGCCGTGCCGCTCGAATAGATTGTCACGGTCGCGCCCGCGGTGACTCCCGTCACCAGGAACTGGAGTGTTTTCGAGGAACTGCTGTTGTCGCGATTGGTGATCAGGTCGCTCGACGACGAACCCGTGTCGCTTGTCGACACCAACGTCACCGTCGTCGGTTCAGCACTGGTATCGAGGACGTACGCCTTGATGCAGAAGTTGGCGGTGCTCTTGTGCGAGGTCAAGTCCGTCCAACTGGTGCCGTTGAAGCTATAGTAGCTTTGGCCGCTGCTGGCCACGCAGTCCGAGGTGTAGCCATCGATCTCGTAATCCATGGCCATCGGGAAGCCGGAGCTGCTGATGATGTGAAGGCACACGTAAAAGTCGTTGCCCGAGGCCAACGAGATGGCCGACGACAGATCGACCGTATGATAACCGGCATAGGTCTCCGACCCGGAGACGGTGCCGAGTACGGACGAAAGGGTTCCGTTCGAGTACGTGTCGTAGATTGTCACGGTGTAGCTGGCGCTGTCGGACAGCGTATAGAACCCGACGGACAGCAGGTCGCAGTCTGACGCGGCCGTGTAGGCGTTGAAGGCATAGGGCGTGCTGAGTGAACCAATGTTGCCGAATTCATCCCAGTAGTATACGTCCGAATAGGTGCTGCCAGACACCACGCCCGTGTACGCCTCGGCGGTGTTTGCACCCTTGGTATCGGCATAAGAAATCCAGAAATAGCCGCTGTTACCCCAAGTCGTTCCCCAACTGTTCTTGCAGAGCCAGGCGCCGGTGCCGCCCGCGGTCACTTTGGTGTCGTCCCAACCAATGATGGCAACGTCATGGTTGGTGGACGCCGTACCGCTGTAATAATACGTGTAATCGGACGAGCGATAGGACGAATCGCTCCAACACATCGACGTGAGGACCGCGCCATAGGTCATGATCGCGGTCTTGATGTCGCTGTCCGAATCGAGGCGGAGCATTTCGGTAACGTAATACGCAATGGGCCCCGTGATGGTGTCCGGGGTGCCCATATCCGTGTACGGGTCGGTCGCTTCGCTGATGGCGCCTGACCCGCGACTCAAATAGGCCTCGCTGATATAGCTGTTGCCGCCTACATTGACGTCCCAGTCGAACCCGTGCATGTAGGCCGCATTGCGCTCGGACATGTTGGTCGTTGTCCCACTGTCCACGAGAATCGAGCTCTCGACCGACGCGTACGTCGCGAACGCCCAGCAGGTTCCCCAACTCCCTTGGCTCTTCACCGACGTTACGTAGTTTGAGCCGCTGACGTTCCGCAAGTCATAGCTGGCCGGAAAGCTGGAGACGGCCGTGAAGCAGGCCGAGACGCCGCTCTGGACAACGATCTCCGCGTCCGAGTCATTCACGATGGAACTCTGCGCCACGGTCGTTACGCTGAGGAGTTCGCGATCCTCGAGAAGTTCCAGTCGAAGACTCCGCAGCCCCGACAAACCACCCCATCGATTCGTCGTGCGATGGCTCCGGCGGTTTCCGCCTCGGTGAAGGATCGCCCGTAAGCCACTCAGTGCCGAGAACTTCTTCATTGGTCGTCTCCAGCGATCAAACGCGGCCAAACGCGACCGATCGGTCGAACTGGACCGCAGCCAGCGTCACAAAACCTGTGGACTCTTCGCAGTGGACTCGCAGACTTCTGTTCCGAATAGAAGGATGGGGAGCCGAAATCGCCGCTTGCGATCCCGCCGACACACCGCCCCCCTCCCTAGAGGATCCGCGTTTATTCTAGCGATTCCAGAACTTGTGTCAATCAAGAAGAGTGCGCGGCCACGGCCCACCGCATGCCTCGCCGTATTATCACGGCCAACACCGACATAATTCAGCCACGATAGACGGCCGCACGCCACCCACAGGGAGGCATTCTGCCCAACCATCGCTCAGAGTTCGATGGCGTAGATGACTTTGTCGTCACCGGAAGCATAGAAGTCCTTCAGCAGGGCTTCCTGCCGACAACCGCAGCGGAGATAGAAGCCGCGAGTCGGCGCATACTGCTCGCGATTCGATGTCTCGATGTAGACGTGTCGGCCGCCCATCTGGCGAATCAGATCCTTGGTCCGATCCAGCAGCAGACGGCCAATCTTTCGCCCTTGGAGCGATTTGTCGACCGCGATCCAATAGAGATCAAAACTGGCCGCCGTCAGCGCGATGGGGCCGTAGCAGGTGTAACCCACCGCGCGCCCGCCGTCGTCGGCAAACACAAAGTGATACCCGCTCTCCGGCCCCTTGTTGAGCCGTTCGTCGACCAGCTCGACAGCAACGTCCACCTCGACGGGCGAAAACACACCGGTCGATTCCACCAATCGCCGCACCGCCTGCCGATCCTCGGGACGGACCTCACAACGAAGTTCTATGGGTTGCTCAGTCATCGACGCGTATCCTCCAAGATTCGCCGAATCGCCTCATCATAGCCCATCGATGCCCGGGCAAGGGCGGCGGCAAAACCGGCGTCGGGCGAAAGACACGGGTTGGCATTGACCTCCAAGATCCAAGGCTGGTCGGCCGCATCCACTCGGAAATCGACGCGCGCCCAGCCTCGCAAGCCGAAAAGCCGCCAGCAATCCAGCGACAAGACGCGGAGCCGCTGCAAGAGGTTCGTGTCCGAATCGTCAAATTCAAAGCGGCGAGGAGTGTTCTGATACTCGAAGCAGTCGTCGCACCACTTTGCCCGATAGCCGACGATCTTCGGCTTGCCGCTCGGGAACGTGTTGAACTCGATTTCCGCCGGAGGAAGCGGCTCGGGACCATTCGGACCGGAAATCACCGCCAGATTGAACTCGCGCCCCTCGATAAACTGTTCGGCAAAGCACGGTCGCCCCGTGTCGGAGCATCGTTGCCACAGTCGCTGCCTGAGATCGTCCATTGGGACATTCGCTACCACGGCGTCGTCATCGAGACCGCGCGAACCTTGGTCCCAAACCCCCTTGATGATCCACGTCAAACCGTCGCCGCAACTCGTTCCAGACGCCAAACGACGATCGCCGGACGCGCAAACCGGTGAACTCGGCCTGCGTTCACACTTCACCCAATCGGGCGTTGGCAGGCCGGCCCGCCGCATGCATTGTTTTCCAAGAAGCTTGTGCGTCGTGATGAACAGCGATTCCGTGCTGCTGCCCGTGTAGGGCAACCGCATCGTGTCCAACAGCGCCACGGGCAGGTGGAGCAGCGAGTCCGCGTCCGCCAGCGATTCGACCAGATTGAACACCACCTCGGGACCGAGCCGTTTCAGTTCGGTCTGCAGCGCGGAAAGGTCCAACGTGCAAGAGACGAGCTGCGGATCGTGCCCCAGCCGCGTGAGCGCCCGACTCACCGCATTGGCCTGGACCAGCGTATCCTGGTCTTCCGGCAGGGCATCGGCGGCAACAGCGTTGTGCAGGACCGCAACGCGCATTATCCTTGCTCCTCACACTCCATCGGGCACGATTCGGCGTCTCTACATCACACGCAGTGTCGCGGTCTCACGAGAAACGTGAGGGCCGCCAGAATTCCTTCGTCGCGCCGAACGCACAATCCGATCGATCAAATCCATGTAGGTGACGCCAAGGAAACGGCAAAGAATCGGCAGATCGGAGTGTTGCGGATGAAGCCCCGGCAGCGGATTCACTTCGAGAAAGCTGGGCTTGCCAGCGGCGTCGCAGCGGAAGTCGACTCGCCCGCCGTCGCGAAGATCCAGGGCTCGCCACGCCTCCACAGCAATCCGCTCGACCTGAGCCACCACGGGGTCTTCCTCCGGGTTGACCAGTCGGTAGCGGACCCGCTCTTCATACTGTTGTTTGTTCGAGTAAGAGTAGACCTCGGCTTCCGCGCCGGCCAGCAGAAGAATCTCCATCGTGCCGAGCACCGTCGCGTCGTCGCCCGTCCCGGTGACACCGACGGTAAACTCCCGACCCGAGAGGAACGTTTCGACGAGCACCGGCTGACGAAACTGCGTCAGAAGCTCTTCGCACCTCGCACGCAACGACTCGCGATCCGAAATCCGCGACGCGGCCGAGATGCCTTTGCTGGTGCCCTCGGCCACCGGCTTGGCGAACAGCGGAAACGGCAAGTCGATGGCGTCCACATCGCTCGGTCGCTCGACCACCGCGAAATCCGGCGTGGGAACGCCCGCTTGACGAGCAACTGTCTTGGTCAACCCTTTGTGCAGGGTCAGCGAAAGAACCAACGGGTCGGAAAACGTGTATGGAATCTGATAGACATCCAGGATCGCCGGCACCTGGGCCTCACGAGCCAGGCCATGCAGTCCTTCCGCAATGTTGAACACCAGGTCCCAGCGGTCGCCTTGAGCAAGTCGGGCAATCAGGCTTCGGGCGTGGCCGATCCGGTCGGTCTCGTACCCAAGCTCTTGGAGGGCCCCCTCGATGCCATCGATCGTCGCCGGTCGGTCAAACTCGGCCGTCTGTTCTTCGCCATATCCTTCGGCCAGATAGTCGTCGCGAAGGTCGTAAGTGATGCCGATGCGCATAGGAGCGGGTCGAGGACTGGAGATTGATCGACTGGGAATTAGGGCACCATAACACAACACGGGGATTGGGAAAAGCCGAGGCCCAACTGCGGGGCCTCTGAACTCCCCAATCCCCGAAAGCGGATCAACCTTTTTTAAACTGGATCCGGATAGCGGTACGTGTTGCCGCGGAAGTTCCGCAGCAGCAGGTCATCTCCCTCGCGGCCGACGACGTAGTTCGGCTGCAACGGGATCTTGCCGCCGCCGCCGGGCGCGTCGATCACATAGTTCGGGACGCCGTAGCCGCTCGTGTGGCCGCGAAGCCCTTCGATGATTTCCAAGCCCTTGCTCACCGGCGTGCGGAAGTGGGCCGAGCCGCTGATCGGATCGCACTGGTACAGATAATACGGGCGAACCCGCATCATCAGCAGCCGGTGCATGAGCCGCTTCATTGTCTCGACCTCGTCGTTAACGCCGGCCAGAAGCACCGTCTGCGAACCCAACGGTATCCCAGCGTCGGCAAGCCGCGTGCAGGCCTGCATCGACTCGGGCGTGCATTCATCGGGATGCAGGAAGTGCAGGCTCATCCACAACGGATGATGCTTGCGAAGCATCTTGCACAGCTCGGGCGTAATCCGCTGCGGCAGCACGGCCGGCATTTTGGTGCCGATCCGAAGCATCTCGACGTGCGGGATGCGCCGCAACTGGGTGAGAATCCAATCGAGCCGCTCGTCGCTGAGGGCCAGCGGGTCGCCGCCGGAAATCAGCACGTCGCGAATGGCCGAGTTTTGGCGAATGTACTCGAACGCCTGCTCCAATCGCGACTCGCTCGGGCTGACAGCGCAGTGCCCCACCATCCGCGATCGGGTGCAATAACGGCAATAGCTGGAACAAAAGTCGGTCACCAAGAGCAAGACTCGATCCGGGTAGCGATGGACCAAGCCAGGCACGGGACTGTCGCCGTCTTCGCCCAGCGGATCGTCGGCTTCACCGCGACCTCGCAACAACTCGGCGCCGGTCGGAATGACCGTGCGACGCAACGGCTGGTCGTGGTCGTCGCGCGAGATCAGGCTCATGTAGTACGGCGTGATGCTGACCGGGAGCATCGGCCCGCCGTCGGACATGGCCGCCCGCTCTTCTTCGGAGAGCACGAGCACCTGTTCCAGCTGGGCCAACGTTCGCAGGCGATTGCGAGCCTGCCAATGCCAGTCGTTCCACTCGCGATCGGCAACGCCCGGATAGAAGGCCTTGCGAAAGGCCCTCGTTTGAAAAGTGCTTCGAGGAATCCGTCCCGGGGGTGCGCCCGGAGCGAAGATGTCCCTGTCCGCAATGACGCTCGGCCGCTTCGGTCGAGAGAATCGCGATGGGACGCGAGAGGTTAGGACCTGGACCGCCGTACTGGGAGGCTCCTCATCATCTGCTCCGCAGTACGAACACGCCTCAGCATCAATGCCGGCCATCGAGAAAAATCTCCGGAGACCCGTGGAGAATCGGGGGCGCGACGTCCTTATCGACCCCTCACCGTGCGCCCCAACCCGGCGAATCCTTCACCGATTCAGGGCTGCCGTTTTCTTTTCCTTCTTCTTTCGGCAACACAACCCGCACGTTAAGAGCAATTCATACTGGCTGCGGAAAAATTGTCAAGAGGAGATCTTTGCCAACTCAACACAGATGCCGCCGGCGCGGAGCACTCGGTGCATGGGAGTGAACCACAGCTCGCGGTGCCAACACAGCCCAACCTCCTCGCAAATTCGCGACAACTCGTCGCGATTGTATGTCCGACAACACCACATGCGGCTCGTCCAGGCCCCCGAAAACGTGTCTTCCGTGGTAAGCAGCAGCATCCTTGCGCCGGGCTCCATCACACGACTCAACTCGGCCAAACCAAGCCGAGCGTCGGGCAAATGCTCAAGCACATATCCGCATGTCACGCAGTCGAAAGACGCGTCCTCGAACGGCAACCGCGTCAAATCGGCCACCACGAACCGGGGGCGGCCGGAGCGAAGCCGATTTCGTGCCCGACGAAGCATCTCGGGCGAAAGATCGGAACAGGTGATCTCAGCCGTTGGGTCCGAATACTTGACCAGGTGCTTGGCAATCTGTCCGGCGCCGCTGCCAACGTCCAGAATCCGCCGGGCGCCCCGGAGGTCGAACTTCCGCTCGCGGAACAACCGGGCCCCCAGCGGCGTGTGCAGCGAAAGCATGCTGCAGGTGGCCAGCAATGCACCCTGCGGTCCGTCATACACATCCCGGACCTTGTCGCGGTACTCCTCGAAGCTCACACGACCGATCAGCCGGTGCTCCAAGAGCCGATTGAACACCGGCTTCCCATGCTCGCTCGAGCCGGGCAAGTGTTTTCGAGATCGAGGAGTGTGACGCCGGTTAGTCTTGGACGCCATGATCGCTGACAAACGCTAGTCTGGCGGAAAGCCCGCCGTGGCAACCCCCTGGTCAACCGCCCATCATTCTGGCGAAAAAGGCGCGCTTATATAATACGCAAAACGCCAACGCCTAGACCATTCGGGGAACAAAGGCATCCTTCGCTGTACTGGAACGTGTCTGCCGCGGGCTTCCGGCCCGTGGCCAAGACGCCTTTGTAACAAATCGGCTAGCACACTCGTCGAATATAGATATACCATTCTACCAAAAGCGCCGCTAGGCCGACCTTCGCCCGGCATTTCCAGATTTCCCGCCGTGCCGTCTCGCAAGCCATATTGCCTTTTCCACTTAGAGCACCAGGCCGAATCATCCCGGCCGGGCCCTCTGGCCAGATCGTGTTCCCCGGGGGGGATTGAGCCGGCTGACCACAATGCGGCAGATCGCCCCCCCGACTCGGTGAAAGCCGCACTGCGACGCTGTGGGCAAAGAACGGAAACCACTGGTCGTGAAACCGACGTGACGGCCGGTGGCATCGGCCCTGAAGCGCCCGATTAGAGGGCGTCGCCGAACAGCAGGCAAAGAACGTCCAGCGCCTGAATCGCCTGGTTGGGATGGCGCAAGCCGTCGCCTTGGGCGCACTGGTCCCAGACGGACAACGCGTAGCGAAGATACTGTTCTCGCGACTCGGCCAGCGACGCCTCGCCCAACTCTTCACCCAGCTTGGGCCAAACCGTTTGCAGTTGCTCGATCGCCCCAGGCTGCCCGTTGATGGCGTCGTAAACCAGGTCGTCGAGCTGTTCGAGCCGCTCGAGCGCCTCGGGCGAGTCGAACTCTGGAGAATTCGTGCTAAGTGTCGCGCTCGCGCTAAGCGTCTGAGAACGCTCGCCTATCCGCCTGCCTTTGCCGAGGAACCGCTCGTGCGCGGCGTGCCCCGTGCGTTCGGGCGTCAAGTCGGTCGCGGCCTCCTGATCGAGCAGCGCAAGCGGCTGCAACTCCGAGGCGTCCAGGGATTCGAGCAATTGCAGCCCCAACGCCGGCAAGTCATCGAGCGTCAACTGGAATCGCCGCTTGGAAAGCTCGGCCGCCAGCAGTGGGAGGTTGTCGGTAGCCAGGGACCGCTGAACGAATTGCGCCCAGGCATCGAGCGGAAACGTCTCCGATCGTTCGGCGTCGCACAGGTCCAGCACCGCGACATTCGCATACTGCGCCACCCAGCAACGCTGCGCCGGGTCGTCGCTCAGCGCGACGAGCCGAAACGCGCGACGCGGCGAGAATTTCAATCCGGTCGAGAATGAAAACTCCAGCCGGCACTCCTGCGGCAAGCAACTCAGCAGCCCGGCCAACAGCGACGCCGACGGCTGACGGCCGGCCACGGCCAAACAAATCGACTGGCAGGCCGACTGCACCAGCGAGGCCATCTTCCGCGGTCCGGGATCCCGGGCCAAAGATTCCAACAGCGGTTGATCGACCGCTGCCGCGCCGCCTGGCACCGTCACTGGCGTGAGCTGCTGCGAGGATCCATGATCCGAGCGCCACGCTCCCTCGGCGGCCCGGGCCAGCAGGAACGGATGATTGCCAAACCGCGTCAGCATCTCCCGCGGCACGATCAGGCAGTGCGTCTTCACCTGTTCGCGCCCCCCATGGCAACCGAGAGCCACGGTCCGGGAGAGACAATATGCCCCGCTGGGCAATGGATGAAAGTTGAGACTGTCGGAATTCGAGTCGAGCAGGCTGTCGTGCGACGGGCACCAAGCGATCAGCTCTCGAGCGTCCGCCTCGCAGACGCCCGGACTGCTGGCCACGATGCGATAGCCCGTGCTATCGCTGCGGCCCGGAGCGACAATGGCTTGTTCGGCTTGCTGCACGCGAACTCCTAACAAAACAACGGCCGCCACGTTTAGGTTCGCTTTGAAGTCGCACGGCTCTGATCGCTCAACGACCGGCTCAGTTCCGCGGCCACGGAAGCCAACCGTTCGATTTGATCATCGAGCGCAACCCGATCCGCCTGCTCAAACGTCTCGTGCCGCACAACCTCGTCGGCCAGCAACTCTTCTGCCAGCCGCTCCCAACGATCGAACTCCTCGCTCAGGAACGTCTGCAACTCGACGCGACACGCCGAGATTTCGCGCAGCGCCCTGCGAGCCTCGCTCACATCAACGGGCGGATTCGGCGTCTCAATAGGCATGGACACGGGCGCAGACTTTCGGAATGTTGCCACCAACGAAAGCCTACGTCAGCTTTTTGGGGGGGGCAAACCACGAATGTGAACCGAGGCCATGTTGACTTTTCTCAACATGACCCGGCTAGAACAGCGTCTTTTCGCCCGGCTCGATGCAACGCGGCGACTCGTGCGACGGATCGTTCACCAGGCTGCCGACGACGTGGGCCGCCATCTGATCGCTCGGATAGGGCGTCAGAAGCGGCTCGACCTGTCGCGGATCTTCGACCGCCGGGTCGAGCCACGCGGCGTAAGCGTCCTCCGGCAGAATGACCGGCATCCGGTCGTGAATCGGCCTCAACAGACCGTTCGCGTCCGTGGTCAGCAAGACGCACGTCTCCAGCGTCACGTGATCGGGACCCTCCCACGCCTCCCAAAGAGCCGCGAACGCCAACGGCCGGTCGTCCCGAAGCCTGATAAAATACGGCTGTTTCTTGCGACCAGCTCGCTGCCATTCATAGAACCCGTCGGCCACCACGAGACACCGACGCCGACGCATGGCCTCGCGGAAAGCCGGCAGGCGGGACGCCGTCTCCGCCCTGGCGTTGACCAGCCGATTGCCAATGGCCGGATCCTTCGCCCAGCCCGGAACTAGCCCCCAGCGAAGCCAGACCAACTCGCGTCCCACCGCCGTTTCGGGCGATGGCGGTCGCAAGACGGGCCGAACGACCGGCACCCATTGCGCCGGAGCGATGTTGAATCGGGCCACGAAGGGCTCGACCCCCAGCAGTCCAAACTGCTGGGCAACCGCCCTGGCCGAAGTCCGAAGCGTGAAGCGACCGCACATCGTCTCTATTGTATTACTCCGCGAGTCGGACAAGGAGCACAAGTGTCGCCGCCATGCTTGCCTGCCCTGTGCAGAGCACCAAAAGGCTTATGATCTACGCCTGTCCCCCAGAGACACCGGGCCTTAACGAATCGCCACAACCGATTGCCAAGCAATAGGTTGCAACCGTGTTGCCACGGTGCAATCCCGTGCCGCCCAGGAAAACGCGGGGTGGAACCCATGGCCGCCAATCGCTACAATAGCCGGCGTGCTGGGAGCGATCCGCCCGCCCTACCAGGCCAGGCAAATGCCAGGTATCCCGGCCCCCTGCCTGCGTTGTCGAGACGCTTGGCATACCGTCCGGCGGGAACCAGGTTCCCCAAGTTCCATCCAGGTGATTCCCTCTCAAAATGGAGGTTCGGTCGAGTTGTTTCCTCGCCAGCTTCAGTCGCCGCTTGTGGCCAACGCTGCCGGCAGACCATTTGGCGAGACTGGAACGAGCCCGAATTGGAGGTGTTACGATGAGAACAGCACTGGCTTTCATCCTTGCGGCCGGTCTGGTCCTAAGTGCGGCCATCTATTGTGGCCGGACATCGACCGGCGAGCTGTCGCTGCGCACCACCAAGGTCAGCCGCGGTGACCTGCGCGCAACCATTGCCGCTACGGGATCCGTCGAGCCGGAAGAAGTCGTCGATGTGGGCGCCCAGGTCGTCGGACAGATCAAGACATTGGGCATTGACCCGACCGACCCGGCCAAGAAGAAAATCATCGATTTCGGATCCATCGTCTATGAAGGGACCGTCCTGGCCCTACTGGACGACTCGGCCTACAAGGCCCAGGTGGACAACGCCGAGGCGACGCTCCAGCGGGCCCAGGCCGACCTGGTCCAGGCCCAAGCGAAGCTCGATCAGGCCGAAGAAGATTGGCAACGCGCCAAAACCCTTCTGCCAACCCAGGCCATCGCCAAAAGCGAATTCGACCTGATTACGGCCAACTATCGCGCGGCGATCGCACATGTCGCTTCGCAAAAAGCTAGCGTCCGACAGGCGGATGTCCTGCTGCGACTCGCCAAAACGAATCTCGAAAACACGATCATTCGCTCACCCGTCCACGGCGTCATTCTGGATCGCCGGGCCAGCGTGGGCCAAACCGTGGTCGCCGCCTTCAATGCGCCCAACCTCTTCCTGATCGCCAAAGACCTCAAACGGATGCAGGTCTGCGCGTCCGTCAGCGAGTCTGAAATCGGACGAATCCGAACGGGAATGCCAGTCCAGTTCACCGTCGACACGTGTCCTGGCGAGACATTCCGTGGGCAGGTCGCCCAAATCCGGCTCAAAGCCACAATCACCGGCATGGGCGTGGCCTACACCGTGGTCGTCGTCACGGACAATTCCAGCGGTAAGCTGATGCCTTACCTGACGGCCAACCTCCAATTTGAATTAGGCCAACTGAGCAATGTCCTGATGGTCCCGAATGCCGCGCTCTGCTGGCGTCCCCGCCCCGAACAAGTCACACCCGAGTTGCGCGATGTGGCAGCGCCGATGGCGGCCGACGACGGCGCGGACAAAGACCGCGCGGCCGCGGAAGTCTCGGAGGAAACGAACACGGCAAAAACTCTCGCCGGCAAGGACGAACATCGCTATGTGTGGGTCGAGACGGGCAGTTACGTGCGGCCGGTTGCCGTGCGAACCGGCGCAAGCGACGGCGCAATGACCGAAGTCCACAGCGACCAATTAAAAGAGGGAATGGCGGTCGTCGTTGGCCAGTCGAGCGCCAACGACGCCACGACTGACCCGTCCGACGATCACGGCGCAAGCATCGCCAATGTCATCGGCGCCGGGCGTTCCGGCCGGCGCAACCGATATTGAGCCTTGGCACGCGACAAACAATTCGTCGGCCCGGTCGGATCGCGGAAACGCCCGCTCGATCTCATGGCCGGCCCAAGGCGCCGACAGGCTCCGAGCATCGCGGGCAGAAATCGGAAAGGCAATCCAGGCCCACCCAGGCGCGGGGCTTTGCGGTGCAGCACACACCCCATTCAGCCCATCTTACCCCTTTACACTAAGAACGCCCCTTTCCTGCGGCCCATGCTGCCTGGCTCCCATTTCCCCAATTGCATTCCGCCGCCGGTCTGGTACACTTGTCACTTAGTGGTTTATTGGAAAATGTTTTGTAGGCAGAGTCGTAGCAACAAACACGGTGGGAGGAACCGGCTTCCCGTAGAAGCGTCCTAAGCCAACCGGGGTGAAGCGGTCGCGGTAGCAGATGACTATTACCAAACAGCGGAAAAGCGGACTGATCGAGGAATACCAGCGGAGCTCCAGCGATACTGGCTCCCCGGAAGTCCAAATTGCCATTCTGACAGCGCGCGTCAACGGACTGACCGAGCATTTGCAGGGTCATAAGCGGGACTTCGCCTGTCGGCGAGGCTTGCTGATGCTGGTCGGACGCCGCCGGCGTCTGTTGGATTACCTGAAGCGGGTCGATCCTCAGCGCTACCTCGACATCATCCGCCGCCTGGACATTCGCAAGTAGTCCGGCACACGGCGGTCCTTTTGCACGCCCGACGGCTTGGCTCGTGGAATGCGCGAGCGTGGGTGGCACGCCCTGTCAGGGCGTGACGGGCGAACGTCGTTGGTTCAGCATGCCCTCGCGGGCCGTGCCACCCTGCCATCGCCCTCGGCGATCGTCGTGTCGCCTCCTCGAACCTCACCCGGTTCTCACTGTGCGCAGGCAACGGCTCCAATTCAGATGAAGGTAGGAAAATACATTGAAAGTACGTGTTGAACGGCAGATCGGCGAATCCATTCTTTCCATCGAGACCGGCGAATTGGCCAAGCAGGCGGCCGGTAGTTGTCTAGTGCAGTACGGCGAGACCGTCGTACTTGCGGCCACTGCGGCCGGCGGCCCTCGGCCAGGCGATTTCTTCCCGCTCACATGCGATTACCGCGAGCGCGTGGCCGCGGCCGGCAAGTTCCCCGGCGGCTTCTTGAAGCGCGAAGGTCGGCCCACCACCAAGGAAACCCTGACCGCCCGACTGATGGATCGCCCCATCCGGCCGCTCTGGCCCGACTGGTTCAGGGATGAGGTGCAGGTGCAGGCCTTCGTGTTGGCCAGCGACCGGCAGAACGATGGCGACGTGCTGGCGATGAACGGGGCCTCGGCCGCGTTGCGCATCTCACCGCTGCCGTTCCAGGGGCCAATCGGTTCGATCCGGCTCGCCTACATCGACGGCAAATTCGTTCCGTTCCCGACCCATGACGCGCTCGAACTGAGCGACCTGGACCTGATCGTCTCGGGCAGCAAGGAATCCATCCTAATGATCGAGGGCTTTGCCCGCGAGATGCCCGAAGACCAGATGGTCGAGGCCATCACGACGGCCCACGGCTATATTCGCCAGATCTGCGAAATGCAGGAAGAACTGGCCGCCAAGCTGGGCACGGTCAAGCGCCAGTACGACGTTCCGCCCCCCAGCGACGTCTATCAAGTCGTGCAAATCAAGTACTACGATGCACTGCGCACGGCCTTGCAGACCTCCGGCAAATTGGCCAGGGCCGAGGCGTGCAATGCAGTCAAGAAGCAAGCGGCCGCCGAGTTGATCCCCGACCCGAAGGCGGACGGGGCCATTACGGCCGAGGCCCTCGCGTCGGCCTGGGAAGAACTGACAACCCGGGTCGTGCGCGACCAGATCCTTACCGGCACCCGTCCCGATGGTCGCGACTACAAGACACTGCGGCCGATTAGCTGCAAGGTCGATCTGCTGCCGCGCGTTCACGGCTCGGCCATGTTCCAACGCGGCGAGACCCAATCCCTGGTGACCGTCACCCTCGGCACCGGCCGCGACGAGCAACGCGTCGACGGACTCGTCGATGAGTATTCCCAAAAGTTCATGCTCCACTATTACTTCCCCTCGTTCTCGGTGGGCGAAGTGCGGCCAATCCGTGGCCCAGGCCGTCGCGAGATCGGCCACGGCGCGCTGGCCGAGCGGAGCGTCAAGCCGGTTCTTCCAGAGCCAGACGTCTTCCCCTACACGATCCGCATCATCTCCGACATCCTCGAGAGCAACGGATCGAGTTCGATGGCGTCTGTCTGCGGAGCGACGCTGGGCCTGATGGCCGCCGGCGTGCCGATCAGCAACCCCGTGGCCGGCATCTCTGTCGGCCTCGTGAAAGAGCCCGATCGCTACGTCCTGCTGACCGACATCATCGGCGACGAGGACCACTTCGGCGACATGGACTTCAAAGTGGCCGGCACCCAAAACGGCATCACCGGCATCCAACTCGACCTGAAGATCGACGGCATCAGCCAACAGATCATCGCCGAAACGCTTCGTCAATCGCGTGAGGCGCGGATCGAGATCTTGCGAACCATGCTAAGCGCCATTCCGCGCCCGCGGCCCGAAATCTCCGACTGGGCCCCGCGTCTGCTGCGGACGCACATCGACCCCGAGAAGATCGGCCTCCTGATCGGCCCGGGCGGAAAGATGATCCGCTCGATCCAAGAGTCGACCGGCGCCTTGATCGAGGTCGAGGACGACGGCACGGTGAGCATCGCCTGCGCCAACATGGAAGGCGCCAAGGCCGCGATGAGCAAGGTCGAGGCCCTGACGGCCTCGGTCGAAGTCGGCCGCATCTACGAGGGCCGCGTGATGAGCATCAAGGATTTCGGCGCGTTCATCGAAATCCTGCCCGGCAAGGATGGGCTGTGCCACATCAGCGAGCTGGCCGACGGCTTCGTCAACAGCGTGAGCGAAGTCTGCAAGGTCGGCGATGAGATGCAGGTCAAGGTCATCGCCATTGACGACCAAGATCGCGTCAAGCTCAGCCGCAAGGCCGTCCTCCGCGAGCAGGCCGCCGCCGCACAGGGCGAAAGCAAGTCGTAAGAACGACGATACACTGCTTAACAGCTTAACAACTCGTTCCCATGCTCCCGCGTGGGAACGCACGATTCAAGACGCTCCGCGTTGCCCCGTGCGGCGTGTGGCGTCTTTGTTTTTGCGCGCCGCGTGCATACAGCGATTTCCGCAGCCCGATGCCAGGCAAACAGACTCGTCATTCTACGAGTATATACTCGTAGATCGCTCGCTTCTTCCATGACTCAGGGTTGTTGAACGGATCAACAATCTGTTTAGGCACAGCCCGTCGCAGCTCTTCTCTGTTCATCGCCGTGAAGACTAGGACGGCATACCGCTTTTTCAGCCGCTTGGCAGCCGCCCATTCGTTTTGAGTCAGGCGAACCGCGGTTCGGTGCGATTTGCGGCCCTTAACCTCGAACTTTTCATCGCCGCACGAGATGTCCCACCCTTTATTCAGGTGAGACTCGTCTACTGGATCGTAGTTCCGCGCCCTGAGCCACGCCATGGCGCGGGATTCAGCCTCCTTGCCCCACTCCAAGTCAGGCCGGATCGGAAGATGCGTCCCGCGGGCAAACGATCGTCGCTGTTTCTTGAGGCTCCTCAGAAATCTGTCCGCTCCATCATGGACGGCTGAGACTGTTTGACGACCGCCGAACTGACCTGTTGGCCAAATCCGCTCGAGTTCCGCTCGATTGAGTATGCGAACCCAGTCAACCTTTCTTCTATGAGCAAAATGGCATGTTCCGCGAGGCTTCCTCTTCTCGTGATACACGCGACTCGACCGGACGATGCCGACGTAATACTGCTCAGAATCTCTATCGGGACATATGACGTAGTGCCCAGGCTTCACGTCGGTGCGGAAAGCCCAAAGCGAGCCGGCCCACGATCTAATCGTCTTCACGCCATTCTCGGCCCACTCCCCGCATCTCTCAGTCAACAGTTGGCAGAGTCGTTCACGAGACGGAACAGCGTTCAAATCTCCGACGGGATTCCAGCCGACTGCAATAACGCCAGCTTGATAGCACTCGCGTGCGAACTCTTGGGAATCGCGGACGTGGCCAGATTCACGGGCAAAGATCTTCCAGATCATAGAAGGCCTTTCTCTTTGCGCAGGCTCGATGCCGAGCGGGACCAGAAAATGCTCCCTTAGCGCACGAACGAGCCTTACCCTGCCCCGGACAGCAGCGGCGAGTCGCGCTCGATCTGGACTCGCTCGACCACGCAGCCGGCTTTCTGAACGTCGGCCACGGCGCTGCGGATCGCCGACTCAAGACAGTCTGCTTCACGACTGAATCCGATAATCGGCACACCGCAGCAAACCCCGGGCGTACCATCGTCGCAGCCGGCCTCGAACAGACGGTCGGCCAAGTCCTCGCTCATGTCCGTGCCTGCCGCCAGAATCACCTCAAAGTCGTAAGTTGTCATCGGCTTTCCCCTATCAAATGCGGGCAACGGTCGACTCCGCTTCGCAGCCACCGGGCGTGGTTCTCCGGCACTCGCGGCGTACTGTAAACCCTCCGAAAGCAACCATCTCGTCCTTGGTGGGGACAGTACAGAGTACCCCAGATATGTGCACGCGGCCCTGCCAACACCAGCCGCCAGCCGCGAGATATGGCATACTCCACCGCAGCACGGATATGCTTATTCTTGTGGTCGTTCATCGCCCAACCATTCTAGCATGGCCGGTCCAGCGAGAAAAGCAAATACCGTGGCTGTTGGCCCCATCGGGCAAAACACCACGTGGCCAGATCACCACAACCCAGTTGTGTTCTCCCCTTTGCCCGCTACAATCGCGTTCATGAGTCCCAACGACGAACTGAACCAGCGATTGCTCGACCAGTACACCGAGATCGCTCGATTAGCGGGCGCGCTGGCGCATGAGATCAAAAATCCGCTCTCGACCATTCGGATGAACATGGAGCTGCTGGCCGAGGACTTCCAGGACTCCGACTCGGCCCGCGACCGCCGGGCGATGAAGAAAGTCGAACTGGTGCAGCAGGAATGTCGCCGGCTGCAGGACCTGCTCGACGACTTTCTTCAGTTCGCCAAGGCCCATCGGCTGAACCTTCTGCCGAGCGACTTGAACGGTCTGGTGCGGCAGGTTCTGGACTTCTACCGTCCCAAGGCCAAGCAGGCCCGCGTCGAACTGGTCGAGTATCTGACCGGCAACCTGCCGACTGTCCTCATCGACCGCGAGGCGTTCCACGGCGCGCTGCTCAATCTGGTGATCAACGCTGAGCAGGCGATGCCGAAGGGCGGACAACTGGTTGTTCGCACTTACGGCACGCCCAATGGCGTGGCCCTGGATCTGATCGACACCGGCTCGGGCATGGACGATGAGACCCGGGCAAAGGTCTTCGAGGCCTTTTTCTCGACCAAACGCGGGGGTTCTGGCTTGGGGCTGCCCACGACCCGTCGGATCATCGAGGGCCACGGCGGGCAAATCAGCCTGCAAAGCGAGCCGGGGCGTGGAACACAAGTGACCATCGCGCTGCCCGTTCTGGCCCGACTGCCCGGCGATGGCGGCGCCTGATCCCCGCGGTTTTTCGGCCGAAATCGACCGATTCTCTCTGGCATTGGCCTCTTCGAGCCACGACTCGGGCCGCCTGGTTTCAGCAAAGCAAATGCCCGACCGACGAAACATTCGCTTCGCTCATCGCACCTAGGTTTAATGTTTCGCAAGCGCTGTTGCGTGTTTCGTTATAAGTGCTGCTTTATGTCTTGACACATCTCGCCTTGCTCAATAAGACTACCTGTTGAGGCGCTTCCGAGACGTATATACCACGAGACGGCAATGAAACTGTACGAATTTGAAGGCAAGCGACTATTTCAGCGGGCTGGCATCCCAACCCCGCCCGGTAAAGTTGTGGCATCGGCGGCCGAGGCGCGAGGCCTGGTGGCCGAATACGGCGGTGCGATGGTCAAGGCCCAGGTGCTTTCTGGCCGCCGCGGAAAAGCCAACGCCGTAATTGCTTGCACGACCGAGGAACAGCTGGAAGAGGCGATCAGCTCGCTGCTGGGCCGCAAGCTGTTTGGCGAAACGGTTCAACAGGTCCTCGTCGAAAAGAAGCTCGACATAGCGCAGGAAGTCTACGCCGCCGTGACCTACGTCGGCGCCTCGCCCACGGTGATCCTCTCGAGCCAAGGCGGCATGGACGTCGAGACGGCTTGCCACGGCTCGCAACAGGGCGTGTGGACCATGCCGGTCAACGTGCTGCACGGTCTTCAGCCGGCGAAGGCGGCCGAACTGGCGGAGAAGGCCGGCCTGGACGGCATCGCCAACATTCTGCTGCAACTCTATCGCACGTTCGTCGATTGCGACGCCACACTGGCCGAAATCAATCCGCTCGTGCGGACTCACAGCGGCGAGTGGATCGCCGCGGACGCCAAAGTCGAGATCGACGAAGACGCCATGTTCCGCCAAGGCGGACTGAACCTTCCGGAGCGGCTCAGCTCTGGCCGCGCGCCGAGCCACCTCGAACAATTGGCCCTGGACAACGACCGCAGCGACACGCGCGGCGCGGCCGGCCGAATGTTTTACGAACTGGACGGCGATATCATCGTCCTGGCCTCGGGCGGCGGGACCAGCGTCGAGGCGCTCGATGCCCTGTGCATCCTCGGCGGCAAGCCGGCCGTCTTCACCGAATACAGCGGCAACCCCACGCCGGAAAAGGTCAAGGGGCTGACAAAAATCGCCTTGCAGCATCCCGGACCGATCCATGCCATCTGGGTCGTGGGCGGGCGAGCCAACTTCACCGACATCTACGAGACGCTGATCGGCGGCGTCATGGGCGGCATCCGCGAAACGCCCGGCTTCGACAAGACCATTCCCATCCTGATCCGCCGCGCCGGACCGCGCGACGAAGAGGCGTTTGCCCAACTCAACAAGATCCAAGCCGAGGAAGGCTACCGTCTGTTTCTCCGCGGCATGGCCACGTCCGTCGCCGATTCTGCGAGAATGGTCATCCACCAAGCCAAAAAACATTCCGAGCGGAGCAAGGCCACCGCTTGACGCACGGCCTTTCAATCACGGACTGAGAAGCCTTGCGAAAAAGAGCCGAGATTAAGCCCCAAGCGAAATGTGACGAGCACCCAAGAACACCGCGCCGCGCGGGGCACCTTCTTTGTGTAACACAACCATGACCATGTTGATCGACAAAAACACGCGAGTCTTAATCCAGGGTATTACCGGCAAGCAGGGACGGCGCGTCTCGATGGAGATGCTCGACTACGGCACCCACGTCGTCGCCGGCGTCACACCGGGCAAGGGCGGTCAGGATGTCTACGGCGTGCCCGTCTACGACTCGATCGCCGAAGCGATTGCGGAACACCCTGAAATCAACACCAGCCTGGTTTCCGTGCCGCGCGAAGGCACCAAGGACGCCGCCATCGAAGCCATGTCGTTCGGCAAGATCCGGCTCGTCAACGTGTTGACCGAAGGACTGCCAAGGCTCGACGCGGCCCAGATCGTCCAGGCGGGCAAGGACCGCGGAGTCCATGTCGTCGGACCGGCCTCCGTCGGCATCATCAATCCGCTCGACCGGGTCAAGATCGGCGCCATCGGCGGCAACGATCCGGGCGTCTTCTACCCGGGCGAAATCGCCATTTTCTCCAAGAGTGGCGGCATGTGCCTCTCGATCGCCACCGAAATCTTCAACTCGCTCGGCCACGGCACGAGCATCGTCGTCGGTATCGGCGGCGACCGCATCTCCGGCATGAGCTTCAAGGACCTGCTGGAGCTGGTCCGCAACGACGACCGCACCAAGCTGGTCATCCTCAACGGCGAGGTTGGCGGCGACTACGAAGAGCAGGCCGCACAATATATCCAAGAGACAGACTATCCCAAGCCGGTCATTGCACGCATCACGGGCATCGGCGCGCAAAACATCTTCCCCCGCGGGTCGCGCATGGGCCACGCCGGGGCCATCATCGGTGAAGGCCGCTACGGCACCTACGAGAGCAAAGTCGAGGCGTTCGAGCGGGCCGGCGTCAAAGTGGCGAAAACGCCCGAGGACCTCGTCGCGTTCGTCGACCGCGTGCTGCCGCGGCATCGCCAGGACTTCGAGGCCCCCCTGACCAAGGACTTCGAGCTCGTCAGCATCTCGAAGCAAAAGCTCGAAAACCTGAAGAGCCAAGTCCGGGCTGTCCAGATCCGCACGCATCTGACGCAGATCATCGAGGGGATGCCCTACTTCCGCGGCCGCCCGCTGCCCCAACTGATGCGACAGTACTCCGTACCGCAAATGACCTACGAAGCGCTGACCAAGGAAGACGACGGCGTCGAGGAAGCGGCTCAGTTGGCTCAGGATATCGTTCTCTGCGCCACCACCAACCCGACGAGCGAAGCGGCGCGACAGGCTGCCGTGGCCTCGTTCCGCGGCGGCTCGCCGATGAACGTGGCCATCAGCGCCGGCCTGCTGACCGCGCCCGGCGTCGGAATCAACCCGCTCCCGGCCAGCCTGCATGATCGCTATTCGCCCGCCCAGGCCGACGCACTCGCCCTCTTCCCCCAGGTCATCGACCTGGTGGCAACCATCCTTGGCCATCAACTCCAATGGAGCAACCAGCGGCCGATCGAGGCGACGATCTTCACCGCCATGTCCGGCCGTGAACCGACCGAGGCCGAGGCCAAGCTGATGCGGTCGATTTTCATCTCCTGCGTCGACCACACGCCGGCCACGCCGTCGTCGCTGGCGGCCGTCACGTGCTATTCTGGCGGCAATGCGATGAAGACGGCCCTGGCCGCCGGCATCTCGGCGATGGGCGACACCCACGCCGGCGCGGGCGAAGGAACCGCCAGAATCCTGACGGAGTTCGTCTCGAAGATGCACCAAGCCCAGCAGAGCGGCGGCGTCTTCGAGGCCGACGGCGTGCGAATCGCCGACCGAAAGGACCTGGCCGCCTACATCATCAACAAGATCACCGGCGCTTACGGCGGCGCAAAGGGCAAAATCCCGGGTTACGGCCACCGCTATTACGGTCTCTATGGCAAGGACCCCCGCGCAAGCACTCTGATGAGCATCGCCCAGGAACTGGGGCTTGCCGGCGAGTATTGCGCATTGGCCGCCGAGATCGAGGCCATTCTGAAAAAACGCAAGTCGATGGCCCTCTGCTTCAACGTGGATGGGGTGATTGGCGCCCTGTTGTGCGACCTGAAACTGACTCCCGAGACGGGCAAGGCCTTTTTCATCATCCCACGCACCGTCGGTTTGCTGGGTCAATTGCTCGAACAAGATCCCGGCTCGTTCTTCCGCCTCCAGAACGATTCGGTGATCTACATTGGCCCGGCCGTGCGGGGATAGGCCGCACGATCGTTACGGTCCGCACGCGCGCGGTCCTGCAGTCGCAAAACTCGCGTATTCTGCGCCACCGCGCCGACGCGTTGCCAAATCGCATCGTAGAGTTGCCGTAACCGCGCATTCTTGCGCCGCCGGGACCGCGACCGCACGCGGCACGACCGCCGCAAGCCGCGCCACCGCAACCCGAGCGACCTATGCGACGTGGATTGGCAATCGCCGTTTGGCTGTTTGCGGCCCAGGCGGCCTTGGCAACCGGCGTTGAAACGACCGTTGGCCGCTTCGCTGAAGCGACGAACGCGTCCGAGCGCCGGCTGATGGACGACGCGGCCGATGGACGGCTGGACGAGTTCTCTCCACTGGCGGCCGCGCTAGTGGCCAGCGGCGTCGCGGACGACGACACGCTGCTGTCGTATCAGCAAAAAGCGGCCGCCCTGGCCAATCAGCTCCATCGACGGATCGATCCGGCCGCCGCCCCGCGTCAGCAGGTCGAGGCTGTCTTCCAGTTCATGCACCAACAGGTGCTCCGTGGCGGCTATGACCTGGCAGCGACCGATCTCCGCGAAGTGCTCGACCGGGGCCGCTACAACTGCATCAGCGCCACGGTGCTGTTCAACCACCTGACTGGCGAGTGCGGCCTGGACTGCCGAGCGTTGGAAATGCCCAGCCATGCGATGAGTCGCGTGCGGTTGATCGACGGACCGGTGGATGTCGAGATGACCTGCCCCCGATGGTTCTTGATGACCGAGGCCGAAAAAAGCCATGGTCCGGCAGTGTCTCCGACGACCATCGCAACGGCAGCCGCTCCGGACCGGAGCAAGGCCCGGGAGGTCACGGCGATCCAAGTGGCGGCCATGATCTATTACAACCGCGGGGTCGAATTGCTCGCAGAGAAGCGTTTCGCCCAAGCGGCGGCCGCCAATGCCAAGTCCCTGCGGCTAGACCCCAGCAACACCCTGGCCCGAGGCAATCTTCTCGCAACGCTGAACAACTGGTCGATCGAGGCCGGCAAGCAGGGCCGTTATGCCGAGGCAATCCGGCTGTTGCGTCAAGGCCTGGCAATGGACGCCCACTTCGGCCCCCTGGTGCAAAATTACGTCCATACGCATCGCCAGTGGGCCAGCGACTTGTGCCGCAACGGTCGGTACGATGAGGCGATGGACGTGCTGGACCTCGCGCTGGCCGAAATGCCAAGCGACGGTCTTCGTCAGACGCAAGTCACTTTGCAGCAGCAGGTTGCGAAACACGCCACCCAGTCCATCCGGGCTGCCGGAATGTCGCAAGTCCCCTGCACCTCCGGCAACGACGCCGTCGATTAGCGTCCAGCAGGCAGCGACAAGCTCGGGGACGTGGGGAACCGCATCCGATTCTGGCGGCCAAACATCATCAGACTGAGCCAAAACACCGAAGTAAGAGGGGGGCGGTAAGGGCCAATTTCTTGATTGCCGTTCCGGGAAGCCCGACTAAAATACAAGAATCGCATTTGTTTTCGGGGCCCGCATGACACAAGCCGCTTCTCGACTACCGGTGATCCTGGCTGGCGCGCTCCTTGTTGCCGGGGCGCTGCTGTTGTGCAATCACACGCCCGAATATTGCGGTCGGACGTGGCCCGCCGTTCACTTGCTCCGGATGGCATCCACGGCCAGCCTGACGGTCCCCACGTTGGCGCCTCCGCAAAAAATGGTGGTCGTTCGCGTCGAGACCGACAAGTCCGACCTGGAAATCCAGTGGGGCGAGAACTAAACGGCGCTGGCGGGCCCGCTTCGATCGGCCGGCTCGACGCATTCCGGAACGTTCGTCGCTTTCCGACGCTGCCATTCCCGCCTTGGTGCGCGCTCTCGATCCGGGTAACATGGGCAAACGTTTTGGTCCATTCCTACCCTTCGCCGATCACCGCTGATGCCGAACTTGTGGATATTGGCCTTCCTGGGCGCCGGTCTGCTTTGGGCCGCCATGCCGCCGCTCGATCTCTGGCCGTTGGCATGGATCGCTCCGATCCCCTGGGTGCTGCTCATCCGCCGCAGACGACTGGGCGCGTCGGATGACAATTCAGTTCGGCCCAAGCCGGACGATCCGAAGCCACGGCTCACCATCGTCGCCCGCGGCCGCGTCTTCCTGTCAGGCCTGCGTCGCGGCGAGCGGCCGTACACAACGCTCACACTGGCCGGGTTTGTCTTTTGGATGGGCGCACTGCACTGGCTCCGGCTTCCGGACCCAGCGACGAGCATCGGCTGGGTCGCCCTGAGCTTCTACTTCGCCTTCTACCTTCCAGCCTTCGTCGGCCTGGCGCGCGTGGCCGTCCATCGGCTGGGCATCCCCGTCATTTTGGCCGCGCCGATCGTCTGGACCGGGCTGGAACTGGCCCGGGGCCGGCTCCTAAGCGGAATGACGATGGGCAGCCTCTGCCACACCCAGTACCGCTGGGTCACGTTGATCCAACTGAGCGACTTGGCGGGCGCGTATGGCGTCAGCTTCGTCATGATGCTGATCGCCGCGTCGCTGGCACGCATGTTGCCGTTGGCCGAGGACCGCGGCCTGGCGAATCACGAGCCGCTGCCCCGCGGAATGTTCCAACGGTGCGTCGCCGTGGCCTGGCCGGCCGTGACGGCCGCCGCCGTGCTGGCCGCGGTGCTGCTCTACGGCCACCTCCGCATGGCCGGCGACCTCGGAGAACCGGGGCCCAGGATCGCCCTCATCCAGGGCTCGATCGACATCAAAATGCGCTACGACGAGCACATGCGGGGCGATGTCTTCCGGCAGTATTACGAGCTTTCACGCAAGGCGGTCGAGGAATACGGCAAAGTCGATCTCGTGGTTTGGCCGGAAACGATGTTCCTTGAACCGCTGGTGACATTTGACGCCGACGCCCGGCGGCCGGCCGAGTTCCAGGGGAGCGAGTCGGACTTTCGGCAATGGCTGCCACAGATTGCCGAGCGCAACAGGTCGCTGATGGCCGAGACGGCCCGGCGCATCGGCGCGCCGCTTTTGCTTGGCGTTGACAGCACCCACTTCACCGCAGACGGCCCACGCTGCTGCAACTCGGCCGCCCATGTGGGCCGTGACGGTCGCCTGCTGGGCCGCTACGACAAAATCCACCTGGTTCCGTTCGGAGAATACGTCCCGCTCGCGGATCGATGGCCGTGGCTGCAAAGGCTGACGCCGCTGCCGATCAGCGTCACGGCCGGCCGGCAGCCGGTGGCGTTTGATGTCGACGCCGGAGGCAACCACGGCCGCGCATGGCGCATCGCACCGAATATTTGCTACGAGACGGTCCTCCCCCAGGTGATCCGCCGGCAAGTCAATGCCCTGGCGGCCGCGGGCCGCGAGCCTGACATGCTGGTGAATCTGACCAACGACGGCTGGTTTTGGGGCTCCAGCGAGCTGGACATGCACTTGGCTTGCAGCGTGTTTCGCGCGGTCGAGTGCCGAAAGCCACTGCTCGTGGCCGCAAACACCGGGTTCTCGGCCTGGATCGACGCCAACGGCCGCGTTCGTCTTCAAGGCCCGCGTCGTCAAACTGAAATTCTGCTGGCGGAGCCTCGCGTCGACACTCGCCGCAGCTGGTATTTAGCTTACGGCGACTGGCCGGCAGGCGTCTGTCTGGCAGGGTGCGTCGTGCTGGCCCTGATTGGCCTTCGCCGCCATGCGGGCAGGCGATGCGGCGTCGCGCCGGCCCCACCGGCCCAGCCACCCCCCACCGGGGCCGGCCGCTGACTGCCCAAACCGCCGATTTTGCTTTTTGTTGACATGGCAAAATGGGCGAAGTTATACTACAAGGACCGTCGTTGCGGACGGATCGTATGCACGCCGCGCGCTCTATCAGCTTTGAGGCATCCCGAGCATGAACCTCGTTGGTAAGATTTTCGTTGTCCTGATCTTCGTCATGAGCCTGGTCTTTATGGCTTTCGCCATGGCCGTGTATGCAACGCACCGCAATTGGCGTGAGGAAGTAACCCGGCCGCGTGGCGCAGGCAAAGAGCCAGGACTGCAAGTCCAACTGACGGAAGCCAGGGCCGAAAATGCCAACCTCAAGGACCGTCTAGAAAGCTCGAGCAAGCAGCTGGCCTTCGAGAAGAACGAAAAGCTGCAAGCCCTGAATAAGCTTCAAACGGCGTTGAACATCAAGGAGAAGGATCTCAACGAGTTGCAGAAGGGCTACGCGACCGAGAAACGCGATACACGCGAAGCGGTCGCCGCGATGAACGCCACGCAGAAGAATGCGAGCGACTACTACCAGGAATTGGAGAAACAGCGGACGGCGGCCATCGAGGCTCAACAAGACCGCGACAAGTACTTCAAGGACCTGGTGCAGAAGGACGACGAACTGAATCAGGCCAGCAACGAGAAAGAGCAACTCCGCAAGCGGAACGAGGATCTAGCCAAAGACCTCGCCAAGGCCCGCGAGGCGTTGCGCTATTTCGATATCAACCCGGACGGCGATTTCAAGGCGAAGGTCGCGCCTCGAGTCGATGGCACGGTGACCGCAACGCCGGGCGCCGGTCTGATTGAGATCTCGATTGGCTCCGACCAAGGGCTCCGCAAAGGCCATCACCTCGAAGTTTACCGTATCGGCGGCGGACAGAGCACCTACGTCGGTCGCGTCGAGGTCATGAAAACATCCGCCACCAGCGCCGTCTGCAAGATCGACCCGAAATACCAAAACAGCAACATCATCGTAGGTGATCGTGTCGCCTCAAGAATCGAGTAATCCGCTGGAAGGCTCCACGCCGGTCCGAGCCCCATCCGTGCGACGCAAAGCGAAGCCGGACATCTATACGGTCCTACTGGTGATTGCGCTGTGTGCGGTCATCGTCGGCATCGTCTTTCTCTGCCTTTACAACGCCGACTACGAGTGGAAGTTCCAAGGCGCGGGCATGAACGCCGTCCGGAAGTCGGCCTTCGATGGCCCGCAATTGGCCCACCGCAGCAACCTGCCGAAAGTCGCGTTGGATTGCCGCGAAGGCGCCGTCTAGCTCGCTTTACGGTGTCGTGCGGAAATTCGCCGACGGGCGTCCCACGGTGCTCTTGGATGGTCTGCCGCTTTTGCGTGCCACACGGTTCTTGCCGCGCCGCAACCCGGTCCGATCTTGAACCACTCGCCACCGGCGGGCAAGACACGCCTGGGCATAAGATTTGGGGCCAGGCCGCGACCGCACGTTGGGTAATCCGTGCAGCAGCTCCTGGCCCCTCGTAGCGTTCAAACGCTACGGTACCTTTTCATCACGGGCGCGAGACCGTCCCGCGCCCAATGTATTCTAGGTGTCTCATCGGCGCCGGAGAAGCGTTTTGCGGCAAGGAATCTCGCCACAAAGAACGCCCCCGCGTCAGCGACTTTGGCCGCCCCGCGACGGCCAATCAACGTTCGACATTTCGGCCAGCGCAAGCTGAAGGGCCTGTGTCCCGAGACGACCGCGACCGTGCGCTATCAATGAGACGTACAGTTGGTTTGCCAAGGCGAGCCCCGGCAGGCATAGGTTCATTCGCCGCGACTCGCTCAGGGCAATGCCGAGATCCTTGACGAAGTGCTCGATGAAGAAGCCCGGCGCGAAGTTGTTGGCGATGATTCGCGTGCCGAGATTTGAGAGCGACCAACTGCCGGCCGCACCCGGCTCGACCGATTGCATGACGGTTTTCAGGTCGAGCCCGGCTCGGTAGGCGTAGAGCAACGCCTCGCAGACGCCAACCATATTGTCCGCGATCAGGATTTGGTTGACCAACTTGGCGTGCTGGCCCGCACCGGGACCGCCTTGCCGGACGAATGTCTTGCCCATCGCCTGCCAGCAGGGTCGCAGCGATTCGATCGTCCCGGCATCGCCTCCGATCATGATCGAAAGTCGAGCCTCGCGAGCGCCGATATCGCCGCCCGAGACAGGCGCGTCGATGGCCGTCACGCCGACGGCCGCCGCCCGTTCGGCGATTTCGACCGCCAAGCTCGGCTCGCTCGTGGTCATGTCGACAACGACCTTTCCAGGCGAGCAGCCGGCCAAAACGCCCTCCGGGCCAAGGATCACCTGGCGAACGTCGCTTGGAAAGCCGACGATCGTGAAAATCACATCCGAAACGTTGGCAACAGCCTTGGGACTTTCAGCCCAGGTGGCGCCGCCAGCCAGCAGCGGTTCCGCCTTGCTTCGAGTGCGGCTGAAGACCGTCGCTGAAAAGCCAGCTCGGAGCAGGTGACCGCACATGCTGGCGCCCATGACGCCTGTGCCGATCCAACCAATGCGAGTCTTTCCGGATTGAATATCGAATGTCATGAGAGTCGAGCATGCAACGTCGCATGGCCGCCCGAGCGCGGCCACGGCGCGAGTGTTCGCCAAGAGACGCTTCCGAGATCACCACGGCCCGCGGATGTAGTAGTCGCCGAACTGGTCGGTGCTGCTTGGCCAACGTGGCGTCGGCAGGAAGCGATTGCCGATGCCGCCCGCTTCGGGACTGCCTGGGTATGCGCGCTCAAACTGGTGCTGGATCGGCCTGACGCGCGTCGCGCCGACGCCCCAGCCCCAATGCGTCTGCGACTCGGCGTTCGGCGGCACGACGACGGCCACGGGCACGCCCCAGGCAGAGTCGTAATAGGCGCCATGCCATGGATAGGTCTGCGACTGGCGGTGCGATACGCGGCCCTTGATCGTCCGATAGCCGGCGGTCGCCGTTTCGCTCAGTCCCCAGGCAGTCAACAATGCAGCGACGGCCGCAAGCAGGACAAAACGTCTCATCGTCGAACTCCTGTTTTCCTTGCCGGGATTTTTCTTGGCATTCACCTGGATGATGAATCGGTTGGCCATCGCAATCGGCCCGTTTCGCGGCCTCCCGATGGTCGGCCCAGGTTCGTCCATCGCGCTAACATCGATCGACGGCTACAAACCGGGGGTCAGCACATATCGCGTCGGCCAATACTTAGTCAAACCGCTCCCATTGCCACGCCAGTGGACCGACGTCCGTGTTCTTGGCGCGTCGTCATGCTTCGTCACATAGACGCGATGGTGGGGGTAAAGGAACTCGTGTGGCATCAACGGCTGATAGGTGATGTAGGTGTGGCCGACCACCGGTGGGGTCGGACGCGGGCTGACGTAGAGCTTGGCCCCCGCGCCCGGATAACCAATCGGCGCGGCATAGTAATTGGCGAACAGATCGCCGGCCGTCCCCTGGCCAACATTGACGGCGTGGGCCGGACGCGCTGCACACAGCAATAGACCGCACGCGCTGAGCGCCGCGACCGTCAGAATTCGTGGCAGTGAAAACGCTCGATTCATGAGATCAATCCTCCGTCGTCTGGTTGGAACGCGGCCTCCGGCCGCGCTGCATGGGAAGGATCGCTATCGTCGGACCCAGGGCGAGGCGGCCTCGTGCCGCCGGCGGGGGCGCCTGGTCCGTCAACGCTTGTTTCGACACCGACAATACCAGTCTCGGCAAGGACGGACTTAGCGGTGAATCTTTGTTTGTCGCGTGGGAAAAAGCCCCGTAATCTGCCGGGAATTCGGAGAAAGCCGTGTGGGACATCGCCCAAAAAACCGGTATAATCCGCTAGGTCTGCGCCGCCGGTTCGCGCAGTCTGTGCCACGGGCCATCCCGCTGGGCTGTCGGCAGGTCGGTGAGACGCCCGGCCGGCATCTACCGCACAGACAAGACGTTTGTGCCACCAAGCAGATGTTGGCATCCACGATTTTCGCTACGCAGAGGAGCTCCCAGATTGACCGTCATCGCTACTGCTCAACTTGAACCCACGGTTCCCACCGGCTCGAACGGCTCGCCCGTGGACGGCAACGGCAGGCCAACGCCGCGTCCGCGCCGCCGGGCCACGGCCCAATCGATGGCTGCCGGGCAGCGGGAGATTTCCGTCAGCGAGTTTTTCGCAAAGAACCGCCACCTCTTGGGCTTCGACAACCCGCGCAAGGCCCTGCTCACGACGGTCAAAGAGGCCGTGGACAACGCGCTCGACGCCTGCGAAGAAGCCGGCATCCTGCCCGAGATTTGGGTCCACATCCAACGCACCGGACAGGATCGCTACAAGGTGGGCGTCCAGGACAACGGCCCTGGCATCCTCAAGAAGACGATCCCGCTGATTTTTGGCAAGCTCCTCTACGGCTCGAAATTCCACCGCATGCGGATGAGCCGCGGCCAGCAGGGCATCGGCATCAGCGCGGCCGGCATGCACGGCCTTCTGACGACCGGAAAGCCGGTCAAGATCATGTCGAAGGTCTCGCTGCGCGAGCCGGCCCACTACTACGAAATCCAGATCGACACGAAGCGGAACCTGCCGGAAATTCTGAACGGCCGCGGCGAGGGCGTCGAGATCCCGCCCAATGGGCTCGGCGAGAAACTCATCGAGAAGCACGGCATCGAGTGGGAGGAAACCGTCGAGCATGGCACCCGCGTGACGATCGAGCTCGAGGCCCGCTATCAACGCGGTCGCGGCAGCGTCGACGAGTATCTCGAACAGACGGCCATCGCCAACCCGCACATCGCGATTCACTACATCGACCCGGATGACAACAAACTGGACTATGCTCGGGTCACCGATCAGCTTCCGCCCGAGCCGAAGGAAATCAAGCCGCATCCGTACGGCGTCGAGCTGGGGCGGCTTGTGACGATGATTCACGAGACCAAGGCGCCGACCATTTCGCAGTTTATGGCGCAATCGTTCTCGCGGGTCAGCCCGGCCGTGGCGCGACGCCTGTGCGAGATGGCCAAGGTCAGCACCCGAGCGAATCCCAAAAAGGTCGGCCGCCACGAGGCCGACCTGCTTTACCAGGCGATCCAACAGACGAAGATCCCCGCCCCGTCGACCGACTGCATTGTGCCGATCGGCGAGGAACTGATCCTCAAAGGCCTGCGGCAGGTAGTGCCGGGCGAGTTCTACGCGGCCGCCACCAGGCCGCCGGCCGTCTATCGCGGCAATCCGTTTCAAATCGAGGTCGGGTTGGCCTATGGAGGCGCCTCGCCCGTCTCGCGAGTCTCGCGCGAGGGGCTGGCCGAAACGCTCGAAGAGAGCGATGCCCGAACGCTGCGGCAGTTCTTGATTAGCACGTTCCAAGGGCTTGGCGCGGATGCGGCCGACAAGATCCTCGCCGAGGCCAACGTGGGCATCCGCATCTCGCCGGGCCGGCTCAAACCGGCCGACATCGACCGGCTGCATCAGGCATTGCGAAGCGTCAACTTGAGCGAAGGACAGTCGATGAACGTTCTGCGGTACGCCAACCGCGTGCCGTTGCAGTTCCAGGCCGGCGGCTGCGCCATCACGCAAACGGTGATGGGCACCAACTGGCGTTCGTACGGACTGAACCAGTCGCGCGGCTCGCTGCCCAGCGGCCCAGTGACCGTGATGATCCACATGGCGAGCGTCTGGGTGCCCTTCACGAACGAATCGAAAGAGGCCATCGCGTCATACCCCGAGATTCAGAAGGAGCTCCGGCTCGCGTTGCAGGCGGTCGGCCGAAAACTGGGCATGTACCTGCGCCGCCGGCTGCAAGTCCGCCACGAAGGGCAGCGGCGACAGATCTTCCTCCGCTATCTGGGCGAAGTGGCCTCGGCCGTCAGCCGCATCAACCAAACCAACCGCGACAAGCTCTACGAGCAACTTTTGGAGGTCGCCAAGAAGCGCACCGCCGAAGCCGATCTGAAGCTCGACGACCGCGGCAAAGCCATCGAGGAAGCAGAAGATTTCGGCGAGAATGTGATCATTGTAGGGCAGGAGAACCAAGACGCGGGTCCCGTGGCAGGTGACAGCGAGCGAACCGCGGTTGCCTAGCCGAATGAACTGCGGTCACCTAGCCCGAAGGGCTTTCCGAGGGCAGCCCTTTGGGCTAACGAACGGGGCGCCCCCGTGCAAGCGTTTCGGGCTGACATGCCAATTGTCAACCGTTCACATTGAATCGCCAGCCACTGACGACAACCAACCGTTGGACGACACCCATGCCACCTAAACTAAATCCGCGTGACGCGAAGACGATGAAACGCCTGGCCGAGCTGGCCGATGGCGTGGTCGAGATGGCCGGGCGCAAACGCGACCCGTTCGTCGACGTGCCGACCCGTTCGCTGTCGAATGTGAAGTACAACAAGTCCCGTCGCTTTATCGAGATGGGTAAGGCGACCAACCGCCGCCATCTGTTCAACCTGTCGCAGGCCAAAAGCTACATGCAGACGATGCTCGTGGCCAGCGGCGCCACGCAACTGATCGAGCAGGGCAAAACCACCAGCATCCGTGGTCTCTTCTACCTGCTGAAGCACACGATCGAAGGCACCAAGGAAGAGACGTTCGCCGAGCAGGGCGAGTGCGACCCGGTGATCGAGGACTGCGAGGTTCTCCTCAACAGCCTCCGCGAGGAGTTGCATCTCTACGCCCAGAAAAAAGGGGACATGGTCGGCGACCTCGTGCTGATCGACCGCGGCGACGAGATCGATTGCTCGCGGATGGGCTCCGGCGGCTACGGCATCCCCTCGATCGTCGAGCCGGAGGTCATCCAGTTCAAGCGGTGCGACGCCAAGTTCATCCTCCATGTCGAAAAAGACACGGTTTGGCAACGATTTAACGAAGACAAGTTCTGGCGCAAGCACAAGTGCATCCTGACGCATGGCGGCGGTCAGCCGCCTCGCGGCGTTCGTCGGCTCTTGCACCGAATGCACGGCGAACTGAAGCTCCCGATCTACTGCCTGCTCGATAACGACCCGTGGGGATACTACATCTACAGCGTCATCAAGCAAGGGTCGATCAATTTGGCCTACGAGTCGCAACGCATGGCCATTCCCGACGCAAAGTTCCTGGGCCTTCGCTCAAAGGATTTCGAGGAATGCAAACTGTCGGACAGCGTCAAGATCTTGCTCAACGACACCGACCGCAAGCGGGCCAAGCAGATCGCCAACTACCCCTGGTTCGCCCACAAGCCGCAGTGGCAGAAGGAAATCAAGCGACTGTTGGACAACGGTTTCAAGCTGGAAGTCGAAGCGCTCATCAGCAAGGACATCAGCTACGTCACCGAGCAGTACACCCCCCAGCGGCTGAAGGCCAAGGAGTGGCTCGATTAGAGCTACCAAACTCTCGGCGACCTGGCTGAGAAACGGATGTGGCCCCATGTTCCCGTCCTGCCGATAGCGACCAATCGTCAAGGAGTTTCCTGTGCAATACCGATGGCCTCCGAAGACATTGCGTGTGACCGTCTTTTCTGCGGTCTGGTTTGGGCTGGCATGGATGGCGTCACCAGCTTGGGGGTGCCTGGGCGGTTACCGCGGACCCGATTGGCAAGTGGGCAACAGCCCGCTGATTCTCATCGGCACGATCGAGAAGGTCGAGGCGGGCAAGATAGCAAACGCGGCCAAGTACCGCGCCCCGTTCGACGGCGGCGGCGAGTCGCATCGTACGCCGCCAACCATTGCCACGGTGCGAATCGACCGGATCGTGAAGGGCCGGTACTCGGGATCGCTCCTTCGCATCGGCAGTGGACCTATCCACAATTCGTGCGACGAGGATTGGTTCTACGCCTTTACTCTCGGTGAACAGAAGCTTTTCATCTTGCCATACGATCCTGTGGATGGCGAGGTTGCGCTGGAATGGGGTGGCAGCGTCTTGGAGCTTAGCGAAACATCCATGATCGAGTCACGGGTTGCCAGGGCGGTAGCCTTCCGTGACACCTATCTCGCCGATTTGCAGCGAGAAGAGCCGCGGACGTACGCGCAGGGAGTTCGCCTTGCCGCGGAAATTCGAGAGAGCGCAAAGTCATGGCCTGATCCTCAGCGAGATGAAGAAACCGGCAAACCATCCGACGCATACAACAAGTCGCTTGCCGAACTGCAAAAGAAGCTGGCGGCCGCGGATGTCGAGGCAATACGTGCGGCGCTGGCGATTGACTGGCTCGCGGACGACTCGGGTCACTGGGAGCGAAAGCAGCTTTGGCGTGACGCAATGACGGCAGTGGCCAGTTCGCGTGTGCCAGAACTCGATGCAGCCGGGGAACGCTGGGTTCGCAAAACGCTTGCCCGAGCGGGTGTCGAGAAGCAGCGAGTCGAAAACTACCTTGCCACTGTCGCAAAAGCCAAACTCCATGTCCACTTGCATTACCCACACGATGCGCCCACGGAATGGAGCTATTTTCATTATGACTATGCCGGCGGCGCGGAAATACTGACCACGGATTTCATTCTTCGTTACCACTCGTATGACCGTGGCGCGATGCTGCATACATACGCCGGAGCACTGGATTCATCGATTCTTGCCAAGATCGACTCGAAGCGAGTGAAACCGTGGGTCGTCTCGCTCTATCACAATGACGACGAGCGGCTTCGATGGCTGGCGAAACAGGTCATTGGCTTGACGCCCGGGACGCCCTTTGTCGATTGCGTCCTCAACGACATGACCATCGATGGGCATCCCCAGGCGTGGTCGGTACTCAGCCACTACCGTTGTCCAAAGGAGACGGCGCCCCGCCTGGCCGCGATGATCGACCTGGCCGAAACGGGCTGCCAGCCATGGCAGTTGGCGACGATGTGGCGATCGCTCCGTAGCGGCTACTGTTTCGAGCCGGTCTGCATCGAGAAAGCCATGGTCGCTTTGGAGGCGATGGAACAGGCGGCTTCAAAAATGGGGCGTCGCGGCGAGTCGCAAGGTGAATCGCATGATGCGGGGCAACCACAAGAGCCCCTCGTGGGCGCCCTGCGCGAGTACCTTGAAGCGGCGAGATCGGACCGCGAGGGGGCCAGGCTGCCGGGACTTTCCGCCGCCGAGTTTCGGCAATGGTTCAAGGCCCATCCGGCGAAGACGAAAGAGCGTTAGGCGAACTCACCCGCTTGCGGCCGCGTCATCCGTTGCGGGTCGAGGGCCGCGTCGAGATCTTTCTCGGGCAAGACGTTTTTCTCGCGGCACAGTTCACGGATCGTCTTGCCGCTCTGAAACGCTTCCTTGGCCAACGCGGCGGCCCGCTCGTAACCGATGCAGGGATTCAGACCGGTGACCATCGAGAGGCTTCGCTCGACGGCCGCTTCGCACGCCTCGTGGTTCGCCTTCATGTCCTTGAGGCAACGGTCGGTGAACGCCGCGGTGGCGGCGGCCAGCAGGCGAACGCTCTCCAGAACGGCATCGGCCATCACGGGCATCATTACGTTGAGCTGAAACTGGCCGCCCGTAGCGCCGCAAAAGGCAACCGTTTGGTCGTTGCCCATCACCCGGGCGGCCGCTTGCATCAGACTTTCGCAAAGGACGGGGTTCACCTTGCCCGGCATGATCGAACTGCCCGGCTGGCGGTCGGGCAGGGTGATTTCGTGGAAGCCGCAGCGTGGGCCGGATGCCAGCCAGCGGAGGTTGTTGGCCACGTTGAAGAGCGTCGTTGCGACGGCTCGCAACTGCCCGTGACACTCGACGATCGCGTCGCGTTGCGCGTTGGCCTCGAAATGATTGGCCGCTTCGACGAACGGAACGCCTGTCTCCTTGGCGAGCAGTTCGCACACACGGCCACCGAAGCCGGCATGGGTGTTGATGCCCGTGCCGATGGCCGTGCCGCCAATGGGCAATTCCACGAGCGCCTGCCATGCGAGGCTGACGCGGCGGATCGAGTTTTCCAGTTGTTGAGCAAAGCCGCCGACCTCCTGGCCCAATGTGAGCGGCACGGCGTCGGCCAGGTGCGTGCGGCCGATCTTCAAAATGCCCTTCCACGCGATGGCCTTGTCGTTCAGCGTCTGGCCGCAAGCCGCCAGCGCAGGAATCAGTCGATCCCGGATCGCGACCGCCACGGCAACGTGAATGGCCGTTGGAAACACATCGTTGCTGCTTTGGCCCAAGTTGACGTGGTCGTTAGGATGGATCGGCTTCTGACCGCTGACCTCTGGTTTTTGACCTTTCCCCGGTTCGGCTGCTCGCCGGGCGATCACCTCGTTCGCATTCATGTTGCTGGAGGTGCCAGAGCCCGTCTGGTAGACATCGACGGGGAATTCGCCGTCGAAGCGGCCGTCAGCCACTTCGCGGCAGGCCGCCAGCAGCTCGGCGACTTGCGCATCGTCGAGACCGGCTCGGGTCAGCATGCCCAGATCGCGATTGACGGCCGCGGCCGCCCACTTCACCAGCCCCAAGGCATGGATCAGCTCTGGCGGAAGCGGCCGGCCGGAGATCGGAAAGTTCTCGACAGCTCGCTGGGTCTGGGGGCCGTAATAGGCGTCGGCCGGCAAGCGAACTTCGCCCATCGTGTCGCGTTCGGTGCGGAACTCGGTCATGGAAGGAAGTGCATTCAGTAGTTCGGTGTTGGCGGGCGGTAGTGATTCATATCGATCGAGCGGAACCACTCGATGGTCTTGAGCAGCCCTTCGCGCAACGGCACGGTGGGCTGCCAATCGAGGCGCTGCTTGGCCAGGCCGATGTCGGGCCGGCGTTGCGTTGGATCGTCGACAGGCAACGCCTGGTGAACCAGCTTTGAACGCGATCCGGTCAGCTCGATGATGAGGTTGGCCAATTCCAAAATGGTAAACTCCTCGGGATTGCCGAGGTTCACGGGGCCAATGAAATCGTCCGGCCCGTCCATCATCCGCATCATGCCCTCGATGAGGTCGTCGCGGTAGCAGAACGAGCGGGTTTGCGAACCGTTGCCGAAAATGGTGATGTCCTCTCCGGCCAACGCCTGACGGATGAAGTTGGAGACAACGCGGCCGTCATAGGGATGCATCCGCGGGCCATAGGTGTTGAAGATCCGCACAACGCGGACGTTCACTCGGTTTTGGCGGTGGTAGTCCATGAACAGCGTCTCGGTCGCCCGCTTGCCCTCGTCGTAGCACGCGCGCGGGCCAATCGGGTTGACAACGCCTCGGTACGACTCGGGCTGCGGATGGACTTCCGGGTCGCCGTAAACCTCGCTGGTCGAGGCTTGAAGCACCTTGGCGCGGCAGCGCTTGGCCATGCCGAGGATATTGATCGCGCCCATCACCGAAGTCTTCATGGTCTTGATCGGGTTGTACTGATAGTGGCCCGGAGCGGCGGGACACGCCAGGTTGTACACCTCATCGACCTCGAGCCAGATGGGCAAGGTCACGTCGTGGCGGATCAGTTCAAAGTTGGGCCGGTCCAGCATGTGGACCACGTTGGACTTCTGGCTGGTAAAGAAGTTGTCGAGGCAGATGACATCGTGGCCCCGCTCCAGCAGCCGTTCGCACAGGTGCGAGCCCAGAAAGCCGGCCCCGCCGGTCACGAGAATGCGCCGTATTGTCATCATCGAAAGGGTTCCTTGCCGAAAGGCGTGCGCAGCGGCTTGGCTGCCGTTACTAGCAATCCTACCACAGCGCGGCGAAGACCCGTTGCCACGCAAAAAGCGAACTGATCCTTCGGGGGTGCAATAAAACCGGCGATTGTGTGGTTATCCACGGTGGAAGCGAAAGCACCGCCTTTGCGGCCTTGCCAAACGGCAGCAATGGCCAAAACCTCGCTCAGTCAAGGTGGAATAACCCCACTCCCACGGCGGGTATCTCGTGAACGACGAATCGACTGTCTTCCTTGTGGATAACGACCCGACGACGCTGCGAACCACCGCCGATACGGTCCGGGCCGTTTTTCCCCGCGTCGAGTCCTACTGCTCGGCAACAGACTTCCTGGCGGCCTACCACAACAGCCGCCCCGGCTGTCTCGTTCTCGAGGCGGCCATGCCCGGCATGAATGGGCTCGAACTGCACCGCAAGCTGGTTCGAGACAAGGTGGCGTTGCCGGTCATCTTCGTCGCAGGCCGCGCCAACATCCCGATGGCCGTCGAGGCCATGCAACTCGGCGCGGTGAACTTCTTGGAAAAGCCCGTCCGAGAGCATCAGCTTTGGGACAGCATTCGCAAGGCAATCGAGCTGGATGCCCAGGCGCGTCGCCGTCGCGCCCGTCGCCAGTGCATCGAAGAGCGGCTCGAGAAGCTGACGGCCGCCGAGCGGTCGGTCCTGAACATGGTCCTCGACGGCAAGATGAACAAAGAGATCGCCATCGATCTTGGCCTCAGCATCCGAACCATCGAGGACCGTCGATCGCGCCTCATGAAAAAGCTCGGCGCGAACTGCTTGGCCGAACTGATTCAGATGGTAATGATGCACTAGCCAGGCTAGCGCCGCTCGCAATTCAGTCAACGCTCGTCGTTTCAGTCGGCTTTCTTCATTTCGGCCATCAGCATCTGAATGTC
Source organism: Thermoguttaceae bacterium (assembly GCA_039698035.1). GTDB lineage: Bacteria > Planctomycetota > Planctomycetia > Pirellulales > Thermoguttaceae > JAJFUI01. Next base: position 367,813 of record JBDKSW010000004.1, on the reverse strand, counting down.
GTCCCAGACATGACGCTTGGCGTCCGGATTGCGCAAGAGGTAGGCCGGGTGATAGGTGCAGACCACCTTGATGCCCTGATACGCATGCACGCGGCCGCGAAGGCGACCGATCGTCTCCTCGGTGGCGAGTAAGTTCTGCGCGGCCACGGCGCCCAAGCAACAAATGAATTGGGGCTGGATAATGGCCAGTTGTCGGTCGAGATACTCGCGGCAATTGGCGGCCTCGGCTGGCGCCGGCGTGCGGTTCCCTGGCGGCCGACATCGAAGGACGTTCAGAATATAAACGTCCTCGCGTCGAATCTTCATTCCCTTGACAATGATGTCGGTCAGCAGTTGGCCGGCCCGACCAACAAAGGGCTCGCCGAGACGGTCCTCGTCGGCGCCCGGGGCCTCGCCGCAGAACACCAATCGCGAGCACGGGTTGCCAACTCCGAACACCGTCTGAGTTCGCGTCCGGGCCAGCTCGGGACAGCGACGGCAAACGGCGACCTCGGCGGCGACCCTCAGGAGCGCCGCTTGACGGGCATCGGTTGTGCCAGCCGTCGGCGTCTGGGCGGAACACGGCAAGACGGCGTGCGCTGCGGCAGCCTCGCTCGATGGCGAATCCATCGAAAACCGACGGGAGCCGCCTTCCGAACAGGGCGAGCCGAGACCACCCCCTGTTGGTGGCTCTGTGGTTTTCCGCATTTTTGGCACGCTCGCGACTCCGGACCGTTGCAGGCTCTCGAGTCGCTGAATCACCGCGCGACGAGTTTTCGATCGTTCTTGGGCCATGGGACGGAAGCTACTCACGTGATACGGGATGCGCACGCGGGCCCAGAAGACCGCCGGGATTGCCAACGCCGAGGCATGGCACGCCCTCACTGGAATCCGAAGCCTGCAGCAACTATGATAGGGACTAATGGCCATTCCGCAAGTTGTTATTGTCGGCCGCCCCAACGTGGGCAAATCGAGCATTTTCAATTGGCTCGCTGGCAAACGCATTGCCATTGTCGATCCGACATCCGGCGTCACTCGCGACCGAGTCACCCATTTGGTCGAAGTCCAGGGGCGATTCGCCGAGCTGGTCGACACGGGCGGCATGGGCGTCACCGACTGCGACAACCTGACTGATCAGATCGAGGACCAGATTCAGATCGCGGTCGATTCGGCCCAGGTGGTTTTGTTTGTGGTCGACTGCCGCGACGGACCGGTCCCGCTGGATCAGGAAGTGGCCAAGCGGCTGCGCTACGTAACCGTACCGGTGCTGCTGGTCGTCAACAAAACGGACACGCCCGCGCTGGACGCTCAGGCCGCGGAGTTCTACCGCTTTGGCCGGAAGATTCTCCACGTCAGCGCTCGCGAAAACCGTGGCAAAGCCGAATTGATGGACGCCATCGCCCAGCGGCTGCCCGAGACATTGCCCGACGAAACGGCGCCTGCCGAGCCTGTGATGAAGGTGGCGATTGTCGGACGTCGCAACGTCGGCAAGAGTACGCTGGTGAACACGCTGGCCGAGGCGGAGCGCATGATCGTCAGCGAGGTGCCCGGCACGACTCGGGACAGCGTCGACGTGCGTTTCGAGCTGGACGGCAAAGCGTTCATGGCCATCGATACGCCCGGTTTCCGTCGGTCGAAGAGCATCAGCACGGATGTCGAGTTCTACAGCACCCACCGGGCCCAGCGAAGCATCCGTCGGGCCGATGTCGTCCTGCTCTTCTTCGACGCCACGCAACGTATCAGCAAGGTCGACAAACAACTCTGCGACTACATCTCGCAACAGTACAAGCCGTGCATGTTTGTCGTAAATAAGTGGGACCTGACCGCGGGCAGCATCCCCACCGAAAAATGGGTAAACTACCTGCGCGACAATTTCCGCACGATGTGGTACGCGCCGATCGCCTTCATTACCGGCCAGTCAGGCAAGAACGTCAAGGCGATGCTCAACCATTCGCAAATGCTGTTTCGGCAGTCCCTGAATCGCGTGACCACGTCGAAGCTGAACCAGCAGCTCCGTGCGGCGTTGCAGCGCAACCCGCCGCCAACCTTTCGCAACCGCCGGCCAAAGGTCTACTACGCTACCCAGGCGGCCGTGCAACCGCCAACGATCGTCCTCTTCTGCAACGATACCAAGGCCATCGGCCCCCAATACCAGCGGTACCTTTTGCGGGTATTTCGCGACCAGCTCAATATCGGCGAAGTGCCGATCAAGCTCTATCTGCGCCAACGCGAGCACGAAGACAGTCGCGACGAGGTCGGCAACGACACGCAAAAGTTGCCAGAACCACGCCAGTAAGGGCCTTGCTTGCGGCCGCTGATTGACACGCGGAAAATTAGCGCGGCGTCGGCTTTCGGTGTTCTAATAGCAGTGCCGCCGCTCGACGATCTTCGCCTTGGCAAACCCCGCCGGCTGGCTACAATACCGGTTTGGTCGTCATTTACAGCATCTGTCCTGGAGATTGCCATGATCGTCGGCGTGCCGAAGGAAACGAAGCGGGATGAATATCGCGTTGCATTGCTGCCAGTGGGAGCGGAGGAGCTGACTCGCGCCGGGCACAAGGTGTTGGTCGAGAAGGGCGCGGGCGTCGGCTCGGGGCTCAGCGACCAAGACTATGCGGCCAACGGGGCCGAGCTGATTGATAGCGCCAGCGAAGTGTTCAGCCGCTCCGACATGATCATCAAGGTCAAGGAGCCGCAGCCCGACGAAGTGGCCATGCTGAAACGCGGGCAAATCGTCTTCACGTACTTCCACCTCGCGGCCGATCGGGGACTCACTGAATCGCTCATGAAGAGCGGCTGCATCGCCGTGGCCTACGAAACGCTCTGCGACGAGCATGGCCGTCTGCCGTTGCTGACGCCGATGAGCGAAGTGGCCGGACGGATGAGCATCCAGGAAGGCGCGAAGTATCTCGAACGCCCGCAACAAGGCCGCGGCATCCTGTTGGCCGGCGTCCCAGGCGTCGAGCCGGCACACATCACCATCCTCGGCGGCGGCACGGTCGGCGCCAACGCGGCACGAATCGCCGCCGGCTTCCGCGCCAACATCGGCCTGTTGGACATCAACATGGACCGCTTGCGTTACCTCGACGACATCATGCCGCCGAACGTCACCGTGCTGTTCAGCGATCGGCACACGATCCGCGAGCAACTCCGCATTGCCGACCTAGTCGTCGGAGCCGTGTTGGTTCCCGGCGCCAAGGCGCCTTGTCTGGTCGAGGAAGAAGACCTGAAGCTCATGAAGCCCGGCAGCGTCATCATCGATGTGGCGGTCGACCAAGGCGGCTGCGTTGCAACCACCCGTCCGACAACGCACAGCAACCCAACCTTCATGGTCAACGGCGTGCTGCACTACTGCGTGGCCAACATGCCGGGCGCCGTGGGCCGCACCAGTACGTTCGCCCTCTGCAACGTGACGCTGCCTTGGGCGCTGCAGCTGGCCAACCGTGGCGTGGACGCCGCGGCCAAGGCCCTGCCCCCGTTGGCCGGCGCGATCAACATCTACGAAGGCGAGATTACACATCGCCCGGTCGCCGAGACGTTCAAGATGCCGCTCAATCCACGGTTTGAGAAGTAAGCGGCAGTGGATGATTGGCAACGGGCAGTGTATAGTGCATGGGCCGGCCGCCGCAGGCGTGTTCCGAGACCGCGAACTATCCGTTAACCACGAACCACAAGAATGTCTAAAACCACTTCGCCCCAAGTGGGCATTGTGATGGGCAGCGACAGCGACTGGCCAAAAATCAAGGCGGTCGCTGTCGCTTTGGACGAGTTCGGCGTGCGCCATGAAGTCCGCGTGATGAGCGCTCATCGCACGCCGGAGATCGTTCAGCAGTATGCAACCACGGCGGCCGCTCGCGGGCTGAAAGTGCTCATCGCGGCCGCCGGCGGCGCGGCGCACCTGGCCGGCGTCGTGGCCTCGCACACCACGCTCCCGGTCATCGGCCTGCCCGTGCCCACCGATTTGGCCGGCGGTCTCGACTCGCTTCTCTCGATCGTTCAGATGCCCGGCGACGTACCCGTGGCCACTGTGGGCCTCGGGGCCGGGGGTCCCCGCAACGCCGGCCTGCTGGCCGTGCAGATTCTCGCATTGAGCGACCCGCCTCTGCAAGAGAAACTGGTCGCCTTCAAGAAGACGCTGGCAGACAAAGTGATGGTCAAGGACGCCGCGCTGCAAGAGTCGCTGCGCGGCACTTAGGAAAGTGGCCGAATTACGGTCCCAAAAACTGTCAGCTCTCGGCCATCATTTTTTCAGCGATGTCGTCCATGCAATCTCTCCAAACGCTCCACTGGGTTGGCGACAGCGACGGTCACTTGCGCCTGATCGATCAGACCCGGCTGCCGGTCGAGTTGGTCGAGATCGATTGCCGCGATGTCGAGACGCTTTGGGAGGCGATCAAGTCTCTGCGGGTGCGCGGCGCGCCGGCCATTGGCGTGGCGGCCGCCTACGGCATGTGCCTCGGCCTTCAAGAAGTCATCGGCCACGACGAGGCCACGTTCTTCCGCCGCCTTGAAGAAACGGCCGACAGGCTCGCCACGAGTCGGCCCACGGCCGTCAATCTATTTTGGGCAATCGACCGCATGAAGCGGGCCGCTTTGCGGCTCCGAGGGCGACCCACCAGCAAAATCGGCGCGGCCATGCTGGCCGAGGCCCGGGCGATTCACGAGGAAGACCGCCAGATGTGTCGCGCGATCGGCCGGTACGGGGCCCAGCTTCTGCGCGATGGACAAGGCGTGCTGACGCACTGCAACGCCGGCGGACTGGCCACATCCGATTACGGCACCGCGTTGGCCCTGTTCTTCGCCGCCGCCGAGGCCGGCAAGACGCTCCATATTTACGCCGATGAAACGCGGCCTCTCTTGCAGGGCGCTCGGCTCACCGCCTGGGAATTGCAGCATCGCGGGATCGACGTCACGCTAATCTGCGACAATATGGCCGCCCAGGTGATGCGCGAGGGACGCGTGCAAGCCGTTGTGACCGGGGCCGATCGAATCGCGGCCAACGGCGATACGGCCAACAAGATTGGCACCTACGGCGTGGCCCTGCTGGCCGCCGCTCACAAGATTCCATTTTATATCGCCGCCCCCAGCAGCACGTTTGACCTCAGCATTCCAACGGGGGCGGAGATCCCAATCGAGCAGCGCGACCCACGCGAGATCACGCACGGCTTCGGCCACCAGACGGCGCCGGACGGCGTGGCCGTCTACAATCCGGCGTTCGACGTCACGCCCGCCGAGTTGATCGCGGCAATCGTCTGCGAGCGAGGCGTCATCCGACCGGTCCACCGCGCGGCGATCGCCGCGATGTTGGCCTGAAGCGTTCTTGGACGAGAAAGCCTCTCCGCTATGAATAGTCGCCTGGCGGCAAGCCGGAGATCGCGCGACGCCAAACGTCGATCCGCTCTTTGCTCATGCCGTTCTCGCGCTCGACTTCGGTGACCACCTTGTGATCGGTCCCCGGCACGGCGACCTCGACGGCCAATCGCCCGTTCTGCGCATAGCGAAAAACGACCTCCACGGGGGTCCGTGCCGGCAGTTGCGGCTGCAGGTCGCGAACCGAACAGCGGCCGATGGGCGTGCATTCGGCCGCGACAGAGCTTTCGCCCTCGACGATGCTGACGCCGATCGAACGTTGGCCCGCCTTGTGCGTCCTGAAAATTCGCTTGCTGGCGACCGGCAGCCGCGTGTTGCGTGGAATGACGATGCCATTGCGGAACTGATGCGTAACCGGATCGCGGCCCACGACGCCCAGGCTGTGCGAGTTGACATTGTGAATCGTGAACATCGGCGGGCGACCGTCATGACGGGCCAAGACGAGCGATGCGTGCAGCGCGGCCCCATGCGCCACGGCTTCGTCGGCCGCGACCGAGTCGTCCGGGTCCTGGCCGCTTAGCTCGCGCAGCATCCGACGGACCATCGGCATCCGGCTCGATCCGCCAACCAGCAATACTCGATCCAGATCGGACCAATCGAGCCCGGCCGCCCTGAGCGTCTGAACGGTCGTGAACCGTGTGCGGTCCAGCAGATCCTGGGTAACCTCCTCAAACTGTTCCCGCGCGACCTCGATTCGCGCCGAGACGCCGTGGCAATCGCAAGCGACGGCCGCCTTTTGGCGTGCCGAGAGCGTTCGCTTGGCGTCTTCGCATTCGCGCCAGAGCTTGCCGGCGGACACAGGGTCCTCGCGCGGGTCGCCGCCGCGCTGACCAACAAACTCGTCCGCCACGATGTCCATCAGCCGCATATCCCAGTCGTAGCCGCCAAGACGCACGTCGCCGTCGGTGGCCAGAGCGTTAAACTCGGTGCCGCGAATCTGCATCACGGTCACGTCGAACGTTCCGCCGCCGAGGTCGTAGACCAAGATGTGCCGCGGCGAGTCGCTGCTGCCTTGCGGATCGAGATAGCCCTGCCGAAAACCGAAGGCCAAGGCGGCGGCCGTCGGCTCGTTCAGGATGTCCAAGACCTCAAGACCCGCCATGTAGCCGGCGTCTTGCGTCGCTTTGCGGCGAACCTCGTCGAAGTAAGCCGGCACGGTGACGACGGCCTTGCTGACTGGCCCCAACTGCCGACTGGCGTCGACCCTCAGCTTGTTGAGAATCATCGCCTCGATCACTTGCGGCGCATATTGCTTGCCCTCCAAACGCTTGTGATACACGGGATGCCCCACGTCGCGTTTGGAGCACTCGGCCACGCGGTCGGCCTCGCTGGCCATTGCCTTGAGCGCCTCCTTGCCCACCACGATCTCGTCGCCGTCAAAGAGCACGTCGCTGGGCGTCAGCAGGTCGCCCTCGGCATTGACCACGGTCGTCGGACGGCCTCGCTCGTCAATGCGAGCCAGCACGGAGAACGTGGTGCCCAGATCGATGCCAACAGCAGCGGGGGAAGACCGTATCATGTGATGGTACGTGCTATTTCAGCACCTCGGGCCAGAGCCAACGGACGAGCAGATAGCCGATCCACAATCCACACAGGCCGGAGACCGCAACACCGAACAGGCGAAACAACCACCGCGACCAGGGAGCGACCGCCTTAGTATTGCCGTGGCGACCGATGGCGACAACCCCGAACATGGCACTGTCCGAGTCGGCCTCCGACGCCCTGACGCAACCGCCAGCGGCCCGACTTGGCGGTTGCTCATCGTCTTCGTCCAATGCCCGCAAGTCAGTCAAGGCATCGGTCGCTTGCGGCTCGTCCTTTTCCGTCACACGCTCGTCGGACAGTTGGCTTGCCGGGCCGTCCTCGTTGCAGAGCCGCAGGACTTCGTCCAGCATGGCCTCGAACTCCTCAAAGCCGGCCGCGCGATCGATGGGCCGCTTCCATCGGGCGATCCCGGTCTCGGAAATCCCCAACGAGCGTTCCAAATCGAGTGTGGCAGCTCGATCCGTCCCGGCAACCATCGCGCTGACGGCCAACCTTCCGCTGGAAGCGTATTGGAACGTCACATCGACGGGCCAGCCTTTCGGCAAGCCTGCTGGCAAGCCACGAATCACCGTGCGTCCGACGGCCGTGCATTCACCCGGCATACCACTCTCGCCCTCGAGCACCTGCACGACAATGGACCGCTGGTCCTCCCGTCGCGTCACGAACCGCTCGGTGACCTGGGCCGGCAACGGCGTGTTCCGCGGAATCAGCACCACGTTTTGCTTTCGCAGGGTCTCCGGGTCGATCCCCTCGACGCCCAAGCTGTGCGAATTGACGTTCGTAATGTTGATGTCGCGGCGACCGACGCATCCCGACTCGGCGGCCAGCCGGTGGACCGCGTACAGGGCGGCCCCACGAGCAACCGCTTCGTCCGGATGCACTGTGTGGTCCGGCTCCAGCCCGCTGAGCTTCCGCAACATAGCGCCGACCATCGGCATCCGCGTCGATCCGCCGACCAACAGGAGCCGTGAAATGTCTCTCCACTCGATGCCTGCCGTTGCGAGCAGTTGCCGCGTGGTGTGCGCGGTCCGTTCAAGCAGATCGGCCGTCATTTCCTCGAACTGCGCTCGTGTAACCGGAATCTCCATGGTCTGCCCGACCAGTTCGATGCGTGCCATGGTTCGGCCCCGCGCGCTCAGTGCATGCTTGGCGTCGATGGCCGCGGCCAACATTCGGTTCATCATGGCCGGGTCCTGGCGAGGGTCGTAGCGATGGAGCCTGCGAAATCGTTTGGCCAAATGGCCAACGAGGCGCAGGTCCCAGTCGTGACCGCCAAGTTGCACGTCGCCGTCCGTCGCAATCGTTTCGATCTTGCCTGGCGCAAGTCGCAGCAGAGTGACGTCGAACGTGCCGCCACCCAGGTCGTAGACCAGAATGGTCATCGTCTCGCGGAGGTCGGCGTTCGGCGTCAAGTAGCCGAGCATTTCGCCGAAGCTCAGTGCGGCGGCGGTCGGCTCGTTCACGACATCGAGCACCTTGAGGCCGGCCATTTCGCCGGCGTCGGCCGTCCTTTTTCGCCGCAGCTCATCGAAGTAGGCCGGGACGGTAATCACCACACGATCGATGTGGCCGAGCGCGCGGATAACGTCGGCTTTCAGCTTGCGGAGGATGCACGCCTGAATGACCTCTGGAGGCAGCTTTTCACCACGGATGGCCCGCGTGTAGTACGGCAGGCCCATGTCCCGCTTCACCCATTCGGCCACCAGTTCGGGATGGACCGTCGTGGCCGTGCGAGCATCTTTTCCGACGACAACCTCTTGGTCCGAAAAGAGCACGACGCTCGGCGTGAGCAGGTCTCCCTCGGCGTTGGCGATCATGGCCGACGCTCCGGACTCGTCCACCCAGGCCGCGGCCGAAAAGGTCGTGCCGAGGTCGATTCCGACGGGGCGTGGGTGCGACATGGGCCTCTCCAGACATTTTCCAGTCTAGCCAGGCCAGTATCGGCGTTCAAGCACGGGCGGCGGCCGCGAGCCGACGGCCACGGGTCTTCAACGCCGGTCCATCGCGGTCGGAAGAACCGCCGTCTTGGGATGCCGTCCCCAGCGATGCAGCCAGCGGGCGTAGGCTCGAACGTGAAGCCATGCATCGGCCGACCAGAGTCTCTTGCTGGCTCGCGACTCCAGATGATAACACGAAGCGGCGCCATGATAGACGACGCGCCAGCCTGCGAGAGCCATGCGCAGACAATAATCCACGTCCTCGAAGTACTTTCCATAGCCCTCGTCGAAGGGACCGACCTGAAGGGCCGCATCGCGGCGCGCCATCAAGAAGCAGCCCGAGAGCCAATCGCAAGCAAACGTCTCGTTCGGCGCATGCTCTGCGTAGAAGTGACGATCCACGGTGTTCCGCATCCACCGGCCGAGGCCGCATCGTCGAGCGACCACGAGCGGCAACGTTGGAAATCGCCGCGCGGCATGGGCGTCCGTCCCATCCCCGTGGTAGAGCCGACACCCAGCCAGGCCGCACTCCGGATGGCCGTCCATCATGGTCGCCATGCGGCCGAGACACTGCTGCCGAGGGTCGAAGTACATGTCCGTGTTCATCAGCAGCACGTAGCGAGCCGTTGCCGCAGCGAGGATGCGGTTCAAATTGGCGGCGTAGGAAAGCGGCCTCGCGTTGCGCAGGACATGCGTTTCCTGAAAATGCCCTCGCCACGGTTCGACGCCGTCGGCCGATGCGTTATCGACGAGAATCAGACGCATCCGCAGACCATCGCCCGAGGCGGCCATCGTCGTCAACAGGCGAGGCATGAGCTCCCGCTCATGGGTGTAGATAACGCCGATATCGAGGTCCGCCGTCGCCATGGGAGCTGTGCAGGAGATGCAAATAGGACGTTGGGGCCGTGGCAACCTGGCGCGATTGTAACATGTCTCGACGCTGGCCAAACCGAGCGGCAACAAAGCGGCGACCAACGGCGTGCAGACGCCTAATATGCCTGTTCAGCCGAGGTTCGGAATCGCCAATGCGTTACGCCGCTTTGCGATGGCTCGTGGAATCGTTGCCCGTCGTCGTTCGGGCCGGCAACAGCACCGGTGGCCCGAACAGTTGATCTGGAGACGCGGCGAACCGCGCGGCCGACTCTTTGAGGAGCAGAGTCAACGCGGCCTGTTCACGCTGTGCCACCGGATGGACGCCGCCCGCTCGCAACTCACAAAGCTCGCCGGCAGGTCCGGGCAGCGACACCCAGAGCGACCAGCCGCTCTTTTGCACCACGGGCGAGCGCGGATCGATCCATCGAAGCCGTCGCCGATGGTCGCCCAGCGACGCATCGAACTCGGCATGGCACACGTCCCACGCACGAAGGCGGCAAAGGAATGCGTCCCACGCAAGCCCGCCAGAAACGGCGGATTCCGCTCCGAGCGTCGGCGTTCGAGAAACCAAAACCGTGTTCCTCGCAGAAGCAGTCGCCGACGAGCCGCTCGGCGCCGAAGCGTCAGCGGGGGCGGCATGCCCGCCCAGCCGCAGGTAACGTTGGAGCGCGTGGACGACCGCCTGTTTCACCAAGGCGAACTCGTCGTGGCCAAACAGTCGCAAACGAACCATCAAAACCACCAGCGACATCGCCGCAATCCAGGCCAAGGCGTCGCGTCGAAAAATCGTGGCCGCAGTGGCCGCCGCCCCGGTCGTGAGGCACAACGCGCCAAGCAGGCAGAGCACTTGCCACGGCGTCCAACCGCGATCCAACAAGCGGTGGTGAATGTGTTGTCGATCGGGCGAATCGAGCCGGCGCCCGGTAAGCCGCCGCCGAACCATGGCGGCAACGATGTCAAACATCGGCAAGGTCATCACGACGGCCGGCGCTGTGATCGCCAGGGTCGCCGAGGTCTTGAGCGTCCCTTGAATTCCCAGCAAGCCGATCGTCAGCCCGATGACCATGCTGCCCGAGTCGCCCAGGAAAATGCTTGCTGGGGGGAGGTTGTACGCCAAAAAGCCGGCCAGCGTGCCAGCCAACACGAAGGCCATCGCCGCGACATGCGCATGTCCCTGGCTTCCGGCGATAATTCCCAACATGGCGGCGGCCGATAGCCCAATGAGCGACGCCAGTCCGTCCATGCCATCGATCAGATTCAGGGCGTTGATGCAGCCGACGAGCCAGAGAACCGTCAGCGGGATCCCGAACCAACCGAGTTCGATCGGACAGCTAAAGGCCACGATGCGGTCCACGTGGTAGCCGAAAACGACGATCGGCAGCACGGAGATCGTTTGGAGCGCAAGTTTGAGACGCGGCGGGAGATCGAAGCGGTCATCCACGCAGCCGACGAAGCATACGCAGCCGGCCGCGATGATCCAGATGTTGCTCAGCTCGGTGAATTTTCCGCTGGCGTCACTGACCAGGTGAACCACGATGAGGCCGATCACCGTAGCCGTGTACACGGCCAACCCACCCCACAGGGGAGTCGGTCGATTATGCAGCTTCCGTTTCCCGTCGGGCCGATCCACGATCCCCTGGCGCGCGGCCAGCATGCGCACGAGGGCCGTCAAGATCAAGGACGCCACGAAGGCGGCTGCCGAAATGAGCGCCAAGCACCGCATCTGCAATCCATTGCGTGCCGGGGAATTCCATCCAGATTGGAAGCCGCCTTATCCCAAAATTCACCGGTTGACGCAATGCCATTCGGAGCATTTCCCCTCGCAAGGCGGAAAATCCGCACTGTCGCGAGAGGAGAGCCGTCGCCAGCGCAGCAAAAGGGCACGGCATTGCCGGCCTCTTGCCATGCCAATGGCTGCGCAGCCAGCGGTCGGCACGCGAAAGCAACCTTGGGCGGCCGCTTCAACCATGTCGAAGCAATTCCACCCCAACCCGCATCGCCTTACTCGTCGGCGTACACCCGCGTGCTTTCCTCCTTCGTGACGGGCGACTGCATATCGTCGGTCAGGAGTTGGAATCGCGTGCGAAGATCGCCAGGGCGAACCGCTTTGACGCGGACGCGGTAGACCGTCTCGGCCTTCGGTTCGAGGCGGCCAAGGCCGTCGAACACGACCCGGTTGGCGTCCAGGCCATGACGTGTCGGGCCCTCGGCGGCCAGCGGTTGCAACTCGGGTGGCAGCAGCACGCTCATCCGCACGTTCGAGGCGGCCTTCGAGCCCGTGTTGGTCACATGCACCTCGTAGGTCGTTTCGCCGCCGATTTCCACCGGGTTGGTGTTGCTAGTCACTTGGAACAACATGGCCGCGACGCCGTCCACCTGGACCGGCTGCTGTTTCTCGATGACGAGTCCCTTTTGGGCCGTTCCGCGAAGCCGAATCGCATGTTGACCGGCCTCGACCGGCATGGCCACCAGCTCGACGCTGCCCGTCTCGTTGACCGGCAATTCTTCGAGCCGCCAATGCACCGTGCGAGTCGATTCTTCATAGTAGCCGGCGTTGTTGGCACTCATGAACTTCAGGCCGGCTGGCAACGAGGCCACCAGCTCGACGCCTTTCGCCGGCGCGGTGCCCGGATTGCTCAGGAAGAACTCGTATTTTGCCTGCCGTTCCAGGAATCGCTTCTTCGGGCCTTCGACGGCCACGTCGAGCAGCGGGGCCACGACTTCCAAGTTGCGTTTGTCCTCGACGCGAAGATTTCCATCGCCGCGAGCGATCAGCACGTTGGTCAGCGGACCTGGCCGGTTGGCCACGAGCGGCAGCTCGAGCCGACGGCTCTCGCCCGGTTTCAGATCGCCCACCTGGTACTCGAGCTCGCCACCGGCCGGATGCTGCAGGCCGCGAGGGATCCGCTCTTGCAGGACAACGCCCGTGGCAATGCCCGTGCCCGGATTCGACACGACGATGGACATCGTCATCTGCTCGCCGATCAGGACCTTCGGCGGGGCGTTCGTTTCGACGACCAGCTGCGGCCGAGTGGCAATCGAGCGAGCCGTGGCATCGGCCGCGAAACGGACGCTGGCCACACTGCCAATCTCGCCTTCGGCGGTCGGCATGACCTGCATTTCGACCGTGGCTTCCTCGCCGGGGCGAATCGTTCCGAGCGTCCAGAGCAAATCGCTGCGGCCAGTGCGTTTCGCTTCAGGCGTCGTGCCGATCAGCCGCGTGCCGCGCGGGACCTGATCGCGCACTTCGACCTCGCTCGCTGGCACCGAGCCCGTGTTGCGAATGATCACGCGGAATGACGCGGGTTTGCCAACTTGGATTTCCTTGGGCGCCGCCTTTTGGATGCTCAACTGAGGTGTCTGCACGCCTTCGAGCTGCTGGTCGCCAGGCTGAGCCGTGCCATCGACTTCGGCTGGGGCCGGCGTGCCAAAGCCGCCACTGCCCAGCGAACCTGCGGCATTGCCGATAGGCCGCATCGGACTGGCTGGCGCCGCGGACGGATCGGGCCGGAACGGAGCCGGCTGGCCATTGCGAGCGTCGGGCGTTCGGCCGGCTCCCGTGGCCCCGGGGCCATAACGTCCTTCGGCCAGCCGAGTGGAGCCGGTGGGCATCAAGGCGGGACCGCCCGCCGGAATTTCGCTGGTCGCCGCCGCCGGAACGGTCGCATAGCGGCCCGAGACGCCACTGGGCGGTCCGAACGGATCATTCAGCGAGCCGCGCGACGAGGTGTCGGTCCCACTAGTTTTCGACGGCGCCTTCAGCCCCGACTGGCGCAACGGGTTGCCATCGCTGTCGGTACGTGCTGGGGCCGACTCGCGCAATGCATTGCCGCCGTTGGCGTCGGGTATTTCGCCAGACGTTGCATCCATGCTCCGCTGGGCTTGCGCCATAACGACCAAGCAGAGGACCAAGATGGTTGTCGGCACACCGACGCGAGCGAGAAGAGTTTTCATGGCGATCCCCAACCGGAAGGGTGACTCCCGGCGAAAAGCCGTCTGATGTCAATACAATCGGCCGGGTTACTACCAAAAACCGGCCGCCAAGGGAAGGGCAGTTTTAGGAGGCGGCTGGAATCCGAGAATCGTTACGTCCCTTCGTCTTCCGGTCCGTAGCGACCGCGGTAGTCTTGAGCCGGATACTTCAGCTCGTTCTTGAGCATCTTGCGGCGGATGGCGGTCGACAGGTCGAGGCCCAGTTCGTTGGCCATCGCCAGAGCGTAGCAGAGTACGTCGGACAACTCATCGGCGATCATTTCCAGCCTGGCTGGCTCCTCGGCCACACGGCGCGACTCGTCGGACGAGATCCATTGAAAATGCTCCATCAGCTCGCCTGCCTCGATGGCCATCGACATCGACAGATTCTTCGGAGCATGGAATTGATGCCAGTCCCGCTCGGCAACGAACGCGTTGACCAGGCGTTTCAGATCGGCGACCGTGGTGGTGCAATCGGACATGAGAGAATCGACCCTTCTCGACCCCATACTCTGCGTGGGATCGCAAGCCGGGGGACGCGCTGCGTCCGCCGCGCAATGCCAAACGACCTCGACAACAACCGCCCCCGGCGAACGCCAGCGCGTTCGTGCCGGCGTATTCCCGCGCGAGAGCATGGGAATAAGGCAGATTCCCCCGCTCTCAATCGAAGCCCGGCAGGGCCCGCTGGACAGGCGGGTTGATCCGCTCTTGATAGCGGCGACGGTAACCCTCGGCCACGTGCAGCAAGATCTCCATCACCAACAAGTCAGCCCGATTCATCACGTGGCGAGTGCTCCGCGAGCCCAGCCCGTGCACCAGTTCCTCGATCACCTGGAGATGAAGTTGGATGGTTTGCCGGGCCGTGACGCCCGCCGCGACCAGAAGGCTAGCTAGACGTCGCAGCTCGACCGAGAGGTTGCCCGAGCCCATGATGACATAGGTTCGCAACAGTTCCCGATAATGTGCAACCAATTCGGTCGGCAGCGTCTCGAACGGCGGCAGCTCGGTCCGCAGGCCATCGACGCCCGGCTCGGTTTGGACCAGAAGCGTTCGCTGCTGCGACAATAGCCAAGTCGCTTCGTCCTGTTCGCGCTGCAGCCGGGCCTGCTCGCCTAGCGCAAGCCGCTGATTCTCGGCAACCAACTGATGACGCTGAACGGCCCGGGCGATGACCCAGATCAAGTTTCGCGTGGTGGCCGTCTGGACGCACAGATAGCCGTCCGCGCCGACCTCGTAGCACAGCGCGGCCATCTCCTGTTCGCTTTGCATGCCGAGAACGACAATCGGCCCATCGGCCCCGCCCGCGCGGTAGCCTTCGACCAGATCGAGCGCGTTCAATTCGTCCGCTTCATGACTGACCAACACGGCGTCGAAAACGTCGTCGCGGAGCCGGGCCAAGCCGGCCGCCATGCCGGCCGCTTCTTCGAGCACGACCTGCGAGGCGCTGTCGGCGGCAAACGCCTCGGCCATCCAGCCGCCGGTCCGCTGCCGCGTGGCAATGTACAAGACCCTCATCCGATGAGGCAGGTGTCGCCAAGCGGCCGTCTTCGACCGCACGGCCGGGGCTATATCCGAGAGGGTTGCAACCATCGGTTCACCTGCCGAGAGATTCTGGGGTCGGTACTCTAGCGAGAGCCACGGGCCGGGTCAAGCTCGGCTCTTGCCTCGCTCCAGAAACCTGCCACAATGCGTCTTATGACACTGATGGCCTATCTGGATTGCGGCAACGGAATTAGCGGCGACATGACGTTGGCCGCTCTGGTAGACGCCGGCGTCAACCTAGACACCCTAAACGACGCCGTCGGCTCGCTGGAGCTGCCGGGACTGCGGCTTCGGACTGAAGAGGTCCGAAAACAGGGGTTTCGCGCCCTGCAAATCCACGTGGACTGCCAACCGGAACACGTCCACCGGAATCTGCCAGAAATCCTCGACATCATCGCCGCCGGACGGCTAACCGGCCGACAGCAAGAACTGGCCAGTCAGATCTTCCGGCGGCTGGCCGAAGCCGAAGCTCGCGTGCATGGCGTGCCGGTCGAAAAAATCCACTTCCACGAGGTGGGGGCCGCCGACTCGATTGCCGACATCGTCGGCGCGGCCGTCGGGTTCGATCTGCTGGGCGTCGAGCGGATCGTGGCCTCGCCCGTTCCCACAGGTACGGGCCGCATCCGGATCGCCCACGGCGAGTGCAGCATTCCGGCCCCCGCGACGGCCGAACTGCTGAAGGGCATCCCGCTGGCCGCATCGACCACCGAAGGCGAGCTGACGACGCCCACCGGCGCGGCCATCCTGAGCAGTCTCGTCACGGAGTTCGGCCCCTTGCCGGCCATGAAGGTCGAGCGGATCGGCTATGGTGCCGGGCAGAACGACTTCCCAGGTCGGCCCAACCTCTTGCGGCTGTTGATCGGCGAGGCTGTCGAGCCGACCGTTGACGCGGCGGCCGCTTCGCCTGCCCACGGTGAATCCGATACGGTGGCCATCGTTGAAACGAATCTCGATGACGTCAGCGGCCAGGTCGTCGGCTACTGCATCGCTCGGCTTTGGGACGCCGGCGCATTGGACGTCTACACGACGGCCATCCAGATGAAGAAGAACCGCCCGGGCGTGACGCTGACGGTTCTCTGCCGACCGGCGGACGCGGCCGCCATGGAGGCGATCCTGTTTGCCGAAACAACGACGCTTGGCGTCCGCTCCTGGGCGGCCTCGCGTCGCGTGCTGCGCCGCGAGTCGCAGACCGTGGAAACGCCTTGGGGGCCGGTCGAGGGCAAACTCCGCTGGCTCCCCGACGGCACGCGGCAATTCGCGCCCGAATACGAATCGTGCCGAAAAATCGCCGAGAGCGAGCATGTGGCATTGCGGGACGTTTATGAGGCGGCGCAGAGGGCTGCGAAATAGTGTTGACCGACTGCAGTGGCCACGACTTTCGGAGACCAGAGAACATGGACAGAGAAAACGAACCGCACTGCCGCGCGAGCGACGCCGAGGATCGAGAGGGAGACGCTTCTCGGTGGCCTGGCAAAGAGTCGCTTGCGACACTGCTTCTGCGGTTTCTTGGGGTCTACGTCACGGCGAGGGCTGCCATTTGGGGTGTTCGAACATTCGCTCATTTGATCTTCGGCTTGCAACATCTCGCGCCGAATGAAGCCATCAGAATGAACCGCCTTGAGTTGCTGGAGTTCGCCGCGGAATTGACTGTTGGCCTTTATCTTCTTTATGGTGGGCGATTCGTGCTCGAGAAGCTGTTGATGCCCGTGGCTCGCAATCCAATCGCGGACGTTGAATCGCCAGACGAGGACGAAGGCAGCGACACGGCGTGATAGTGTGGGGCTGGGGTCTTCCCAAGAGCGATTTCGAGAGAGAACTTCCATGAGCAATACAAACGCATTGTCGGCCGAAGAATTGCTGGCATCACTTCTGGTGCGGTTACTTGGGGCCTACTTCGCCGTATTTGCGATAATTCAACTTGTTCCGGTGGTAGCCATCGTGATTTCTTCGCGGAATACATTGGACCCGGACCGGCTGCTGCTATTTCAAGCCGTGGCAAGCGTCGCGGGGCCCGCCGTTCAGTTGGCTATTGGCGTGTATCTTTCACTCCGTGGGCAATGGGCGTTCAATCGGTT
Organism: Thermoguttaceae bacterium; assembly: GCA_039698035.1. Lineage (GTDB taxonomy): Bacteria > Planctomycetota > Planctomycetia > Pirellulales > Thermoguttaceae > JAJFUI01. The sequence goes on along the minus strand of JBDKSW010000004.1, from coordinate 350,520 downwards.
GTTAACGCCGATTCGTCCGAGATCGTCGATCGAATGACCTCATGCGCGCTCCTGCGTGAGAACGAGCGCGTAACCGCAGCCCCAAGATGAGCAACCCAGGAACTAACATCGCCGTGCTGGGCTCGACCGGAAGCATCGGTCGGAGCACGCTGGAAGTGATCGCCGCGTCCAAGGGGCGGCTTAGGGCCGTGTCGCTTTCGGCCGGCAGCAGTACCGAACTGTTGCTGCGTCAGGCCAAGGACGTGCGGCCCAAGACCATCGCCGTGGCCGACGCCGAGGCGGCCCAACGCCAGGACTGGTCCGGGCTGCCGGCCGATTGCCGCCTGCTCGTCGGACCAGAAGCCGTCGCGCGACTCGCTGCGGCCGACGATGTCGACATCGTCGTTTCGGCCATTGTCGGCAGCGTCGGACTGCGAGGGACCTGGGCCGCGCTCGACGCCGGCAAAACGGTCGGACTGGCCAACAAAGAGAGCCTGGTCGTCGGCGGCCCGCTGGTGATGGAGCTCGCCCGGCGAAAAAACACCCAGATCCTGCCGATCGACAGCGAGCACAGCGCCGTATTCCAGGCCTTGCAGGCGGGCCGCCGGGAGGAAGTGCGGCGGGTCGTGTTGACCGCCAGCGGGGGGCCTTTCCGCACATTTTCCTCGAAACAACTGGCCCAGGTAACGGCGGCCGACGCCCTGAACCATCCGACATGGGCGATGGGGCCGAAAATAACGGTCGATTCGGCCACGCTGATGAACAAGGCCCTGGAGATCATCGAAGCCCGATGGTTATTCGACTTGCGGCCGGACCAAATAGCCGTCATGATCCATCCCCAGTCGATCGTCCATTCGATGGTAGAATATAAGGACGGTTCGGTGATTGCCCAGCTTGGCCCGCCGGACATGAAGCTGCCGATCCAGTACGCATTGACGTGGCCGGAGCGGCGCGAGGGTGTAGCGGCGAAGGTGGACTGGAGTCGAGCGTTGGAGTTGCGTTTTGACCCGCCCGACTTCGACCGGTTCCCCGCCTTGCGGCTCGGGCTGGAAGTGGCTGCGGCCGGCGGCACCGCCGGCGCTGTGCTGAACGGGGCCAACGAGGCGGCCGTCGCCGCGCTGTTGGACGGCCGACTCCCCTTCCACCGAATCGTTCCCATCTGTCAGAAAGTTTTGGAAAACCACAAGTTCGATCCCCACCCCAGCCTGGAAGAGGCGATTCAGGCTGACCGTTGGGCACGCCAGGAGGTATTGCGTTGCTGTTCTATATCATCGGGTACACCGTACTGAGCCTGAAGGTGGCCGTCGGCCTCGGCTTCGTCATTTTCGTCCACGAACTGGGCCACTTCCTGGTTGCCAAGCTTTGCGGCGTGAAGTGCGAGAAATTCTATCTGGGCTTCGACTTCTGGGGGCTGAAGTTCTGCAAGTTCCGCTACGGCGAGACGGAATACGGCATCGGCATCTTCCCACTGGGCGGCTACGTCAAAATGCTCGGCCAGGAGGACAACCCGGGCAGGCTCAAAGAGGAGATCGAGCGGGCCAAAGAGAAGGACAGCGGCCAGAACACCGAGGCCAACGGCCAAAAGTCGGAGGCTGGCCCGCTGTACGATCCGCGCAGCTTCCTGGCCATGAGCGTACCCAAGCGCATGGCCATCATCTCGGCCGGCGTCATCATGAACGTCGTCTTCGCGTTCCTCATGGCCGTCGTGGCCGTGTCGCCCTGGATGGGCGTGCCAACGCCGCCATGCACTGTCGGTGAAACGCTGTCCGGCGATCCAGCTTGGCAAGCTGGCTTGCGGCCAGACGATGAAATTCTCGAAATCGCCGGCAAGCCCATGCGGCAGTTCCGCGACCTGCAAAGGGCCATCTCCCTGGGTGACATCGACCCTGAAAAAGGCGTCAAGCTGCTGGTTCGTCGGCCGGGCGTTGGGGAACCGTTCAGCGTGATGGTCATGCCAAACCGGTCGAAGGGCGCCTTCTTGATCGGACTCCGGCCCGGCTACACCACGTCGCTCCTCCGAGATCGGCAATCGTGGATCGCCAAGGAGTGCTATGCGACGACGCCCGGTTCACCGGCCAACGAGGCAAAGCCCCCGTTCGAGTGCGGCGACACGATCGTGCAGCTCGACGATACGCCCATCAACAGCTACGGCCCCATCGAAGCCAGACTGGCTCGAACGCCTGACAAGACGATCAAGGTCACCGTCGAGCGAGCGATCAAGAACGCCAAGGGTGCGCCAACCGGCAAGACCGAGCGAATCACGATTCCAGTCGCCCCCAATCCGATGCGCGACCTGGGCATGGCAATGAAAATGGGCCCCGTCACGGCCGTCCAACAAGGCTCGCCCGCGGCTGCCGCCGGCATCCAGCCGGGCGACGAAATTTCCCAACTCGACGGCGTCCCTGTCGGCGATCCCATCCGGCTGCCCGATCGGCTCGATCGCCGCGCGGGGGAACGCGTCGTTTTGACTATTCGACGGCCATCGACCAAAGACCATTTCGAGAACAAGAGCATTGCGGTCCGCCTCCGGCAACCGGTCGATCTGTCTCTTCCTCTCGGAGTCACGGGCTCGTTTGGCGTCTCGTCCCTCGGCGTTGCGTACTCGATCGTGACCACGGTGGACGGCGTCACGTCCGGCGGTCCGGCCGCGAAGGCCGGCATCCAGTCGGGTGATCGGATCGTCAAGGCGACGGTCAAACCACCCAAGGACGCGACCCTCCGTTATTCCGACTTCGGCCAGGGAATCGCCATGCTGCCGATGGACCCGGACAACGACACCTGGTGGCCGGCCTTGATGTCCCTGCTGCAGCAATGCTTGCCCGGCACGACGGTCGAGCTGACCTACACGCGCGACCATTGGAAGGAACCCAAGACGGCAACGCTGACGCCGATCGATTCGGCCAACTGGTTCAATCCGAACCGAGGCTTCGTTTTCGAGCCGATGACCTTCGATCTGAAAGCCCGGTCGTTCGGCGACGCCTTCGCACTGGGCGGCCGCGAGACGCTCGACTCGGTGACGATGGTCTATCGCACCGTGCAAAAATTGAGCACCAATCAGGTCTCGATGCGGCTCATCTCCGGCCCGGTTACAATCGTCCAGGTCGCCTTGCACTATGCCGACCAGGGAACGGCCGAGTTGCTGCTGTTCCTGACGCTCCTGAGCGCCAATCTGGCCGTGATCAACTTCTTGCCGATCCCGATGCTGGACGGCGGCCACTTCGTGCTGCTGTGCTACGAAGGAATCCGCGGCAAGCCAGCCCCCGAAAGCGTTCAGGTCGTGCTCAGCTACATTGGACTTGCGCTCGTGTTGGCGCTGATGATCTGGGCCGTGGGCCTCGATCTGGGCGCCTTCTCGCGAAGATAAATGACATCGCGCGTCGGCAACGGCCTCGCTCGAAGACATTTGGGACGAGCGTTGAAAAGGCGTCCCGCCAGACCATGATCCCCATCTTCGAGCAAACGCCGGCGCAACTTCGCGATTGGTTTGTCCAACACGGCTTGCCAGCCTATCGAGCAGGCCAGGTCCGCAAGTGGCTTTTTCAGAAGCGGGCTGCCAACTTCGACGAGATGACCGACCTGCCGGCCAGCCTCCGCAAGCAGCTCGCCGAGGACTTCCAAATCTGGACGACAAGCGTTGTCCAGTGTCGCAGGGCGGCCGACGGATCCGAAAAACTGCTGCTCGAACTCGGCGACAGCCAACGCATCGAGTGCGTTTTACTCCGCGACGATAAGGAGCATTGCACGGCTTGCATCAGCACCCAGGTTGGCTGCGCGATGGGCTGCGTTTTCTGCGCCACAGGCATGGATGGCGTCGTCCGCAACCTGACGGCCGGCGAGATCGTCGAGCAGATGCTGCAACTCCAGCGGCTTCTGAGCCAGACTGGCGGACCGAGCGAAACCAAATCGCCGCACCCCCCCGGCCAAACGCCCGAGCGGCTCAGCCACGTCGTCGTCATGGGCATGGGCGAGCCAACGCTCAACCTCGACGCCCTGTTGACCGCACTGGACGAAGCCACGGGGCGCGACGGGCTGGGCATCGGCGCCCGACGCATTACCATCTCGACCGTCGGACTCCCCGATGGCATCCGCCGCTTGGCCCGCGACAATTGCCAGTACCATCTGGCCGTGTCGCTCCATGCGGCCGACGACACCTTGCGGAACCGACTGGTCCCGGCCAACCGTGGGTTTGGCGTTGCCGCCATCATGGCCGCCGCCGACGAATACTTCGAGCTGACCGGCCGGCGTGTGACCTTTGAATATGTGTTGCTGTCCGGCGTCAACGACCAACCGGAACACGCGAGGCAACTGGTCCGCTTGCTTCGCGGAAGACCCGGGCTGGTGAACCTGATCCCGTTCAATCCGATTCCAGGACTTCCCTACCGAACACCGTCGCCCGCGGTCACCGCCACATTTGCCAAGCTGCTGACCGAAGGCGGTCTGAACGTGGCCATTCGCTATCGCAAGGGCGACCGAATCAGCGCGGCCTGCGGCCAACTGCGTCGCAGCAGCGGACGCGACTCGGGCAACGCCTAGAGCCGCGGCATTGTCGTGTCGAACGGGGGTCCCTAGAATAGAGTCTTTGACGCCAAAACGTCCCCATCGGCCAGCGGAAATGCCCGACTTCGTCCAAGAGCGTCACAAACCGGCCTGGCCGCTCGACCGGCCGCGAGAGCTCGTGCTGGCATGCCCGCCAATGCACAGCAACGTCAATCTGTCCCGGATCGCCCGGACGGCCGGCTGTTGCGGCGTGCGGCGGATGATCTGCACCGGCAACGCCAAGCTGATCGGCAAGATCGCACGGGACTCGGCTGAAACGCTGGAACTCGAAATCCATCGCACGCTCCCGCCGGTGCTCGAACGGCTGCGCGGCGAAGGGTACAAGATCGTCGGGCTCGAGCAAACGACGGACGCCGTGTCGATCTTCGAGTTCGCCTTCCCGCAACGTACCGTCCTGGTGGTGGGCAACGAGCGGGCCGGCATCACCGACGACGTTCTGCGGATCCTGGACCGTGCCGTCGAGATCCCCGTCTACGGACGACCGTTTGCCCACAACGCGGCGACGGCGACGGCCATGGCCCTGTACGAGTACTGCCGGCAGTATCCCCGCGGATGAAGCAGCCGCCGGGTCGGACCATGCCTTACGGCTTCTCGGCGGCTGAAGACGGTTTATCGGCCGGCGCCTGTTCGCTTTCGGCGGCCCGCTTTTCGACGTACTCGACCGCACGTCGACGCTGAACGTCGACGTAGACCGGCGATGTGCTCTTCCCGCTCGCATCCGTCTTCGCAGGGACCTTCGGCGGCGTCTCGGCCTTCTTGGGCGGCTGGAAGACATCGCGCGATTGCCGCCACTGCTGCCAGCGGTTGGATTCCTCTTGGGTTAGCTCGACCTGGAAGCCCTTGTCTGGCGAGACGCCCCAGGTTCGGTCCTTGGACGCGGTGCGAGGACGTTGAATGTCCAAGCCGCTGGGTCGCCAGTAACTGGACGAGGTGAACTTCATCAGGCCGCAGCCCGGCGGCAACTCGACGACTTCCTGAACGGTGCCTTTCCCGAAAGTGCGCTGGCCCACAACGACCGCCCGATGATGGTCTTGCAGGCAGGCGGCCACGATTTCCGCCGCGCTGGCCGTATTCTGATCGACGAGAACGGCGATTGGAAAATCGGTGAACTCGGCCTTGCCGCTGGCCCGGTAAGTCTCGCTGATCTGGCCGCCGCGGTGGCGCGTCGTCACGATGACTCCCGAAGGCACCAGCATGTCGCAAACACGGACGGCCGCCTTCAGATACCCGCCCGGATCGTTGCGCAGGTCCAAGACCAATCCGCGCATGTCTTGGGCGGCCAACCACCGAAGCGCCCGCTCCAGTTCGAGCGGCGTGTCCTCGCTGAAGCTGGTAATTCGCACATAGCCGATCCGATTGTGGCCTTCGAGGAAGAAGTTCCACGAACCGTCCGGGTTCAGCGTGTCGCCCAGCACGGTGGCAACGTGAATGATCTCGCGCACCAGCGTCACCTCGAAGGAGTCCTGGCCGCCCGCATGCTGGACCGTCAGCGTAACGGGCTCTCCCTCTTTGCCGCGCAACGAGGCGACGGCGTCTTGGAGCGACATGCCCTGCGTGCTCGTCTTGCCGATCTTGAGAATGCGGTCGCGAGCCAAGATGCCAGCCCGATACGCGGGCGAACCGACGATCGGGCTGAGAACTTGGAGCTGCTTTGTTTCCGGATCGAGGGCCGCGACAATCCCGATGCCGGCGAACTGCTGGTCGAACGTCTCCCGAAACTCGTCGCTCTGCTCGGGCCCGAAGTACATCGAGTTCTCGTCCAACTGGTCGAGCATGCCCTGCATGGCCCCGGCAAAAAGCTGCAGATCCGTCACCGGTTCGAGCGACTGACGTTTGACGATGCCCATCGCGTTGTCCAGCACGCGGGCGTACGGGCTTTGCGGCGCGCCGGACATGCGGCAGACGACCGTCAGCAGCAGCGCGAGCATCAAAACGACAAGATTACGGCGAGGCATACGAGTATCCGATCGGCTGGGCTCCGGGCGCTCTGATCGTACCTTGACGATCCCAACGCGCCAAGTGCTGCTGTTTCGCTGTCATGTGCTCGCCGTGGGGCGCCAATCGACCATGTGAAGCTCGACACTCTGGCGGCCGCGGAAAGCGTTGATCACTGGGCGGAAGGCGATGTCGAGCGGGCCCGTGACGGCCGCCAACTCGTCGGCCCAATCGCCGCCGCCAAAAGCCACCGCGCGGAGCGAAACGCCGTGCTGCGCGACGTTCATCGCCAGATGATGGCCGCTTGCGCCAAGCGGTTTCGGCGGGCCGCAAAGCGTCACGCCGGTCGTGCATAGAAGCGGCCGGACGTTGCCGTGGCCAAAGGGGGCCAGACGTTCCAACTGCCGAACGGTGTCCAAGGTGAACGCGCTCAGCGGCGCCTCGACATCGATGAACAGCTCGGCCACGCGCTCGGCCTCCGAGATCCGCGAGGCAGCCGCCTCGCAAAACGCCGTGCGGAAGCCGTTGAGTTGCGGCTCTTGGATCCGCAGCCCGGCCGCCGCCGCGTGACCGCCGTGGGCGATCAGGAACTCGCGGCAATCGCTCAACGCCGCGTGCAGATCGAAGCCCGGCACACTGCGCGCCGAACCAACCCCCGGGCGCATGCCCGACTTGTCCCACGAGATCATCACCACCGGGCGATGGAAGCGGTCGGCAAGTCGCCCGGCTACGATGCCGATCACCCCCGGATGCCAGCCGTGATCGGCCAACACTAAGGCCGCATCGTCCACCGGGTCGAACAACTCCTTGGCCTGCTTGGCCGCGGCCAACTGGATGCTCCGCTCGATGGTCTGTCGGGTCGCGTTCAGGCCATCGATGTATTGGGCCAGCTCGGCGGCTCGCTCGGCCCGGTCGGTCACCAGCAACTCGACGGCCAGTTGCGGTTGGCCAAGCCGGCCGGCCGCGTTCAAGCGCGGGGCAAGCTGAAAGGCCACGTCCTCGGCCGATAGCCGCGTCTTGCCGTCCGGATAGCGCTGGGCAACGACTTTGGCCAGGCTCATCAGGGTGGCCGTGCCCAGGGTTGGCGCGTTGGCCAGGCTATCCAAGCCGTGGCGCACCAGGACGCGGTTTTCGTCGACCAGCGGCACCACGTCGGCGATGGTCCCGAGCGCGGCCAGTCCCACCGCCTGAACGAGGAAGTTCCTCATGCGCGGCGAGGCCCGCTGGCTGCCGTTCGCCTGCTGACAGACGGCCCAGGCCAGCTTCAGCGCGACACCGGAACCGCTCAGGCCGCCAAACGGATAGCTCCCCTCAGGAATTCGCGGGTGAACGATGGCCACGGCGGCGGGCAACTGGGCACACGGCTCGTGATGATCGGTGACGATCAGATCAACGCCCAACTCGCGAGCCAACGCGGCTTCCGCGATGCCGGCGATGCCGCAATCGACCGTGACAATCAGCTTCGTGCCCTCGTCGGCCAACGTGCGGATGGCTTCGGCGTTGAGTCCGTAGCCCTCGTCGACGCGATGGGGAATATAGTAGCGGACATCGGCGTCGAGCAGTTTGAGGCAGAGCCAGAGGAGGGCCGTGCCGCTGATGCCGTCGACGTCGTAGTCGCCGTAGACGACGATGGGCTGCCGGGCCGAGATGGCTTCGCAAATCCGCTGTGCGGCCGCCGAGCAACCGGGCAGCCCCGCCGGATCGCGCAGGGCGGTCAGCTTCGGTTCGAGAAAGTCGCCGACCGCGCTCGGATCGGTGATGCCACGGCAGAGGAGCAACTCGGCGACGACGGCCGGGACGCCCGCAGCGCGCTGCAGGTCCGCGATGCGGGCCGGGTCATGCGGGTGAATCCGCCATCGCTTAGACATCGCGGCAGAGAGCCTTTGGCGATTTGCCGTCCGCCTCGCGCTGTGCGAAGCGGAAAGCCAACCGCGGACTGCTGCTCTTACTTCTTCTTCTCGGTGTGCTCGGTATGCTTGCGAAGCTTGGGGCAGTACTTCTTGAGCGACAGCTTTTCCCCGCCCGGTTTCTTCCGCAGGGTGTAGTTGTAGTCGCCGGTCTCTTTGCAGACCAGGAACACGGACTCCGCCTTCTTCTTATTCTTTGCCATGACACTCTCCGAACAGCCTAACGACCCTGAGCGGGGACAAACGATTGATTCTATCGGATTTTGCCTGGCAGCGGAATGACCCTTTGGGGCGAAACCAGGGCCGACGTGGCGATCGGACAAGCCGCATCGCCGAGGAGGTCGCCCAGGAGGCACTTGCGCCCGCCTTTACTCGCCGGCGATTTATTGCACGCCGATACGGCCGCCGCAAGTCGTTTTGCCACAGACACTTCGGACGCTCGCCTTGGCCGCCGACCGCACACCCCGTTCGAGTGGCCGCGCGCACGAGTCGTGTTGGCGTCGGCCCGCGCCCACGTCGATCCGTCGCCCGGCGGCCGACGGCACGCTGCGTCCTACGCAAGCTTCTTGAGGAGCCAAGCCATGTTCTGGGCGAGCGTTTTGACCGTGTCGAGCCCCTCGGCGTCGTTCTCGACTTGGCCCATCTCGCGGCCGAAGGCCACGTTCCAGTAGTTCGAGCCGGGGACGATCATCTCGGCGATGAGGAAGAAGTAGTTGAGCTGCGCGAAGGTGAAGTTTTGGCCGGCCCGACGCGCGACCACCACCGCCGCGCCCACCTTGCGACGCAGCAGGTCGGGATGACGCCGGGCGACGTAGCCGACGCGGTCCAGCAGGGCCATCGTCTGCGGCGTAGCTGAACCGAAGTACACGGGCGAGCCGACGAGGATGCCGTCGGCAGCGGCGAACTTTTCCAAAATGCCGTCGAACGCCGGGTCTTTCAGGGTGCAACGCGGTTCTTCTTGTTGGAAGCAACCGCCGCAAGCGATGCACGGTTTCACGGGCCGGTCGGCCAGCGACAGGAACTCGGTCTCGACGCCCTCGGCCGTCAGGCCGTCGAGGGCCGTGCGCACGAGGATGTCGGTATTGCCGTTTCGGCGTGGGCTGCCGGAGATGCCGAGGACTCGCATGGCTAAGTCTTCCGTGAAGCGGCGCTGGGGGTTGACCGCGCGTCAGGAATTTTGGTCAAGCGATTATTTCACGAACAGTTCGGTCAGCGGGACGATGCGAACGTTTTCGGCCTTGATTTTCAAGGGGAAGACGCTGATCTCGCGGTCCTCGGCGATCACCGAGTCGGGTTTTGGCGTCGCATAGGTGATGGGGCTCGGCGTCTCGGCCACCAGCGCGTCTTTCAGCGATTGAGCGTCCTTCGTGACGAAGACGATCTGAAGGTCGTTGTATTGGAGGTGTCGGCGGATGGCCGCGTTCACTTCGTCCAATGTCAGATCCTGCATCGCTTGGCGATACTTTTCGAGATGCGAGCCGTTGATGCCGTAGAACCGGTCGTCGACCGCGTAGCCGAGTTGGGCCATCGTCGTCGGGGCCAGGTGCGGGACGAACTTTCGCAGGAACGCGCGGGTCTCGTCAAATTGCTCCTGGGTCAGACCGTGGTCGATCAATCGCTGAAACTCGCGGAGCGCCGCGCGGAGGGCGAACTGCCGGGCCGTGTTGGGCACCGGACGGATCCACATCTCGAAGATCTGCTGCCGCCGGGCGACATTCGTCGGCGGAACGAACTGCTTGGCCGCGACTGGGAAATGTTCGAGGTACGTGTAGTCGCCGTAATTGAGGCCTCGCAGCTCGCGGATCGTCTGATACAGGTGGCCGTTCTGATTGCGATGCTGCCCAAGCCACGAGTTGGCGATGGCCAGGGCGTACCAGTCCTTCGTGCCGCGAACGACATCGAGCGGGAAGCCCAGGCTGATGGCCGTGGCCGGACACTCCTTCTCGACGATCGTCACTTGGCGACCCTGGAGCGCCACGCGGATGTCGGTTGCCGAAGGCGCTCCGGCGGGCAAGGCGCCGAGGTCGGCCTGCAGCGTTTTCAGCAGCGCCGCGTCGTAGCCGCCGCCCAGAGCGACGGTCACGTTGTCGCGGGTGTAGTGGGTGCGGTAGAACGCCTTGACGTCGTCGATCGTAATGCCGCGAACGGTCTCGATGGTTCCTTCGCCAAGATGGCCGTAGGGCGTGCCGGCGAAGAGCGTGTTGTAGAGGACGGCTTTGCCTAGCTCCTCGTTGTTCGCATAACGGAGCGTGTTTTCGAGGTAGCTGAGGGTTCGGCTCTTGACGCGGTCGAGGTCCTCTTGGTTGAACGCCGGCTGGAGGATCGCTTCGATCAGGAGCGGATAGAATCGTTCGAGGTTGTCCTTGTGGACGCGACCAGAAACAACCGTCATTTCCATGCCGGCGTTGGCCGAGTAACCGGCGGCCAACGGGAAGAGCTTGTCGAGGATCTGCTCGTAGGTGTTCGAGCGGGTGGCCCCTTCAGAGATCATCGCGGCCGTGATGTCGGCCAAGCCCTCCTTGCCCGGCGGATCGTTCTGCGAGCCGGCCTTGAACCAGAGGCGGAACGAGATTGTCGGATCGCCTGCGACGGGAAGCAACACGGGAGATGTGGCGACCGGCGTCTGCGATTTTTCGGTTGCGTCCGCTGCGCTGGTTGGCGATTGGGGCGGTGGTTTTGAAGCGGCAAGCGGTTTTGTGGCATCGCTGTCGCTTGGCGTATCCGCCTTGGCGGCTTCGCCTTCGCCTTTTTTGGCCGCTTGGTTGCCGGCGTCGTCCTTCCCCTTGAGCACGATCTCGGTCCGCCGCTCGGGCACGAAGTACTTGGCGGCGGCACGCTGAATGTCCCGCGGCGTGATGGTCGCCGACGCGGCAAACAGTTGATCGACGGCTTCGACGCCGCCGGTCGCGGTGACGATTCGAGCCAACTGCATAGCCACCTTTTCGGGCGCGTCGAGCTCCATCAGGAACTCGTAGCGCTCGCGGCGTTTCAGGTCGTCGAGTTTTTGCGAATCGACCGGCTTGGTTTGGAACTCCTGCAAGGTGCGATCGATCTGGTCGCGCACCGCCGGAATGTCCTCCGCGTTTTTGACGATGGCCACGATGTCGAACAACGGCTGATCGCGGTTCACGGGCACGTCGCACTGGACGGCCTCGACCCGTTGCTCTCGCAGGACGAGCCGCTTGTAGAGTTCGCTTTGCGGCCCGAAGGCCAGTTCGGCCAGCAGCCGAGCAGCCACGTAGTCACGGTTGGCCGGGTCGAAGGCGTCGCCCTTGTAGCCGATGGCCAGGATCGGCAGCGTGCGGCCGGGGAAGGTGATTTCGGCGCTTTTCGGCGCGGTTTGCGGCGGTTCGGGCGTAATCTTGGGCGGCTGATAGCCGGGCTGCCAGGCGCCATAGTACTTTTCGATCAGCCGGACGGTGGCCGGCGGATCCACGTCGCCGATGGCGAGAATCACGACATTCTCGGGGCGATAAAAGCGGTGATAGAAGGAGCGGCTGTAGTCATAGCCTTCGGGCATGGCCTTGATGTCGGCCTGGAAGCCCATGGTCGTGTGCTTGTAGGTGTGAGCGTCGAAGGCCAGGTCCTGCATCTTTTCGTGCAGGGCGAAGAACGGGTTCGTCGAGCCGATGCGATATTCGCCATAGACGGCGCCGGCCTCGGTCTGGAAGGCCGGTTTGCCGTAGTCGAGGTGCTGGAAGCGGTCGCTCTCGATCTCGATCGCCCGTTCGAGGTCCTCCTTGCCGAGGGTCAGATGGTAGACGGTGAGGTCGTCGCTGGTGAAGGCGTTCGCCTGAGCGCCCAGGCTGGTGACGATGCGGTTGTAGACCGGACCGGGGTAGGTCTTCGTGCCGCGGAACATCATGTGCTCGAAGAAGTGGGCGTAGCCGGAGCGGCCCGGCTCGACTTCGTCGCGGCTGCCGGTGCGGACGACGGTGAAGTAAGCGACCAATCCCCGGCTGGGCGTCGGGATCATGACGACCTTCAGCCCGTTGGGGAGCGTCTTTTGATGGCACGGGAATGGAAAGACGCCGTCCGCGGCGCGAGCGCTGACGACGGAGCAGAGCAATGCAGTCATGGCGAGAGCGAGTTTCATGGGCTATTTTTTGCCTTTCGACGCGGGCTTTTTGCCTTCTTGTTCGACCATCGACTTTTCGACGAAGCCTTCGGGGCGCGCCCGATCACGACGGTTGCTCGAGCGACAAACGATCACCAGGCCCAACGCGATGGCCAAAATGAGCAGGATGTAGGCCATGACGTAGGGGCCGGTCCCGGTCGTGGCGTCGGGTTTCGGGGGTTGTTTGAACGCTTGGGCAAAAGCGGCCGAACCGACGGTCAACCAACCGGCGAGCGTTGGCAGGGCGATCTTCACGTGGAGGCAGAGCGGTCGCAGATAGGTCATGTTCGGGTTCCTTGAAAGAAACCTCCATCATAGTGGCGAGCTGGGTATCATGCAACGTTTCGAGGCAGCGGCGGCCCGCCGCGCCCGGGCTAGACATCGAGGTTTCGGACTTCCATCGCGTGTTTTTCGATGAACTCGCGGCGTGGCTCGACCTTGTCGCCCATGAGGATGCGGAAGATATCGTCGGCCGCGCCGGCGTCTTCCATTCGGACCTGAAGGAGCGTTCGATTGGCCGGATCGAGGGTTGTTTGGCGAAGCTCTTCGGCGTTCATCTCGCCCAAGCCTTTGAAGCGGGTGACCTGGAGGCCTTTTTCGCCGGCGGCTCGGACCGCCGTCAGCAGCCCCCGGAGATCATCGAGACCGGTCGTCGATTCGCCGCGGCGCAACCGATAGCGCGGTTCCTCGATGCCGGTTCGCTCTTGCGGGATGAGGCTTTGGATATCGAAGCCCATCTTGCGGAGCTCGGCCAGTTGGTTGTTGATCGAACGGACTTCATGCAGATCGACGATGTGGAGCCGTTTGGGAAGTTCGGCCACTTCCTCGCCGTTGAGCTGATCGCTGAGAGCCAACTCTTCGCCAACTTCTTCTTCTTGGGCGGCGACGAAGGCGTCCAGTTGTTCGCGGGTGGTGAACCAGTGCTCTTGCTGGCCGATCAGCACGTGGTAGATCGGCAGCCGGCCGGTCACCGGGTCGCGGCGCAGCGCATGGGCTCGGAGATTGATGCCACGGCGTTCCAAGGCAATAAGCGACTCTTCGAGCGCGGCCAAGGTGCGGCAGAGACGCTCGATGTCCTTGCCAAGGATGGTGCGGCCATCGCCCGGATCGAAGACCGAATCGGTCAGGCCGGCGTCGAGCAATTGGGCCTTCATTTCTTCTTCGGTCTGGATGTAGTAGGTTTCCTTCTTGTGCCGCACGCGGAACAGCGGCGGCTGGGCGGCATAGACGTAGCCGGCCTTCACCAGATCGTACATTTGGCGATAGAAAAACGTCAGCAGCAGCGTGCGGATGTGCGAGCCGTCGACGTCGGCGTCGGTCATGATGACGATCTTACTGTAGCGGCGTTTCGAGAGGTCCATTTCGTCGCCGATGCCGGCGCCGATGGCCGAGATCATGCTGCGGACCTCTTCGTTGGCGAGCACTTTGTCGTCGCGTGCCTTGTAGGCGTTGATGATCTTGCCGCGAAGGGGGAGAATGGCCTGGAACTCGCGGATGCGTCCGCCCTCGGCGCTGCCGCCGGCCGAATTGCCCTCGACCAAATACAACTCGCACTTGTCGACCTCGCGGCTGGTGCAGTCGCGGAGCTTGCCAGGGAGTCCGCCGCCGCTCAGAGCGCCCTTGCGTTCGCGGACCAATTGGCGCGCTTTGCGGGCCGACTCGCGGGCTTCGGCGGCCAGCAGACCTTTTTGGACGATGGTTTTCGCCGTCTTCGGGTTCTCTTCGAGGAACTTGATCAGGTAGTCGCCGACGGCCGAGTTGACAATGCCTTCAACCTCGCCGTTGCCGAGCTTGGTCTTGGTTTGGCCCTCGAACTGGGGCTCGGGCACGCGGAGCGAGATGACGGCCGTCAGCCCCTCGCGGCAGTCGTCGCCGCTGGGGACGAGGTCTTTGTAGAGATTCGATTTCTTGCCGTAGTTGTTGATCGTGCGTGTGAGTGCGGCGCGGAAGCCGGAGACGTGGGTGCCGCCTTCGGTGGTGGGAATATTGTTCACGAATGAGTGAACGTTTTCGGTGAACTCGCCCGAGTATTGCAGGGCGATCTCGAGACCGACGCCCTCGTATTCACCGGCGATGTAAACGACGTCCTCGTGCGCGACCTCGCTGGCGCGGTTGAGATGCTCGACGAACTCGACGATGCCGCGATGGTAGCAGAACGTTTCGCCGTCGCCCGTGCGATTGTCGTGGAAGGTGATCTTGACGCCTCGATTGAGGAAGGCCAGCTCCTGGAGCCGCTTGTAAAGGACGTTGTACTGGAACGTCGTGCTGGGGAAGATTTCCGAGTCGGGCTTGAAGGTTGTTTTCGTGCCGACGCGATCGCTGCGACCGATGCGGCGAACTTCGGCCACTGGAACGCCTCGCTCGTATTCCTGTTGATAGACGTGCCCTTGGCGGCGGACCTCGACCTCGCACCATTCGGAGAGGAAATTAACGACCGTGACACCGACGCCGTGCAAGCCGCCGGACGTTTGGTACGCGCCTTTCTTGAACTTGCCGCCGAATTTGAGCACGGTCATCACGCCCTGAAGGGTCGAGAAGCCGAGCTCGGGATGATGCTCGACGGGAATGCCGCGTCCGTTGTCCTCGACCGTCACCGAGCCGTCGTTGTTGATCGTGACGGACAATTCCGTGGCGAAACCAGCCATGGCCTCGTCGATCGAGTTGTCGACGACCTCGTAGATCAGGTGGTGCAGGCCGCGGGTGGTCGTGTCGGCGATGTACATGCTGGGCCGCTCGCGAACGTGCTCCAGATCGCTCAGATGTTGGAGGTCCTTCGCGCTGTACTCGGCCTCGCCCTCCGGCTTTTCGAGACGGTAGGTGTCAAGTTCCGGAGACGGCGGCAGTTCTTTGGGGTCGTTGGCCATGGCTTTCTGAATCGGGTTCACCGGGAACGCATTGGTCCCGGAATGAGTCTTTTGGAGAATGATCTGTCGGAACCGGTTCGCTTCCGGTTGTTGGTTAATTGGTGTTGCGCTCCCATTGCCACCAGGCCGTCGTCGGGCGCCTCACGGAGGCAGACGGGACCAAGGCACTTCTATTCAACACTCCCGACGCGAAACTTGAGGTTCTCGATTCCGTCATCCGGCAGGAGCCGGGCCAGCGATTTCAGCAGCGTCTGCTTTTGAAACCCCAGCTCTTGCACCAAGGCCGAATGGGCGACGACGACCTCCAACGTGCCGCGTCGAAGTTGACCGGGCCGCGTGTATTTGGCCGTCAACGGACCGGCCGCCTCGCGCCAGGCCGCGTCATAGTTGGCCGCGCTCTGGATCCGACCATAGCCACGTCGAGCCATCAGCTCGGAGAGCACGTCTCCGATGGCCTGGGGGCCGCGATTGCGGTTGGCAGCGGTTCTTGGCGCGCGAGCCATCTTTTCCTTTGCTTTGGATGTTGTTTATTCACCGCCGACTCGCGAGCCGCTAACGGTCGCGCGAGAGCGGCATCAGGACATACGCATAACCGTCGTCGGTGACGCAGGTGGCGGCGCTCTCGGCGTCGCGCAACTCGATTGCGAAGTTCTGCTCGGAGCCGAGGACCTTGAGGAAATCGCTCAGGTAGCGCGGATCGAGCGTAATGCCAATGTCGGGACCGTCGTAGGAAGTCGGCAGTTCGACATGCGCTTCGCCAAGTTCCGCGCCGTGGCCGGCCAGCACGATCTTGCCGCCTCCGAAGGTGAAATCGACGCCGCGGCGTTCATCGCTCGTGACGATGGCCGCTTGCCGGACGGCCGCGTAGAACGGCCCGACCGTCAGTTCGATCCGGGCCATTCCCTCGCGTCGCGGGAACACGTCGCGCCACTTCGGGAAGCGGCCTTCCACCAATCGCGTGTAGATCGTCGAGCGGCCGCTGTGAACCATCGCATCGTTGTCGCGGGCCGTCAGTTGGATGTTATCTTCGTTGTCGGCCAACGCGCGTTCGATCAGTTGCATCGCGCGGGTCGGGATGATCGTCGTGTTGTCGCCGTTGACATGGCCGCCGACAGACTTGGCCGAGCCCTCTTGCTTGGCGAGGCGGCGGCCGTCGGTGGCCACGGCCGTGATGCCCTTCTCGGTGAGCTCGAGAAGAACGCCGCCCAAGGCGTAACGGCTGCTCTCGTTGTCGGTCGCGTAGACCGTGCGGCGAATGATCTCGCGGAAGAACCGAGCGGGCATTTCGTGGTATTTCTGCTCCTCGAAGGCGGCCACGTCCGGGAACTCGTCCGGATTTTCGGAGGGAAGCTGGAACTCGCTCCGCTGGCCGCGGACAAGGACCTTGCGGCCGTCGCTTTCGAGGACCAACTGCTCGTCGGAACTCTCGGTCAAGATTTTGCCGAAGCGGTCGCGCGGCAGGACGACCTTGCCTGGGGCCGAAACGGTGAAACCCTGGACATCGACCCGAATGCCAACCTCGAGGTCCGTGCCCATCAAGATGGCCGAGTCGGGGGTGACTTCCAGTTTGACGTTCTGAAGGATTGGCTTGGGGCTGCGTGCCGGGGCCACGCTGGCAGCCATCTGGAAGGCGTGCAGGAGTTTGTCTCGCTGGCAAGTCGCTTTCATGGTCGGGCTATGCCTTTCTTTTTCTTGTTAACAGTAGCAGTAGTATTAGTCTGTCGTGGTCGATTGTCGACGGGGTTGTTGGGGATGGTCGCAAGTCGCTGGGGCTTCCTTAGTTACGCATGACAGACGCATCTTGTTGGGGAGGGGAAAACCTGGCGCGCGGCCGTTTGTCCGCCGTTCATTCCGTGGCGATCGCCAGCATGGGTCTCGATCGGGCGAACTTCGATGTTGGTGTGCAGTGGCGTCATTGTCCATCGGTCGACAGGCGGCCGTCAGGTTTTCCACAGGGACTTCTTGAGGGCCTCGATGGCCGTGCGAATCGTCGGGTCGGCGGCGGCCACGTCTCGGGTCGTGCGATAGCTATGAAGGACGGTTGTGTGGTCGCGGCCGCCGAAGTAGCGGCCAATCTGTTCGAGACCTTGGCCGGCCACGTCTCGGGCGAGGTAAACGGCAACGCCGCGGGCGGCCACCAGTGTGCGGCGTCTGGACGCGCTTCGCAGGTCGGTCAGGCGGACGGAAAAATGGTGCGCCGTGGCCAGAGCGATTTCGTGGAGTGTGACCTTTCGGCCATGCTGTTGGCGAGCCAAGTAGTTCTGGACCGCCGGCATGTCGATGGATCGAGCCGTGGGGTGTTTTGACGGCTTGCCGGCCTTGGTAGGCGAGTCGTCGATTTCCAACGTGGCCAATTGCAGCAGGGCGCCGGCCAGATCGCGGGCCGTTCCGCTCAAGCCTTGGGCCAAGGCCTGGGCAACCGAATCGGGCAAGTCGATGTCGCGCAGAGCGGCCAAGCGATGAAGCAGGGCGCGGCGCGTCTCGGGGCCAGGCGGCGCAAGCCGAATGACCAGTCCGCTCGCCAGTCGGCTTTGGAGCATGGGCGTCATGCCGGGCAGCGCCCACGGCGCATCGCCGGCAGTCACGACGGCCCATCGGCCATCGGCCACCAAGGCGTCGAGTGTGTGGATTAGCTCCTCTTGGGCGCTGAGCTTTCCGGATCGGCGTGTGGTCAGTTGACCGAGGTCCTCGACGACCAGCATGGCGGCGTCGCGGTACTTCGCGCGAAAATCGTCGACGGCTTGCGTTTCGATCGCATCGGCCAGTTCCCTGGCGAAGTCGACGGCCGTGGTGCAAACGACCCGGCGTTTCGAGTTTTCCGCGCGCGACTTGGCGAGGTGGGGATGCGGCTTGCCGTCGTGTCGCGCATGGACGCGGTTGGCGGAGGCCGGCCGAGCATCGGACGCGTGCCGCGCTTTCCAAGCAGCCGCAAGTCCCTGGACCAGATGCGACTTGCCGGTGCCGGCGGGACCGTAGAGGACCAACGGGTTGTAACTGCGGGTTTGGTCCTCGAGGACCGAGCGGATTGCCACGTTGACCAAGCGGTTTTCTGGTCCGACCAGGAAGCCGTTGGCATCGTGACGGCTGCCGGAGCGGACGCGGCACGATGCCGCATCGGCTGATGGCAATTTCCCCGGCTGGGGGATGTCTACGACACCATGCGTCATGAAGGTTCCGTCCTCTGAATTGGAACCGTTCATTGTACCCGTTTTTCACGGGGGTTACGAGGTGGCTTGGGGGCCTGGACGCCGGTGGCGGGACCGCGGAAAGGGGCTGAAAGCGGCAAAGGCGGTCGCTCGGTTTGAGCCACACGACAGGCCATTCTGCCGTAGAAGGCCCCTTGCCCGGCCCTTCTCCCTAAGAGAGAGGGGGACCCATTGAAGACACGCTGTCTCAGACGGTCTCGGCGGCCATGGTGTCGATGGGCAGCGGGATGATCGGGGCCGCAATGGGGCGTTCCAGAAAGCCGGCCAATTGGCGGGCTCGGGTCGGATGCTGCAAGGTTTGCAGGGCCTTCGTTTCGATCTGGCGAATCCGCTCGCGGGTGACCGAGAAGATTTTACCGACCTCTTCGAGCGTGTAGGCGTAGCCGTCGGTCAGGCCGAACCGGAGCCGCAGCACTTCGCGCTCGCGGTAGTCGAGCACGTCGAGGACCTCGGCGATGCGCGCCTTGAGCGATGAACGGTTCATCTCCATCAGCGGGTCCTCTTCGCGGTGGTCCTGCAGAAACTCGCCGAAGAGACTGTCGTCGTGTTCGCTGACGACCTGGTCGAGCGACAGAAGTTGCTTGGTCATGCGGACGGCGCACTGGGCCTCGTCGATGGAGAGGCCGGCCGCCTCGGCCGTTTCTTCCAAGGACGGCTCGACACCCGTCTCTTGAAGGAGTTGGCGGGTGGCCGTGCGGACTCGGCCGAGACTCTCGAAGACGTGGATCGGCACGCGAATGGTGCGGCTGTGGTCGGCGATTGCGCGGGTAATGGCCTGGCGAATCCACCAGGTCGCGTAGGTCGAGAACTTGTAGCCGCGTCGGGGCTCAAACTTGTCGACCGCTCGCATCAAGCCCGTGTTCCCTTCCTGAATCAGGTCCAGGAAGCTGAGGCCCCGGTTGCGATAGCGCTTGGCGATCGAGACGACCAGTCGGAGGTTGCCGGCCGAGAGCTCGCGCTTGGCCGTGTCATACTGGGTGGCCCAACTGTCGATCCTGGCAAGTCGGCGACGAAGTGTGGCGGGGCTTTCCTGGGTGACCCGCATCCACTGATGCAGTTCCTTGCGGAGCTCGGCGGCGTGGGCTTGGTCCTCGGCGTCCCGGCGCGGGGCGGCCAACTCACGGCGGATGGCGTCCATCCGGCGGCTGATCTGACGAAGCTTTTCCAAGAACGGCTGCAGACGTTGCGTGCGGAGTCCCAGCTCCTCGACAAGTCGCACGGCCTTCGCCCGTCGACCCAGGAGCCGGCGCCAAGCCTCACGGCGCACCCGTGTGGTCTGACGCCGGCTGATGGCGAGGGAGAAATCGCGTTGGTTTTCGAGCAACACGTGCCGCAGCGTTTCGAGATTCGGGCGGAGTACGTGGAGGAGCCGCGACTTTTCGCCCAGGTTGGTGACCGAAACTTCGATCGTGCGATCCAGTCGGAGCCTGCTGTCGCGGATGCCTTCCAGCAGGCCGGCGGCCGCCTGCAGCATGTAGTCGCTGGCCAACACGGCCGAACGGAAGTGGCGGCGGGTGTGGCGGATGCGGCGGGCCACGGCGACCTCCTCTTGGCGGCCCAGCATCGGAATGTCGCCCATTTGCATCAGGTAGATGCGGACCGGATCGTCGATCTGATCGTCGGCGCCGGTGGCTTCTGGGTCTTGCTCCTCGTCGATGGCGTCGGCAAGCTGATCGTCGTCGGGCTCTGCGAGATCCTGGTCGAGGGCGTCTTCATTGGCCGGTTCGTCGTGTTCGGTTGGCAGATGTTCGGGACGCTCGGAGCCCGAGCCAGGACGGCGGTCGGAACGATGGGGGGCGGCAGTGCCACGGCGTGTGCGGCTAGAAGTTCTCGACAAGGCAAGCTCCTGACATGCTCGGGTTCATCAGAGGACGAACGCGGAGAAACGCACATGGTGCGCCATTGGTTCGCCGCGGCTCGACAGTCGTCCTAACACCAACGACCGCAGGCACTTGCGAGAGCTTTTACGGGAACCGCGTCGAACCGAGTCGGCCGGCGGTAGGGCAATTTTGCCACGCGGCGAGGCGGCCCGTGTTGTGTTATCGCAACGGGCAACGTCGCGCGTCCGGGGCCCGAGAGCCGGCCGCCGGAGCGGCCGTGCCGATTAGTCGTTGCCTTGGAGGAGCTCGCGGACGCGGCGGCCGACTTCCTCCATGGGCGTGGACTGTAGCTGACGCCGCAGGGTCTCGAACGACTTCGCGCCGGTTTGATTTTCGGCGATCCACTCGTGGGCGAAGCGGCCGTCGCGGATCTCGGCGAGAATGTGCTGCAATTCGGCCTTGGTTTCGCGTGTCACGAGTCTCGGCCCGCGCGTGTAATCGCCGTATTCGGCCGTGTTGGAGATGAGCTTGCGCATGTGGCTCAGACCACCCTGGCAAACGAGGTCGACGATCTGACGGACTTCGTGGACGCAGACGAAGTAGGCGATTTCGGGCTGATAGCCGGCATCGACGAGCGTTTGGAAACTGGCTTGCATCAGGGCGGTGAGGCCGCCGCAGGTGATGGCCTGTTCGGCGAACAGGTCGGTTTCGGTCTCTTCGGCGAAGGTCGTCTCGATGGCCCCGACGCGCGTGGCGCCGAGCGCTTTGGCGTAGGCCAGCGCGCGCCGGAACGTCGGGCTGGCTGTGCCGAGTGGCGTTTCGTTTTCGGCCACCGCGACGAGACAGGGCACGCCCGATCCGCGCACGTATTGGGTTCGGACCAATGCGCCGGGTCCCAGCGGGGCGACCAGCGCCATGGAGACGTCTGGCGGCGGGTCGATCTGACCGTAGCGAACGTTGAACCCGTGCGCGAAAACGAGGAGCGTGCCGGGCGCGACGTTTGGCCGGATTTCGCGGCGAAACACGTCGGGCTGCGCCTCGTCGGGAAGCAGAATGGCGATGACTTGGGCGCGACCGGCGGCCTCGGCGACGTCGAGCGGCTGAAACCCGTCGTCCAACGCCCGGTCGTAGTTGGCCGAGCCGCGGCGCTGAGCGACGAGCACGCTGCAACCGCTATCGCGGAGATTCAAGGCGTGGGCGTGTCCCTGCGAGCCATAGCCGAGAACGGCGATGGTCTTGCCGGCCAATTGGGCGAGATCGGCGTTGGCATCGCGGTGGATTGTGGCGCTCACGACGCACTCCCCGAGGGCCACCATCCGAGGAGAATCCCCAGGCGATGGCCGAAGATGATGGCCCCGACGACGGCCGCGCCGATCGACGCGACGAGGACGGCCGCGCTGGCGATGTCGAGCGAGTTGCCGAGATGCGGATGGTTTTCGCCCGTGATGGCCTTGGCCATCGATTCCAACGAGCTGTTGAACATTTCCGCGGAGAGGACGCCGGCGATGCAGAGCGCGAGAACGCACCACTCGACGGGTGTCACGCGCAGGGCGGCGCCGGCGATGACGACGCCGCCGCCAATGGCGAGGTGGACTTGGAAGCTGCTCTGGCCGTGGACGCCAACGACCACGCCGCGGAGGGCGTCGCGGAACTTGCGGATCCAAGAGCGTTGGACGAAGCTGTTGCCGTTGCCGTTGGGGGGCGAATTGTCGGCGGAATCGTTGCGCATGGATTCTATTCTAACCCAAATGCGCCGGAGGGGGGAATCTGGGCGCCGCTGACTTTTCCGAGCCGCGTTTTTGGCAGGAAGCGGGGTTCAATGGCCAGCGCGACGCCGACGCTGTCGCGGGCGGCATCGACGTTGAAGCCGGCGCTGACGAGGAACGACTCGCCGACGCGGGTGATGGTGAAGTTTTCACCGATGTTGCCATCGTTGCCGAGGTCGACGGTGGTGCCGAGGGTGGTGACCCACTTCGGACTCATCCAGTAGGAGTAGCTGAGCGAGACGATCTTGCTGTCGATGGGGCCCTGCAAGAGTCGGAAGCCCAGGTAGAGGCTGCCCCGCGGCGGGCGATCGAGGAAGCCGCCAACGGTGACGATCTTCTGGCCCTGATCGAACACATCGAAAATGCCGTCGCTCATCAGCGTCAGCCGGTCGCCGACGTGCCACGCGTAGGTGTAGTCCAAAAGGCCGAGCGACTCGCCGAAGTTGTCGCGGTCGGCGTTCGGATAGAACGTCATGTTCGTGTTGAGGGTCATCCAGTCGATGATGTGGCGATTGTCGACTGGACCCCGTTTGGTTTGCCACCGCTGGTCGACGCCGAGTCGGACCGTGGCCATGTCGCCGGCGACTTCCGTGCTTGGCGAGGTGACCCAGTTTTGCAGACCGGTGCGCATGGCGTACAGACGCTCTTCAAACTGTCGCGGGATGAGCGTCTGGCCGGGCGCCGCGCCTGGCGGGACGGTGATGAGGGACGGCACGCCGAACGTATTGGTCATGAAGATGCGACGCCAGGCCTCGACCGAGTTGTCGTCCAACGGGTCGTAGAGCGGCAGGTCTTCCATGTTGACGTTCGATTCGGCATAGACGGCCTCGAGCTCGAACGTGACTTTGTGGGCGATGCCGTGAACGTTGAGCAGTTCGCTGGTAATGGTCGGGTCCACGGAGTACATGGGCATCGTCGCGCGGATGCCGGCCTCCCAGAACAGCCGCGTGAGCGGATCGCCTGCCTGATCTTGGCTCCAGTAGGTGGCGTCGCCCATGGCGAACGGAACGATCTTGGCGATGCCGAGTTGGATGGGCCAATCGAGTTCGTGGCGGGTCGAGAGCCGGCCGCCCGCGACGTCGTGCTGTTCCCACGGCAGGTAATTGAACGCCCCGGCCGCGCCGGTGACGCTGCCGTCGCTGGCGTTTTCCGGCACGTTGGTGTGCCGGAACTGGGCATAGCCGGCGCTGGAGTGTTCGTGCCAGGTGAAGACGTCGCCGAAGAGCGATTGGCCGAGCATGAAGTGGTCGGCCCGCGGCAGCCAATTGGTGTCGGTGACGAAATCGTTGAGGCGATAGTCGGCCGAAATGCTCCACGAGCGATTTTCGTTGAGCTGCTTGAGTTCGACGCCCGTGCTTTCGTCCTTGAGCGTTTCCCATTCGCTCTTGTAATACTCTTCGAGGAAGTTCCGATCGCTGATCCAGCCCAACTCGGCGCTGAGTTGGAGGTTGTTGTCGAACATCTCGCGGTGCTGCCAGAAGAGGCGGTAGCGATAGTCTTTTTCCGGCGGGACGGCGCTGCGGCCCTTGCCGAGGTTATCGACGCCCTGGTCCTGGATGCCCCAGTAGTCGGCCAGACCGGCCGTGTGTCCGACGAGGCCGAAGCAATCCTTGCGATCGTAGGTGAAGGTGCCGCCGTGGCCAAAGCCCCGGTCGCTGAGGTAATCGAGCGAGACATCGAGGTTGGTGCCGGCGGGCTTCTTCTTGACGCCCAGCAACTGATAGCCGTCCCAGCGGGTGAGGATTTGGGTGCCAAAGACTTTGTCTTGCTTTGCCGTGGCGCGGCGGAGGTAGTAGCTCGGGTCGTTCAGATCGGTGGCCAGACGCGGCCAGTAGAAGACGGGCACCGACTCGACATAGATGAAATCGTTGTCCGCGGTGGCCAGCCTTTGATGTTCGATGACCGGCTGTCCGGTGACCGGATCGACCATCGGGCGATCGGTCAACGGGTCGATGACCGGATGCTGGATGTCCTCGAAGTAGACGTCGCTGCCTTGGAGGCGAAACGTCGGCTCGCCCATCCGGCTTGGCGTGATGAAGGCGTTTTGGGCGAAGTAGCGATCGGGGCCAGTTTGCTGGAGCACGTCGGCGTGCAATCGCAAGAGGCCCTGGTAGCTTCGGACGGGCGTCAACACGTCGGCGTTGAGCACGGTGCCGACGTGGTTCAGGACGTCGTAGTACATGCGGTCGGCGTAGATCGTTCGCTCGCCCTGGCGAAAGACAATGTTCCCTTCCAGATAGAACTCGAGCGGCGTTCGCTGGTCCTGGGTGGTTGGCCGGCCGACGTCGAGGCCTTGCAGCCCGCTGGTCCAGATGACGACGCGATCGGCCGAGATGTCGACGGCGCCGAGGTCGCCGAGGGCCGCCGGGCCGCCGGTGACATCGACGATCACGTTGACGCCCGAATCGATCCACGCGACCTGCTGATTGGTGTTCGGATCGGAGCGGAACTCGCCGTTGACCGGGACGTTGCTGCGCGGGAAGACCCGAATGCGTCGAGCGCCGCACGGGGCCGGCTTGCCGGGCGCCGCCGGGGTTGCCGGAGGAGTCACCGTGGTCGTGGGCGCAGGCGCCAGGGCGGGCGCGGGCGTGAGGGGCGGCGCGTTGGCCGGCGCGGCGCTGGGCGATGCGGTGGGGCCTGGCATGGGGCCGGCGTATTGTGCGGGCGTGACGGCGCCGCCATCAGGGACCGTATCTGGCGTGCGCCGTTCCATGCCGCGCCAATAGATGGCCGGGAGTGTCGCGGGACGACCGAACGACTGGGCGGCGCGCACCTCCACGTGGCCGGCGGTCAGGAAGCGGCCGAACCAAGTCTGGTCGGTCAGCTTTGGCGTGCCCGGTCGCGCGTCGGCCGTGATCTGCACGTCACCTTCGAGATAGGCGATCACCTTGTTCGGACGCGGATCGGTCGGCTCGGCCCGATCGATCCAGAGGACGGCTTCGCGCGCGTGGGCCGTGTGTTGGCCTTGCCGGATGACGCAGCCGCCGCGAAGGAGCCAGACCTCGTAGGAGCCGAGCTGCCACTGATTGCCGACCGGCGCAGTGATGGAAATTGGCTCGACCGCGTTTGGTGACGGGAGACCTACTTGTGCGAAGGCGGGGGCGACCCACGCGGCAAGAAGCAGGAACGCGACAACAAGCGGCAGGTTGACACTGAAAACGCGAGAATGGAAAAGCGTCGCGGCGTTCGCGCGCGGTTCCATGTTCAACGCGCCATGCACGACCGCTTCACGGCCTGGGCGCGCGGCATCTCCGCTTGCGCGCAGCGACCGCAGGGCGCGCCCGACACGGGCCGGTAGTTCGCCAACTCGATTGATCAGAGAAGGATCCTTGCTCCGCCGGACCGACCGCCCGGGGGCGAGGTCGGTTCGAGTGAAACCGCAAGACGAAGAGACGGAAGTTGTTGCGCGAAAAAGTTGCCTCTTTGGCGCGGCGAGATTATAGGAGGCGGCGGTCGATGGATCAAGGCGGGTTGGCGGGGATGGCGGCTGCCCTAACTGCCGTTGTAGCCTTATGTTATGGCGATTGTGTTTGCGGCCGTTGTGGTTTGCGGGCGTTTTCGCGGCACGCGAGTGAGGCCGGAGTGGTCGCTACAAACGATTTTTGCGTTATGGTCGGCGTGCGTTTTTCGCCCCCGGTGGGCGTCGGGCGCGAGTCTCCGAGCTAAGATTGATTGGAAGGCTAGCTGGTTTGGGTCGGAGAAAGCGGTTAAGGAGCGAAGGAATGTCCCAGGCAACGGAATCGGCCTCGATGGCGTCGTCCACAGCCCCCGTGGGTTTCACGGATCGTCGCAGTCCCGCGGCGGTCGAGCGGGCGCCGGTTTGCGAGCGGCGTCAGTTTGGCAATTCGCACGAGGGCCTATCGCCTGACGCGGCCGAGCTGGCCCATGCGATCGACCAGTACAAGCTGGTCCATCGTCGCCGCTTCATCACGTTCGAGGAGATGTTGGCGGTCGTCAAGTCGCTGGGCTACCGACGGTAGGCATCCTGGCGCCGTTCGATGTCCAACCGTCGCGCAGGGGCGCGACATTCTTCGGTCATTCATCGGCCGTCGTTCGACCCGTTGCGACGTCGAACTCGCAGATCGCCGGAACGAGCATTGCGGCGATCGTGAATCCGTAGGCGGCCACCGTAACGAGGAATGCCGCCAGCGGCGATTGCAACAGGTAGCTGGTGATCGCATAGAAGGTGGCGAACGGGCAAAGGAACGACGCCCAGCCGATTGCCGTCGACGGGTTGCGAAGTCCGAGCACGGCGTAGAGCCCGACGCCGCCGAACACCATGAAGGCGAAGAATGGGAGAAACTGCGCGTTGGGCGATCCGCTGAAGGCCATCATGATGCGCATGCAGACGGCCACGCCGACCGACAGGAAAAAGATTGTGCCCAGGCTTGTCGCAACCGCCGCGCCCGAATTGGCGTAGCTCATTCCCAGGTGAAGGCCCACGGTGGCGGCGAACAGATAGAGCACGGCCAGGCCGCCGGCCAGGTAGAAGAAGTTTTCGAGGCTTAGCAGGCCTGTCCACCAAAGTCCCGCGCAGAGCAACATCGGCAGCAGCACCATTTCTTTGGTGTTGTATAGGACGCCGCCCAGTTTGCCGTAGACAATTTCCTTCGGCGTTAAATCGGTGACCAGCAGCAGATCGAGGGCGCGGACATCGCGTTCGCTCGTGATGGACGTGACGGCTTGGGCGTTCACGAGGACCAGGCTGAGGAGCATCAGCGGCGCGAGCACCCAGGCGCCCTGGCCGAAGGCGGCCAGTTGTCCACCGTGGCTTATCCAATCCAGTGCGAGTGCCGAGATCGCGAAAAACAGCAGGTACACGAGACGCACGACGAGAATCTTCCGACCGTAGGCCCAGGTGCGAATCTCGCGCCAAGCAATGGGGTTGTCCCAGACGCGGCGGGTCTTGCCGAGCGGCCGCTTCGCAACAACCGCGGTCGATTCGTTGGAGACCGGCTCGCCCTGGTCGGGGCTGGCGGCGACCGCTTCCTTCGACGGGTTCCAGACTCGAACCATCGCGATGGCCACGGCGTTGATCGCTACGGCGAAAACCCCCGTGCAAAGCAGAAACAGATGAACGGGCGTGCCCAGCCAACCCAGCGTTGGCTGGTGGTGGACGCAGGGCCGGGCCGCCTCGAGGATGGCTTGCCAGGGGCTGAGGCCGATCGCGAGCGTTCGGGCGGGCAGTCCGAGAATCGTCTCGCCAAAGACGCCCGTGGCAAGCGCTTCTCCGGCGGCCAGCCAAAGAACGAGGATCAGCACGGTCATTGCGAGCGATTGGAAGGTCTTTTCGCGCCACAGCGCCAGGGTCGAGCCGAGGCTGCCACAGCAGATCGCGGTTGCCAACGTGATGGCCATGGCGCGAGCGATCTGGCCATGAGAGACGCCGCCCAGCAGGGCAACGCAGAGAAAGATGGGCACACCGGCGCAAAGGACGACCAGGACGCCCAACAGACTGGCGAGCAACTTGCCGAGCACCAACTCGGAGTTGGAAAGGTGGGTGACCAACAGGAGGATGAGCGTCCGGCGGTCTTTTTCGTGAGCAACTTCGCTTGCTGCCAGCAAGGCCGAGAAGAAGATGGCCAGGGCCAATTGCAGCGGGGCGAGGATCTGAAACAGGATCGTGCCGAATCGGGCGAGATCGCCCACGTCGCGAACCAGTTGCGTCCCCGTGAACACGAGCCAAGCCGTGCTCATCAGGACGAGGAGGCCCAGACCGTAAGCGGTGCGCGCAACATAGACTCTCGCCCGGCGGGGCGAAATGGCTATTTCACGCGTGAGCACAGGGCCGATCAGCAAGGCATCACTCCAGCGTGATCCCCGCGGGTCGGGGACCTTGGTATCCATGATACCAAGTTCTGGAGGCTGTTAGGAGTGGCTGACGTCACATACCCGGGTTGGCCGCTGGCGGCACCGAGTTGTTCGACGAGCCGGTGGTGGTGATCGGCGGTGTGGAAGCCGATGGGTTGCTGGTCGAGGTGTCGGTCGTGCGAGCGGGCGTGTACTCGCTGGTGCTGCCAGGGCGGTAGGCGGACGGGTCGCCGCTATTGGTGGCCGTCGGCGTGCCGGTCGTCGAAACGTTGGAGCCGGCAGGGGGCGAGTAGCTGGAGTTGGCTGGCGGCACATTACCCGAGCTGCCCGAACCGGCCGGCGCGGCGCTGGACCAGTTCGCCGAGTTGGCAGGCGGTGAGTAGCTGGAGCCGGTCGGAGACGAATAACTCGGGCTGCCTGAACCGGCAGGGGCCGTGTATGGCGAAGCGTTGGTGTTGGCTGGAGTCGAGTAACTCGAATTGCCGGACGCGGCTGGCGGCATGCCATAGTTTGGGTTGTAGCTCGACGACGGATAGCTGCCAGCGCCGACGGTGGACGCCGGGGCGGTCGAGGCGTTGCGATTGCCAGCGATGGTCGATCCGCCCGTGGCTGGGGCGTAGCGGTCGCCGGTGATCGGTGCGGTGGTCGAGGACGGCGTGCCGTAGCTGCTGGCGGTGGTGCTGGCGCCGTAGCCGGTGGCTGGCGCAACGCCACTGTTGTAGCCGCTCGTGCCGTAGCGGCTGGAGTCGTTGGCTGGGTAGCCGGCCGGCCGGACCGGGTTGGCATAGGCGCCGGCGGTCGAGCAGTTGCCCGCATTGCACGCATTGTACCCGGCGCCGGCGGTTGTGTTGTTGCAGGAGGAGGCCGGGTTCGCGTAGCTGCTGGCGCCGCCGTAGGGCGTCGTCGAGGCAGGCGTGGCGTTGGAGGCGGTCGTGTTTCCGTAGGAACCGTAGCTTGACGGGGCGGCCGTGGTCGAAGTCGCGCCGCCATAGGGGCTCGTCGTGCGTGCGGCCGAGGAAGTCGGCGTGCCATAGGCGCCTGCGCCTGGGATGCCGGCCGTGCTGGCCGTGTAGGTTGGCGCCGTCGGCGCGCCGTAGCTTGGCGAGCCGGTTGGCGTCTGCGTGTTCTGATAGCCGGCGGCGGCCGTGTTCGAGCTAGCGTAGGGGTTCGGATAGCCGGTGGCCGGGGCCGTGTAACCGCGCGACGTGTTGGTCGAGGCGGCTGCGGACGAGGCCAAGCTGCTCGGCGTCCCCTGGGTGACAATCGGGGCCGTTGTGGTCGTCTGGTTCGAGGCCAGGGTGGACGGTTTTACGGGTGTGCCGACACCGCTCGGCGTTGCGCCTGCGTTGCTCGGAAAGGGGTTGCTTTTCCAGAAGCACAGATTTGGGGAGCTCCAGCTGCCGTTGCTGTAGCAGCCCGTCAGGGCAGCGGTGGTGAATAGTGCCAAAACAGTTCGCGCGATGTTGGCTCGCATGGCTCCGAAATCCTTCCGAGTAGACGGGAGAGTGAGCACCATCAGTTAGGATCGAACCGCCGCGATGGTTTGATTATTCCTTTTTCATAAACTTTGCCGGTTGTGCGAAGACATTCGCCGCTTGGGTGACGCGGCGGGGCTTCGCCCCAAGGACCGGGGCGCAGGAGAATCGGGCGGATTATAGATACCTTGTGAGTCGGGTCAATGTCAGAATCGCACGGAATGTCATGCGGGCTGGCGGTGTGGGTGGTCTGGGGTGTCTTTGTCTGGTGGCCAGTCCGGTGTTGGGGCGGGCCCCTGGCGGACTGTGGCGATGTTGCCGGCAAGATCGGCGCAGCTTGTCTGGCTTTGCTGATCGGAGTATCCCGACCGCAGGCGGGTTTATTCCGTAACGGCCAGCGGGGTGTGAATGAAGTGGTTTTAATGCTTGTGCCGAATTGCAGGAAAGAAAGGGTTGTTGGCGAAGTGCTGTTTTTGCGTTTGCGGGCGTTCCGGTCCAGGACACAATACGATGCGTTTTCTTCAGCCTTATCCGCGGGTGTCTTTGGTGGCGCTGCTGGTCGTCTTGGCGGCTGGCGGCTGCCAGACGGTGCAGCAGCGACCGGACCAGCAGATGCCCGCGGCGGCTGACGTGCCGCCAGGGCCGGCGCAGCGGCCGGTGCCCCGCGAGTTGGCCAAGGTGGTGTTGCCGACCTACGTGATCGAGCCGCCGGACGTGCTTCTGATCGACGCGATTCACGTCGTGCCGAGGCCCCCGTATCACCTCCGGACACTCGACATGATTGGGCTTCAGGTGCAGGGGACGCTTCCCGAGGCGCCGATCTCGGGCATTTATACGGTGGAGCCGGGCGGGCTGCTCAAGCTGGGGCCGCATTATGGATCGGTGAAGGTCGGCGGCATGACGGTCGAGCAAGCCGAAGCGGCGATCAGTAAACATCTGCGAGGGTTTTTGCAGACACCCGTGGTTGCCGCCGAGCTGGCCGATACGGCCGCAAAGCAACAGATCGCCGGTCAACATCTCGTGGGACCGGACGGAACGGTGACGCTCGGCAGTTACGGCAGCGTGTCGGTCGTTGGCATGACGATCGCCGACGCGAAGATGGCCATTCAGCAATACCTTTCGAAATATCTGGAAGACCCGGAAATTTCGCTGGATGTCTTTGCCTACAACAGCAAGGTCTACTACCTGGTCATTCAAGGTGCGGGGCTCGGCGACGGCGTGTATCGATTCCCGGTGACGGGCAATGAGACCATCTTGGACGCCATCTCGCAGGTCAACGGTCTCCAGCAGGTGTCGTCGAAGAGAATCTGGATTGCGAGGCCGACGGATCAGCCGGGCAAGGTCCAGGTGCTGCCGGTCAAGTGGGAGGACATCACGGCTCAGGCATCGGCGTGCACGAACTATCAGATCTTGCCGGGCGATCGTGTGTTCATTGCCGAGGATCGGCTGATCGCGTTGGATACGGGCATCGCCAAGATCACGGCGCCGCTGGAGCGCATCATGGGATTCTCGTTGCTCGGCGTCGGCACGGCGACGCGATTTTCGGGGCCTGTGTTGAAGGGGGGCGGAAACCCGCAATCGACCTTCTAGGGTGACCCATCACTTCTGGCTTCCTTGGAAACCGAACACGACTGCAATGAGCCGACCAACGGACAAGACTGTGATGCTTGCTGCGGCTGCGGCGTTGCTGCTGTGCTGCGTTGCCGGGTGTTCGACCAACGGGACTTGGGTCTCGGCCAAGCAACCGGCGGTTCAGGAGACTGTGGCCTGCGACCCTTACTTTGGATTCCATCCAACGTGCTGGCATCCGTGGCCATTCTGCGATGCGCAGCCGGCAACGATCGAGTCGCCGCCTCCGGTGCAGCCGCCACCGGCTGTTGAGCAACCACCGGTTTCACCGCAACCGCCCACGCTTCAACAATCGCCGATGCCGTGGCAACCGCCGGTCGGTGCGCCTGACAACGGAAAGCCGGTCGATCGACCGGCCGAGTCGCTGCCGGCGCCGGGCGCCGAGCCGCCAAGGCCAGCCGCGCCGGGCTCGCCGGGACCGCAGGCGGATGACGCGACGCCGACGTTTCCGAACGCCGGGCTGTCGGAGACGCAGTTCAAGTCGACGTACTTTGAGCGCGAGTCCTACGATGGAGAAGGGTGGCCGGTGGACGTGCTGATCGCGGCCCACGAGGACGGCATGATCCAGAGGCGGTGACGGGATGAACGGGAGTCAGCGATTTTCGACGCCGGGCGGTTCGTCGGATGGGGGCGACGACGTGGCGGGCGGTGGTCCACGGGTGGCGTCGAGCCAGTCGAGGTATTCCTCGATTTCGTTGAGGGGCATGCCCAGCGAGAGGGCAACACGGACGGCCTCGGTGCGTTCGAGGAACGTGCCGGCGTGTTCGAGCATGAGCTTGGCGATCTTGTGTCCCATACGGCATCGAGCAGCCTAGCAAATGACGAGGGCGAAATCAAGTTGCGGGAGTGTGACGCAAGAGTGATATCCTTCGATGCGATCGGGATGGCAGATTACGAGGTTCACAGGAAGCTTCTGAAAAAATCGGGGGCGTCGCCAATGCGCGGCTGTCGATGAACATGGTTGAGAGTCGACAAGCCGCGTCTTGCTTGGCGCGTCGCACCGGATAGGATTTGTGGGCCGTTCATGGAACCGTTGTTTGCATTGGCGTTTGGAGAATTGTCATGACGCAACGACGACTAGGCTGGGCCGTGCTCGCGGCCGGCGTCGTTCTTTCCTTGGTCCAGGTTGCCGGCGCCCAGATGCCCGGCGATCCGGCCAACCGGCCGACGCTTAGCCCTTGGTTTGGGCTTTATCAGAAGAACGGCGGGCCGCTGGACAACTACCATATGTTCGTCCGGCCGCGGCTTCAGTTGAACAACACGCTGCGCCAACAGCAGGATGCCATTGGACGGAATGACGCGGGCATCCACACGCTGGACCAGGAAATGACGCGTTACCAGGAACAAGCGGGAGTCCGGCCGACCGGATCGAGCAGCGTGTTCATGTACTACTCGCATTACTATCCGCGTGGCCAAGCGGTCTCCGGGTGGGCGTCCCCGGCGGCGTCGGCGGCCTCGGGCCAGCGTCATTGGCTGGCGCCGCGTTCGTCGTCCTTGGGCCATGGCATCCCAACGACGGGCCGCTGATCTCGGAAAAAAGAGTGCCTGTCGTCGCGGATGGGGGCTTTGGCGCGAAGTCGCTTAATTTGCCCGCGCTCCGTTTCTTGAAGAGTGGTTGATGTCGCTACTGGTGCGGATCCATGCCCGACGGGACACGCGGCTGGTCCCTCCGTGTTTGCTGGCCGCTTGGCCTTGTGCGGAAGCGAGCGAGGGCCGCCCCTGGGGGTTGGGACGGCCCTCGATGGCGTACTGACGAGGGGACCTTCTGGTCAGGCCTTGTGACGTCGCCGCAGGGTCACGGAAACGCCGACGCAGGCCAGCAGGAGCGTCCAGACGCCGATGCTGAGGGGCTCGGGAATCGCGCCTTCGGTGAACGTATTGAAGGTTTGGTTGATGTAGCCGTTGGACTCGACGGTCCAGGACTCCGCGATATACAGGGTGGTCAGGTCGCCGGTGATCGCGGAAGTCGCGGCGCTGCCATCAGTGCTGGTCAGCGTCAGGAAGGGAGTCTCCGAGTCGGCATAGAGTGCCTTGATGGCCGTGGATCCGACGCCCACGGTCGTCGTGTCGAGCGTGGCGCTCTGGAACACGAAATTGTTCAGACCATTATTGTTGGGGGTCGTGATTGAGATCGTGTAGTCCAGCGTGGCACCGCTCTCTGTGTAATCAATGCCGCCGATGGAGAGCGTGTGGATATAGGTGCCGTCGGCGAGCGCATCGACGGTGAACGTGATGCTCGTGGCTAGGTCAAGGTCGCTGGACGTCACGTAGGTCCACAGCTTGTCTTGTTGTTGGACATAGCCTGCGTCCACCCAATCGCCCAGCGTGCCCGTGATCGTGTCACCGCTGGTAACAAAGGCTGCCCGTGCGTTGCCGACGACGGCCAGCGCGACGAGCAATGCAACGACTGTTGCGCCAATTCTCAAATACCGGTTCATGACTAGAGCCTCCAATGACGTTTTTGAACGGACAGAACGTGTCCTAACGAATCGGCCATGATTCTGCGAAGGTCTCCTTTCATCAATCGAAAGTTTACGAAGCGGCGTCGGCCGCACCGGCGCGGCCAGAGTGCCAATTGATTGCAAGGTGTTGGTTCGTTGATTACGATCGGCGACGGCAATGCCGTTCGAGCGATTCGCGGATGGCCGCCCGCTGCTCATGGGTCCAGCGTCGGGCGGGCACTGCGATCGGTTGGCAGGCGAGCGTTGGGGCGTCGCATGCGTCGGTCCGGCGTCGCTGCCATACGCGAACCGCCAGCATGAGGCCCAGGAGGGACCAGATGGCCAGCGTTGCGGGTTCGGGCAGGCAGACGTCATGGTCTTGATTGGGCGGCGGGTCGTCGTGGGGGGCTGGCCCGCAACCTGGGCCGTGGCCGCCTGGGTGATGGGACCCGCGGTCCGTATTTGCACAGCCGCTGGAATCGTTCCAGCCGGAGAATTCCCGCGCGATGGGAGAAAACGAGGGGCTGTCGCTCGGCCATGGCTCGCCGAAAGAGGGCTCGCCGAGATTGATCGAGTTCTGAGGGGCGTTTTCGGTGTTGGCCACGACGGCCATGCCGGCGGCCGACACGGGCAGCATGGCGAGCGACATCAGACTGATCAGTGCAATGGCACGTTTCATGATTCCGGTCCCCCGATAGCAGGCCCTGGCCAATCGACGGAATCACCGCCTGCAAGCGGCAGGCGAGCGACCCGTGCGAACCCAAGAAGCGTCCACCTTTTACTAGGCCGCCGAGGGCTGACTCCTGACTAAGAAAGCCTTGGAAACGCGATGGCGCGTTCGGCCATGCCTTGCGGAATTGCCGCGTGGCCAGCGTGAGCGATCCGTCTTGGCGGACCGTGCGGCACGGGGGCGGCTCAGCCGCCAAAGAAGCGGCGGAACTTCTGGTAGACGCGGTGGGTGAGCTGCCAGGCGTTCGTTCTCGCCCGGGAAATGCCGGACAGGCATGGCTCTCCCATGAGCACCTCGCAACAAAAGGCGTGCTCTTGCGGGGTAAGCGTCGTGAGGAAGGAGTTTAGGTCGCTGCGCAAAATGTCCGCACTGCCATTTTCGTTGCGGCGTCGCGATTGGACGGCGATGGATTCGCGGTTGCGTCGTCGGACCGTGGCGCGGAAATGCCGGCACATCTCGTCGCGTGCCAGGGCCCGCATGAACGTGGTGAGTCGGGCTCCGCGGGTTGGGCTGTAGCGTGCCAGAAGTTCGCCGTCATTGTCCACGAGACGATACCACACCCTGGCGGCGATTTCGTCGACAAGATCGCGGTCGCCACCGCGGCGGCCCAGCATGGCCGTGATCGAGAGGCACAGAGGATCGTGGCACTGGGTGTAAAGCTGTTCCCAGGCGGCGACCTCGCCAGCTACGCATCGCGAGGCAAGCTGGTAGTCGGCCGCTGGTCCACAAGCGTCATCGCGCGGTCGAACGTCGCTCGACGCGGCGAGGCTCGTTGGCGGATCCAGACTTGCGGCGACTCGGAGGTGAAACGGGCGGTTGCCGCGAACGTCTTTCATTCTGAGTCGTCTCCGAGAGAAAGACCGAAATGCGCCGAGACGCGATGATTGGCAAACGCTGTATTCTAGGCGTGACCGGGAGCGAGTCAACGTCACGGTGAAATGTCAGAATCGCGGGCCGCGCCGGGTTACTCTTTCGTTCCATGATGTCTTAAGCAATCATCCGATTCACGGTCAAGATTGCGATGTCTACTATAACGCCGAGTATTCTGG
Source organism: Thermoguttaceae bacterium (assembly GCA_039698035.1). GTDB lineage: Bacteria > Planctomycetota > Planctomycetia > Pirellulales > Thermoguttaceae > JAJFUI01. The sequence goes on along the minus strand of JBDKSW010000004.1, from coordinate 315,234 downwards.
GAAGGCGGGGGGCGTTTTGGCACGGGGTGACCCACTGCAAGTTCGGGCGTCTGCCGCGCGCTGCGGGTGGGTGTTGCGCCGAGCGACGGGAAGTCGGGCCTGTCACCGACGGGTACGGAGTATGCGCACTTCTGTCCTGCGAAAAGCTTCGGTCGTTGCCGCGCTGGCGGTGCTGTTCACCTGGTCTTATTGGCCGACGCTGTGGCAGTTGGCGGCGACCTGGGTGCGAGAGCCTGACTATTCGCACGGTTTCTTCGTGGCGCCGCTGGCGCTCTATTTTCTTTGGGCTCGACGCGACCGAATGCCGGCGTACGAGTCGAGGATTCATTGGGCCGGGCTGGCGCCGTTGGCGGCAAGCGTCGCGATCCGCGTGGTCGGCGCGAGGTACTACCTCGAGGCATTCGACGGTTGGTCGGTCATGTTCTGGGTGGCAGGCGTCGTGTGGCTGTTTTGCGGGCTCCGCATCTTGGTTTGGAGCCTGCCGGCGATACTCTTTCTTTGGTTCATGGTGCGATTGCCGTACCGTTTGGAGTTGGGGCTCAGCCTGCCGCTGCAAACGATCGCCACGAACGTGAGTTGCTGGGCGCTTCAAGTGTTAGGGCAGCCGGCGTTGCCAGAAGGACACACGATCGTGCTCGGCGACCATACGCTTGAAGTCGAGCAGGCCTGCTCGGGGCTGCGGATCTTCATGGGCATTGCGGCCCTGGCTTCGGCTTACGTCGTATTGTCGCATCGACTGTGGTGGGAAAGAACGATTCTTCTGTTGAGCGCCGTTCCGATCGCGGTTGTCGCCAACGTATCGCGCGTTGTGGTGACGAGCTTGTTGTTTCAATACGCCGAGACGGATGCAGCGAAGAAGTTCAGCCACGATGCGGCCGGATGGCTGATGATTCCGTTTGCGGCCGCACTGTTTGCCTTGGTGTTGTGGTGGCTTGGCAAATCGTGGAGCGAGGTCGAGTTGGTCGGCGTTGACGCGGTCGCCGGTCGTCGATCGAGGCGCTCAGGCGGGCCCATGACCCGCTAGTCTATTCCTCTGCGGTCAGATCGCTCGCGGCCGCGTCGCGAGCCAACAAGCGTCGGAGAGCAGCGATGGATCACCAAGAAGAAACCGCATTGCAGGTGGCTGGCCATCGAAAGTATTCGCCGTCGCCATGGAAAGCCGGGTCGTCGGTCTCGATGCCTGGAGAATCGTCCGATCCACACTTCTTGCTTCATGTGGTGCGCCGGTGGTGGAAAGTGGCCGTGCCGGTCGGCGTGGGGTTGGCAGCCGTTTCGGTGGGCGTGGTCTTGCTGTTGTTCGTGCCGCAGTATGAAGCCCAGGCGCTGCTGGAAATCGCCGACCAGCCCCAGTACATCGCGTTCGCGCCAAAACAGGGGGAACGCGCGAAGGCGTACTTCCTCACGCAGATGCAGCTCATTCAAAGCGCGTGGATCATGGGCCGGGTGGTCGCCGAGCCGTCCATTGCCGGGTTGCCAGAGATCCGAAGAGAAGCGGATCCGGTGGCCTGGTTGTCGAAGCACGTTAAAGTGTCCTCGCTGGCCGAGTCCGACGCCTTCACGATCTCCTACGCCAGCGCCGACCCTCGCAGCGCGGCCTTGGTGGTGAACGAGGTGGCGGCTCAGTACCTCAAGGCGCGAAGAGACACGGAAGCGGCGCGCAACAAGGACATCATTCGCGCCTTGACGCGCGAGATGGGCATGCGGCACGAGACGGTGGCCTCGCTTCGAGCGCAGATCGGCGCGTTGGCCAAGCAACTGACGACCAACGATGCGTCGGCGTCGCTCGCCAGCCCAACGCCGGCCGGCAGCGGGCGCCATCCGCTGGCGGAGCTCCAGGTTCGACTGATGAATGTTCAGCTGGAGCGGGCGATGGTGACGGCCCGGCTGAAGGCCATCGAGGAGGAATCGGCCGCTGCGCCGCAGACCGTCGCCCGGCCGACATATGCGGCAAGCCTGTCGGACGAGGAACGCTTGCTTCGGGATTTGTTCATTGATCGGACGGTTTCCGAGAACGTGTCGGTGAAGAACGCGATGCAGCAGATCGCCGGGAAGCAGGCGATGTTGGATGCCATCGAGGGCGTCGCGGCCCGCGGCAAGCAGTCGGCCGCCTATCAGCGAAAGCTCGAAGAAGTGCGGCGGGACCAGGAGTCGCTCGACAGGTTCAAGGACCAGTTGCGTGTGCGGGCGGCGAAGGAGGCGGAGTTGTATGCGATCGCCAAGCGCAAGGAACTCGAAGCGGTCGCGATCGCCAAACGCCGCGAGGAGTTGCGACAGTTGCAGTGCGTCCAGCGGGGTTACCAGATTGCCGAGGAGCGTCTGTCAGCCGACTATGCGAGCTATCAAAAGGAGTTGGGGAAGGCCAGCGGCGAGAGTCTTGACCTGTTGTTCAAGAGGGACGAATTGGCGCAGTCGGAGATGGTGCTGGATCGAATCACGGCTCGCCAATTCGAGTTGCAGACGGAACAGGGCGCTCCGCCGCGCGTGATCTGGCATCAGGAGGCGACTCCGCCGCAGGCGCCGGTGCAAGAGTTTCCCTATCGGAACGCGGGCCTCGCGCTGCTGATCGGTCTCTGCCTCCCGTTCGGCGTGGCGGCGGGCTGGGAGCGCTACGTTCGCCGGATTGGCGATTCCGCTTGCCTTCGGCAGCAGTCGGCGCTGGCCGTCTTGGGAGAGACGACGCGGCTGCCAATTCGGACCCATGATCCGCGCGAGTCGTCCGTGGCCGCCGTTCGCGAGGAAATCGAGATGTTTGAAGAGAGCATCGACAGTCTTCGCACGGCGCTGATTTTGTCGAGCGAGATGCACGACGTGCGCGTGCTGGCCGTTACCAGCGCTTCGAGAGACGAGGGAAAGACGAGTGTGGCCGCGCAGTTGGCAACGAGTCTCGCCAAAGCGACCAATGAACCCATCCTGCTAATTGACGGCGATCTGCGGTCTCCGGACATTCATCGCGTGTTCGACATTCCGCTCGAACCGGGACTGGTTGACGTTCTGGCCGGTGAATGCGAGATCGCGAAGGCAATCGTGGTCGCAGGCGGCGACGCGGACGCCCAGGTGTGCGTGTTGCCGGCGGGCCGTCCGCGGACGAGTCCGCATCGACTGCTTGGCAACGGGGCATGGAGATCGGTGATCCAGCGCGTCCCGGACACTTACCGCTATGTGATCGTAGACACGCCGCCGGTGCTGGCGGCCAGCGAGGCCCTGGTCTTGGCGCGGGGCGCGGACGCCTCGCTGGTCTGTGTGATGCGCGACGTGAGCCGCGCCGATCAGGTGCAGATGGCGACGGAACGTCTTGTGGCGGCGGGCGGGCATGTCGTCGGGGCCGTGCTCAACGGCGTGCCGACGCGCCAGTACGCCTATCGTTATGGTCGATACGGGCACGTTTCCCAGTAACGCGACTTGCCATGACTCCATCTTCCAAGAACGGCGGCAATGGTTGCGGCAACGGCGACTCCGGGCGTCCGCGGAACATGCGCCGCGTCCCGCGCATCCGCTTCATGCTGTTCACGCTGCTCATCGCGTGCCTGGCGATTCTTGCCCTGTACTTCGTGCGGACGTATCAGGTGGTGCGGATGGCCAGGAGCGTGCGGGATCGGGCCGAGGCGCTCGCGAGCGAGCGACACTATCAGGACGCCGGGGCGTATTTTCTCCGCTACCTGCAACTGCGTCCGGACGACGCAACCGCCCGAATTCGGCTGGCGGAGGTCTACGACCTTTCGGCGGCGAATCCCCAGCGGGCCGTCGAGCTTTACCAGGCGGCCTTGGGCGCGGCGGACAACAGTGCGACGATCGAGACGAAGCTCCGAATTCGCAGGCGACTCGTGGAACTCTTGCTCAAGGGAGGCCAGCATCAGACGGCCGAGAACGAAGCGAAGAATTTGGCCCAATGGGAGCGACAGCCGGCCTCGCAACTGGCGCCCGAGCAATGGCATGGGCCGGGCCTTCAGGCGTTGGCCGTTTTCGGCCAGTTCCGCGCGAAGAATGCGGCGGTCGCGCCCTCCGCGGTTGAGCGGGCGTTTCAGCCGGTGCTGGATCCGCGGTCCGGAGAGCCGCACGTCTACCAGGATCCTCGCGTTTACTTGGCGAGATGGCGGTACCGGGTGCAACAGAGACTGCCCGGGGCCGAGGACGATCTTCGGGCGGCGCTGCGCCTAGGGCCCGAAGACTTCGACGTCCTGCTGGCCGCGGCCGTTGACGCCCAGGAACGGATGGCCCTTGCCAAGTCGGATCCGGCGAAGATGAAGGGCCTGTTCGACGCGGCGGTCGGCTATTATCAGCGGGCAATCGCCAGCGCGCCGTCCGATGCGAAAGGCTATCTGGGGCTGGGTCAACTGTATGTCGGACGGGGCGATTTGCGGCATGCCATCGAAACGTGGCGGACCGGACTGAAGGGCGCGGGCCAGCGCGACACGGTTCTGCACCTGCTGTTGGCCGACGCAATGATTCAGGAAAACCGTCTGGACGAGGCGGAAACAACGCTCCGATCGCTCGAAACACTTTGCACGACGTTGCGATCGCAAGCGAAGTTCAGTTTGCGGCCGCTCATCGACCTGCGACGAGGGCAGATCGCGTTGCGGAACGGCGACTATCAGAACGCGATTGACTTGGTCGCCAAGTTGGCCGGCGACAAGGAGGCTGCGAGCCAGACGGAACTGGGGCAACGAGGAATCTACCAGGCATGGCTGGTGCTGGGCGCGGCGAACGCGGCTCTCCAGCGATGGGACCCGTCGCTGGCCGCCTACGAGCAGGCCACGGCGATGGCATCGCGCGATCTGACGCCTCGGATGGCGGCGGCCGCCGTGTGCGTTCGCGCGGGAAAATATTCGGCGGGCATCCGCTGTTGCCAACAGGCCTTGACGGTGGCCAACGCGCTGAATCCGCCGCGAATCTGGGATCGCCAGGTGATCTATCAGCAGTTGATCTCGCTCTTGGAGCACGAATCGCGCACGGAAGAGGCCCGGCGATATCGCGAGCTGCGAATGACCGACATCGCCAATTCGGCCGAGCTGACGGCTCGGTGGGTGGAGGAGGCCGTTTGGAATGGGAAGCCGGACGAAGCGGTGACGGTCGCCCAGTCAGGCGTCAGCGCACGGCCGCACGATCCGGCCGCACACCTGATGCTGGGCAGTGCGTGGTGGGCCAAGGGGGAGATGGAGCGAGCCAAAGCGGCTTTCGACGCCGCGGCGCGGGCCGCGCCGGACGATCCTCGGCCGCTGGACGTGCTGTTCCAATTTTACGCCGAGACCCACAACGGGCGCGACGGACGCCGGACGCTCGATCGCATCGCCAGCAGTCGGAAGTGGTCGGAGTTTGAGCGGGCGACCCTTCTGGCGAACGGCTATGCGAAGCTTGGCGACGTCCGAGCGGCGCGCGAGGCGTGCAAGAAGGCCGTTGTAGCTGCCGGAGACGACGCCGCGAAGCAATTGCGAGTGGCTGAATCGTTGGTGCGGCTTGGCGACCGCGAGAGCGCTCGGATTGCCGAGCGAGTGCTTCGCGGTCTCGCGGCGAGCTACCCGCCCGCCCGTCAAAGGTTGGCTGCGATCCTGTTGAGTCGCGGAACGGTTCAGGCTTGGGACGAAGGGCGACGGCTGCTCGAAGCGCCGTCGGACGGTCAGGCGTCGGAAGAAAACCGCCTGAGCTTGGCCCTGGGGTGGATGCGGCGCGGCGGGGCCGAGTCGCTTGCGCAGGCGGACGCCCTCTGCCGGCAACTCCTGGCCGGCGGCGTCAAATCGGCCGTGGTCGTCGAGCTGCTTCTGGCCGAGATCGAGCACTTGCGGGGCAACACCGACAAGGCGCGCGAGCGCTATCGCGCGATTGCCGACCGAACGCCGCCGGCGGCCGAGAACATGGTCGTTTATGTCGGCCTGCTGGTCGAGCACGGACCGGCGGACGAAGCCCGCAACCGACTCGCACAGCTCGAGAAGCTTGCGCCGGACAACGTCGCCGTGCTGCTGTTGCGGGCTCGATGGCTTCACGGTCAGGGCCAGGATAGTCGGATTGAACCGACGGTCGAGCAATGGGCCGCGCGCGTGCTTCCGAAATCGGGGCTGCGACCGCGCATTCAGCTTGCCGAGCGGATTGGCGACGTTTATCGGCGCGTCGGGAAGTATGGCGGCGGGGAACGGTGGTATCGCCGTGTTGTGGGGCTTGCGCCCGGCCGTTTCGAGCCCTTGGCCCTGGTCGTTGCGGAACAAGGTCGTCTGGACGAGGCGATTAAGCTGTGCGAGCCGGCGGTGCGGAACGGCGAATCGCTCGGCGCGGCGATTTGCATGTGCCGCATTCTGATGACCGCGAAGCCCAACGCTGAAATCCAGCGTCGCTGTGAGCCGTCGCTCGCCATTGCCCTGACGACGTGGCCGGAAAGCGTCGATTTGCTGACAAGCGTTGCCGGCGTCTACATCTTGCAGGGCAAGAGCGAAGAAGCGATCCAGATGTGCCGCGAGATCTTGCGGCGCGAGCCGGAGCACTTCGCCGCGTTGAACAATCTGGCGGCCCTGCTTTCCGAGTGCCCCGAGCCGGAACGTCGCCGCGAGGCTCGGCAATGCGTTGACCGGGCCATCGCATTGTTTGGCCCCCGGCCCGAACTGTTGGACACCCAAGGGATGGTCCTGCTGACCGAAGAGAAACTTGGTCAAGCCGTCGCGGTGTTCCACGAGGCGGTCTCGGCCCCGGTGGCCGATCCGCGATGCTATTTTCACTTGGCCGTCGCGTATTCCCGGCTGGGTGAGTTGGATCGGGCGCGTGACGCTTTGGCGCAAGCTCGACGAACCAGACTGGAACGGCACGTGTTGACGCAATTGGACCGCAGTCGGCTGGCGGAGTTGGAGTCGCGGCTGCGATGAATCGGGAACATGGCGATTTAATGTGGAGCGGGCAATGAAAGCCGCGGTGGCTCTTGCGATCGTTGGCGCGGTGACCTTGGCGTCGGGCTTGTGGCAAGGCCGGCTGAGCCATCGCTGGGGCGAGTCCACCGCGATGTTGGACGCTGCGCGACGAATCGAGCAGGTCGAAGCAAACTGCGGCAACTGGGCGCTGCAATCGACGGGGACGCTCGACGAGACCGCGCTGACGCAGTTGGAATGCGCCGGTCAGTTTGTTCGCACGTACGTGAACCAGCGGACCGGCGAGGCGGTGATCGCCACGCTGATCGTCGGACCGCCCGGACCGACGAGCGTGCACCGGCCGGAGATCTGTCTGTCGAGCCGAAATTACACGAGTCGCGGCGAGCGGCGACGCGTTGTCCTTCATCATTCGGACGGGGCGACGAGCGAGTTCTGGGCCTCGGACTTTCAGGCCCATAGCGCCGGCGGGGAGCTGTTGCGGGTGTGCTATGCGTGGAGCACGGGCGGCGAGTGGACGGCCCCCAACGACGCGCGGTTTGCGTTTGCCGGAAGCCCTTATTTGTACAAAGTGCAAGTCTCGACCGTTCTTCGCGCAGGCGAGGATGCCGACAAGGACACCACGATGACGCGGTTTCTGCAAGACTTTTTGCCGAAACTTCAGAGGCGCCTGGTCTTGCCGCCGCACCGTTGAGCGGGGACCGTCGTGGTTGGTGTGGCGCTCGCCACGTTGTGAAAGGAGTGCACGCTGATGTCTGCGATTCAAGGGGGAATGGCCACCTACGGCGATTGCCAATGGCTCGTCGCACGGGACCGAGTGGGAAACAGGGTGGTCGCATCGTCGTACCACGGTCACAAAGAGTTTGCCGATCGCCTGGTGGCGGGCGTTTTGCTCCTGCTCACCGCGCCGTTGTTGGCAACGCTGATGGCGCTCGTGCGGATCACTTCTCGAGGACCGTCGCTGTTCTCGCAGCCGCGGGTCGGCAAAAATGGCCGGCCATTCTTCATGCACAAGATTCGCACGATGCCGGTGGACGCCGAGGCGGCGACGGGTCCGGTTTGGGGGGGGACGCACGATTCGAGGGCCACGCGGGTGGGCCGGGTGCTGCGACGACTGCATCTGGACGAGTTGCCGCAGTTGTTCAACGTGGTGACCGGAGAGATGTCGCTGGTGGGGCCCCGGCCCGAACGGCCTGAGTTCGTCTCGGTCCTTTCGGCCGCGATTCCAGGTTATCTGGACCGGATCGTGGTTCGGCCGGGCATTACGGGTCTGGCTCAATTGAACCTGCCAGCGGACACCGATTTGGACAGCGTGCGGCGCAAGCTGACTCTCGATCGAGAGTACATCAGTCGTGCAACGCTCTGGTTGGACGTTCGGCTGGTCGTTTGCACGGCGTTGCGGGTTTTCAAGCTGCCCGAACACGGGATTCTCGTGTGGTTTGGTTTGCAGCGAACGGTCGTGCCGCCGGCATCGTCAGGGGCGTCGAGCGAGGCCGCCGACGGCGACGGCTTTGGCGTTCCGCTGGCGAGCCTTGTGCGGCAAGTCAACGTCCGTCGCAGGGCCGAAGCGGCGCGTCGGCACGCAGCCGTTCCCTACGGCAATCGGCGCATGGCCGCGTCGCGATTGGTGGACTCAAAGAAACCGAAGCCCAGATAATACGAGGCCATGTTGGAAGCCAGTCCCTGTCCGAGCGACACGTCGGCCGCGCGAGATTGCCGTCGCAAGGACCTCCTGAACGCGTTCACGGTTGATGTCGAAGACTATTTCCAAGTCTCGGCGTTCGAGCAGACAATTCGCCGGGTCGATTGGCCGCAGTACGAGAGCCGCGTGGTGCGAAACACGCATCGGTTGTTGTGGCTTTTGGATCGGCATTGCGTGACGGCTACGTTCTTCATTCTCGGTTGGCAAGCGCGGCGGTGTGCCCCGTTGGTTCGTGACATTCAGGCGTGCGGGCACGAGATCGGCTCGCACGGCTATTGGCACCGACTCATTTACGGGCAGTCGCCCGAGGAGTTTCGGCGGGACGTGCGGCAATCGCGGGTCGTGCTCGAAGATATCCTCGGGCAGCGGGTGTCGGCCTATCGGGCGCCGAGTTTTTCGATCACCAGCCGCTCGTTGTGGGCGTTGGACATTTTGGCCGAAGAGGGGTTTCGCGTCGATTCGAGCATCTTTCCGATTCACCACGATCGCTATGGACTGCCCGGCGCGCCGCGGAAACTCCACCGCATTGCGACGGGAGCCGGCTCGCTCTGGGAGTTTCCGCCGCCCGTGGTGCGAGTCGCCGGCGTGAACATGCCGGTTGGCGGGGGCGGCTATTTCCGGCTCTATCCGCTGGCGTGGACGATCCATTGTCTTCGTCGCATCAATTGCCGCAATCGCCAGCCGTTCTTGTTCTACATTCATCCGTGGGAGCTGGATCCGGATCAACCTCGCATTGCAACTCGGTCGCCGTTGTCGAGGTTTCGGCACTATGTCCATCTTTCAACCACCGAACGGAAGCTCGGCACGATTCTCAAGAAGTTTCGCTTCGCCGCGATGCAGAACGCGATTGAAGAGGCCAATGATTCCGACTAAGGCGAGCGACGATCGCGCGGTCGTGTTGCCATGGATCAGCGTCATTGTGCCGGTGCGGAACGAGGCGGCGTCGATCGAGCGGACGCTCGACGGCCTCCTATCGCAAGACTACGATCCCGCGCGATGGGAAGTGCTGGTCGTCGATGGCCAGTCGAGCGACGGCACGGCCGCGTTGGCCCAGCGAGTTGCCGAGTGGCATCCGGCGGTTCGCGTCTTGACGAACCCCAGATGGCTGTCGAGTTCCGCTCGCAATCTGGGAATCCAAGCCGCGCGGGGAGAGATCGCGCTGATCATCGACGGCCATTGCGAGATCGGGGACGATCAATACTTGCGCCACGTGGCCGCGGCGTTTGAACGGAGCGGAGCGGACTGTGTCGGGCGTCCCCAGCCGTTGGACGTGTCGGACGCGACGTCGCTGCAGCGGGCGATTGCCGCCGCACGGTCGTCGTGGCTGGGTCACCATCCCCGGTCGCGCGTCTATTCGACCGAGGCTGGGATTGTGCCGGCGGCCAGCGTGGCTGTGGCCTATCGCCGCGCGGTGTTCGACAAGATCGGCCGATTCGACGAGCGGTTCGACGCTTGCGAGGACGTCGAGCTGAATTACCGGATCGATCGGGCCGGGCTGCGATGCTATTTTGCGCCGGAACTTGCCGTCCGCTATCGACCGCGCGCGAGTCTGTTGGGTCTGTTCGTGCAACTGGTCCGGTATGGCCGCGGCCGCATGCGGCTGTTGCGGAAGCATCCAGGCACGGTGTCGCCGGGCACCCTCGCCCCGCTGCTGTTCACGGTGGGTTTGGGCGCGGGGGCGCCGCTCGGGCTCGCGGCGAGTTGGCTCTTGGACGTTTATCTCGCGGCCGGGGCCTTCTATACGCTGGTCGTGATGGTCGTTTCCGTGCGGCTATCGCTGAGGCGTCGCAGCGGCCGGTTGTTCGTTTGGCTGCCGATCGTATTTCTGACGGTTCATCTTGCGGCGGGCGTCGGAATGCTGATGGAGTTGCTCGGGCCGAGGCGCATGCCAGAGACGAAACGGTGATGGACAACTTGCTCGCTTGGGGCATCTTGGCGTTGGCGACGTTCTCGGGGGCGATTGCTGTCGGCGTGGCGCTCTACCACGCGGCGTTTTTGGCGGTCGCGGCCTGCTGCCGAAAGCCCCGACGCTGCGAGGGCGCGGAGCCAGCGCACTCGTTTGCGATTGTCGTGCCGGCACACGACGAGGAAGCGACCATCGTCCAGGCGTTGGAGTGTTGCGAGTCGCTGGACTATCCAGAAACATTGCGGCGAGTCTATGTGGTCGCCGACAATTGCTCGGACGGCACGGCCGAGGTGGCCGAGCGCCGAGGGGCGATCTGCCTGGTGCGTCACGACGAACAACGACGCGGCAAGGGGCACGCACTGGCCTGGGCGCTGCCGCGGGTGCTGGCCGACGGGTGCGACGCCGTGCTGGTGCTGGACGCCGACTGTCGGATTGATCGCCATGCGTTGCGGGTGTTTGATGCGGAGCTGAGTCGCGGCGGGCGCGTGCTTCAGGCCAGCTACGTCGTCGCCAACCCGGACGAAAACGCGAGGAGCTACGTCTTAGCGCTGGCCAACGTGTTGGAAAACGACTGCTTCTACGCGCCCAAGTCGGCGCTGGGATTGGCCGTGTTTCTTCGCGGCACGGGCATGGTCTTGCATCGCGACGTGCTTCAACGGTTTCCCTGGCAGGCGGGTTCGATCGTCGAGGATGTCGAATATGCGTGTGAACTGATCGAAGGGGGCGAGCGCATCCGATTTGTGCCCGAGGTGCGGGTCATTTCGGACTTTCCTGTTCGCGCCGAACAGTTGGCGGTCCAGCGGAGACGTTGGATTGGCGGCGGGGCGCATGTGGCCATCGCCTGGGTTCCGCGTTTCGTGCGCCAATCGTTGAGGACGGGGCGGCCAGCGCTGTTGGACGCCGCCGTGACGCTGATGGTGCTCGGCCGGCCGCTCGTGTTGACGCAGTTGCTCGCGAGCTTGGCGGTCGCGTTGGTGTGTCATGCGTTTTGGCCGGGCATTTGGACAAAGTGCCTTTTGCTTGCGTGTGCCGCGGTGGCTGGTTGGTACGTTCTCTATGCAGGCGTCGGCGTCCTGCGGTTGGGGCTCAGTCGGAAGCGAGCCGCATTGCTCGTGCGGCTGCCCTGGAGCATCGCGGAGTATCTCGTCATGGCTGTTCGTGCCGTTGCGCAGTGCAACCCAACACGGTGGGAGCGGACGCCGCGTGGAGAGTGAAGTGCCGCGTACGGTGAGCGAGGATTCGATGGTGAGGTGTTGCTGAGAGGCCCTCGCCCAGCGCGAGAGGAAATGGATGCAGTGTTTTCATCTGACCTCGTCGCGATTTTTTGGCGGGCCTGAGCGGCAAATGCTCGAGCTTGGCAAGGCCGTTGCGCCGGCGATCGGTTCGACATTCGTCTCGTTTTCCGAAACGGGTCTTTGTCGGGCGTTTCTTGACGCGGTTGGCCGCGAAGGGTTTGACGCCGTTGCGTTGCGGCACGACACACCGAGACTTGCGGCGGCGGCGCGAGAGCTTGAGGCCGTCCTGCGAGCCGGGAAGGCGGACGTGCTGTGTTGCCACGGATACAAGGCCGACCTGCTCGGGTTGGTGGCCGCTCGCCGGTCGGGAATCCCAGTCATTGCCGTTTCGCGGGGATGGACCGCCGAGACGGCCCGGGTGCGGCTCTACGAAGCGTTGGACCGGCGCGTGTTGGCGAGGATGGACCGGGTCGTCTGCGTTTCTGAGGCGCAGGCCGAGCGGGTGCGGCGTGTCGGCGTGCTGGCTTCAAAGGTGGTCGTGATTCGCAATGCCATTCGCGTCGAGCGTTTCGAGCGGCCTGTGGATGGCTATCGCAGCCGGCTTCAGGGCCTCTTTCGTTCGCCGCGACGTTGGATCGTTGGCGCGGCGGGGCGACTGAGTCCGGAGAAGGGGTTCGCATTTCTGGTGGACGCCGCGGCCGAAGTTCTTACGCGGACGCCCGAGGCCGGCTTTGCCGTGTTTGGCGAGGGGGCGCTGCGAGATTCGCTGGAACAGCGGATTGCGGCAAGGCGATTGGCGGGGCGATTTGCGCTCGCTGGGTTTCGGCCGGATTTTGACGCCTATGTGCCGCATCTCGATCTGCTCGTGCTGTCGTCGCTTACGGAAGGGTTGCCCAATGTGGCGATCGAGGCATTGGCGGCCGGGGTTCCCGTGGTGGCGACGAACGTCGGCGGGACGGGCGAGGCCGTCAGCGACGGCGAGGATGGCGTTCTGGTTCCGCCGGGCGATCCGCACGCCCTGGCCAAGGCGATTTGTGAGTTGCTGGCGGCCGACGAAGTCCGGTGTCGGATGGGCATTGTTGGCCGGAGACGCATGCGGCGCCAGTTTTCGTTCGCGGCCCAGGCGGCCGGATATCGGCGGCTGTTTGCCCAGTTGGGCGTCGGGCGTCTGGGCGAAGAGCCGCAAGGCGGGAATGGCTGTGGGGCGTGGCAAGTCAGCGGTCGGGCGGCCCGTGGACAATAGAATCGGCATCCTGTTTCTGATCGACGACTTCCGCGGGCCGGAGGGCGGAACGGAACAGCACCTGTTGTTCCTTCAGCGAGAACTGCCCCGAGATCGGTTTCGGCTCTGCTTCGCCGTGCTGACCCGCATTCAGCGAATGGAGGCGACGGCGTTTCCGGTGCGGCCAGTGATGCTTGCCAACGATTGTCGCGGGGCTGGCGGCATCGCGACGCGGGTTCGCGTGTTGGCTTCCTATCTTCGAGCGGCCCGGATTGACGTGGTGCACGCCTTCACGCGGACGAGCGAAGTGTATGGATGTTTGGCGGTGTGGCTGGCCGGGCGGGGCCGCGTGCTGGGCGTTCGCCGCAACTTGGGCTATTGGCACACCTGGCGAAGCCGCTGGGCGGCGCGGGCTGCCGGGCTGCTCGGCGCGCGGTACGCGGCCAATTGCGAAGCGGCGCGCGCGTTCGCCACCGCGGTGGAATGGATTCCACGCCGACGGATTTCGGTCGTTCCCAACCCGATTGCGACCAGTCGCCTGCGCGAAGGGCTGGCGGCCGTTCCATCGCGAGAGTCACTGGGCATCAGGGACGGCGAGCCGGTCGTCGGCATCGTCGCGTCGGTGCGGCCGGTCAAGGACTATGCGACGTTTTTGCATGCCGCCACGCGCGTGCTCGAGAAGCGTCCCGACACGCGATTCCTTGCCATCGGCGCCGAGGAAGTCGATTATGCGCGGCAGATGCGAACGTTGGCGAGCGCTTTGGGAATCGACGGACGCCTGGCGTGGATCGGGCCGGTGGGCAACCCCTATCGCCTGTTGCCGCTCATGGATGTGGCCGTGTTGTCGAGCCGGTCGGAGGCGTTCTCGAATGCGCTGTTGGAGTACGCGGCGGCGGGCGTTGCCACCGTGGCTACGGATGTGGGCGCCGCCCGGGAAATCGTCGAGGACGGAGAAACCGGGTTCCTTGTGCCGCCAGGGTCGCCGGAAGTCATGAGCGAACGGATCGTGCGACTTTTGTCGGATGCGGAACTTCGTCGGAAGTTCGCCGATCAATCGCGGCGCCGGGTGCATGCGCGATTCTCGCAGGAAGTCGCGCTGGCGGAGTACGAGCAGATCTATTCGGAATTGGCGGGCAAAACCAAGGGTCGGCCATGAGTTGTCCCACGATCAGCGACGTTCAGGCGGATTGGCGATGCCTGGATGCGGAGGACTTTGTCTCGCCGGAAGGCGTTCGATTGGTTTCGCACGACGATTTTGCGCCTCGGCCCGACTGTCCGCCGGTGGAGTGCATTGCGCCGGGGCGATTGGCGAACGCTTTGCGATTTTCCGAGACGCTGTTCCATCTTCTTTATGCCTGGCGATTGTTGCGACACACGCCGCATGACGCGGTGCTGGTGCTCAGTGGGAGTTCGCGTCTGTGGCTTTTCGTCGGGTTGTTGAATCGCCTGGCGATGCTCCGGCGACGCGCCATCTTGCTGTGGGACGTATTTGTCGAGGTCAGGCCGGGCTGGCGGCAGCGGTTGGTCGGCGCGGCGATGGCCTCGTTTCGGCTCAAGGTGCTTTGGTCGCATCGCCAGATCGAGCCACACGCCGCGTGGTTGAAGTTGCCGCGCGAGCAATTCGTCTTCCTTCCGTACAAAGCGAACCATGCGCAAGGTCCGTCGTACGACTTTCCGGACGGAAGTTACGTATTCGCCGGCGGCAACGGCAAGCGAGATTACAAGACGCTGGCCGACGCCATTCGCGGCACGGCGATTCCGGTGATCGTCAGCGCGACGGACGCTTCGGTGCGGAATCGGATTGAAAAGCTCCCGAACCTGATCGCGCTAGCCGCGTCGGAACCGGCGTTCGCGCAGCTTCAGGCGGGTGCCCGATTCACGGTGGTGCCGATGGTCCACTCGTGGCTGAAGGGCGGCGGCGAGGCCAATATTTGCAATGGCATGTGGCACGGCAAGCCGGTCATCGCGGTCGACGGCATGGTTGCTGACGATTACATCGTCGATGGGCAGACCGGATATATCGTGGCGTCGGGCGACGTCGTGGCGTTGCGTCGCAGGATGCTGGAGCTGTGGAACGACGTGGAAAAGTGCCGCGCGATGGGCCGCAAGGCCCGGGCGCACGCCAAGGTGAGTTTCACGCACGACCTCTTTGTGCGACGCCTATTGCGGCTGGCGACGCTTTGCGGCACGCGGCCCGGCAGATGCAGGAAGGCGGCGACGTGATGCGCATCCTTCAGGTTGGCAGCGGTATGATGCATTGGGCGGGCACGGAAAAGTATGTCTGCGAACTGAGCGAGTCGCTGTTGCAACGGGGCCACGAGGTGGCCGTGGCTTGCTCGGACGGTTCGTCGCTGGAGTCGCGCTGCGCCGAGCGGGGCGTCTCGCGCGTGCGGCTTGTCATGCGGCGCCCGATGGATTGGCCGCAGTTGGCGTCCTTTGTGCGTGCGATGCGCTGCAAGTACGACGTGGTCCATATTCACGGTTACCGCGACTATGTGATTCCGGCGTTGGCGGCTCGTCTGGCCCGAATCCCGGCTGTCGTGATGACGCGGCATCTGCCGCACGCCTTTCGGTCGCCGCTGCGCGCCAAGCTGTGTTCGTGCGTCTTCTACGATCGGATCATCGCGGTGTCTGAGTTCGTGAAAGATGTTCTGTTGGGCAGCGGCGTGCCGGCCCAACGGGTGACGGTCGTGCACAATGGCGTGGCGATGCCCGTCGCAACGCCGGCCGACGCGACGCTTCGGGCCGAGTTCGGCATTCCCAGCGACGCCTTTCTGGTGGGCGCGGCCGGTCGGATCGAGCCGCGGAAGGGGTTTGACGTTTTGGTGCGAGCCATGAGACGCGTCGACGGGCATTGCCTGATCTTCGGTGACGGCGGTCGGCCCGGACTGTGCGAGTTGGTCAACCGGCTTGGAATTTGTGGGCGAGTCCATTTGCCGGGCTTCCGTCAGGACGTGGCCCGGTTGTGGGCGAGCGCCGATGTTGTCGTGGTCCCCTCGACATGGCCCGATTGTTTTCCCTACGTGGCCGTCGAGGCGTTGGCGGCCGGCCGGCCGGTCGTGGCCTCCCGGATCGGCGGCATCCCCGAGGCATGCGGCGACGACTGCGCCGTGCTGGTGACGCCTGGCAACGATGCCGAGCTGGCTTCCGCCTTGTGCGGTTTGGCGGCGTCCCGAGAGCGGCGCACGATGATGGGCGCGGCGGGCTTGGTTCGGGCACGACGGTTTTCGCTGGAACGGATGGTCGAGGGTGTCGAGCAAGTCTACGGAAGCCTGCTGGACGGGAGAACGGCGCGATGATCTGGTTGCTCGGCGGCTACCTGTGGCTTTTCATTCACCGTCCGTTTGAAATCTGGACGTGGCTCGGGGACATCCATCTCGAGCGCGTCTACATGATTGTCACGTGTCTCTACTGGCTCTTGCTCGCGGACAAATCTTGGCTCTCGAATCGGTTGAACCTGGCCCTGGGTTTCTTTTGGTGCGTCGTCCTGGCGTCTTGCTTCCTGAGTCCGTTCGACAGCAACGTGGAAGGCTATGCGA
This sequence comes from Thermoguttaceae bacterium, assembly GCA_039698035.1. Taxonomy (GTDB): domain Bacteria; phylum Planctomycetota; class Planctomycetia; order Pirellulales; family Thermoguttaceae; genus JAJFUI01. The sequence goes on along the minus strand of JBDKSW010000004.1, from coordinate 298,791 downwards.
AGGTGTCGCTGCTGTATCTGCTGCTGATCACGACGTTGCGAAGCGAACGCGATTTGCGGCTGATCGTCGTCATGTTCATGGCGGTCATGGGCCTCTACATGCTGCACTCGCTGCGCGAGTATCTTTGCGGGCGGCATGTCTACCGCATGGGCATTGCGAGGATGGTTGGCGTGGACAAGACGTACGGCGACCCCAACACGTTTTCCGCGTCGATTCTCTACGCGCTCCCGTTAGTGTATCCGGTGTGGCGGCTCGTCCAACGGGTTTGGCAGCGGCGGTTGCTGATGGGTTACGTGGGGCTGTCGGTTGTCTGCATCCTGCTGACCGGGTCGCGGAGCGCGTTTGTCGGGCTGTGTGCGCTGGCGATCGTGGCCACGCTGCTTTCCCGATTTCGCTGGAAGATCGCGGTGGGGTTGATTGTCGTCGCGCCGGCAATGTGGTTTGTCTTGAACGAGTCGCTCCAGCGGCGGTTTCTGACGATCGTGGATCCGGCCTATGGCCCGACGAATGCGCAGTTGTCGGCCGAGAGCCGGGAAAAGGGCTGGCGCGACGGTGTGCGGATGTGGCAAGAGCATCCGCTGCTGGGCGTTGGGCCGGGTTGCTTCCCCCAGGCGCGCGGCTACCCGCTCGAATCGCATCATCTCTATGGCCAGGTGTTGGGCGAATTGGGAACCTTGGGCGCGCTGGCGTTCGCCGCGGTGGTTCTCGCGTTCTTGGGGAACTATCGCCGACTGGTTCGGCTTTGCCGCATGGCCCCGCTGTTGGCCGACAGTTTTCCGGCGCGGCTCATCCGGTCGATCACGCTCACCGTGTTGCTGTTGCTGTTGATGGGATTTGGCGGTCACAACCTCTACCGGTACACGTGGATTTGGTTCGGCGCGTTTCAGGCTGTTGCCTTGCGGTGCGCGATGTGGCGAGTTGCGAGCGACTGGGCGGACGAGCGAATGTTGGAGACGGGCGGCGTTCTTGCGGCAAGCAGTCCGGTCGCGGCATGAAAGGGGCGGCAGGTCACACGGATTCCGGGGCGTGGCGCACCGTGGCGGTTGAAAGCGGATAGCGTGGGCAGCCCCCCCAGCCCTTTCCGAAAGGGAGTGGCGATGAAGACGATGGACTTGTTTGCTCCGGTGGTTCGGAAGGTGATTGCGCCGGCGTGGGCACGCTGGGAACACAGTCCGTACCTGCGGCACTACGGCCGGTTGTTGGAGACGCAATACAGTTCGGCGGAAACGATTCACGAGCGTCAGTGGGAGCGGCTCACCGAGATGGTTCGGCACGCCTATTGGACCTCGCCCTTCTGGCAGCGGCGACTGCATGGTTGCGGCATCCGCCCCAGCGAGCGATTGACGCCCGAGAGGTTTTGCGGTCTTCGCGTGTTGCATCGGCGCGATATTCAGAGACACTACGACGAGATGCGGTCGATCGACTACCGGGACGCCGCGGTCCATCGCCACAAAACGTCGGGCTCGACGGGCGAAGCGGTTGAAATCGTTGTGGACGACGCGGCGCAGCAATTCAAGCGAGGCTGTACGTTGCGGTCGGACGTCTGGTCCGGATGGCGATTGGGCGAGCGGATCGCGGCCGTTTGGGGCAACCCGGAGCACCTCAAGCATGGCTGGCGCGGTTGGCTACGGAACTGGCTGCTCGAACGCAAGACATGCTTGGATACCTTGCGGATGGACGAAGCCGAAATTGCCCGGTTCGTGGCTCTGTTGCGGCGCCGTCCGCCGTCGCTCCTGATGGGTCACGCGCATTCGCTCTACTTGTTGGCCCAATATGCGCAGGACCACAACATCGCTTGGATTCGGCCGCGCGGCATCGTGTCGACGGCCATGGTGTTGCACGGCTGGGAGCGTCGGGCGATCGAGATGGCCTTCGGCTGTCCGGTCACGAACCGCTACGGTTGCGAAGAGGTGAGCCTGATTGCCTGCGAGTGCGAGCAACATTCAGGACTGCACGTCAATGCGGACGGCGTCTACGTCGAAATCCTGCGGCCGGACGGCTCGCCGGCCTTGCCTGGGGAGACGGGCGCCGTCGTGGCGACGGACCTCCAGAATCGGGCCATGCCGATGATCCGCTACCAACTGGGCGACACGGCCGCGTGGTCGGACCGCACGTGTCCTTGCGGCCGGGGGCTTCCGATGCTGGAGGCCGTCACGGGGCGGGTCGCCGATTACGTGGTGACGCCGGAAGGCAAGTGGATCTCGGGAATTTCGCTGACGGAGAACTTTGCCGTGATGGTGCCCGGGATTGTCCAGTTGCAAATCGTGCAGGAGACCGTGGATCGGCTCGTGTTTCGCATCGTTCGCGGGCCGGCGTTCGGTCCGACAAGCCTCGAAACGATTCGGCGCGTGGCGCGCGAACGATTCGGGCCAAGCATTTCGTACACGTGTGAGTACGTCGGTCGGATTCCACAAGAGCGATCGGGCAAGTACCGTTTTTGCATTTCCAAGGTGGCCAGCCGGCTGCAACCGTGGGAGCGGGGCAGCCCAACATTCCACGCAGCCCGATGAGAACAATCGCCACGGACCAACGGCCGTCGAGCAGCGACCCGATCGCGGGCTCGGGGCAAGGCGCGTTTCTCAAGCACGCGCTTGTGTACGGCTTCGGCTCGATGATGCTGCAAGTGGCGTCGATCGTGCTGGTGCCGCTTTATACGCGGCATCTGACGCCGGCCGATTTCGGCGTCCTGGAGATTCTGACCAGGACGGGCCAGATCATGAGCGTGTTTCTGATGGGCACCGGGGTCACCGTCGCCACGTTCACGTTCTATTGTCAGGCCAGCACGGAGCGGCAGCGTCGCGAAACGGCGTCGAGCGTGGCCGCTCTGATGGTTCTGCTGCTCGTCGTCGGCGGGCTTCCTATCTTGGCGTTTGCGGGGCCGTTGGGCCGGCTAATCGGCGTAGACGATTCGGGGTTGGTCTCGCTCGGCATTCTGGCGGCCCTGTGCGACGCCAGCCCGTTGGTGCCGCTCGTGCTGGCGCAGGCGAAGGTGCGATCGAGCTACTATGTGGCGGTCGGCCTGGCCATGTTTGTCGCCAAGGTATTGGCCGTCACGGCGGCGGTCGTCGGGCTGGGGCTCGGCGTGCGCGGCATCTTGCTGGCGTCGATTCTGACGTCGGGTTCCTTCGCGGTCGTGCTCCATGTCGTCGAGTTTTGGCAATCGGGGTTCTGCCCGCGAGCGGCGACGCTGTGGAAGGCGATCGGATTTGCGTTGCCGTTTTTGCCGGGCGGACTGTGCTTCTTCATCTTGAGCAACGGAGATCGGTATTTCTTGATCCGATGCGCTGGGCGGGACGAGTTGGGCCTGTACTCGCTGGGTTGCAAGCTGGCGATGGCCGTTGGCATGTTCAGCTATGCCCCGCTAGCGCAGGTGTGGAGCGCGCGGATGTACGGCGTGTTCGCCAGACCTGGGGCCGCGATGTTGGTCGGTCGAGCGTGCAGCCGCATGTTGGGGGCTTACATGTTGGTTGGGCTGGGCGCTTGCATTTTTGCCAAGGAGGCGATCAACCTGCTGGCATCGCCCGACTATGCGCGTGCGGCCGACGTAGCGCCGGCGATCGTGGCGGCCTATCTGTTCTACTACGCATCGATCTTCGCGGAAGGCGTCTTTTACGTTGCGCATCGAACGGCCGTGAAACCGTGGATCGCGGCGGCCTCGATGGTCGTCATGTGCGGCCTCTATCTCGGGCTCATCCCAAAATATGGCGCGCGTGGAGCGGCCTGCGCCGCGATGGGCGGTTTTGCTTTTCACGCGGCCATCACCTGGATGGTGGCTCAGCGGATTCTCCATGTCCGATACGAGTACGGCCGGCTGGCGGCGATGCTGCTGAGCGCCGCGGCCATCGTCGTTCTGGCGTCCCAAGTGCATCTCGGCGCAATGACCGTGCCGGCGAAATTGGTCCTGGCCGCCGCTTGGCCGGCGTTTCTTTGGTGCGTGGGCTTGGTGCGCGATGACGAGAAGGCGGCGATGCGCGCCGGCGTCGCACGATTGGTGCGATGGCTGGCCGGCCGCTGGACGACGATGGAGGGAAGCGATGCGCCGGTGGCCAAGTCGATCGAGCGTCGCTAGCGCGGCGATCGGCGCGCTGTTGATTCAGGCCGCATGTTGCGGCGAAGCGGCGGATGGCGGCGACGGGGCCCCTGCCCTGCCGGACGCCGTCGCTCGACGCGGCCCCTACGATGGCATGGGCCGTTACCAGATGGACCGCGATGACGGGCTGCGCGGCATCCAGGGTTTGGTCGAGCTTGCCGGGCGGTTCGGCGTCAAGCCGTATCGACAGCTTCAGACGCGGCCCTACGACGGCACTTGGCAGAGCGAGCGGCTGATCTTCCGCGATCTGGCCACCGGGGCCGTGCTGGTCCGGCTGACGAACGATCCGTGGGCAGAGACCCTTTCCTATTTCAAGGGCAATTGGAGCGCGGACGGCCAGTACATCGTTTTTCGGCGTCATCCGGGCATGTGGGAGAACTCGACCGCGACTCACGGCCCGATGGTGGTGCGCGGCGATGGCACGGCGTTGCGAAACGTCTTTCGACAATACCCATCGATACGCGAACATGTCTGCTCCCCCGTGGAGCCGAACGTGTGCTTTGCCATGGCCGACGGCAACAAGCTGGTGCGGTGCGACCTGAGGGCCGGCGTCGCCCAGCGTCCGATCCGGGAAGGGCTCGGCTGTTGGCGATTGAAGATTTCGCCGGACGGCAGATACCTCATGGGTCGCTCGAATTTGTCCGACGGACGGTTGGGCCTGTGGATCGTCAGCACGGACGGCGCGGAACGCCACGAGATTCCCCTGCCCGATGCGATCCATGACTCGTACCAGTTTCACCCGAGCGAAAAGAAGGTCATGTTTTGGTACGAAGGGCGTTTTGGAACCGAAGGATTTGTGCAGTGCGACTTTGACGGGCGGCAAATGACCCGCGTGCCGGTGCAGTTCGATTGGAATCACGGCGATATGAGCCGCGACCTGGGCGTGCATACGAACGGCTTTGTCACGCGCATCGCCGGCGATACGTGGTCGCCGCTCGAGCCGCTGTTCGCTCGCCCGAGCGTCGAGTACTACGACGATCCGTGCCATTACAACGGTTATTTGACGTGGATGCCGAAGGATCGCCCCTGGGTGTACGCGACGCGGATGCCGGACCGTCCGTATCTGGCCGAGCTTCAATCGTTCCCGGCGGCCATCGCGTCGGACGGCGCGGTCAATCGTTTCCGAATCTGTTGCACGGGCCACCGCCGAGGCAATCTACTCGACAACCCCGACGCCAGTCCGGACGGGACCAAGGTGTTGTTCAACTCGAACATGCTCGGGCGGCTCAATATTTACTATGCGGTCGTGCGACTTCCGGACCGGCCGAGCGGACTGACAGCCGTGCGCACTCAAGAAGGGATTGTGCTGTCATGGCAACCGCCCGCGCATCATGCGGAAATTGCCGGGTATCACGTGTACCGAAGCGCGACGAGCGGCGTTGGGTTCACGCAGGCCACGCACCGGCCGATCGCAGGAACGCGCGTTTTGGACCGCTATCCGTCGGCGGGCGGTGCGACGTGTTACGCCGTGACGGCGGTTGACCATTCGGGTTTGGAAAGCGGCTTGAGCGACGAGATCGCGATCGAAGCCGGCGACACGACCCGGCGAACCGTCTTCGTCGAGGCGGAGACGGCCGAACGGGACCCCAAGCTGTGGACGGGCTTTGACGGAGCGGCGTCCGACCTGCACTACTTGTGGATGCGCGATCGGCGAGGCGAAGGTCGCGCTCGGGTGGCGGTCGAAGTGCCGCCGGCCCGGGGACCCTGGCGCGCGTGGGCGCGTCTGAAGGGAGACAGTCGCGCCGACTTCACGGTGACCGTGGGACGCAAGTCGGTCACGGCAGCCGCGCCGCTTGCCCGTGATTGGACGTGGACTGAATTCACCGGGACGCTGGACCTTCCTTCGGGAAAATGCCAGCTCGAATTGACCAGCAATCGATACGGCAGCGCCATCGATTGCTTGGCGTTGTCCAACGACGAGCAGTTCGCACCGAGCGAGCGGCCGAGGGTTCGCTGGCCGCGGCTTCCGGCCGTCTTGGGGCTTCGCGGCGAGGCCGCCTCGGCCTATTCGGTGAGGCTCATGTGGCAACCGACCGTCGCCGCGTCGCTTCATCACTACAATCTTTATTGCAGTGAACGCCCGGACCAGGCTCCGCGGCAGCGCGATCTGGTCGCCTCGCCGGATCGCGCCGCCGTCTTGGATTGGGGCCTGTCGCCCGGCCGAACGGTCTATTACCGGGTGACGTGCGTGGACCGGGCCGGCAACGAATCGGCCCCGTCGGCTTCGGTGCAGGTTGCGCTTCCCGCGCTGCGCCGCGTGGCGATTGAAGAGCCGCCGGCCGGCGTGATCGAGTTCACCGCGCCTGTTGCGGGCGAGTATGTCTTGTGGCTTCGACTCAAGCACCGCCCTGGCGGCGATCCGTACGTTGCCGCGACGATGGATCACGGACCGGCCGCGACGTGGACATGCGCGTTCGACGGGCTCAGCGACGACTCGTGGTTTACGTACGATCCGTGGAGCCGATTTTGGCTGACGGTCGGCCGGCATCGCCTTGTGATTGACAACCGGACGCGCCACGCGCTCGACGCCGTGCTGCTGACGAACGATCTCTCGTACCGGCCCGAAGGGCACGTGAACATCAACGCCGGCTGGTAGTTCGGGCAGGAGAAGCCGTGGCACCGCCGGTGTCTTGTCCGCTATCCCTCGGTTGGCAAGATGGCGTTTAAGTCGCTTGACGTGGCGCCGTCGTCGGACGTGTCGAGGCTGAACACGGCGGCGACTGCAACGGGGTTCAAGGATACGACGGTGGTCGTCGATGCGGCGGTCACACTGCTGCTCTTGACGGCCGAAGTCTTCTTGGGGGCTGTCGCCCAGGCCGTGTTCGAGTAAGCGGAAGTCACGCTGCCGGCGACGGCTTGCACGCGATAGGTGTAGAATGTTCCAGCCGTGACGCTAAGGTCCACGTAGCTTGTGGCCAGGCCAGACACGTTGCTGGCGACGACGGTCCAGAGGCCCGTGCCGCCGCTGTAGCGTTCGACGCGGAAGGACGTGACGCCTGTGGCGTTGTTGGTCCATGTTAGCCGGATGCCCCCGGACGACGCGATGGCGACGGCCTTCAGGTTCGTCGGCGCGACGAGAATCGTCGCGGTGGGCGCGGTCGCCCAGGCCGTGTTGGAATAGGACGAAGCGGCGCTGCCGGCGGTCGCCTTTACGCGATAGGTATAGAACGTTCCGGCCGTGACGCTGGTGTCGGTGTAGCTCGTGGCCGTGGCGGCCAGGTTGCTGGCGACGACGGCCCAGAGGCCTGTGCCGCCGCTGTAGCGTTCGACCGTGTAGGCGGTGGCGCCCGTGGCATTGTTGGTCCACGCGAGCTGGATGCTGACGGACGAGGTGGCTGCCGTGGCGGTCAGATTGGTTGGGGTGGCCAGGGTTGTCGTGGTCGCGGTGGCCCAGGCCGTATTGGAATAGTTGGAAGCGACCGTTCCGGCCAGTGCTTGCACGCGATAGGTGTAGAACGTTCCCGCGGTGACGCTCGTGTCGGTGTAGCTTGTGGCCGTGGCGGCCAGGTTACTGGCCACGACGGCCCAGAGGCCGGTGCCGCCGCTGTAGCGTTCAACGCTGTACGATGTGGCATTGGTGGCGTTGTTGGTCCATGTCAGTTGGATGCCGACCGACGAGGTGATCGCCGTGGCCGTCAGGTTGGTCGGCGTGGCCGGCGTTGTGACGGGCACCGTAACGGAAGCCGTGGCCGAGTAGGCCGAAGCGGTTGTTCCTGCGAATGCCTGGACGCGGTAGCTGTAGGTTGTGCCGGCCGTGACCGTGTTGTCGGTGTAGCTCGTCGCCGTGGCTGCCAGACTGCTGGTCAAGACGGTCCAGACGCCGGACGTGCCGGTGGATCGCTCGACGCTGTAGGCCGTGGCGTTGGTCGCGTTGTTGGTCCACGCAAGGGTGACGCTCGCCGAGGAGGCCGCCGTGGCGGTCAGATTGGTTGGGGCGGCCAGGGTTGTCGTGGTCGCGGCCGGCGCGGTGGCCCAGGCCGTATTGGAATAGTTGGAAGCGATTGTTCCGGCCAGTGCTTGCACGCGATAGGTGTAGAACGTTCCCGCGGTGACGCTCGTGTCGGTGTAGCTTGTGGCTGTGGCGGCCAGGTTGCTGGCCACGACGGCCCAGAGGCCGGTGCCGCCGCTGTAGCGTTCAACGCTGTACGATGTGGCATTGGTGGCGTTGTTGGTCCATGTCAGTTGGATGCCGCCCGGCGAGACGACCGCCGTGGCGGTCAGGTTGGTCGGCGCGGCCGGTGTGGTCGGCGTCGCGCTCGGCACAGTTGCCGAAGCCACGTTGGAGTAGCCGGAAGCCGTGCTGCCGGCCAGTGCGCGGACGCGGTAGCTGTAGGTTGTGCCGGCCGTGACCGCGCTATCGGTATAGCTCGTAGCCGTGGCGGCCAGACTGTTGGTCAGGACGGTCCAGACGCCGGACGTGCCGGTGGATCGCTCGACGCTGAAGGCGGTGGCGTTGGTCGCGTTGTTGGTCCACGCAAGGGCGACGCTTGCCGAGGAGGCGTTGGCGGTCAGTCCGCTCGGCGCGGTGACGGTTACGGTCGTGCCCGAGCCTGACAATTGGACGTCGATCGTCGATGACTGGGTGAGGTTGACGGTCTGCGTCGTGGAGGCGTAACCGGCCAAGGAGACGGTCACGTTGAACGGTCCCCAACCGACGGCGGTGATTGTGCTCGAGTTGGTGGTCGATTGACTGTAGGTTGTGGTGACCAGCGGGATGTCGGCCAGTTGGCCGGAGGCGTTGGTCGTGCCCGTGTAGACCGTGGCGCCGGTGTTATCGGTGATGGTAACTGTCGCGCCGGCCAGCGCGTTTCCGGAGGCGTCCTCGGCGTTGATGTCGAGCAGCCAGCCGAAGGACACTTGTCGGGTCGAGCCATCCGACGGGGCGTAGGACGAGGCCCAGTTGATCGTTTGGGTCGCGCCGTTGGAGTACTGCGAGTCGATGATGGTGATGTTCTGGACCGATCCGATCCAGAATCCGGCGCTGATGGCGGAATAAGTGCGTGTGGCGCCTTCGCTCGAACGGACGAACGTGTTCGAGATAAAATTGCCGTCGAAGGCGTCCTTGCCGTCGTTGCCGCCAAGGCCGAGGGACGTGTCGTTGCTTTCAAACAGATTGTCGACGAACAGCGGGCAGCAGTTTGCGCCGACGCCCTCGATCGTCACGGCGTACGCCGAATAGCTGGCGTCGGTCGTCTCGACGATCGCTTTGAACGTGTTGGACTCGATCACGTTGTTCAGGTCGGCGCCCGTGGAATTGGTCGGGATGTAGACGCGGAGTCCGATGGCCTCGTGGACCTCGCCGACGCCGGTCCTGGCGATGAATGTATTGTTATAGATGTGCAGATTGGTCCAGCCGGCGTCCTCCCACGTTCGCAGGCGGAGCGCGGTGGCTTCGAGTCCCGTGACGCCGTATTCGGAATTGGGCCTTTCACGGATATCGATGTAGTTGTCGTAGATTTCGCCATCGTCGGTGACGCCGCTGTATCCGTCGATGAGGATGCCGCGGCTGCTTTTGCCGACGGCGGCCGTGATGGTGTTGCCGGAAATCACGAAGTGATGCACGTTGTTGAGCAAGATGCCGTAGCCGTCGGTGACGATCGTGTTGGACTCGATCGTGTTATTGCTGATCGTCAGGTCATCGTTGCCCGAGGCGAAGATGCCGATTTGCGGCGAATCGTAAAATTGGTTGTCGGTGACGACCACCGGGTCCGTGGAATAAGGCACTTGGACCAGGGCGCCCATCATGGCCATGCGGTTGGTGACCTTGTCCGACGTGCTGCGGAAGACGCAGCCCGAGATGGTGACACCGAGACTGGCATAGCGGGCGTCGATGGCGCCCGTGTCGATGCCCGTGCTCAGCGTGTTGACGTTCTTCACCGTGAGGCCGTTGACGTATTCGGCGTAGATTGGCAGCGACGAGTATCCGTCGCCCTGCCCCTGCACGATGCTCCCGTTGCAAATAGTCAGGTATTGGGAGTTGGTCATCGTGCTCTTGGTCGTGTCGCTGGACAACTGGGAAGGCAGATAGTACCAGGCCGTGCTGGCGATCACGCCGTAATCGCGGGAGGCCGTGAGCGAGGCGTAGTCGAGGGTCACCGTGTCGGCGGTCGTGGCCGTTACGGTGATCTTAAGCCGCACGGAAGCGGTTGTCGTGGGCGTAAACTTCACCACGCCCTCGGTTGAACTGGCCAAGACGGCGCCGGTCGTGGCGTCGACGACCGAGAGAGTGACCGTGCTGCCGTTGACCGTCTTCCAGGAGATGGTGGCCGCGTACTCGTGGTTGGCCGTCGGGATCGAAATCGCGTCGGAAAGGATGCTTTGCGTTCCGGTGGCGTTGGTGAACTTCAGGACTTGATCGCCCCAGAAATAATCGGTGTTCGCCGCAATCGCGGCGCTTGGAGCCGATGACAGGTCCCAACCCGGCACGCTCGTGCCGCTGCCCTGCTCGAAGCCGCCGTTGGTGACGGTGACCGGCGTGCTGTTGCCATAGGTGACCGTGTGCTGGTTGAGGTCGAGTGTGACGTTGCTGCCGCCCAGGATGAACGCCGTGCCGGAGACGGTGACGTCCGTGTCGAGGACGTAGGTTGTGTTGCTGGCGTTGAGATAGTAGGGCCCGGCCCCCTGCTGTGCGAACCACTCGGCGGTCAGATGCACCGTCGTGGTCGCGGTGGCAGTGGTGGATGATGAACTGGCGACGGCCGCGGCGGATGCGACGCTCGCGGTTGACGATGTCGTTGTCGCCGACGTGTCGCCGGTGATGGCCGCGGCGGTGTACGCCGCCGACTCTTCGGTTTGCGATGCGACCGCGCTGACCGTGCTGCTGATGGAAAGCAGCGTGCGGCTTTCGAGCGTCTCCAATCGGAGGCGGATGTTGCCCCGATCACCGAAAAGACGATTGGTGGAATGCGTGTGCCGCCGCGCGCGCGTTTGCGAGCCTCTAAAGAACCACATCGATCTTGCCTTTCTCGTTCCGCAACAGGGCAGGCCACATCGCACGCCGTTGTGTCGGGGCCGACGCGACCTTGGGGACTGGGCGGCGCGGGTTCCTGACCGCGCCGACAGAGATCTTCGCGATGCGACCGTCCTGTGATGAGGCGGTGAGAGCGTCCGCTCCGTGGACATCGGGAGAACTCTTAAGAGTGAACCGTATCGCAATTCCAAAAGTGGGTCAAGAAAAATCTGAGGCTCCGCTCAGAGAAAAACGAGAATAAAGATTAGACGACCACTAATGTAAGCATTGCGATTGGGATGCGTCGCATGGCATGTCATAACCATTTGCAAATGAGTGGCGCGGCGGCCAGGAGCAGCGCGCAAGAAGACGATCGGGCCGTGAAGAGAAGTCGCCGCACGCGGAAGGGCTGGGTGGCGTTGCGAATCCGCTGCGGGCGTGGCGTGTTCGACAGTCGCTATGCCGCGATCCCGGACAATCGTTCGCGGCATTCGGCCAGCAGGGCCAAGAAACGGGCAAGACCCATCCTGCGACCAGTGTTGGTTAGCTTTCCTGTTCTTCCGCCTGCTAACCGCCTGTTAAGGATAGGTCTCACCGCAAACATTCTTACGTGGCGGGGTGGAGAGTCAAGGGGCATGAAAAAAATTCGAGGCAAACTGGCGTGCCGCAGGTCAAGGCCTGCTGGGACCGACATCTTCGGTTGTCGCCTTGGTCAATTCCGTCGCGACCACGCACGGACCATCGAGGAGTGCGAGATGCTCGTGGTGGCGGAGAAAGGCGACGGACGGTCGTGTGAGGTGTCAACGGTTAGCCGAAGGCTGGGCTCACGTCCGAGGAGAGGTATGCACCTCTCCCCGGACGCCGTGCTTGCCTTCCCGTCGCTGGAGTGGCCGACGCTGCCAAGATCGGACAGCGGGGCACCTTTGTCATTGCCCTTGCGGGGCCGGGTGCTGTGGTGTTACGGAATCCGACGCGCGGTTTTCTTCGTCGGCGTCGTCTTGCGGGTTCACGTTTCCTTGGTTTTGCTGAGGCGGGTTCACGTTGCGGCCCTGATTGGGCTGCTGTTGACCGGTCGGCGCGCCCTGGCCGATCGTTTTGCGGTCCGTTCGACGCTCTTCCATGGTCGGGAGTTGTCCCTGACCTTGTTGACGACCGATGTCCACGCCGCGCTGCAGCAGGCCCGGTCGGGCGGCCGTTTCCAGGGTGGGAGTGCCACCGACACGTCGGAGCAGCACAATGGCGATGCGATCGCGGGGCAAGAGCCTCTGCGCGACCTGCAATTCGCGTTTGGCGGCGTCGCGATACCCGCCGGTAAGATACAGGAAGCCGAGGAGGAGTCGGGCGTCGGCCGACGACTGATGGGTTTTGGCGTAACGCTCGAGCGCTCGGATTTGACGGGTGTACGGCCGGACGTTGCCATAGTACTGATAGATCTGTTCCCAGGTTGGATTGTGGCCGAGCGACGTGAGGATGCGCGACTGAACGGCCGCGCCTCGATAGTCGCCCGTGGCGAACATGGCCAACGCGGCGATCAGGTGTGCCTCGGGGTTGCGAGGATCATCAATTTCGGCGTGGCCTGCCATCCGCAGAGCCGTGTTGTAGTCGCCCTGTTGGAAGGCTTCGATGGCCTGGGATAAATAGTTTTCGCCGCGGCCCGGCGTGTTTTCGCCGTACTGGACGGATTCGTCTTCTTCCTCCTGGTCGCCGACGCCGGAGTCCTCGTAGGGGCCCGAGTAAGCGTCGTCGTCCGAGTCATCGCCGTAATAGCGCGGCCAGCCATAGCCGTAGCCCCACGGGCCCCAGCCGGGATACGGTCGCCACCAGTTGCGGCCGTCCCAATAGCGATTACGGTAGCCGTAGCCTTGCCAGTTGCCATAGCGTGGGCCGTATGGCCCGCCGTAGTAGGGCTGATAGCCGTAACGGAATGTGTCGCCCAAGTATTGGCGTCCATCGCTGGGCATCGGGTGTCGCTCCACGTCCGACCAAGTCCGGCCGCCGTAGTCGCCGCCGATTCGGCCGCCACTACCGCCAGGGTTGCCACCGCTGCGTTGAGCCATGGCCGAGCTGGCCGCCAATAGGACCAGCGAAGCGACGACGAGGCAGCTACCGATGACCAATGGTTTCGATGACATCTCCATTCTCCTTGTCCGCGTTGTGGAAATCGTTACAGCGGCCGTGCCGAGCGATTTCGGTAGACTCGAGAGCCTCGTCCCTGAGTGCCTGGTTTGGGTGCAATATTGCAAACCGTGCGCCGCGACGTTGACGTGCCGCGGGCCATGGTGATGTGTGATGTGCCGGACCGCAGTTCTTGCCGATCCCACGAGCCCGACGCGCACGCGCGGGACTCCGATTTTCCGTCCTCGGTTGGGCAACGGGCTCAGGCAGGGCGGAGAGAAAGTTTGCTAGGCCACGGGTGGCCCATGTCGGAAGCCGCCTGCGAGCAAGCTGATGACCAGCAACACCAGGAACACGAAAAACAGGATCTTCGCGATACCGGCGGCCGCGACATAGACGCCCGTGAAACCGAAGATGCCAGCGATCATCGCGATGATCAGGAAGACGATTGACCAGTAGAGCATGACGATTCTCCTCTCCGTTTTTTGCTGAGGGTTGAGTGCGATCGCATTTGCGTCGGCGGGTGCATGGTGTGCGCCGTCGCGATGGCTCGCGCGTTAGGCGAGCGATTTCCGGTTCGTTGATCAAGCGGCGACCAGGCTGGCGGGCCCATGCGCTGGCGGACCATCGGGGATCTTCCTAGCCAAGGCACGGCGCCGTGCCTGCTTGCCAGGCCGACAAGGCTCTCCTACGATTGTTGCGTCGATGGCCTGGCAATGCGGCAAATGGTCGCCTGCAACGTGGATGACCAGCAAAGGCGATGCACGTTGGATGCCAATCAGGTCCGTTGCCAGGGACCAGCCGGGGATCAGGGAGAAGGGGTGACAGCGATGGCTTCGCTTTTAGTCATCGATGACGACGCGGCCGTGGTGCATGCCTTTCGCCGAAGCTTGCAGGAATCGGAGGTCACGGTCCTATCGACCCACACCGGCGCCATCGCGATGGACCTGTTGGCGAAATACCGCGTGGACGTGGTGGTGATGGATGTGGCGCCGCCGGATCGACCTGGGGCCGACTTGCTGCGGCAAATTCAAGACTACGACGCGACGATTCCGGTCATTCTGATGACGGAGAACGGCACGGCGCATGCGGCGATCGAGGCCATCGCGCTGGGGGCGTTCGACTACGTTTACAAGCCGGTGCATTTGGAAAAGATGCGGGCGTTGGTGCTTCAGGCGTGTCGGAGCCGGCAACTGGCGGTCCCGCCGTCGCACGTTGCCGAGTCGTCGTGGAGTTGCGAACTGAGCATCGAGACGATGATTGGCGATTGCCCGCCGATGCAGGAAGTCTACAAGGCGATTGGGCGGGTGGCCTCGAAGAAGGTCAACGTCCTGATCCTTGGTGAAAGCGGGACAGGCAAGGAATTGGTGGCCGAGGCGATTCAGCGGCACAGCCCGCGAGCCGGCGCGCCATTTTTGGCGGTCAACTGTGCGGCCATCCCCGAGCCGCTGCTCGAGAGCGAGCTGTTTGGGCATGAAAAAGGGGCTTTCACCGGGGCCGACGGCAAACGGATCGGAAAGTTCGAGCAATGTTCCGGCGGCACGCTATTCCTGGACGAAGTGGGCGATATGACGCCCGTCATGCAGAGCAAGGTGTTGCGTGTTCTGCAAGAGGGGCGTTTCGAGCGCGTCGGCGGCAACAAGACGGTCGAGACGGACGTCCGAATCATCGCGGCCACCAACCGAAACCTCGAACAGATGGTCGGCAGCGGTCAATTTCGAGCCGACCTGTACTACCGGCTGAACGTGTTCAACATCCAGTTGCCGCCGCTGAGGGAACGGGCCGCGGATATCCCCCTGCTAGTCGAGCATTTGCTGCGAACGTATTGCCGCGAGCTGGATAGGTCGCCGTGTAAGGCGTCGCCCGAGACGCTGGAGATGCTGACGCACTATGCGTGGCCAGGCAACGTGCGCGAGCTTCAGAGCGTGCTCAAGAGGGCCGTGCTGAGGGTCAGCGGACCTGTGCTGATGCCCGAGTACTTGCCGAGCGACCTGCTGAACCGAGGCAGCCGGGTGGTCGGTTTCGACGACTTCATCGACGAACGGCTTCGCGACGGTTCGGTCTCGCTGCACGCTGAGGCGCTGGCCTTCATCGAGCGCGTCATGCTGACCAAGGTGCTCAACCACACCGGCGGCAATCAGTCCAAGGCGGCCAAGATTCTCAACATCACGCGAGGAACGCTGCGCAGCAAGATTCGGGAATTGGGCATCACCATTCACCAAGCGGTCCAAGTGGAGGCGGGCGATCTGGGAGCGGTGGTTGTCTTGCCTCCGGTCGGCCATGCCCGAACGAGCGCGGCCCCCTAGCGCGCTGGCCAATCGCCGATTCAGACTCTGGAGCGGCCCTCTGGCCGGTCGAGGCCACGCGCAACGAATGCTATTTCTTCGTGGCGGACTTCGTGGGGCCAACGTAGCGCTCTGGCTCCTTGTCGAACTTATTCTTGCACGTGGAGCCGCAGAAGTAGTACGTTTCACCCTGGTGCCTACTGATCTGCTTGGCGTCCTTCGTGCTGACGTCCATTTTGCAAACCGGATCGGTCTTGGTCGTGGCCATGGGACAATCTCCTCGCGATTCGAGAACAAAGTGGCGCAGGCACCGTGCGCTGCGCCCGTGGCGAACGTCATCGGTTGGCCGCGCGGTCTGGCGTCGCCGGTGTTCAAGACGCATCAGGGGATGCCCGGGCGGGGCCCTCGGCTCTATCCTCCGGGTCGCCCTGCTCCGAGCAGCCCTCGTCGGCGTTCTTTGATGTTCCGGGGCTGGCGGACCTCAGCTTCCCGGGTGATTTGGTCTTTCGCCTCGCGGCGTCACTATGTCTCCCAGGTGTTGGGATGGAGGTTGATGCCGCTTTGCGCCTTGACCGTGATGCCTTCCTCGGCCAATTGTGTCAAACGCTGATCGGTCTCCTTTTCTTCGTCGAGCGTCATTTGCAGGAGGCGAACCACGTTGGAATGACCAAGGTGCTTGGCGAACGTCCGCGCCGAGCCATAACCGGCCATCTCATAGTGTTCGACCCGTTGGGCCGCGCTAATTAGTGCGGCGTCCTTAACGTCGGGGCTGCCTGAGGTGGCGATGATCTCGGCGCCCTCCTTGATGAGCCCCTTCATGGCATCGCACGTCTCCCGATTGGCCGGCTTGCCGAGGTCGATGAAGACCTGTTCGAGTCGCGAAACGTGTCGCTCTGTTTCGTGCAAGTGCTGGCGAAAGGTCTCTTTCAGCGTCGGCGAGGATGCCGCATCGGCCATTTTGGGCAGAACGTTGCAGAGTCGTTTTTCGCCGTCGTAGAGATCGCTCACTTCCAACAGCAACAGGTCTTCAAGCGAGTTCAGTTTCATATTCAAGAACATGCCCATGACACGACTCCTTTTCTTGTTCTTTGGCAAAAAACACCAAGCCGACAGACGTGCTGCACATGCCGTGCCAGCGCGGCGTCCCTCATCCGTTGCGGGCATCGGCACGCGCTTTGCGTGCTTGGTTCGGGACGCAGCAGTTCATTGCAGGTCACCCGTGTGGAGCGAAAGGAGATTGCCGTGATTCGTCTTCCCAATTTGAGAGTGGCCGTGTTGGCGACCGATGGCTTCGAGGAAATCGAGCTTACCGAGCCGATCAGGGCGCTCATGGAGGCCGGTGCCGAGGTGACGATCGTGTCGCTCAAGCCCGGAGAGATTCAGGGCGTCCAGCACATGACAAAAACCGTGACAATCCCGGTCGACCGGACGATCGACGCGATCAACTCGGAGGAATATGATGCGGTGCATCTTCCTGGCGGGGCCTGGAATGCCGATGCTTTGCGAATGTCGCCCGACGTTCAGTTGTTCTTGCAGGAGATGGAAGAGGCCGGCAAGCCGATTGCGGCCATTTGTCACGCGCCGTGGCTGCTGATTTCGGCCGGCCTGATGCAGCGCCGCAAAGTGACCAGCTATCACACGATTCAGGACGATATTCGCAACGCCGGCGGCATCTGGTTCAACGAGGAGGTCGTCAAAGACGACAACTGGGTGACCAGCCGCCAGCCGAGCGACCTGCCGGCCTTCAACCGCGCGATGATCGAGCTGTTCTCGCGCAGCCCCGTGGGGCATGGCTGATCGGGGCGATCATCGCGCGGGGGCCGTCATCGTGTGGCGTCATTCGCCGCGCGACGTGTGGGACAGCATGTCTTGGCAGGCCCTTTCGCACTTCCGACATTCCTCGGCGCAGCTTTTCACCATGGGGTCGTCGGAGAACTTCTCGCACGCGACCGCACAACGCTTGCAGGCCTCGACGCAGGCCGTGCAGATGGTGTCCGTGAACGGGCCCTTGCGGGCCGTGACGCTGGCGGCCGCCGCGCAGTGCGTGGCGCAATCTTGGCACGTCTGGAGCGTTACGAGGTGATCCGACTTGCCGGCGGCGAGTTGCTTGGCGCAATAAGTTGCGCACATGTCGCACGCGCGCTGGCAGTCATTGCACGCCCTGGCGCATTGCTCGAACGCGGCGTCGCGATCGCCCTGCGGGGCGGTTGTCACGCCAAGGCTCAATGCGACAAACGACACCAGGAGCAGGCACAGTCCAATCGTCAATGGGCGCATCATACTCTCCTATCAAAAGCGACAAAGCGAAACTTGGAAAAGCGAGACGCGCCGTGGAGGCAGCAACTGACGTGCCGGGGCCGCGATTACCGGCGGCCACGACGTGTGGCGTCGCCGTTTGAGAACTAGAGGCAGCCGCGCCGGTGAAGGGTGATCGTTTTCGGTCCGTGATGGTCGCAAAACGTTCACGAAGGGCCACCATCGACGGTGAGCGTGCCGACGGCCAGAGACCCAGGGTTGTCGCCGCGGGCGGCGATTTCGCCCGGATTGCCCTATGCCATCGCGAGAGGGACGATCGACGGCGGCCTTCAGTTGCCGGCAGCGTCTTGGCCATTGCCGACGAACGGCTTGCCCGAATCGTAGAGGGCGATTCGCTGTTGCAGTGCATCGACCAGGGCTTGCTGGTTTTGCTTGGTTGCCAGTTCGAGTGCTTTGCGCGCCGTAGCGGCGGCTTCCTGAAACCGTTCGGATGTCGCGTAGGCGGCGGCCAGCGTATCGAGCACCTCGGGGCGTCGACCGCCGGTGAGACGTTCGGCCCGTTGGGCAAGAGCCAGGGCCTCGGGGCCGTTGTGCAGCGAGTGTTGGGGACAGGTGGCCAAGAGCCAGGCCAGGTTGTTCATTGCATCGACGTAGTTGCCGCGTGCGTCCAGGGCCTTGCGGAACTGGTCTGAGGCTTCTTCATAGCGGCCTTGGGCGGTCAACGCGCTGCCGAAGTTGTTGCGAACTTCGGCATTGGCGGGATCGCGCTGCAAGGCGACCTGGAAGTGTGGAATGGCCTCGGCAGGCCGTCCGCACATCAGCAGCGCGCTACCTAACTTGTTTTGACCGTCCGCGTTGTCCGGCTGGATACTCGCGGCCCTCTGAAGATGGCTGATGGCGTCGTTCGGTCGATGGGCATTGAGCAGCGTGGCGCCCAGATTGGTGAGCGCCCGGGCATTGTCGGGCACTTTGGCGACGGTGTCGGTCCAGATTTGAAGATTGCTTTGGTAGACTTTGTTGCGCTGATAGGTGGCGGCGCCTAGGGCAACGGCCGCCGTCGCAACGACGCAAGCGAACGCCACGCCGGTTGTCGGAGTCGGCGTTATGCGCCGGCGATTGCACCAGGTCCATGCGCCCATCGCGATGAGGGTGACGACCGCGGCCAGCGGCAGATACATGCGATGCTCGGCCACGGTCTGCGTGGTGACGGGAATCACGGTGGAGGTGGGCGCCAGCAGCGCAAAGAAAAACACGCCCAGAAAACCGATCTTGGGCCATCGTCGCAGAGCCGCCACGGTGAGCGCGACGAGGGCCGCGATGACAATGCCGTAGGGCACGATTTCGGCCGCCGTGTGGGCCACTTCGACGCCATAGTCCAACACGAGCGGCGATGGCCAGATGCAAAGACGCAGGTAGTGGATGACGGCGCCGAACTGAGTGCCGAGGTACGCAAGGGGCTCGATTTCCTGACCGAAGCCGGCCGTGCCTCCCCGACCCTTGTTGTCCACGACGAGCCATAGCAACAGCAGCCACGTCGCGCCGAGCGACACATACAGTCTACGGCGTCGGTGGAGCGCCTCGCGAAAGGATCCGGCCAAAAAAGTGCGGTCGTACAGGAGGGCGATCAAGGGGGCCGACGCCACGATCTCCTTGCTGGCCATGCCCAGCAGGCAGGCAACGAAGGAAATCGCGTACCAGAGGCCCGTTCGCCGCTGGGCCGTCGCGCCGCGAAGCAAGCCATAGAGCGTGGAGAGATAGAATAGCCCCGCCAGGGACTCGGCGCGCTGGACGATGTAGGTTACGGATTCCGTCTGCAGGGGATGCACAGACCACAGCAACGCGATGCTTGCAGCCAGCAGGTTCGATGCTTTGGCAAGGCTGGCCGGCGTTCCGGGCAGCAGCAGGGTGCGCCGGACCAGACCGAACAGGAGGAGCGCCGTGGCGATGTGAATGGCCAGATTGGTGACGTGGTAGCTCCAGACGGTCGTTCCACCGATGGAGTAGTTGACCGCCAACGAAAGGTTCAGGAGCGGCCGCCCGGTGACGGTCTCGCCGCGTTTTGGCGGACACAGCGTCTCCCACGGCGGCCAAAGCTGTCGAATGGTGGGATTGTCCACGATGGACGGGCCGTCATCGAACACCAGCGGGCCGTGGAAGCTGTTGCTGAAGGCGGCCGCCGTGGCCAGGGCGATCGCCAGACCGGCGACAACAACGGCAATGCGAGGCGCGCTCACGCATCGCTCTGGGGGCATCATCGCCGTTTTGGCGTTCTTCGCGGCCATATCAACGGTTGGTCATGGGGGTGGGGTTGCGATGTTGTTACGATTTCCGGCTGCCCACCGGAGCGACGAATTAGGACTGGGCTTTCTCGGCCAGCGTTTGATCGACGGATCGAGTTGCTTCGTCCAGCAATGCGCGGGCTTCTTCCAAGAGGGTGCCGCATTGCTGTCGCTTCTCTTCGACGAATTGGCGATCTTTGATCTGGGCAAGGTTCGTCAGTACGTTCCAGATTCCTCCGCGAACGCCGGCAAACGCCATTTCACAACCGACGGCCGCATCGGTCAGCGAGGCGGTCAGACCTTCGCGGACCATGTCCCGGGCCAGACGCATGGCGTCGAGGCTTAGCAAGGCCGTCTGATACGGCACGTTAACCGCCGCGGTCAGGCCGGTCTGCATCTGCTCGGTGCGAATGCGCTGCTGCTCCGGCGTCGCGGATGGCATCCGCAGGGCCTGGAGATAGCCGTTGAATGCCTCGGTGTCGTCGTCCACGGCCGTCAATAATTGGTCCTTGATCGCTTGCGCTTGTTCGGCGACGGTTGCCAGTCGTGCGAGCGCCGCCGGGTCATTGGTCTTGCGATGGGTAAGATTGGCGACCATCGCGGCCAAGGCCGCGGCAAGCGATCCGGCCAGCGCGGCGATCGAACCGCCGCCTGGGGCCGGCGTGTCGCGCGAGACTTCGTCGACAAAATCGGCCACGCCGCGACCCACCAAAGCGTCTGCCTTCCGCACGGGTAGTCCTAGCACTTTTTTCTCCACGTCAAAGGGTTGCACGTCGCCGAGGCCCATCGAGAACACGGCGGTTTCCAAGAGGTCCTCGGTCGGCACGCCGCACGAGCTGCCTTGTCGGGTCAGATAGTACTTGCCGGCCTCGATCAGGGCCGCATAGGGGATCATGCCGACGACTTCGCTGCCGGTGACGACCAGGCCGCGCTCGGCCGCCAATCGCCGGGCCTCTTCGAGCACCAAGTGAGGCGGCGTTACGTGATAGTTGGTCAGATTGATCGAGACCTGCGCCCTTCGATACTGCTCGACGTACCAGCCGATGGCCTTGCAGAACGCGAACTTTCCGGCGCGGCGCACTTTTTGACCGACCAGGTTCGAGAAATCCGCAACGTCCTTGATCAAGGATCGCAATTCATAGCCGTGGGCCGCGCGACAATGCCGCTCCGTTTGGTCAAAGGTGCGTCCGACGAAGTTGCAGTTGCCGCACGGAAAATGACCTTCCTGATAGAGCCGGCTTTCGCCGCGTGAATAGTAGGCCGAGCCGGTCTCGGTGCGGGCGATGCGACCCGTCTCGCGCAGCTCCAGGGCGATGTCCGAGGCGGCCGCCTTATCGCGGGTGTTCAGCGTGATGTTGTAGGCGATCAAGAACTCGCGGGCGCCGATGACCGTCGCGCCGGCGCGGGCGTTGAACTGCGACGGTCCGCAATCGGGCTTCCATCGCGGGTCGCGGAGCTTTGCGGCCAGGCCTTCGTACTCGCCGTCGCGGATCGTGGCCAAGTTCTGTCGCTCGGGCGTCGTGGCGGCCGCTTCGTAGAAGTAGACGGGGATGCCCAGTTCGTCGCCCACGCGTTTGCCGACGCGATGCGCCAGGGCGGCGCACTCTTGCAGCGTGATGTCTTCGACGGGCACGAAGGGACAGACATCCGTGGCGCCCAGGCGGGGGTGGGCTCCGTCGTGGCCGCTCATGTCGATCAGCTCGGCCGCCTTGGCGATTGCGCGGAAGGCGGCCTCGGCCACCGCCTCGGGCGGTCCCACGAAGGTGACCACCGTGCGGTTCGTGTCGTGGCCCGGGTCGACGTCGAGCAGTTTGACGTGAGGCGCGGACCGGATGGCGTCGGTAATTTGCGCGATGGTGGCGGAGTCTTGCCCCTCCGAAAAATTGGGCACGCACTCGACCAACGGGGTTGGCATTTGGCGATCCTTCGAGACTCAAGAATGATGTCGCTCTAGCCCCGAGTTTGGCGACATGGCCGGGAAAAGTCAACGCCCAAGCTCCGCCAGGGCTCGCCGAGCGAGGATCGGCATTGCGAGGGTCGGCTCGGCCGATCTCAGTGCGATCAGCAGGGGCACGATGAGCCGAAACGCGCGGCGATGGCTTAGGTGATGGCAAACGTGCCGTGCGCCCTCTTGAAGCGTGGCCGATCCAGGCCGAGCCGCAAGGGTCGCCAACAGGGGGCGCAGCCCCTCGCGGCCCATCGCAGCCAGTCCTTCGCCCGCAACCCAGCGGATGTCGAACTCGTCCTCTTCTTCCAATACCTGGACCAGGGCGCCGGCTGTTCGAGGATCGGCGATTGACGCCAATGTTTTGACGGCCTCCCAGCGGACGTGCGGGCGCTTGTCGTGCAACAATTGCCTCACCGCGTCGACGATGGGGCGACCGACAGCGACCAGTTGCTCTCGGGCGTTCCGCCGCACGACCGCGTTTTTGTGCGTCAGCGCGGAGACCAGCGCCGAAAAGTCGATGGCCGTTTCGTCAAAGCCTGCGCCGCAGAGAATTTGCATGGTGAATTCCTCCGGGCGATCCCAAAGGAATTCTACTAGCGTCACGGTGGCAGGCAGCCCCCTTTCGGGTTGTTGCGACTATCTTCCGTCATTGTGGTCGGAAAGCTTGACCCATTGCTGGTAGAGCTTCTCGACCGTTGCCGCATCCACCTGGCCGTCCCACAAGGCGATGCCATAGCAAACGCTCAGCGGCTGGCCCGACGCCATCGTGATCGGCTTCTTCCACTCGTTCATCGTCGCCGCAAGGTACGAGTACCAATTGGGCGAGACGTTTTTGGTGAACACGACCGCCGGATGGCGGTAGCTGGTCGGATGGTCGAACAGCGCCACGGTCACCGGCTTGCCGTCGGCCTTTGCCGTATAGGCGACCCAGCGGGCGGCCGTGAGCCGGCAGTTGTTGGGTCCCGCCTCGCCAGCGTTGTCGTCGGCGGCAAAATAGTGTCCACTGTGGTCCATCGACGGCACGAATCGCATTCCGAGACCGTTGTAATGGGTCCCGGTCAGGAGGGCCGATTTTTTGCCCGGCGGCACTTCGAGCCTTGTGCGCCAGGTTAAGAGCGTGGCCCCAAGTCTCGGGCCCTCGCAGGCGACGATCTCTCGGCGCTCGACCAGCAAGGGCTTGTTTGCGTTGGGGGCAAGCCAATCCAGCTCTTCGGTGAGGCCGGCTCGTTCGATGCCAGACACCGCGCTCTTCAGTTTGCCGAGCGAACGATGCTTTTCGGTTCCAACGTCGGGCGTGGTCTCTTCCCAGAAATTGACGCCGTCGATGCGGATGGCGAACATCAGGCCGTGGTGATGAACATGGTCCGGCGCCCCGTCGCGCAGGATCTGAACGCCGGACGGCGAAAACAGTTGATCGAGGTACGGCTTCTTGCGAACGTCGCCATAGCGGTAGCGGAGGATCGGCCTCGCGTTGTCAACGACCGACACGACTTTCGAGTCGACGACGGGCCGAAGACCGATCGAACCTTCGTCGGCGGCACGGCCGGCGGCGGCCAACAGGGTCCCGAGAAGGGCGATCATGGAAAACTTCAACGAGCGTTCGAGCATGGTGTACCTTGGCGAGTTGCGAGTCATGTCTTCGGATGGCAGCTTGGGTGGCTTGGGCGAGAGCGTGGAGCGGCGGCCAGGATAGGAAAACGCGTTGCCTTCGACTCTGGCGACCGTCTTGTCAAATGCGAATTACGAAGCCCCCCGGTTGGCAGTGTCTTGGGGAGATTGTACCCCTTTTCATCGAAGGTATTCAAGCTTTCTTGCTTGAATCGGCGCTCCGTGTCGGCGCCCGCGATATGGCCGCCGGCCCGTAGGCGATGCGATACGAGGGCTTCGTCCGTGTCCGGGAGAGCGAAAAATCCGGTGGCTGCCGCCCGAAGTCGGGACCTCATGGGAGGGGAAAATGATGTTACGAGCTTTGTTGGATTGTTGCAGCTTGCCTTGTCGATACAATAGGACGAAGCTGCAAAGTCGGTGTTGTGTCCGCTGGGTGGGAATTGGGATGAAAAACATCACGGTTAAGAATGTCTTTCGATGGTTGCTGGCAGCGTGGATGCTGTTGGCAACCTCGGTCATGTCTTCCGTGATGCATGGCCACGGCGGCGGGAGTCTCGCCTGCCAACACGACGAGTCCGATTGCACGCGACGATGTTCGTTGGTTCCGACAGTCTTTCGCGGCGACAACGATGGCGATCCAAGCCTGTCTGCCGTGGATGTTCACCGTGCTGGGGCTCTTGCGCAATGGGGAAATTTGCCGTCGTTGGGTCGGCCGATTGTTCCCCACGATCGATCGCAGTGTCATTGGTGCGCGTGGATGAAGACCGTGTCGGCAGCCCAAGGTATTCGTACTTTGTCGAAGAACCCGACGTTTGACCGGTCATGGTCGGACGGCTTCACGAGCGTCTTAACCGACGGTGTTGGCCGGTCAGAGCAGTTCGCAGCTTTTGGTTCCGACATTGCCCCATCGCTCCCCCTCTGCGACCGTGCGCGCCACGCGCGTTCAGGCGTTCAATTGGCCTGATTGTTGAGCTTGCGGTCTCTTGTTTCGCCGCTCGGCCTCGTTGGTCGGGCGGTCGTCATGGTGGTTATTCCAAGCAGGCAGCTGTGCGTCCGTGGCGCGACGACCGGGTGTTGTGGAGGGAAGAATGAGGTTCCATTTCAATAGCTGGTGGCGGCTGGCGGTTGGGGTCGCCGTCGTCGGATTGGTTGCCCTTGTTGGCTATGCCCTGGTGGGCAATCGGCAGATTCTAGGGGTGTTTGCCGCAAGAACGCCAGCCAGCGATCGGGCCGCCCAGCGGCATGATGAACCTGGTGCGGAAGCGGTCGAAGCTCACGGTAAAGGAGAGCACGACCACGAGGCGGAAACGCCTGGCGCACATGGCCGCGAGGAGGCCGGTCACGACCATGCCCGTGAATCGCTGGACGAAAAGACGCCCGACCACGGGCACGTTGAGGCAGAAGCGGTCCAGTTGAGCCAAGCCGCACAGGCGAATGTGGGCCTGCAATTGGCCAAGGTCGAGTTGCGTCCTTTCGAGAGGACGATCTCCGTGCCGGCGATGATCGTTGAGCGGCCCGGTCGATCCAGCATCCAGGTTGCGGCGCCGTTGACGGGTGTTGTCACGCGGATTTGGCCGCTTCAGGGCGAGACGCTAAGTCCTGGCCAACCGCTCTTCGATCTCCGTTTGACCCACGAGGAGGTCGTCGAGGCCCAGGCGGAGTTCCTGCGGACCGCGGAAGAACTGGACGTCGTCCAGCGGGAGATCGACCGTTTAGGGAAAGTCGTCGCCGACGGCGTCGTTTCGGGCAAGACCCTGCTGGAGCGCAAGTACGAGCAGCGTCGATTGCAGGCTGCCCATCGCTCGCAACGGCAGCGGCTTCTGCTGCACGGGCTGTCCCCGCAGCAAGTGGACGGCATTCTGGCCCGTCGCACGTTGCTCAGCCAGGTGACGGTTGCAGTTCCCCAGCAACGGGGCGAAACGCGGAAAGACGATTCGCCGTGTGTGCTTCAGGTTCAGGAACTCAAGGTCGAGAACGGCCAACACGTCAAGGCGGGCGAGTTGTTGTGCGTGCTTGCCGATCACCGCGAGTTATATATCCAAGGCAAGGCGTTTGAGCAGGACGCCTTGGCGATCGACAAGGCTGTCGAGAACGACGCGCGACTCGCGGCCGTCCTCGACGCCGATGGCCAGAAGCGTCAGATCGCAACGAACTTGCGGGTTCTTTACGTGGCCAGCAAAGTCGAGCCTGAATCCCGCGCCTTTCTGTTCTACGCGCAACTGCCCAATAAGCTCGTGCGCGACCAGGAGACCGATGGACACCGTTTCTCGGCCTGGCAATTCAAGCCGGGGCAGCGTCTTAGTCTTTTGGTTCCTGTGGAACGCTGGGCCGAACGAATCGTGTTGCCCGTCAGCGCTGTGGTGCAGGACGGTCCGGAGTTCTACGTGTTTGAGAAGAACGGCGGCCATTTCGATCGCCGTGCCGTGCGCGTGGAATACCGCAACGAATACTCGGCCGTGATTGCCAATGACGGCGCCCTCACGCCTGGCAAGATGGTTATTGTTGCCGGGACTTATCAGGTCCATCTGGCGATGAAGAACAGGGCGGGCGGCGCTCCCGATCCCCATGCGGGACACAATCATTGATAGCCACGAGCCACCGACTACCATGCTGAACGCCATTATCCGTTTTTCATTGCAGCACCGGCTCTTGGTGATCGCCGCCGCGTTGCTCGTGCTCGGCTTTGGGGGCTGGCAACTGTATCACCTGCCGCTCGACGTGTTCCCTGATCTGAACCGGCCCCGAGTCACGGTGATGACCGAAGCGTCCGGCATGGCCCCCGAGGAGGTCGAGGCTCTGATTACCATTCCGCTGGAAGCGGCGCTCAACGGCGCCACGGGCGTCCAGGCGGTGCGAAGCTCGTCCGGCGTCGGGATCTCGATTGTCAACGTGGAGTTCAACTGGGGCACTGACATCTACGTAGATCGGCAGATTGTCGCCGAGAAGCTCTCGTTGGTCGCCGACCGGATGCCCAAAGGCGTCAGTCCGCAATTGGCCCCGGTTTCGTCGATCATGGGGCAAATCATGATCGTCGGCATCTGGAGCGAGAACAACAAGACGAGCCTGCTGGAGCTGCGCACGCTGGCGGATTGGACGGTCCGGCAGCGGCTTCTGACGATTCCGGGCGTCTCGCAAGTGTTTGTGATGGGCGGCGGTCGCAAGCAGTTTCAGGTGTTGGTCAATCCCGAAGCGATGCTCTCCTTTGGCGCCAGCTTGCATGAGATCGAAACGGCCCTCCAAAAGAGCAACAGCAACGTCACGGGCGGCTATCTCGATGGCCAAGGCCCCAACGAATTTCTCGTTCGCTCGCTGGGACGGGTCCAATCGGTCGAGGATTTGCGCAAGTTGGCGGTGAAGATTCGGGGCGGACGCCCGGTGCTCTTGGCCCAGGTGGCAAAAGTGATCGAGGGGCCGGAAATCAAGCGAGGCGACAGCGCCGCGTTCGTCCGGCAAGAGGACGGCCAGTTCACGGGCGGGCCCTGCGTCATCCTGACGGTCAACAAGCAGCCGGGAACTGACACGCGGCAATTGACCGAGCGCGTCACGGTCGCCTTGGAAGAACTCAAGGCGTCGCTTCCGGCCGACATCCGCATGGCCCCAGAGCTGTATCAGCAGAAGAAATTCATCGACCTGGCTATCGAGAATGTCGTTGCCGCATTGCGTGACGGCAGCATTTTGGTCGCCATCATTCTGTTCGTGTTTTTGCTGAACTTCCGCACGACGTTCATCACGCTCACGGCCATTCCGCTCTCGATCGTCGTCACGGGGCTGGTGTTCAAGTGCTTCGGGATGTCGATCAACACCATGACGCTCGGCGGCCTGGCGGTTGCCATTGGCGAACTTGTGGACGACGCCATCGTGGACGTGGAGAACATTTTTCGCCGCTTGCGCGAAAACCGGCAAAGCATGGAACCGAAGCCGCCTCTGGTGGTCGTGTTTCAAGCCAGTGCGGAGATTCGCAACTCCATCGTCTTCAGCACGCTAATTATCGTGTTGGTGTTCATTCCGCTGTTTGCGCTCGGTGGAATGGAGGGACGGTTGTTCACGCCGTTGGGAGTCGCCTATATTATCTCGATCCTGGCCTCGCTCGTGGTGTCGCTTACGGTGACGCCGGTGTTGTCTTACTGGCTTCTTCCCAATTCGCGCGTCACTCGCCGCGAGAAAGAGAGTCTGACGCTGCGGGGGCTGAAATGGTTGGCGGCCCGAGCGATCGGCCTCAGTCTGCGAGCGCCAAAGCTGGTTCTAGCCGTCGCGGCGGTTGTGGTTGTCCTGAGCGGAATAGCGATGTCGCGGATCGAGAGCGACTTCATGCCGGCCTTTGACGAGGGCGTGGCTCAACTGAACGTCCTCTTGCCGCCGGGAACGTCGCTTCAGCGGTCCAAGGAGGTCGCCGCAATGGTCCAGCGGCGGCTGCAAACGATTCAAGGGGTTGAAAAGTTTGTCGCCCGGACCGGCCGCGCCGAACTGGACGAGCACGTGATCGGGGTCAACATGACCGAGTTCGTCATCAGTTTTGATCCGAAGAGCGGGCGCGGCCGGGAAGAAGTGCTCGACGACATCCGCGAGGCCATGGCCGACATTCCCGGCATCGTCACCAGTGTTGAGCAGCCGCTGGCCCACTTGATCTCGGCCATGCTCTCGGGCGTCCAAGCGCAAGTGGCCGTCAAGCTGTATGGCGACGACCTCGAGGTGCTGCGGGCCAAGGTCAAAGAGATGCAGGAAATTGTCGCCCGCGTGCCGGGAGTCAAAGACTTGATGCCGGAACCGCAGATCTCGATTCCTCAACTTCGCATCGAATTGAATCGCGACCAGCTTGCTCGCTATGGCCTAACGCCGGGAGACGTGAATGAGTTCATCGAAACGGCTATGCACGGCCGCGTGGTGTCCGAAGTCCTTCAGGGGCAGCGGACATTCGATTTGTTTGTGCGGTTTGACGAACCATACCGCGAGAATCTCGACGCTCTGAGTCGCCTGTCGCTCGATCTGCCCGAGGGCGGGACGACGCCTCTCGCGTCGGTGGCCAGAATTTACCAAGCCGGCGGCCCCAATACCATCAACCGGGAGCAGGTCCGACGGCGAATTGTCTTGCAGTGCAACATTTCCGGGAGAGGTCTGGTTGACGTGGTGCGGGACATTCAAACGAGACTCGCATCGGTCCAACGTTCGCTGCCCACGGGCTATTTCATCGAGTACGGCGGGCAGTTCCAGAGCCAGCAGGCAGCTTCGCGAATGATCGCCGTGCTGTTTCTGTTGTCGCTGGCCGGGATGTTCTTGGTTCTGTTCACGATGTTCCGGTCGGTGAACTTTTCGCTCCAGGTGATGGCCGCATTGCCGATGGCCTTTATCGGCGCGGTGGCCGCGATCATTCTGACTGGGCAGACGCTCAGCATCGCCAGCCTCGTGGGCCTGATTTCTTTGTGCGGCATCGCCACGCGCAACGGCATCCTCCTGCTCGATCATTATTTGCATCTCGTGCGATACGAAGGCGGAGCATGGTCCCGCCAGATGATGGTCCAGGCAGGGCAGGAACGGGTGGCCCCCGTGCTGATGACCGCTCTGACGGCAGGTATCGGCTTGGTGCCCTTGACGATGGCCGCCGGTCAGCCCGGCAAGGAGATCCTCTACCCGGTGGCCACTGTCATCATCGGCGGACTGATCAGCAGCACACTGCTGGAGTTTCTTGTGCGTCCGGCCCTGTTCTGGACAGTCGGCCGGAAGGCCGGACAGCGTCTTGTGGCGCAGCAACGTGTGGAATTGACACTGAAGGAAGCAGATGACAAGGAGGTCATCCCATGAGTCCCGTCAAATGGGTCATTGTCGCCGCACTTACAGCGGCTCTTTCCCACACGGTGACGGCCCAATCGGCGCCGCATGATTTGATTGGCCCAAACGGGAGCAGCCTTTCGGTCGTTTCCGAGCGCCCGATGGCCCAATCGCCGCAAGCTGGTGAGCCGGAGCAAGTCCCTCAGCCCCTTCGAGAACCGGACGGGCCGGTCGGCATGACGCTGGCCAATCTGGAGGCGATGGCTTTGCAGTGCAATCCCACCGTGGCGCAAGCGGCACGTCACATCGAGGCTGCGCGCGGACGCTGGGTCCAGGCAGGGCTCTACCCCAATCCCGTGGCGGGATACGTCGGTGCGGAAATCGGCAACGAGGGGCAAAGCGGCCAGCAGGGCAGCTTCGTCGGCCAGGAAATTATCACTGCAGGAAAACTTCGGCTTGGCAAAAACGTGGCCGAGCAGGAAATACGACAGGCCGAGTGGGCCTTTCAGACGCAGCGGCAGCGAGTGCTGACCGACGTGCGGCAAGGCTTCTACGACGTATTGATCGCCCAGCGCACGATGGAGCTTTCCGAGCAACTGGTTCGCATCGGCGAGGAGGGCGTTCGGTCCACCGAATCGCTGATGAAAGCTCAGGAGGTCGCCCGCGCCGATGTCTTGCAGGCCCGCATCGAAGCGGAATCGGCCCGGGTTCTCCTGCAACGCGCGAGGAACCGGCATGCGGCCTCCTGGCGCAATCTGGCCGCCGTTGTCGGAGCGGCCGCCATGCCGCCGCAACGGCTGATCGGAGAGGCGTGGGACGGTTTGCACGAACTGACCTGGGAAGAAACCTACAGCCGGCTCCTGACCCAAAGTCCGCAGCTTGCTGCCGCCCAAACGGGCATCGTCCGTGCGCAGGCGTCCCTGGCCCGAGAACGAGCACAGCGGGTGCCGAACATCGACCTGCAAGCGAGTGTGCAGTACGACAACGCCACCAAATACACTTGGGGCACCATCCAAGCGGGCGTTCCCATGCCGATCTTCAATCGCAACCAGGGAAACATCCATCGGGCGGAGGCGGAATTGTTGGCGGCCCAAAACGAGGTGCAACGGGTCCAGTTGGAATTGCAGCAGCGCCTGGCCACCGTTTTTGAGCAATACGAGACCGCGCGCTATCAGGTGGAAAAGTACAGTCGCGACATCCTGCCCAGCGCCCAGGCGTCGCTCGATCTGGCCAACAAGGGCTACCGGCAGGGCGAGTACAATTTTCTTTTCTTGCTCACCGCCCAGCGAACCTACTTTCAGACGAACTTGATCTACCTGGACGCTCTCCGAGAACTCCGCGCGGCGGCCGCGGCCATTGAAGGAAACCTATTGAGCGGCAGTCTTCAGGCGGGTATGGCCGTTGCCCCTGATTGAGTCCACCGCGCGCCCTTGAATCGCTCGCCCCCCCCAGCGTCGATCTAGAGGGAAGATGAGCCAACAGGCCAAGGCTCGACAACGGCCAGGCCGACACACGCTCGCTTCCAATGATCGAGCGTCTGCTCCGAGCTTATGCGCAGTCTCCGTCCCTGCGGTTCCCGATTCCGCCTGCCGCACAGGGGGCAAGCCTGTAAGGACGATCAACGCATCCCGGCCTAGTCGCACGGATGGTGTCGCCATCGTTTGGGCTAGGGAATGTTCCCAATGTGCGCGTCGGAGAGTCTCTGATTCCCGTTCCCGCGGCATGGCAATAACATGTCAGAGATGTTTGTCATGAAATGCCCATTGTTTCACGCAAGGCATGAGGATCGTTTTCATGAATTGATCATCGGATCGCATCCCCCTGCACGCGAGCAAGGTTGTCGTTGGAAACTCAACCTCTGGAGTTGACCTATGAAAACCGTTCGGCCCCTTTTCA
This sequence comes from Thermoguttaceae bacterium, assembly GCA_039698035.1. Lineage (GTDB taxonomy): Bacteria > Planctomycetota > Planctomycetia > Pirellulales > Thermoguttaceae > JAJFUI01. The sequence goes on along the minus strand of JBDKSW010000004.1, from coordinate 267,602 downwards.
TATCGACCTATCCTCCGGAAGCATGTGGGCTGGCGACGTTCACTCGGGACTCGGCCGACGCCGTGGATATGGTGGCGCCCGAGCCGTGGTCCTCGGTTGCGGCCATCCAGAAGACTCGGGATCTTTGTTATGACGACCCGCGTGTGGTTCACGTCATCGACAACAGCCGGCCGGACGCCTACTGCCTGGCCGCCGAGGTGGCCAACGACGGTCCTTGCGACGTGGTGAGCGTGCAACACGAGTTTGGCCTCTATCCGGGCGAATGGGGCAATCGCGTGTTGGACTTCGTGCGCCGCTGCCGCAAGCCCATCATTACGACGCTCCACACGCTGTTGACCGATCCGGCCCCCCTGCCCCGGCGGATTATCCAAAACTTGGCGGCGCGCAGCCACGGCGTCGTGGTCATGACCCAGGTCGCCGCGCGGCTGCTGGCCGACGTGTACGGTGTGTCGGGTTCCTACGTCCAGGTGATCCCGCATGGTGTGCCCGAGGTTCCGTACGGACGCGACGGCTTGCACAAGGCTCGGCTGGGACTTGCGGGCCGGCAGATCATCTGCACTTTCGGGCTCATCAATCGCGGCAAGGGGCTGGAGTACATGATCCGGGCCATGCCCCGCATCGTTGCCGCCTTTCCAGAAGCGATCTACTTGATCGTCGGCGCCACGCATCCCCAGGTGAAGCGTCAGGAAGGCGAGGTCTACCGGGAGAGCTTAATCAAGATGGCCGAGGACCTTGGGGTTGCGGCGAATGTGCGTTTTGTCAACAAGTATCTCAGCCTCGGCGACTTGCTCTGGCACTTGCAGGCCTGCGACGTCTATGTGACGCCGTATCCGGGCAAAGATCAAATTGCCAGCGGCACGTTGGCCTACGCCCTGGCGGCCGGCGGGGCGGTGGTTAGCACCCCGTACCTCTACGCGGAGGAAGTCTTGGCCGAGGGACGCGGCCTGCTCGTCCCGTTTGGCGATAGCAACGCCATGGCCGACGCGACGCTGCGATTTCTCACCGACACGGCCTTCCGAGTGCGCACGCGACGCAGCGCGTACCAGTATGCCAAGCCCATGTTTTGGCCGAGCGTCGGCCGGCAATATTTGGACATCTTCAGCCGTGTCGCGGCAGAAACCAGGCCAAGCCGCCGCTGGCGCGATCGCCGGTTGTCTTCGCCCCCTGGCGCCGAACAACGCTCCAACGAACTCATCCCCGGAGGCATCTCATGCAGGCTAGCGAACCGATCGCCTTGAACCATCTCGACCGCATGACCGACTCGACCGGGCTGATCCAACACGCGATCTATAGCGTTCCGCGGCGCGAAAGCGGCTATACGACCGACGACAACGCCCGGGCCTTGCGCCTCTGTGCGCGCCTCTGGGGGGAGCAACCGGGAGAACGCATGCTCGGCCGGGTGACGACCTACCTGAGCTTCCTGGAACACGCTCGTTGCCCTGCCCGGGGCTTTCATAACTTTATGAGTTACCAGCGCGATTGGCTCGACGCCGAAGGCACGGGCGACAGCCAAGGCCAGGCCGTCCTGGCTTTGGCCGAGGTGCTCGGCGGCAGTCTGCCCGACGGGTATCGCGCGCTGGCCCGAGAGCTGATCGTCGCGGTGATGCCCGTGATTGCTGATTTGCGAAGTCTGCGGGCGCAAGCTTACGTGATCTTGGCATGGGCCCATTTAGCGATGTCGGAGGTCGAAGGTGTTGCGGAAGTCGAGGACGTTGCCCGAGCCGCGGCGCGGCGGCTGGTGACATACTATCACCGTTCTCGACGGCCCGATTGGCCCTGGTTCGAGTCGCGGATGACCTACGCGAACGCCGTGTTGCCGCACGCCCTGTTCGCTGCCGCCCGCTGTTGGCCGGGGGAAGAGTTTCTTGCCGTGGCTGAGGCGTCGTTCGACTTTCTGGACCGCGAGACCACGGTCGAAAACTGTTTTTGGCCGATCGGGAACAGCGATTGGTATCCGCACGGGGAAGAGAAGTCGCTCTACGATCAGCAACCGGTCGAAGCCGCCACGATGGCCGAGGCGTCGCTTGCCGCGTTCGCTTGGCGTGGGGACGAGAAGTATCTGGCGGCATTCCGTCGGGCCCGCGCGTGGTTTCATGGCGGGAACAGCCTGCGGCGGCCGCTTGTCGACGCGCGGCGAGGCGCCTGTGGCGACGGTTTGCAACGGTCGGGCGTCAATCGCAACCAAGGCGCCGAATCGACCTTGGCCTATTTGTGGACGGAATTGAACTACAAGGATCATGCAACGTGGGCCGCGAATCGAAGACCCCGAATCAGTACACGGACTTATTCCATCGCCACGGCGACAACCCAATCCTGACGGTCCGCGACTGGCCCTATCAGGTCAACACGGTGTTCAACGCCGGCGCGTGTCAGGTGGGCGAGGAAACGGTCTTGCTCGTTCGAGTCGAGGACCGTCGCGGACACTCCCATCTGACGGTGGCCCGGAGCGCGGACGGCGTGGCGGGCTGGCGAGTTGACGCCGCGCCGACGTTTGCGCCCGACCCAAATTGCCCAGAAGAGCAATGGGGTGTTGAAGATCCTCGCATTACCTGGCTCGAGGATCGCGGCCGGTGGGTTATCGCCTACACGGCCTATTCCCAGAACGGCCCCCTGGTGGCGTTGGCCGAGACGCGGGATTTCGTCACCTTTTCCCGCCTGGGGCCGGCCATGCCCGCGGAGAACAAGGATGCGGCCGTCTTTCCAAGTCGTTTCGGCAGTCAATATGCGATGATTCACCGGCCGGTCGCCGCGCTCAGTTTGGGCTCGCACATGTGGCTATCTTTTTCGCCCGACCTGAAACACTGGGGCGGCCACCACGTCCTCTTGCACGCGCGGCGCGGCGCTTGGTGGGACGCCAACAAGATAGGCCTCGGCCCGCCGCCGCTCGAAACCTCAGAGGGCTGGTTAATCCTTTACCACGGCGTGCGTGTAACTGCCGGCGGGTGCCTGTACCGGCTGGGGCTCGCTTTGCTCGACTTGAAAGATCCTTGTCGGGTTCTCCGTCGCAGCGACGAATGGGTTTTTGCGCCCGAGACATCCTACGAGCGTCAGGGCGATGTCAACGGCGTTGTGTTTCCTTGCGGCTGGATTCTGGACAAGCACGCGGATAGAATTCGTCTTTACTATGGCGGCGCCGACACTTGCCTGGCCCTGGCCACCGCGCCGCTGTCCGATGTGCTCGATTACCTGTGTGCGTGTCCTGCCGTGGCGGATTCGGACGAACGCGAAAATGATCATCCACGATGAAAAGTGAGCGTCGCTGCGACGACTGCTGAACCGAATGGCAGCACCGAGGTGTTATGTCTCAATCAACGGAGTGCGACGGTGAACGGGGCTCGTTGAGCGTCCGGCGTCTGCCGGTCACCTTCACCCATGATATTCGCCGCGTCATTACCCGGTTCTTCGATCCTGGCGGAGAAACGCGGCTCCGCAGTGTCGTCAATCGGGTGATCGATCTGAGTGATGAGCAGGTCGACCGACTGCTGGACGAGGTGGTTGTGAAGTTCCGCGCCCGCCACGGCGATATCACATCCACGTTTGAGGAGAGCTACCAGGAGGCCCTGGCGGTGATCGACATGCCGGATGGCCTCTCGGACCATCGCCGCCTGCTGATCGGCGCCTATTTGACCGCGGAATATTCGATCGAGTCGGCCGCGCTGTTCAACCCGTCGATTGTCCCACATCACAACCAGCGCAACCTTCCGGCCGGCGCGGTGCGGTTCATCATGAGTCTCCGAGCCACCGGCGAAGGGCATGTGTCGTCGATTGTCTTTCGCACGGGCGTCATCACTGCCGACCACGAGATCCAGATTGACCGATGCGGACGCCTCGCCAGGCCTATCCGTGTCGTCGCCGACAAGCAATATGACAAGCCGTTGTTTCGTCGCAAGCTCAAGGACATCGGCGTCCACGAGGAAGCGATGGTTCTGGTGCTCGACCGCCTAGGCGACTTGTTCACGGCGGCCGAGCTCGAACGGGCCATCACCGAGGCGCGGGCCGTGGCGACCGAGCGGCTTCCCCTCGAAGCATCGTTCCAAGACATTCGTTGGCTGGCCCAATCAAACTACCAGTTGGAGCTTCCTCGCGAAGCGGATGCGTCCGAGGTGGTCATTTTCCCGCAAACGGACAACGAAAGCCACGGCATCGAAGACCTGCGCATGGTCCGCTTTGTTGACGACGACGGCGCCGTCACCTACTACGGCACCTGCTCCGCTTTCGATGGCTACCGCGTGCTCCCACAACTGATCGAGACCCGCGATTTTCTTGAGGTCGGCGTGCATACGATCAACGGCGCGTGCGCACAGAACAAAGGCATGGCGTTGTTTCCGCGGCGGATTGGGGGGCACTATGCGATGTGTTCTCGCATCGACGGCGAGAATCTCTACATCATGTTTTCCGACATCGTTCATTTCTGGGAAAGCGCCGAGCTGCTGCATTCGCCTCGCCAGCCTTGGGAACTCGTGCAAATCGGCAACTGCGGGTCGCCCTTGGAAACGCCGGAAGGCTGGTTGCTGCTGACCCACGGCGTGGGGCCGATGCGCACTTACTGCATTGGCGCCATGTTGCTTGATTTGAATGACCCGTTGAAGGTGATCGGCTGTCTCAAGGAACCGTTGATTTCGCCCACCGAGGAGGAACGCGACGGCTACGTGCCCAACGTGGCTTATTCCTGCGGGGCGATGATCCACGACGGATGTCTCTACCTGCCGTTCGCCACGTCCGACATGATTACACGCATTGCGATGGTCTCGCTCGATCCCCTGCTGAACCGGCTGATCGGATAGGCGGATGCCTGGCTCTTGTCGCTCGGTGGAGTTGTGACGGCTGCTCTCATCGAGATGTTGGCTGTCGTCCTCGTGACGCGATCGCTTTTTTTCAGAGTCCCGAGATGCCGCCCGGTTTCGGCAAGGGCGGCAGGGACTTATGGCTAGCCATATCGGTGCCCGTGCTCCAGGAGAAGACGCGGCATCGGGAGATTCAGGCCACGATGCGTCAGGTGGAAACTGCCCGAGAGACGAAGAGGGCGGCCGAGAAGGTCTGCGTGCCGGACTTCCATCGCCGCAAGGTGGATGGAATGTCTTTTGAGTGTGTGTGGGCAGTTGCCGTAAGTTAGTACGCCCGAAGGGATTTGAACCCCTAACCCTCGGTTCCGAAGACCGATGCTCTATCCAGTTGAGCTACGGGCGCTCGTGGGAATGCTGTCAGGATAGCATGTTCGGCAGGCGTGGCCAAGGCTCTGTCAAAATGAGAAGGGCTCGCGGCGAATCGTCGCAAGCCCTTTTCCGTTCGAGAGTACCGGAGGTGGGAGTTGAACCCACACATGGTTGCCCATACTGGATTTTGAGTCCAGCGCGTCTGCCATTCCGCCACTCCGGCCGATTCGCATGAGCCGCCATCCTAGGAGTGCGGCAACTGCGAGCACATGGCGCAGACCTCAGTGGACAGGGTGAGAGTCGCACTCACGACACGCGGATTTTCAGTCCGCTGCTCTACTACCTGAGCTACCTGTCCGCGGCCTTTTTATGGGGCCGAAGCACCTTAGTATACGATCCGTGGTGCGGTTGTCAATTCGATGCCGGGCCGGAACGTCGCAGCGAGCTGGGGTCATCGGCGAGTGGGGCGCCGGTCAACGACCGATGGTGCGTTGGAAGGGGCGTTGCCAAGCCAACGGCGGGCTGGCGGGACGTCGTGCCCTCGTTTTTCGCCCACCACGGCCGTGGGGGGGGCATGTATCACGGGCCTGATGTGTGGTAGATTGGGTAAACCTTGCCTGGTGGTGGCGGTGGTCGGGTTCCTCGGCGTCTCGCGGGACAACCCATTGACACCTATCTGGGAAGCTGGCAAAATAAGTGATTCTCGGCTGCGACGCGGCCGTTCTCCGAGGAGTTTGAGACAGCCCATGCCCACGATCAATCAACTAGTGCGCAAGCAGCGGCGGATGCCGCGGAAGTTCAGCAAGGCCCCAGTTTTGGACCAATGTCCACAGAAACGGGGCGTGTGCTTGCAGGTTAAGACGATGACGCCGAAGAAGCCGAACTCGGCCCTCCGGAAGATCACGCGCGTCCGGTTGAGCAACGGCAAGGAAGTGACCGTCTATATTCCTGGCGAAGGGCACAGCCTTCAGGAGCACTCGATCGTCTTGGTGCGTGGCGGCCGTGTCCGCGACCTGCCAGGCGTTCGCTATCAGGTCGTTCGCGGTGCGTTGGATACCCTTGGGGTTCAAGACCGCAAGAAGTCTCGCAGCCGTTACGGTGCGAAGAAATCAGGCTAACAAAGAGTGGAGAGCGGTTCGTGGTTTGGGGATAGCAGCGAGAAGCTTTCCCAGCCACGTCGGCCGCCGATCACGATCCACCACCCACTACCCACTATCCACTGATTCATTACCATGGGCCGTTGGACTGCCAGCAAAAGTACTTTGAAGCCGGATCCCAAGTACGGGTCGATCTTGGCGAGCAAGTTCGTCAACTGTCTGATGTGGAGCGGCAAGAAGAGCACGGCCGAGGCCGTCTTCTATGACGCCTTGGACAAGATTCACGAGAAGATCACCGACGTCGAGCCGATCCAGGTCTTCACGCAGGCGTTGGAGAACGTGAAGCCGAACATCGAGGTTCGCTCGAAGCGCGTCGGCGGTGCTTCGTACCAGGTTCCAATGCAGGTCAGCAAGTCACGGCAGCAGTCGCTGGCCATTCGCTGGATCCTCGGCGCCGTTCGCGAGAAGAAGGGTCGCCCGACGGCCGAGAAGCTGGCCATCGAGTTGCTGGCCGCTTACAACCGCGAAGGCACGGCGATGACCAAGCGCGAGAACGTCCACCGCATGGCCGACGCCAACAAGGCGTTCGCCCACTTCGCCTGGTAGCAACCGATTTCCTTTAACGCCGCGTCGGCTTCCCCCCTTGCCGGCGCGGCGTTCTCTTTTGCGCGGACGTTGAAGCGGCAATCAGTTTTCGGCTTGCGGCGGCGCGCCGTTGGCCACTTCGGCCGCCAGCTTGCGGTAGTCTTCTGCCCCGTGCGAATCGGCCGCGTACCGAAGAATCGACTTTCCGAAGCTGGGGGCCTCGGCCAGTCGAACATTGCGGCGGATGCGCGTCTGGAACAGCCGGGCGTTCGACCAGGGCGTCGCCTGATCCCGTGCGTTGGCGAAAAAGACCTCCAGGTCTTGGGCCACTTCGGCCGCCAGCCGGGTGGCCGCGTCATACATGCAAAGGACCACGCCGGTCAGCTTCAGATCGCCGTTGACCCGCGCGGCTACCAGGTCGATCGTTTCCAGCAACTTGCTCAGGCCGTGCAACGCGAGGAAATGCGGCTGCAACGGAATGAACACCTCGCCGACGGCCGCCAGCGCGTTGAGCGTCAGCAGGCCTAGCGACGGCGGACAGTCGATCAGCAGATAGTCGGCCGCAGGCGGGTCCTCGGCCAGCTTTTGGCGAAGCACGGCCTCGCGGCCGGCGACGGCGGCCAACTGGACTTCCGCCCCGGCCAGGTCGAGCGTCGAGGGCACGAGCCAAAGGTTGTCGCCCACCGGGCGCGATGCCTCGCCGAGCCGCGTATTGCCTAGCAACACATCGTAGATGGACAGGTCGTCCGGCTGTGGGTCGACGCCGACGTGCAGCGTCGCATGGGCCTGCGGGTCGAGGTCCAGGAGCCAAACCCGGTGGCCGGCTTCGGCCAGGGCCGCGCTCAGGTTGACGGCCGTGGTCGTCTTCCCGACCCCGCCCTTCTGATTCATGACGGCAATGGTGCGCATAATGCGTGGACTCGGCGGAGCCGTCACGGACTCGGCAGGCTGGGCATCGGTTTCTTGGGCAAGGCGTTCTACGAGAACTTCTCCAACAGTTTCTTCAGCACGGCGGCCACTTGATCTGGCTTGTCGCTCTGCACGATCCGTTGCACCTGATCCTTGGGAATATTCAGTTTGGCGAGCGCCTCGGCCACGCGTTTCCAAAGCTTCACGCGAGCCGTGCCCTCGGCCAGGTACAGGTCCGTGACGAGCTCCCCGAGTCGCTGGAGCATGATCTCGTCGCGGTTCTTGTAGTAGTTGCGAATGACGCGGTCTTGGTAGCTGGATCGTTTAGCCATGTTTCTTGGACGCGGCGGCGGGTGCTAATCGGGGGCCTCAAATCAAGCCGTTTGCGGATGGAAGGTGGCCGTCACGCTGACGCGGCAGTGGACGTTGGACGGGACGCCAGACCGAGCATGTTGAAAGACTGCAGCATGATCGTACCTCCCTGCTCAGGGCGAGGGCTCAGCGGTTGAGTTGGCTGTCCGAGTTGTCATTGATTATGGGCGTTTCAACCTGTGACGCCAGGGGGGCGAACTGGGGGAATGGCAGTGAACAGCTCGTCTTTGCCGGGTCGGCGGCGGGAGGCCGGGGTTGCTCCCCCTTCCCCGCTCGGTCTTCCCCCTTTACGATTCGGGCATGGCTCGTGGTTCGCGGCACCCACTGATTAGCGGAACGGTAGTTACCAGTCTGGGCACGTTGGTGTCGCGGGTGCTGGGAATGCTCCGCGACCGCGCGACCGCCTCGCTGCTCGGGGCCTCGGGCAGTCCGGTCGCCGACGCCTTCGTGATCGCGTTTCGCATCCCGAATCTATTCCGTCGGTTGTTTGGCGAGGGTGCGCTGACGGCCAGCTACCTGCCCGTGCTCACGGCCCAGTTGGAACGCGATCCCAAGGTGGCCAGACAGTTGGCCACCTTGGTGGTCGTCTGGTTGACGGTCGCACTGACGGTCTTGGTTGCGGCGGGCGAGCTGCTGTTCGCGCTGGTTTCCTACATTTGGGGACACGTGCCTGGCGTGGACCTGCTGATGGGGCTCTCGGCCGCGATGCTCCCCTATTTGCTCCTTGTATGCGTCGCGGCGCAACTGACGACGATGCTTTACGCGGCGCAGCATTTCACCGTGCCGGGCCTGACGCCGGCCATGCTCAACGTCGTGATGCTGGTGGCCGCCTGGGGCGTCGCGCCGGCGTTCGCTCCGAATCAGATTGCGCAGGCCTATGTCTTGGCCGTTGGCGTTGTCGTGGCGGGCGTCTCGCAGATTGTCGTGCAACTGCCGATGCTCCGCCGGCTAGGCTATCGGTTCGATTACAACTGGGCGGCCGCGCGCACGTCGGTGCGGCAGATCGCCCGCAATCTGGCTCCGATGCTCGTTGGCCTGGCCGTGACGCAGATCAACACGTTCAACGACAGCCTGGTTGCGTGGGGGCTGGCCGGCTCGCCGACGGGGCCGCAGAACATCGGTTGGCTCGGCGTTCGCTATCCGATGCGGCAGGGCGCGGCGGCCGTGCTCTACTACGGAGAGCGGTTCTACGAAGTGCCCGTTGGGATTGTCGGCATGTCGGTCGCTGTGGCGATTTTTCCGCTGCTGGCCCGGCACGCGGCGCACGGCGACCGGCGGCAGCTTGGCAACGATATGACTCTGGGCCTGCGGTTGCTCCTCTGTCTGAGCATTCCGGCCGGCGCTGGTCTGATGCTCATGGCGCAGCCGATTGCGAGGCTCATTTTGCAGAACGGCCAGTTTGGCCCGGAAGACACGGCCCGCGCGGCGCGAGCCATTGCCTGCTACGCATCGGCCGTTTGGGCCTACTGTGCCGCGCCGGTCGTCGTGCGCGGCTATTATGCGCTCAACGACATGGGCACGCCGGTGCGCGTGGCCGCCTGGATGGTCGGGCTCAACTTGCTGCTGAACTTCACGCTCATTTGGACTCCGCTGGAAGAGGCCGGGCTAGCTATGTCCACGGCCATTGCGGCGGCCGCCCAGTTGTTCGTGCTGACCGTGATTTTTTCTCGCGGCCATGCGCCGCTCGGCTGGCGGCAGCTTGGCGCGACGACCGTGCGGACGGTGCTGGCCACCGCGGCGATGGGCGCGGCCGTGTATGCGTCGCTGCACTGGATGCCCGCTGGCGAGCGTCTGAACGAGCAACTGGTGCGAGTCGGCGTGCCGATTGCTTGTGGCGCGGCCGTCTACTGCGTCGCTTACTGGTTGCTTGGGGGGCGTGAATTGGGTATGCTGCTGAGTGGAAAAAGCGACGGCTGACATGGTCGATGGATGAGTTCTGACGCACAATTGTCACACCGTGGGCTGAAGCGTTCCGCGATTCGATGAAGCAGATTGTTGCCATCGTGAAGCCGTACATGGTCGAGCGCGTGCTCGATGCCCTGAAGCCCGCGCGTTTCGAGGCCTGCGGCGTGCGCGAGGTGAAGGGCTACGGGCGACAAAAGAGCTATCTCGACGAGTATCGCGGGAGTGAATATTCGATGGCGTATCTCCCAAAGGTGGAGATCACGCTTTGGGTCGAGGACGAAGACGTGGACGAAGTGGTGCGGACCGTGGTTGACGTTGCCCGCACGGGACGTATGGGGGACGGTAAGATTTTGGTGCTGCCGGCGATCGAGGCGGGCTGTGTTTGCTGAGAGCAAAGCGGCCCCAGGGACTTCGTATCTTGTGGCGGCAAGAAACAACACCAGCCCGGGCGCTGGGAGGCCGGGCTGGCGTCGAAACTATCCGGAGATCACCGTCGTGGGTCGGTTTCAGGCCGACGGGCGACGGTAATGTTGGTAAGCTAGGATGACTTCGTAAAGGTCCATGGAAATAGTGACCTCATCGTCGGCGAAGTCGCGGAGCCAAGTCCGTTGGGACTGCATGGCGTCGGCCAGCAGCGGCATGATTTCCATCAAAGGAACGGTCACCGTTTCCCGTTGGGCCTCGAGAACGCTTACATTGGCCGTTTCTTCCTGAGGACCGTAATATACGCGGAGATGATTGGATTTCACGGGGGCTTCCTTCCTTGAATATGCCCACCCTGTCTGTCGCCTTTTGTATCGGACGCGGGTGGCTTGCGGGTTTGACCTTTTTCAAGGAAAATATCGTTTCTCCTGATAATATGGCTCATCTATGACCACTTCCTCCTCCATGGCTCCGTTGATGATCGACCTCCGGCAGCTCGCGCGCGGGCTGGATACCCCTTTAAGGCAGGTTCAGGCGACTGTCGAACTCCTCGACGAAGGCAACACGGTTCCGTTCATCACGCGGTACCGCAAGGATCAGACCGGCGGTCTGGACGAGGAGCAAATCCGTGACATTCAGTCGCGATTAGTCAAGCTGCGTCTGCTGAATGACCGCAAGCAGACCATCTTGCGATCGATCCAGTCGCAAGGCCGGCTGACCGACGCGCTGACCGAGCAGATCCTTGCCGCGCCGACGACAAAGCGGTTGGAAGATCTGTATTTGCCCTACCGGCCGAAGAAGCTTTCGCTGGCCACGTTGGCCCGCTCGCGTGGGCTCGAGCCGTTGGCGCAAGAGATCCTCGCGGCCGCGCCTAACTGCAACGACTTGGACGCTCGCGCGGCCGACTTTGTCAACACGGACCGGCAGGTGCCGACGGCGGCCGACGCGGTGTTGGGCGCGGGCCACATCTTGGCCGAGCAATTCAGCGAGCACATCGAGCTCCGCGGACGGCTCCGCGAAGTTTTGCAGCGAACCGGCGTCCTGGTGACATCGCGATTGCCGAGCGAAGAAAAGACGTCAGCCGCCGCACAAAAATCCGAGTCGGTGGAGCAGGAGGCCTCGCCCGAGCGATCGACGCCCGACAGCAACGCCGCCGCCGTCTCGGCGATCGACAGTCTTGCGGTAACCGTGACAGGCAGCGGCAGCGATGCGCCGGAGAACCAGTCGTTACAGAGCGAGTTGGTCTCTGCGTCGCAACCCGACGTGTTGCAGCTAACGAGCCTGGATTCGCTGCCGGATGAGCCGGTCGTCGCCGATCCGACGGAGTCTGCTGACGCGGCCCGGCCGGGCTCCGGCGCCGTCGACACGGGCTCGACCGTGGATACGCTGAGCATGGTCATTTCCCAGCAGGCCTGGGCACCGCAGGGCGACAACGTGGCGACGACCAGCGATCAGGGCTCGCAAGGGACGAAGCTCTGGCCGCCGGCGCCTGGCGCGGCTGCGGCTCGCCGGAAGTTAGCTCGCAAACTGGCCAAGGAATCGCAAAAGAAGAAGCGAGACGCCCAGAAGAAGAAGCTCGAAGAGAAGCGGATCAAGGATTTCGCCGACTATTTCGAGTATCGCGAGGAGTTGCGGCGGATTCCCCCGCATCGCGTCTTGGCGATCAATCGCGGCGAGCGAGCGAAGGTGTTGCGTGTGCGAATCGAGTCGGACCTGCAGGCGATGGTCAACCTGGTGGACGAGATGCTCGTTCCGCCAGGGCATCCGCACGCCGACTACCTGCGCGGGTGCGCCCGGGACGCCCTCAGTCGCTTGATTCTTCCCAGCTTGGAACGCGAGGTTCGCCGCGAGCTGACCGATCGGGCCGAGGCCCACGCGGTGGCCGTGTTCGCCAAGAATCTTCGCAATCTGCTGTTGCAGCCGCCGGTTCACAACCACCGATTGCTGGCCGTCGATCCGGGCTTTCGCAGCGGCTGCAAGTTGGCTGCCCTCGACCAGTTCGGCAATCTGTTGGCGCAGGACGTGATCTTTCTGGTGGGCAAGCCGGACCGCCGCGACGAGGCTCGGCAAAAGGTTCTCGAACTGGTCCGGCAGCATGAGCTGACCGTCGTGGTGATCGGCAACGGCACGGCCTGCCGGCAGACCGAAGAGTTTTTTGCCGAACTGATCGACAAGGAATTGAAAGAGCAAGGCGTGGCCTACGTGATCGTCAACGAGGCCGGCGCGAGCGTCTACTCGACCAGCCGCTTGGGCCGCGAGGAGTTTCCGCAGTACGACGCCGTGCTGCGCGGCGCGATCTCGATTGGCCGGCGACTGCAAGACCCACTGAGCGAACTCGTGAAGATCGATCCGGCCAGCATCGGCGTCGGGCTCTATCAGCATGACGTGAAGGCCAAGCACTTGCGGACATCGCTGGATGAAGTGGTCGAGTCGTGCGTGAACTTCGTTGGCGTCGATGTGAACACGGCTAGCCCTGCCCTGCTCCGCTACGTTTCCGGTTTGAACCAACTCACAGCCCGGCGGCTGTTCGAGTATCGGCAGGAGCACGGCCCGTTCCGCGACCGAGAGCAACTTCGGGCGGTCCCCGGCGTTGGCGAGGCGACGTTCATTCAAGCGGCCGGGTTCCTGAAGATCCTCGACGGCGACAATCCGCTGGACACCACGTGGATCCATCCGGAAAGCTATCCGGCGGCCAACAAGGCCCTGGAGCGGCTCAACAAGACGCCGGCCGACCTGCGCGACAAGGCGACCGTCGCCGCGCTGGCCGAGCCGATCGGTCAGCTCGATCTCGAAGTCGCAGCCAGGGAGTTAGGGGTCGGTCTGCTGACTCTCAGGGATATCGTGGCCCAGTTGGTGCGGCCTGGCCGCGATCCGCGCGAGGACCTGCCCGCGCCCGTCTTCAAGCGTGGCATCGTCAACCTCGAAGACCTTGCGCCCGGCATGGAGCTGACCGGCACGGTGCTGAACGTGGTGGACTTTGGCTGTTTTGTCGATATCGGTATGCATCAGAGCGGGCTGGTTCACGTGAGTCGGCTTGCAGATAAGTTCGTCCGCGATCCACACGATGTCGTCGCGGTTGGCGACATCGTGAAGGTTTGGGTGACGGGCGTCGACAAGGAACGGCACCGCGTCTCGCTGACGATGATTCGTCCGGGCTCGGAGCAGCCCAAGCCGCCGCGACGCGGGGCCAGACCGCAACAGGACGGAGCGGCGGGCGAGGGTGCGCCGGGGCGACGAGATCAGCGTCCGCCACGTCCGGCCGGCGCTCAGCAGCAGCGTCCGCCGCGACCGGCAGGGCAGCAGCGTCCGCCGCGCCAGGGCGGCGACAACCGGCCGCCACGGTCCCAGCAGGGGCACGGTCGGCCGCAGCGCGATCAACACCGCGACCGTGTGCCGTACCGTCCTCGCCCGACGCCCAAGCCGGTGATTCCGATCACCGATGCGATGAAGAACGGCAAGGAGCCGTTGCGGACCTTCGGCGACCTGATGCAGTTCTATCAACAAAAGGCGTCGGCGGCCGAACCGGCCCCGCCGGTCGTCGAAACCGTGGCTGCCGCGGCCGAGGCGAAGCCGGTCGTTGTTGAATCGCCAACGGTGGAGACGGTCGCACCGATGGCTGAGCAATCGCCGGCCCCGAAGGACGAATCGCGGCCCGACGCGCCCCAGCCGTAGCCTGCCACGGTCATTCGAGAAACGCTCAAGCCGTGCGGTTCTCTGTGCGCCGCCGTCTATTCGGCCGGCGCGAGGACAAGCTGTCGGAGCGATTCCAACACGGCCAGCACGTCGTCGCGAGCGATGTCGCGCCAGCCAGACACCTTGTGGTTCAAAACGGCCAGCTTGAACAGGTCGAATGCTTCGTTGAAGTCCGCCGGCAAGGTGGGCAATGCCTCGAACGGCCGAACCGGCGGCGCGGTCGGCGAAGCGTCGGCCACCGAGCGCGGCGTCTCGGCGTCGTCGCGTCGGTCGCGAGGCTCGGCGGGAGAATCATCCACGTCGAAGTAGTCGTCCGCATCGTGGACTTCGCCGAGCGATTCGGAAATCGTGAACGGCGGCCGATCGTCGCTTGAAGCGGCAAAATCTTCGTCTGGCTCGGCGTCGAACGGATTGGCGTTCCGCGGCGCGAGCTCCGGCGCGCCCCCGGTGGCTTCCCAACGCTGGTTGCGCATCTGCGAGACCGACCACTGGTTCTGGACCGCGCCTTCCAGATACATTTCGGCGTCGTCCCAATCCAACGCGGCGAGGAAGTGGCTCCAATAGAGGCCCGCGTACTGCGGATGAACCTCGCCGAATCGCTCGAAGACGCGACGCAGCCGACCGACGTGCTGCGGGGTGACGCCGCCGACCTGTCGGCTCCAAGCCTCGTCCGTGAACTGGGCCTCCGAGGTCCCGGCTTCTTCGAGCGCGGCGCGCCACTCGGAGATGATTCGCCCCTTCTCCCAGTTCGTTGTGCTCACCAACCGGTTCCAACGGCCGACATACTGCGTCGACGCCTCGATTGCCACGTTGGCCTGTGCTTCCATGTGCGAAGATTTCCTTGATTGAGTTGTTAGCGATCAGCGATTAGCTCTGTGTCCGTTGGCCATCGCTGAAAGTGGATGGCTGATCGCTTCGGTCCAAAACGCCTGTCGGCCGGGGATCCTGCCAGCTCCAGGTCGTGGAGCAGTTGGGATTCGACGCAGCCCTACGACGCTTGACGTGGGTGACCGGAAGTCATTCTAGCACGCGGCAAGATGGCCTCCAGTGGACGGCGAGGGCGTCGAGAAGGCGAGCGAAAAAAGCCCCAAAAGCTTGGGTTTGGCGGGCCTTGCCCCTCGGAAGGGCCGTCGCGGCGCGGAGGCGGCGGACGTGGAAAACGTGTCGACGGAAGGCGGTCGCCGCTGGGCCAGGAAGGCTTCGGAAAAGGACGCCGCTATGGTTTCTGCCGCTTCGTCGCGGCCGGCGGTTGCTCGGAGGCGATGCGGAAGACGAAAAGCACCTGTTGCCGGCCGGAGGTCGCAACGTACGAAGCGGTCGCTTCGTCGCCAGGCCTCGGCCGTGCCTGGTCCTCCGACATGTATTGGCGAATGATGCTTTCGGCGAGCCGCCCAGAGATCGGCTCGGTCGAGACGGTGCTGAACAGCTCCGGTCGTGCCGCCATGGCTGCCAGCAGGGCTTTGAGCTGCGAGGGCGTCGGTTCGGTGTAAACACGGTCGGCCACGCGGGCCGCGGGCGATGCCGACTCGCCACGCTGCCTGGCCCTGGCGGCACGTGGTTCGGGACTCGAAACCAAGGCCGGGGTCGATGGGGCCGGCTGCCGACGCCCGATAAGGCGGTTGGCGTCGAGCAGCTTGTCGAACGACTTGTCTTGCAGTGCGGTCGAGGCAATGTCGCACCGGACGACCAGCAGCGTCGGGGCGGAAACGGCGTTGTTGGATTCCTTGTGCTTGCTTTCGACCTTCTCGGCCAACGGAGCCTGTTTGGCAAGGCGACGGTCCGGACCGTTCTCTTCGGCAGGTTTCATTTCCGTGGCATCACGGTCCATCACCGAGAATCGGGCCTTCGACGGCTTGGCTGCCTGGGGCTCCGGACTTCCCGGCATCGGCCGAGCGGCCGACGGAGAAGCCGCCCCCGATTCCAAGGCCGGTGGCTCGTCTTGGGCTGGTGAACGAGCCAGCAGTCGGGCCGCATCCGGGCGGTCGCCGCCCGGCATCACCCGCTGTAATCGCGTTTGTCGGTCGTAGATGGAAATGGCGATGACCATCACCGCGGTGACCGACAGCCAAGCCAGAGTGCGACGACTCAAAAAACGCTGGAACAGCTCGCGGGCCAGAGGAACGGCCGGCTCGTCCGGGCGGCCCTCGGCCAGCATCCGTCGTTCGGCCGCCTGCAACACGGGCTGGGTCAAATCTTCACCGACCTTCTCGCGTGGAAGCGATTGCATCGCGGCGCTCACGGCGCGCAGATCGTCGAGCGTCTGGCGCGCGGCCGGGTCCGTAGCCAGCAGGCGTTCCACTCTTGCTCGCTCGGCAGCGGTCAGTTCGCCATCGAGATAAGCGCTCAGCAATTCGTCGGACGGGTCGGTCATGGGATGTTGGGCGGTCAAGTTTCAGCGGCCGGCGTTTGTCTCGGGACTTTCGGCGTTCAACTCGCGACTCAGTTGCAGTCTGGCGCGGTGCAAGCGGCTGCGAACCGTTCCGATCGGCAGGTCAAGGACCTCGGCGATCGTCTCGTAGCAGCAGCCATCGATCTCTCGCAGCACGATCGCGGCCCGATAGTCGTCGGGCAGTTTCTGGATGGCGCGCCGCACTTGTTGGCGCCGTTCCTTTCGCTCCAAGGCCTCGGACGGCGAGTCCGTGCCATCGGGCGGGTCGAGGTTGGCCGTTTCTCGCAAACGATCCATCGAGACGCAGGTCGGGTGTCCGCGCCGTCGGCTCATGGCCACGTTGAAGGCGATTCGGTAAAGCCATGTGTAAAACGCACTCTCTTGGCGGAACGACTCGAGCTTCAGAAACGCCTGGACGAGGGCCTCCTGGACGATGTCGCGGGCGTCTTCCGTGTGGCCCACCACGTGGAACACCGTGTTGAACAGCCGGTCCTGGTATTTCAGGACCAGTTGCCCGAAGGCGTCCGGCTGCCCCTGGAGGGCCTGGTTGATCAGTTGGACGTCGTCGCTCACCGCCGTCTCGCTAAAGTTTTGACGCACGTTTCGGACCGCGAGTTCCCTGGCGATCCGGCCGAACCGTTCCGATAGTCCCATCTTGCCAACTTTTCGTTCAACGCGGAACCCCCGCCGTGGATATTGCGTTGTGTTCCAGGTAGCAAATGACCTGTTGGGCGAGGGCGTTGGCGTTGAGCGTCAGCGTGGCATTGCCATGCGTCCCAAGTGGCATATCGAGGACCCGGACGACGTGCGCCCACTTGGCGTCGCCGGGCAGCAGTTGGGCCAAGCGATTCGGGGCCTGCTCGAAGAACGGCTCGTTCCAGGCGTTGCCCTTGCGGCCGGGAAATAGGGCCAGATAGAGCATGTCCATTTCCACCAAGTCGTTGAAGAAATGGGTGCCCAGCGAGACGTCGGGCACGAGGTCTTCACGCATGGCGACGATCTCGCAGACGATCCGTGCGGCGTCGATCTCGGCAAAGCTGACCGGCACGCCAAGCGACGGCGTCGTGGTGCCCCAGCGGCCTGGGCCGATGAGCATCAGCTCCCGAGGCCGGGGCTCCAAGTGGACGAGTCGGCCGATCAGTCGGGCGACCGAGAATCGGTCCCGCTGTGTCAACGCGCCGTAGACCGATGGGACCACGTAAATGAGCCGGTCGATGTGGCTCACGCGGCTCTGGCCGATCACCGCGCCGTGCGATTCGAGCACGCGGTCTTGCTGGGGAATCGCTTTCGGCAGCTCGACGACAGGCCGGTCGGTCGCGATTTGCAGCGGCCGGCACTGGACGAGGTTGATCTTGTATTGCTCGAGGTTGAAGAAGTTCGCCGTGAACTCGACATCGACGGGATAGTCGTATGCCGCGTGCAGGAGGCGAAGCATCTCGCGCATATCGGCGACGAACGTTGTCTTGGTGAGCAGCTCGTCAAAGGTGAGCACGAGGTCGCGTGGGTCGGGCGGTTCGTCGCGGCGTGCGACATGCGATGGCAACTCGCTGGGCGACGCGAAGATGTCGACCGGCAAGCGAAAGCTTCGAGAGATCACCTGCGCGAATTGGCGCGAAGCGAACTGATTGGCCTCCAGGTCGATCACGTCCACTTTGCGTTGGGAATACTGGCGGACCTCGGCCATGTCGCTTTCGGGGCGGCGTTCGGGCGCGTTCAGGGCGACGATTCGCGTGTAGTCGTCATCGGCCCGGTCGACGGCGCGCGTGCCCATGCCGAAGACCAGACGCATGACGCCGGCCGTCGGGTCGATGTCTTCGTGCCAGACATAGGGATTGCGCGACAGGGCCACGCCGGCCACTTGCGGATAGAAGAGGCTGCCGTAGCCAACGCCGGACACGCGCTGGACCAGCAGCGACATTTGCTCTTCGCGGTCGAGCAGTCCGCGCTGCGATCGGTAACGCAGGGCCGTCTCGCTCGCCGTGCTGGCGTAGATGGTTTTGATGGCCGCCAGCAGTTCTTCGAGGCGTCGATGGTGCGGGCCTTGGTTCGGGCAAAACACACTCTCGTACTTGCCGGCGAACGCATTGCCGTAGCTGTCCTCCAACAGACTGCTGGAACGGACGATGATTGGAGACTGCCCAAAATAATCGAGCATCTCCGAGAAGTCCTTGACCAGATAGTCCGGAAAGACGCCGTCGAGGATGCGTTGGCGTGTCTTCTCGGCTTCATCCAGGAAGTTGTCGGGGTTCCGCTGTTTTTGCCGGGGCCACCAGCAATCGTTCTCGACGAGGAAGGAACAGAAGACGTCGGAGCCGATGAAGAACGAGTCGTGGGCTTCGAGCAACTCGCTCCATCGCGGATCGGAGCGTGTGAGGATGGCGCGGGCGAGGATCATGCCCACCGACTTGCCCCCGATCAGGCCCGAGCTGATCATGCGTTTCCAAATCTTGAGCAGGTCGGGCAGGCCGAGGTACTTGGCCGCCAGGCTGGCGACACGCTCTTGACGCGAAACGGCCATGCGCAGCAATTCCGCAAACATCGGATCGGCGTCCGAGGCCGGCCGTTGGCCGCGGCAGATTTGGCTCCAGCATTCCTCAGCCTGAAGAAACGTACGAGTCCATTTGCCCAGCCGACGGCGGATCGATTCGAGGCCGGCCCAGCGTTGGGCCGTCAAGATTTCGGCCGTCGTCGAACTGTCGGTGACCGGGCGGAACAGGTCTTCGTCCCATCGATGCAGCATGTGCATCGTGGCCGAGTAGCGTCCCTGCACCTTCGTCGGATGAATGTACAATTGCTGGCCGCGCCGATAGACTTCGATCAGGACTTGTGTCGTGTTGGCGATCGGCGCCGAAGCATAAAACGAGTGGCAGGGACGCAGCACGGGGAAATAGGCGACCGATTGGTTCTGGAAAACGAGTGGCGAGGCTAACTGGAAAAAGTTGCCGAGCATTCGATCGCTGCACCATTGTTCGGCCAGCTCGGAGACGCAATCGAAAAGATAAAAAGCGCCCGGGCCGGCCGCTCGCATGACCTCGTGCATCTCGGTGACGAATCGCTCGAACCCGTCGGCCGGATGCAAACGGTGGACTTCGATCCGCGGCGACTCGGGCGCCAGCGGCCGATGATTCGCAAAGCGGAAATAGACCAGTTTGCCGCCCTGCTCGACCGCGTTGTGGCAGAACGGCGTCGAGAACGGGAGGATGTCGTCGAGCGACTCGACCTGCCATACGACGTTGTCGCCGGGAACGAGCCCACGCAACACGCGGTCCAATCCCGGCAGTCCCGTGCTCAAAGTCATTGGTGCGTCCAAGGGTTGCGTCCAATTTTACTTCAACGGTCCGGCGGTCTCAACTTTGCGAAGGCCTTCTGCTGTTGTCAGCGGTCTGCTGTCTCGGAAACCGTTTCGGGCGCGCGGCTTCGGTCAATGCGAACCAACGATGTCAAGCCGCCGAGCGCCGCGGCGATGGCCGCGACTCGGAAGGCGGGGGCAACCGCGTCGGCCAGGGTTCCGTGCGGATGGAAGGCCATCATGGTGCTCACGACTGCGCCGGCCACGCCGACGCCGATCGCCATGCCGACGTTGCGGGCCGTGGCCATGACGCCTGCCGCGATGCCTTGACGTGGGCGCGGGGCCGCGCCCATCAGGGCGCTGTTGTTTGGGCTGATGAACATTCCCGTGCCGAGCCCAGTCAGGCAAGAGGCCGTGATGAGGTGGGCATACGAGCTGTGCGGTCCCAACAAGGATAGCAGCACGGAACCGGCGGCCAGGACGCCCATGCCGATGGCGGATGGAAGCGTCGAATGGATGCGGTCGGACACGGCGCCGCTAATGGGCGCAGTGACGGCCATCACGAGCGGCTGAACGCTCAGCAGCAGGCCGGTCCGCGCTGGGTCGAGCCCTCGGCCCTGAATCAAGTAGAACGGCAGCAAGAAGGCGATCGTCGCCGTGCAGACATAGTTCAGGACGGCCGCCGCGACGGCCGCCGAAAACACGCGGCTTCGGAACAACGACAGGTCGAGCATCGGGTGCCGCGTTCGACGCTCGATGACTACGAACAGGGCCAGGACGCCGATGCTTGCGACCGCCAGGGCGGCCACTGGCGTCGATTGCCAGCCCCACTCGTGCGCTTGGCCGAGCGCCAGCAGCAGCGCGACCAGTCCGGCCGTGAAGCAGAGGGCGCCTCGATTGTCGAAGGGCTCGGCCGTCTCGGCTTGGCGTCGTGACGGGATGAAGTACATGCCACAGGCCAGGGCGACGGCGCCCACTGGGATGTTGGCGTAGAACGCGGCCCGCCAGCCGAAGGCGTGGGCGAGCCAGCCGCCCAGCGTCGGGCCCAACGCGAGGCCCAGATAGGTCATCGTGGCTTGCAACCCGAGCGCTTGGCCCCGTTGGTTGCCAGGGAAGTTCATCGTCAGCAAGGCCGGACCGCTGGCGAGGAGCATCGCAGAGCCGACGGCTTGGAGACCGCGAAACGCGACTAGCGCGCCGAGGCTTGGCGATGCGCCGCAAAGCGCCGAACCGAGGACGAACAGGGTGAAGCCCGCCCCATAGACCAGCTTATGCCCGCGCAAATCGCCCAGCCGGCCGAACGTCAGCAGCAGAGAACTGACGATCAGCAAATAGACGGTCACGGTCCATTGAACCGCGGCCACTTCGCAGGCGAACTCGCGTCGGACAATCGGCAGCAGCACGTTCACGATGCTGCCGTCGAGGGCCGACATGAACGTGCCAATGCCGATGGACAACAGCACCCACCATTTTCGTTCCATGCCGCGTCGGTTCCTTGCCGTGGATCTCGATCCGCTTCAGTCCTGCGCGGACGGATCAGTCTTTCAATTGGAAGAGTCGTTTGAGCGCGTCGAGCAGGCCGTGCGGGACGCCGTTCCGCGACTCGCCGCGCAGCGACTCCAGGGGTGGGTGCAGCAGCTTGTTCAGCAGCCGGTCGAACGAACGGCGGATTTCGTCCCGGGCGCGAGGCTCCAGCTCTGGCAGCTTGTTCAGCAGCCGCTCTAGCTCTTCCTCCTTGGGGCGCTGCCAGCCCCATCGCAGCCGCTCGATGACCGGGCCGACCGCCCGATGATACACGGCGCCCATGAATCGGGCCGTTTCCTGGTCGATAATTCGGGCGGCGGCGGGCAGTTCACGGTTGCGCTGCTGACGGTTGCGTTGGCAAACGGCCTCCAAATCGTCAATCGAGTAGAGGTAAACGTCGGGCCGGTTGCCCATGGCCGGCTCGACGTCCCGTGGGATGGCCAGATCGAGAATGAGCAGCGGCCGGTTGCGACGCGGGCCCTCGATGGCCGCGAACTGTTCGACCGTGACCACCGGTCGATCGGCGCCGGTCGTGCTGACGACCAGATCGGCTTGCGCCAGTGCCTGCGGCAATTGGTCCCAGGGCATGGCCTGGCCGTTCCACCCGTGCGCCAGCTCGACGGCCCGATCCAGGTGTCGGTTGACGACCGTGACGCGGCGGACACCCTCTTCATGCAGGTAGCGGAGCGTCTCCTCGGCCATTGCGCCGGCGCCAATGACAAGGCATTCCTTGTCGTCGAATCGGTCGAAGATATTGCGGGCGAAGTCGCCGACCGCGACGCTGGGCACGCTGACACGCCGCCGTTGGACGGCCGTCTCAGTGGCGACGCGGTGCGCGACGTGGAGCGCCGCCTGAAACGCCGCGTGCAGCAGCGGCCCTGTGTTGTCGTGCTGCGTGGCCGTTTCGTAGGCCCCCTTTACTTGCGCGAGGATCTGCGGTTCGCCAAGCACCATGCTGTCGAGGCTCGATACCACGTTGAACAGATGACGGATCGCGGCCTCGTCGGCGTGGCAGTAGAGATGTCGGGCCACCTCGGCCGGTTCGAGACCGTGGAAGCGAGCCAGGAAGTGGGCGATCTGATCGAGCGTGGGCTGTGTGTTCTGCTCGGTGGCCGCGTAGATTTCGACGCGATTGCACGTGGAAAGCAGCACGGCCTCGACGCCGCGGAACGCGCGCCGCCAATGGTCGAGCGCCTCGCGCGTTTGAGCCGCTGAGAACGCCAGCCGCTCGCGCACGGACACCGGCGTGCCGTGATGGCTGCAACCGACGACCTCGACTAACATGGCGAACCTCCGGGAGGAGGTGGAATGGGAAAGCGGAAGGCGTCAAGAGAAGGAATGGCCTGTTGCTCCCCCCTGCCCTCTCCGCTCGCCCCTGCCCTGCTCCAGTGCCGGCTTTGCGTCAGCACGCCGGCGGCCAGCATTACGAGGAGGAAGACAAAACTCACCAGTGTCAGGTAGGCCACCTTGCGGCCTTGGCGGGCGGGGCGATAGACCGCGCCGAGAACGACGGCCGCCAGCAGCCAGAAAAACGTCAGCCACGTGCTGGCAACGACCGGATCGCTCCACGGCAACCGCAACGAGCCCGCATGCGCGTTGATGCGGTTGAGCACCATTCCGGAAAACACGCCGGCGCCAAGCATGAGCACCGCCACGACGATGGCGCGGAAATTGACTCGCTGAAGCCATTCGAGGCTGGGGAGCCGGAGCCCTCGCGTGGAAACGATCTTGCGTTTCAGATGTCGCGTCTGACCGAGGTACATCAGCCCGGCCACGAAGCCGAGCAGTACGGCCACGGTGGCCAGCAGGATCGAGACGCCGTGAATTGCGCCCCAGATTCGGGATGCCGGCACGCGGCCCAACGGCACGGAGTCGGCCAGGAATCGGGCCGTGCCGATCAGGGCCAACGCGAGCGGCAGCAAGAAGAGACCGAACGGCCAGCGGGGATGCAACACGGCCAAATACAGGTAGACGACGACGATGCCCCAGGCCGCCAGGAGAAACCAGTCACGCTGGCTGGACAGCGGCGCGCCGGACGCGGCTGGACTTGTGGCCGCATGACAAAGGAACGCCGTGTGCGCCGCCAGTCCGGTTGCCGCAACGCCGATCGTCGCCAAGCCGCGCCACCGACCGTGAAGCCAGAGCCGCGAGATTTCCAGCCCCAGCGCTATCGCGTAACTTGCCGCAAAACAGATCGTGCTAACGCCAGCAAGCATGGGGATGTTGCCGCCTTCCTCGCCAAGGATTACTTCTCAAACCCGTATTCCTTGAGTTTCTTGTGCAGCGTGTTGCGGCTCATGCCGAGGCGGTCGGCCGCCTTGATCTGGATGTTGTCGCACGCGGCCATGACCTGGGCGATCAGCTCGCGCTCGACGCGAGCGACGACGGCGGCGTGGAGGTTTTCGGCATTCGGCCCGCCCGTTTCGATCCCCTGCCGGACCAGTTCGGACGCGAGCGCTTCGGGATCCAACGGCCGACCCATCCGGCGCGGTTTGCCGCCGCGAACGGCCTCGGGCAGAAGGTCAACGGAAAGCACATCGTCCGGCGCCAGCACCACGGCCCGCTCGATGTAGTTCTGCAGTTCGCGGACGTTTCCGGGCCATGTGTAGTCGAGCATCGCCTGCATGGCGGTCGGCTCGATGTGGAGCGGCGGCCGGTGATTCTCGTCGCTGTAGAGTCCGAGGAAGTGGGTGACGAGGGCCGGGATGTCCTCGCGTCGCTCGCGGAGGGGCGGCAGGCGGATCGTCACCACGTTGACGCGATAGTAAAGGTCCTCGCGGAAACGGCCCGCCTCGGTTTCCTCGAAAAGGTCGCGATTGCTGGCCGCGATGACGCGCGTATCGACGCGGATGGTTTGCGTGTCGCCGACGCGCTCGAACTCGTGTTCCTGAAGGACGCGGAGCAGCTTGACTTGCAGTTTGTCGGTGGTCGAGTTGATTTCGTCGAGAAAAACCGTGCCCATGTGGGCCGCCTCGAATCGTCCGGTGCGGTTATCGACCGCGCCGGTGAAGGCGCCGCGAACGTGGCCGAACAGTTCGCTTTCCAACAGGTTCTCGGCCAGCGCGCCGCAATTGACGCGGACGAACGGACCGCTGCCGCGAGGGCCGAGCCGATGGATGGCCTTGGCGATCAGCTCTTTGCCGGTGCCCGTCTCGCCGAGCAGCAGGACCGACGCATTGGACCGCGCGACGCGCCGCGTGAGCCGATAGACCTGCTCCATGGCCGCCCCCGAGCCGATCAGTTGCGGGATCGGCGGGCCGGTTTGGTTCAGGTCGTCGCTGGCAGCGTGGTTGGACATGCGTGGAACGTTGGGAATCGGCTATTTCTTCGTTGGGGCCGAGGCCTCGATGCTGTCGAGAATCAGGCCCAGCACCCGTTGCGTGGCCCGATCCTGCTTCTCGCTTCTGTTGTAGCGAGCGTACTGTTCGCGGATTTCATCGACGGTCAGCAACACGCCATGATCCTGAACATTTTGGCGAAAGGCGGCGGCGGCGGCTTGTCGCAGGGTGATTGGCCTCGCTGGGCGACTGGCCGCGTCGATCAACGCTCGCTGGGCTTCGGCCGAATTGACGTTGGCCAACACGGGTGCCGCCTTGGCGGCGATCGTCGGGTTGGCGAACGCTGTGATGACCAAATGTTGCACGCGGCGCAGATCGTAGAGCCTGCTGGATGACCGACTCAACTCGGCCAGCAGATCGAGCGCGCGGGCGGCCTGACGCTGGCGGGCGTCGAAGCCCACGTGTTGCTGGGGATCGAGCGAGGCCAGTTGGTCGAGTTGCCATTGGAACGCTTTGGCGTCTCGCGGCCGGGCGAACGCACGCGCCAGCGGGTCGGACTTGGCCACATGCTCGGCTTTCTCGAAATATCCGTCGCTGGCGATGATCGCGACGCGAATCGACGCGGTTCGCGGGTCGTGCCGCAACTGCTGCAACAGCATGGCGGCCACGGGCCGGTCGATCGTCATGTCGATCAGCGCGACCTCGTAGTCCGACGTGCGTGCGGCCTGCGCAAGCAGTTCTTTTCCGGCGAGGCAGGTCTGTGGTTGGTAACCGGCGCCGGCCAGCAGTCCCGCCAGATCACGAGCCACGATGAGATTGGGGCTGGCGACCGCCGCTCCGCGGACGCCACGGTTCGCGGCGAGGAAGGCCAGCGCATCGAGCACGTAGCTGGATCCGGCAAACGGCCGGGTTGGCTGCAATCGGACGATGGCTTCGGCCGCCGCCAACTGCAGCCGCCGGTCGGTGCTTTGGACGGCTTGGACCAATGGCCCGGGCGTCGGGCCCTCGGCCAGAAGCTCTTGGGCGGTTCCCAGTTCGCCGAGCAGGTGGGCCGCCGCCATGGCCGCCGCGGGATGGCGGTGCGCGATGGCCGACTCCATTGCCTGCGCCAGCGGCTTCACGCCGAACTGTTTTGCTTCGGTCAAACCGGGGGCGTTTTCATTCCAAAAATGGTCCAGGCCGTTGCGGTACGCGGCCATCTCCAGCAGGGTGACCAAGTAGAGCGAACGGACCTCGGCGTCGTCGGGTGCAATCGCATAGGCGTCGCTCGCAAGGCGGGCGGCCAATTCTCGAGAGGCCGTCTCGGGCGTGACGCTCCTGAGCGTCAATTGTCGCTTGGCGCTATCCCATTGCCAAAGCTCGATGCGGCCGTCGACTGCGCCGGCGACGAGCTGTCCCCGATCGAAATAACCGCGGGCCGCGTCCGTCAACAGGCGGACGGCTTTGGCCCGGTCGGGGGCACTGCCGAGCAACTGCCGGAGCTCGACTTCCGCAGCAGCTTTGACGTCGGCCGAACTCTGGGCGGCGTAACATGGCCGCAGCAGGTGATAGGCGGCGCTCGGATCCTTCGAGGCGCCGAGCGTTCGCACGGCCTCGACGACCAGCTTCGGGTCGGCCTTCTCCACGACGGCAACAAGCGGACCGCGGGCGACGCGGCCCATTTCGGCCAACGTGGCTCGGATGTTGGCGTGTTCGGGAGTCCGGCCCGGGTCGGCCAAGACGGAGAGCAGCGGACCGACGGCCATCGCGCCCGCCTCTTGCAGACCGAGCATGGCTTGGAGCCGCTTCTTCTCGGACGGATCCTGAAGTTGTTGGATCAGGCCGGCCATGCGTTCAGGCTCGCGCCGCCGGGCGCTGAGGGCCGACAGTGCCGCGTCGGCCAGTCGCCTGGCTTCCGGTTGCAGGTCGGGTTTTTCGGCCAGGTCGAGGAAGGCTCGGGACCCGAACTGTTCGGCCAGATCGGCCCATTGTGATTTGTCGAGCTTGGCGTCGAGCGCCTTCGCCAGATAGCCCTTCCCCAGGCCCGCGCGTCCCAGATCGGCCAGGATCGTCGCGGCGCGGATGCATTCGGCCGGCGTGGTCGGCTTGGTCTCGATGATGGCGGCCACTGCCGGGTCGTCGGGCAGTTCTTCTTTGGCCGCCTGTTTTCCAGACGCCGGCTTTGAAGGTTTGGCCGGCTCGGGCTTCGGATTGGCCGCGATGGCCAGCGTACTCGCCAAAATGGCGGCGATGGCCGGCAACACCCCGACGCAAGTTCGATATCGACGATTCATGGCTTGTTCCGTAAATCGGGCTGAATCAACGCATGGCACTTTTGTCATGCTTCGCATCCGCATCCTGTCGTGTTTTCGGACGAATCGCGAAACGCCTGGGAATCGCTCACTCCAGCCGCAACAACTGTTTCCAGCGGCCCACTTGTTCCTTGACTTGTGCGGGCGCCGTCGAGCCGTAGCTGGTCATTGCGGCCACGGCGTTCGCCGGCCCCAGAACATTGTAGACGCTGGCGTCCAGCGCCGGGTGGGCTTGGCGGAAATCTTCCAGCGGAAGGTCGGCCAGCCGGACGCCCTGGTCCATCGCCTTGCGCACGAGTCGGCCCACCAGGCCGTGGGCCGTTCGCTGCGGCACGCCACGACGGATCAGATGCTCCATCAACGTGGTCGCGTCCAGGTGTCCGCGGTCGAGTCGCTCGGCAATCGCGGGCCGGTTGAGCTCCGTGGCCGCCATCAGCGGCGCGGCCAAATCCAACGAGGCCGAGACGGAGTCGAAGGAGCTCATGATCGGCCGCGTTGCTTCCTGCAAGTCGCGGTTGTAGGCCAGCGGCAGCCCTTTCAACAGGACCAGCAGCATTTGCAGATTGCCAACGGCGCGGCCCGTCTTGCCACGGATCAGTTCGAGCACGTCGGGATTGATCTTCTGCGGCATGATCGACGAGCCGGTGCAGAAGCTCTCGGGCAGCTTGAGAAAATCGAACTCGGCCGTGGACCAAAGGATCCACTCCTCGGCCCAGCCGCCGAGGTGCTCCGCGATCATCGCCAGCACGAAGGCGAACTCGACGAGGAAGTCGCGGTCGCTCGAAGCGTCGAGGCTGTTGGCCGCAACGCCCTCGAAGCCAAGCCGAGACGCCACGTCGAATCGGTCGATCGGCAAGCTGCTGCCGGCCAGCGCGGCCGCGCCCAGCGGCAGCACGTTCGTCCGACGGCGGCAATCGGCCAGCCGTTCCCGATCGCGATGGAACTTTTCGCAATAGGCCAGCCAGTAGTGCGGCGCCAGGATGGGCTGCGCGCGCCGCATGTGGGTGTAGCCTGGGAGGATGACGTCGGCGTCGCGATCGCACCGGCCGACCAACGCCCGCTCGACGGCCGTCAGTCGGGCGTCGATTTCGTCCATTGCCCAGCGGACCCAAAGACGCAGATCGGTGGCGACCTGATCGTTTCGGCTGCGGGCCGTGTGGAGCTTGCGGCCCACGTCGCCCAGGCGCTCGACCAGCGCCCGCTCGATGTGCATGTGGATGTCTTCGAGTTCGATGCGGAACGGGAACTGACCCTGCTCGATCTCGCGGCGGATTTCCTCGAGGCCCTGCTCGATTTGGCGGCACTCGTCGGCCGTGAGTAGCCCGACGGCGGCCAGCATTTGGGCGTGAGCGACCGAACCCGCGATATCCTGCGCATACAGGCGGCGGTCGAAGCTCACGCTTTCGGTGAACTCCTCGACGCGACGGTCAGTCGCTTGATCGAACACGCCGCTCCACGGCTTTTCGGCCACCAACAGCCCTCCCCGACACGTCAAGTTTGTCTTGATGCGGTCTTCAGTTCAACGTTGCGCGAGCTTGCTGCCACGCGCAGGCGTGACTTGAAATCGGTATTAGAACGCCCCCCAAGTTTACCACAATTGGCCGCCGGGTCGTAGATGGCGGGCTTGCGGACATGGCGGAGCCGTTCAGCGTCACGCATTCGAGACGGCCGCCGTGTAGCCGGCCGCCCGGACGGCTGCGATGAGCTGGTCGGGTTGGATCTCGTCGCCCGAGACGGTGGCCCGGCCGGATGGCCGATCCACGTGGACGGCCGTGACGCCGTGGCACTCGCCCAGGGCGCGGCGGACGGCCGCCTCGCAGTGCTCGCAGGTCATGCCGGTGACGTTCAGCGTGATGCTTTCGTGGGCCTCGTCGTGGGTCTCGGCGGCGTGCGAGTTGGCCGAAGGTCGCGAGGCGTAGGATAGCCCGAAAACGAGCAGGAGGACGACCGACCAGAAGGCTTCCAGCCAGGGCGAGGCCTCCATGGGATGGGCATGGGCCAGCGGCGGTACGACGGCATGCGCGACTGGCATGAGCCAATCCAAGAGCAATCCCGCGCCGACCGCCACCAGGGCGATGGTAAGCAAATACAGGAGAGCCGTGCGCCGGCCAAGCAACTTCCAAATCGTGGCGATCGTGGCCGCGTTGGTGGCGGGGCCGCTGATCAGGAAAGCCAACGCCGCGCCGGGCGATGCACCCAGGTGGATCAGCCCGGCCGCGATAGGCACCGAGGCCGATGCACAGACGTAGAGCGGCACGCCGAGGGCCATCATCAGCAGGATCGAGACGATTCCTTGGCCCAGGTATGGCTGCAATTCATTGGGCTGCGGCACCAGGGCCGTGATGGCCCCGGCAATCAGCACGCCGACCAAGAGCGAGAGTCCCACGTCGCGTGGCAACGTGATAAACCCGTACTCGATCGCTCGGCGTACGAAGTTCCGCGACGACCCGCCCGAGCAGCAGCTTTCTCGGCACTCGGGCGTTGGTTCGGCCGCGCTGCCATTGCCGTCGCGTGGTTCGGCGAAGATCATCACGAGCAGGCCGCCGAGGAGTCCGGTTGCTAGCGCGATGAAGGGGCGATAGATGGCGAACAACAGTCCCAGCAGCGCATAGGTGATGAGGATGCTGTCGATGCCGGTCTGAGGCGTGGAAAGCAGGAACGAGGTGGTTGCGGCTCGACTGGCTCCGTGACGGCGCAACGAAGCGCCGACAGGAATCACGCCGCACGAGCAAAGCGGCAACGGCACGCCGAATAGAGCCGCCTTCAGAACAGACCGAAAGCCGCGTCCGCCAAGATGCCGCTCGACGAACTCGGGCGAGATGCACACCGAGAGGATTCCGGCGGCAAGGAAGCCGAACAACAGGTAAGGCGCCATCTGGCCCAGAACCGACCAGCTTTCAATCAGGATGCGAACTGCAAGTTGCATAGGGTTCTCGAAGCGGGACCCAAGCAGGGACGCCATGCCTCGTTGGCCCCTGCTTCTGCTATTATACTTTGTCTGGCTTCCCGCCATTGGGGAGCCGCGGCCGGTCATGTCGCGCACGGGGCGCGAACATGACGCCGCTTGCGCTCGTGTCAGGCGGGCAGGTTTGCCAAGTAGCTGGCAACACCTTCGGCCGTCGGTTTCATGGCCTCTTGGCCTTCATGCCAATTGGCCGGGCAGACCTCGCCGTGTTCCTCGTGGAACTGGATCGCGTCGAGGACCCGCAACGCCTCTTCGATGCTCCGGCCCAGCGGCAAGTCGTTGAATAAAGCATGCCGGACGATTCCCTGCCGGTCGATCAGGAAAAGTCCTCGCAGGGCAACGCCCGCGTCTTCGAGCAAGACACCGTAGTTCCTGGAAATCTGCTTGGTCAAGTCCGAGACCAGCGGATAGCCGATTGGGCCGATGCCGCCTTGTTTGCGAGGCGTGTTCTTCCAGGCCAGGTGTGTAAAGTGCGAATCGACCGAGCAGCCGATCACCTGCGCGTTCTTCTTCTGGAACTTCGCCAGGGCCGCGTCGAAAGCAATGATTTCCGACGGGCAGACGAAGGTGAAGTCCATGGGATAGAAGAAGAGAATGACGTACTTTCCGCGGTAAGCGGATAATTTCAATTCGGCAAACGAATTGTCCGGCATCACCGCCTGGGCGGTGAAGTCGGGCGCTTCCTTGGTGACGAGCGTAGACATGAGAGGTCCTCCGTGGAGTCTGTGAAAGGTGGTTGCTTTCGTTGTCGCTGAACGGTGCGAGCGTCACTTGCCCCGTTTGCCCAACTCTTGGTCGAGCAGGTAGAGGCCGACGCCGCTGTCGCCGATCAACTTCAACTGGGCGACGATCAGTTGGGCCTGCGACTCTTCCTCGACTTGCTCCCGGACGAACCATTCCAGGAAGTCGTGGGCCGCGCCGTCCTTCTCGGCGCCCGCCAGGTTCATCAAGTTGTTGATGAGCCCGGAGATTTTCAGCTCGTGCTTATAGGCGTCTTCAAACACGTCGAGCGGCGATTTCCACGTGGTCTTGGGGTCTTCGATGGCGGTCAGCGTCACCTGGCCGCTCCGATCGTTGATGAAATCGAAGATCCTCATGCCGTGGGCCGTTTCCTCGTTCGCCTGGACCCGCATCCACTGGGCACAGCCCTTCAGGTCTTGGGTCTCGAACCAGGCGGCCATCGACAGATAGAGGTACGAGGAGTCGAACTCGGCGTTGATTTGCTTGTTGAACGTTTCTTGAAGTTTGGCGCTTAACATTTTTCGATCTCCGTTGAGTGTTGTGAAGAATCGGTTGGAATCTCGGTTGTGGCGGCTCTGCACTGTGGGCAGACGCCCAGGTATTGAAGCCGACAGTCCAGGATATGATAACCCTGGGAATCGTGGATCACACCCCCCACAAGGTCAAGCTCGGGTGCGTGAATATCGTCCACTCGCCCGCACTTGATGCAACGCACGTGTGCGTGACGATGGATATTTCCGTCAAATCGGACCTCCTCTCCCGCCGTGTCGAGTTTCAGAATTGTTCCGGCTCGGGCAAGCAGTTCGAGGTTTCGATACACCGTGCCGAGGCTGATCTTCGGGATGCGGTGTCGGACGATCTCGTAGAGCGTGGAAGCGGTCGGATGCGACGTGAGCTTCCGCAGTTCTTCGAGAACTACCTGACGTTGCTTCGTATTGCGTTGTGCCCTGACAGCCATGGATCACCTTATCACTACTAGTTATTATTACTGATAAATCGGCTACGTCAATAGCAGTTGCCAGAAATTCTTTTGAAATCCGTGCCGGCATGCCACGTGTCCCTGCGGACGGGGGGGGTGGCAGCGAAGCGGGCTGTCGCGCCTGCGTTTTCGCGTTGATGGAACTGGGACACACCGCCGCGTTGACATGAGGCATTCGCTCGTCGATCGTTGCGCCACGGTGCTTCCCACCGCGACGTGCATGGCCTAGATTCACCGTATGAGACGATGCATCCCGACCTTCGCCCGACTTGCGGCTTTGTTGCTGGTGGCGTCGATCGTCGAAGTCTGGGCCGATCCGTCTGTGGCGGCGGAAATGGACGCTCGCCACGAGACGGCGCCGGTGGTCCTCCAGCTCCACTGGTATCCGCAGGCCCAGTTCGCTGGCTACGTGATGGCCGAGGAGAAGGGTTTTTTCAGAAAGGCTGGCGTTGCGGTTCGGCTCCGCTGGTCGGTCGCCGGTGAGCGGCCCTTTCAGCGGCTCGTCGACGGCCAAGCCGATTTCTGCATCGGGTGGCTCTCCGACGCCATTCGCCAGCGCGACGCTGGGCAACCGCTCGTGAATCTGGCCCAAGTCTTTCAGCGGTCGTCCGCGCTGCTGGTGACCTGGCGCCGGTCGGGCATCAAGACGCCCGAGGACATGAACGGTCGTCGCGTTGGTCTTTGGGGCGGCGACAACGATGTCCAGGTGCTGGCCTTCTTTCATCGTCGGCACGTCCAGCCGATCGTCGTGCCGCAGAGCGCGAGCATTGTGCCGTTCCTGCGGGGCGCGGTCGATGTGGCGTCGGCCATGCACTACAACGAGTATCACAAGCTGATCGAGGCCGGCGTTTCGCCCGACCAGCTTCACGTGTTCTCGCTGGCCGACGACGGTCTGGCATTTCCCGAGGATGGCATCTATTGCACCGAGTCCACCCGGGGCGATCGGTCGGCCGCCTGCTTGGCCCTGGCGACTGCGAGTCGGCAAGGCTGGGACTACGCCTTGGGGCACGAGACCGAAACGTTGGACGCGATCATGAGGCATTGCCGAGCGGCCAACGTTCATACGAACCGCAACCACCAGCGTTGGATGTTGCGATCGGTCGCGGCGGCCATCCGTGGTCCGGAGGGCGGCAAGCCGGCGCCGTGGGGCAGCCTTTCGGCGGACGTGTATGGCGGCGTTGCGCGGATGTTGCTTGACGAGCGGATGATCCGAACGATCCCGCCGTTCGAGCAGCTTTATCAGCCGGTCGATCGTTAGGAGGCTTCGCGTGGCATTCTCCTTGCGCAACAAGCTGATTCTGGCCGTGAGTCTGCCGCTGTTGGCCGTGTATCTGACGGTGCTTGCGTTGGAGTATCGCGCGGGCCGGGCGGTCGCCATTGCCCAAATGGAGCGTCACCTGACGGCGCTGACTGGCAAAATGGCGGCGGAAATCGATCGGGACATGGCGACGGCGGCCCAGGCAGCGCGCTCGGCGGCCGCTACGCTGACCGATTTTCAACCCCGAGGTCGCGAGCCGATCGACGCGATGGAGCGTTCCATCCTGGCCACGAATTCAACCATCTTCGGAACGGCCGTCGCATACGAGCCGGGCGCGTTCACGACAGACCGGCAGCGGTTTGCCCCCTATCTTCACCGAGGAGACGCCGGCGGCAAGCTCCAGGGTGTCGAGATTCGCTACGACTACACCCGGTGGGACTGGTACTTGCTTCCGAAGTTGCTCGGCCGCCCCACGTGGACCGATCCGTACTTCGACGACGGCGCGGGCAACATCCTGATGTGCACGTACGCCGCCCCGTTCTATCGCCAGGGAAAGTTTCAGGGTGTCGTTGGCGTTGATATCGACACGGCCGACATCCAGCGACGGCTCAAGGCGGTCGATACGCATGGCGGCTATTGCGGTTTAGTGAGTCAGACGGGCACGTTCGTCTCGCATCCGAACGACCACTACATCATGGGCGAGTCGATCTTCAGTCTGGCCGCGTGGCACGAGTTGGCCGCGTTGGACGCGGTCGGACGGGAAATGATTGCCGGAAAGACGGGTGTTCGCCGACTGAGCGACGTCGAGACGGGCCGCCCCACATGGGTCGTCTTCGCGCCCGTGCGGTCGGTGCAGTGGTCGCTCTACGCCGTCATTCCCGACGAGGCCGTGATGGCCGAGGTCAACCGGCGGCTGAATCGTCAGGCGGCGTGGCTGCTGGGCGGGCTGGCGCTGATCGTGGCCATCATCGTGGCCGCCTCGACTTGGGTGAGCCGACCCATCGCGCGGCTTGCCGCGGCGGCTGCCCAAGTGGCGCGCGGCAATCTCGACGTTCGGGTTGCCGATTACGGCGGACACGACGAGGTTGGCCATTTTGTCACGACGTTCAACCAGATGGTCGGCGATCTGCGGGAGAACATTGAAGTCCGCGTGCGCGAGACGGCTGCCCGGCAGACGATGGAGCGTGAATTGCAGATCGCGCGGGAGATTCAGACTTCGTTGCTGCCGATGGCCCGACCGCCGTTCCCGCACCGTAGCGAGTTCACGCTGGATGCCGAGACGGCGCCGGCGAAGATCATGGCCGGCGATTTCTTCGATTTCTGGTTCGTCGAGGACGACGTGCTGGCGCTGGTGATGGCCGACGTGTCGGGCAAGGGGGTGCCGGCCGCGCTGTTCATGGCCGTCGGCCGCACCGTGCTCAGAAACTTCTCCGTGCCTGGTCAATCGCCGGCGCAGGTGTTGACCGTGGCCAACCGTGTGATGGCCGCGCAGAACGAGAAGAACATGTTTATCACGCTCTTCTATGGCCACTACCATGTGAAGACGGGCGAACTGGTCTTCGCCAATGGCGGGCACCTGCCGCCCTACGTCGCGCGGCAGGATGGAACCTTGGCCGTGCTCGATGCGCCCGACGGTCCGCTCGTGGGTGTGATTGCGGACGCCGAGTACGGCGAGAGGCGGACGACGCTTGCCCCGGGCGAAATGCTGGCGCTCTATACCGACGGTGCGACGGAAGCCCGCAATGCGGACGGGCTGCTGCTGGGCGACGACGGGCTGCGTGCGATGTTTGCCCAGCTCCAGTCACGGCCGGTTGATGAAGTGTGCCAGCTCGTGTTGGAGAAGATCAACGGCTATCGCAGTTCGCCCGAGCAGGACGATGTGTCGATCCTGGCGCTGAGGCGAGCGGCGGCCGGCTGACGTACCCGCCGGCGGCGCCCCCAAGGCATCTCCCTGGATGCGAATTGGCTGACCCTTCGCTCTCCCCTTGTCTGGGGTGTATTGTCGGCGTAGACTGGTAAATGTTAGGCGTGTTTTGTCGCGGCCGACGCTCGGCGCGACTGTGCAAGGTGGGACTGGAGGGTGCAATGGCATGGGAGTATAGCGAGAAGACAAAGCAGCTCTTCATGGACGCGGTCCATGGCAAGCCGGGAACCCACCTCGGCGAGATCGAAAACCCGGACGGCCTCGGCGAGCACGGCTCGATGGCCTGCGGCGATGCCATCCGCTTTACGTTTCGCGTCCAACGTCACCCGACCGACCCGACGAAAGACATCATTACAGAGGCCCGGTATCTGACGTTCGGCTGCACGTCGGCCATCGCGGCGTCCGAGGCGCTTTGCGCCCTGATCGAGCAAACCGGACACACGCCGATCGAAGCCCTGAAGATTACCAATCAGGACATTGTCAGCTATCTCGAGGGTTTGCCCCGGCAGAAGATTCACTGTTCGGTCATGGGGGCCGAAGCGCTCGAGGCGGCCGTGTTCAATTGGGCCCAGCGGCGCGGCGTCGATCTGCAAAGTCTCGGCATCGATTTGCACGCGGACGAGCGAGCCGAGGGTCGCATTGTGTGCAAGTGCTTCTCGCTGAGCGAACCCTACCTCCGACGCAAGATACGAGAACTCAACCTGCACACGATCGCCGAGATCACGAACGCCATCAAGGCGGGCGGCGCGTGCGGCGCGTGCCATCACGTGCCGGGCGGATTGCAGGACTTGCTCGACGAAACTTGGGGCGCGGACAAACGGCAACTCAAAGTGCTGCCGTCGCTCCCGATTGTCGGCGAGACGCCGGCCGAGCTCGTCAGACCGTCGGAGCCGCCTGCCTCGACCTATCAGTTCGACAAGAAAATCGAAAAGGCGATCGACGCGCAGGTGCGGCCCATGCTTCGCCAAGACGGCGGCGACGTGGAAATCGTAGACATCAAGGGGACGTTGGTCTACTGTCGCCTGACCGGCGCGTGCCAGGGATGCGACCACGCCGGCCAGACGCTTCGGATGTTGGTCGAGCGAGCGTTGAAGGAGACGGTGGACGAACGTATTCGAGTGGTTGACGTGTGAGCTGCTGATGAAGATTATTTACGCCGACAATAACGCCACAACGCCCATCGCGCCGGAAGTCGTCGAGGCGATGACGCCATTCTTGACGACCGAGTTTTTCAACCCAAGCTCAATGTATGAGCCGGCTCGGCAGACGTGCAGTCTGATGACGCAGGCTCGAGCGGATGTGGCTCGATTTTTCGGGCTTGCCGATCCAAAGACGATTCTGTTCACCAGTTGTGCGTCGGAAAGCGACAACATGGCGATCTTTGGGGCCGTGCGGGCCAATCCGAACCGCCGGCATGTCATCACGACCGCCGTCGAGCACCCGGCCGTCCTCGAAGTCTGCAAAGAGTTGGCGCGGGAAGGTTGCGAGGTCACTTTCCTGGGCGTCGACCGCGACGGCAACCTGGACATCGGCGAGTTTGTCCGTGCCCTGCGGCCCGACACGTTGCTGGTGACGATTATGCACGCCAACAACGAGACGGGCGTGATTTTCCCCATCGAGCGGCTCTCGCGGCTGACGAAGGAGACCGATCCTTCGATTATCTTCCACACCGACGCCACGCAATCGGTCGGCAAGGTGCCGATCGACCTGCAGCGCGACTTCCAGCACGTGGACATGCTGTCGTGCTCCGGTCACAAGGTGCATGCGCCGAAGGGCGTTGGCGCTTTGTATATCAAACGCGGCACGCGATGCCGGCCGCTGCTGGTCGGCGGTCATCAAGAAGAAGGCCGCCGGGCCGGAACGGAAAACGTGCCGTACATCGTCGGGCTGGCCAAGGCGCTGCAACTGGCGGCCGAGCATCTCGAAGACGAGAACACGCGGGTGCGCGCCATGCGAGACCGGCTCGAACGGGCCATCATCGAGCGGATTCCATGCGTCGAGATCAACGGGCGTGGCGCTCCGCGGTTGCCCAACACGCTGAACGTCTCGTGCCACGGCGTCGAAGGCGAATCGCTGCTATTTCAAATGAGCGACTGCGGCATTTGCGCCTCGAGCGGCTCGGCCTGCACGTCCGGCTCGCTCGAGCCGTCCCACGTGCTGCGGGCGATGAAGATTCCCGATTCGGCCGTGCAAGGGTCCGTTCGCTTCAGCCTGAGCCGCTACAATACCGAGGCGGATGTCGATCGCATCATCGAGGTGTTCCCCGAAATGGTCGCTAACGTTCGGCGGCTTTCGCCCTTCTGGGACCAAAGCAACAATGCGCCACGCGCGAGCGCGTAAGCCAATCGCCGCAGCGAGGGACACGTCTCCAGGACTATCCTGTTGGCGACTGGCGCGGCCCAGCTGGCCTCCTACACCGCGGGCATCCTCGGCGGCGTCTCCCTGTGCATCGGGATCTGGCGGCAACGCGGCCCGGCGAGGCATGATCGGAAGCGTCGCCGTCGGACACGGGAAAGTCACCCGGCGGCGCTCAGCGCGGTCAACAGCGATGCGATCATGTCGTCAGTGTGGTTGGCGGCCAGGCTGAGCCGCAAACAGGCTTCGCCGTTGGGCACGGTCGGCGGCCGAATCGCTGGGATGAAAAAACCGTGCGTCAGGAGCTGGTGCGAGAGCTGCACGGCGCGGCCGGCGTCGCCGACGATGATCGGAATGATCTGGCTGACGGACGCCCCCACGTTCCAGCCTCGGCTGGTCAATTCGGCGCGCAAGGATTCGGCCCGGGCGAGCAGCGTTTTGCGTCGCTCGGGCTCGTGACGCACGATGTCGAGCGCGGCCAGCGCGGCCGCGGCGGTTGCGGCCGGAGCGGCGGTCGAAAACACGTAGGGTCGGGCGCGATTCAGCAACCACTCGATCAGCGGGCGGCTGCCAACGGCGAAGCCCCCGATGCTCCCGAGGGCCTTGCTGAGCGTGCCGATCCGCACGTGG
The DNA here is from genome assembly GCA_039698035.1 of Thermoguttaceae bacterium. Lineage (GTDB taxonomy): Bacteria > Planctomycetota > Planctomycetia > Pirellulales > Thermoguttaceae > JAJFUI01. The sequence continues at coordinate 229,842 of JBDKSW010000004.1, read as the reverse complement.
ATCCGATGTTCGACGCCGAGATGTTCGGCCGCGCCTCGGCCATTGCGCCCGAAAACGCCTGTGGCGTGGGCTTCATCGACCAACAGCATGGCATCGTGGCGCTCGGCCAGATCGGCCAGCTCGCCGAGCGGCGCCAGGTCGCCATCCATGCTAAACAGGCCGTCGGTCACGATCAGACGGCGTCGGTATTTCGAGGACTTGGCGAGCAGACTGCCCAGTTCGCGGCAGTCGTTGTGCTGGTACGTGCGGACGTCGGCTCGGGATAGCCGACAGCCGTCCCAGAGGCTTGCGTGATTTTTGCGGTCGCCGTAGACGACGTCGCCTGGTCCGGCCAGGGCCGCGACCGTGCCGGCGTTCGCCGCGAAGCCGGAGGAGAACAGCAGGGCCGCGTCGGCGTCTTCGAACTGGGCCAGTTGCTCTTCGAGTCGGCGATGCAGATCGGCGTGGCCCGTAACCAGGGGGCTGGCGCCGCTGCCCCAGCCTTGGCTTCCGATGGCCTCGCCCACGGCGGCGGCCAAACGTGGATCGGCGGCCAGACCGAGATAGTCGTTTGAGCCAAAATTGAAGAGCGGCCGCCCGTCAATCGTCATTCGAGCCGACTGTGGCGTGCCGCGCGTTCGCAAACGCCGGCGAAGCGTTTTCCGATCCAGCGATTCGAGTTCGTCGTTGATCCAGGTGAGCGGGTTCATAGGCATTGCGAAGTCACGAGCGGTCAAAAGACCGAGTTGCGAAACACGCGGCCGTTAACTTTCTTCGCTCGCCTTGCCGCGATCGACTTCACGCACCAGGATGCGGTTGCCCTGGACCTTGATGACCTCGACCGTCGCGCCGCGGCCGATCACTTCACCATCGGCCAGGACATCGACGAGCGCGTCGCCGAACCGGGCCTTGCCGCTGGGGGTGAGTTGCGTCGTCGTGAAGCCGCGAGCGCCGATCAGCTCATGAAAATCCACGAGCGCCTCGCGACGGCGAATCGTCTCGGCCTCGTCGCCGGCCGGCGGTTCGAGCATCATGTTGCCCAAGAAACGGGATCGTGGCAGTCGGTGGCGCAGGAGTATTGCAAAGGCGATCACGCCGGCTGCGGCCACGGCCACGGTGAGCAGCGACGTCTCGAGCTGCTTAAGTTGATATTCGTTCTTGGGCAGGCCGGTCCAGGTTTGGCTTGCCAGGACGATCGATGCGAGGACCATGATGCCGCCGCCGAGGCCGAAAATGCCGAAGCCGGGAATTACGAACAGTTCGAGCAGCAGGCAGGCGACGCCGGCGACGAAAAGCGTGATTTGAAGCCAGCCGGCCGTTCCGCCGAGATAGTGGCTCCAAAAGAAAAGCAGGAAGCACACGACGGCCACGAAGGCGCCGATGCCCGTGCCGGGTGAATGCAGTTCGATGTAGAGGCCGGCAAATCCGATCAGCAGCAGGATGGCGGCGACGCCGGGTGCAGCCATTGCGCGGATGAGTACGTCGGCCCAGCCGGGCTCGACGAGGGCCGGTTCGTCTTCGAGTCCGTAGAGCCGCCTGAATTGGGCGAAATCGTCGACGACCCGATTGGCCAGATCGAAGTCGGCCGCCTTTTCGCCGGTCAGTTGCAGCGGTCGGCCGGGGTCGGTTACGAGCGATTCCTTTTGCCACTTCGCCCGATCCGGCTGCGCTTCGAGCTCCTCATCGCTGAAGTACTCGACGTCGCCTGGCCGCTTGGCGCGATAGACGCTCAGATGCGGATCTACGAGGGCGGCCCAGAGCGACCAGCCGCGTCCTTTCTCTTTGGAGAGCGCGTCGCGGATCGTCTGGCGAGCGGCCCGAATCGCCTCGGGCGTGGGCTCGTCGGCGCCTGGCCCGCCCAAGATGGCCCTAGGGCCGACAACCAACTGATCGCAGGCCAGGGCGACGGCTGCCGCATCGCCACGGGCTTCACTTGGCACGTAGGCCACCGTCAACACCTTGTTCGGGTCGAGGTCGGCGAGCGTGTTGGCCAACCGCATGGCATCGACCAGCGAGCCGCCCGGGCTGTCGATCCAGAGACAGATGAAGTTCGCGTTGTTCCCTTCGACCTGTTCCTTGACCATCCGTTCCACCTGGTTGATCGACTCGAAACGGATCGGGCCTTTCAGGTCGATGCGCACGGGTCGCCAGCCGCCTTCGAGTGACGGGTCATGCGCGATGGCCGTTGGCGGCAGGTCGAGCGCCCGGGCCACGTCGCGACGATCGGCCGCCAGGTATTTGATCAGCGCGCGCTGTCGCAGTTCATTGCCGGACAGCTCGCCCTGTTCGCCCGCCCGCTTGATGACGACCGGTTCGTTCGTGGCCCGATGCTGTCTCAACTGCTTGAGCCCGTCGCGAGTGACGTACTCGACGCCTCCTTCGGTCCCGACGCTTAAGACCTCGATGGCCGGGTCCAACAGGCCTTCAACAATTGCCGTGGGCAACGTGCGACGCCGACCGGCAATTTCGGCATAGGCGCTGCGCACCGTGGGCGTGAGCGTCTTTTCGGCGATGCCCGCGGCCCCGAGCGTCGCGTCCTTGGCCATGATGATCTCTTGGCAAGCCATCACTGGCAGAACGGCATGGCCCTGGATCGATTGGGGCAGGTAGGCCACCGTGCGAACGCCGTCGAGTTCGTCGCTTGAAAGATACGTGGCCAAGGCGTACGCGGCGGCGAAATCGCTTTCGCGGCCCAGGTCCTTTTGTCCCTTGGGCACGCTGAATTCGAGGACGAGCGCGAGCCGCGTGTTTTGCTTCTTGGCTGCCTCGATCGCTCGGCTGATCGATCGTCGCGTGCGCTCCGAGGTCTGCCCGGTGATCGGAATCGCTACGGAGATGAACCGGCCCAGGGACGGCTTCGCCTTCGGCCCGTTTGCGTCGGCAGCCGGCGCGGCGAGCAGGCGCATCGCCGCGAGACCGAGCAGCAGAGCGGCCGAGCAGGCAAGCAAAGTCAGGCGACGGCAGACCGATGGCGGGGGCATAGTTGCTGAACCTCCACACAGATTATAGGGCTCCCGCGCGGTGCGTCAAATCGGGCAAGAAACGTGGTCGCGGTTGACGCCGACTTAAACAAACGGACAAGCGGTCGCCGCGGGAATCGGCTTTGCCGACCAACGGTTGGCGCAAGTTGTCCCGCCTTGAATGGTCGAGCGATGGCCGTTGCGGAACGCGACAAGACCGGTCGGCGACGGCCGCAATTCGAGCGGCTTGGCCTGTGTTGAGCCGAGCGATTGGCCCCGCTATCGCCGACCGTCGTTTGGGGCGCGTTGCGCTTGGCCGGGCGCGTCGGGCGTCGTGTCGGGGACCATTTGCCAACCCCACGGCGTAAAGGGACGGAATGGGTCGCCGCCAAAGGGGCCTCGCCAAGCATTGATCGCGACATTCTCGAAGCTGTAGCGGACGAAGTCCTTCTTGTTGGGTTGGATCATTTCCAGCCCGCACGGTGACAGATCCTTCGCGCCGAGGATCAACGTGGCGGAAGAGAAGTTCGCGGCGTCCTGCTGGCTGCGGGGAAAGGCCTCGAGCCAGATCTGATCGTTGACGCCAGCCGGTGGCGTCACGAGACGGATATAGTACCGTTGCTTGAGGTTTTGGGCGTCGGAACCGAACAGGAAAGGCAACGGGCTGTTGGCGATCGCTTTGCCGCGAAGCTCCGGAGGCAACTTGTGCTGCTCGACCCGTTTTTTTGACGGGATGTATTGGTAGATCGACGTGCCGTCGCAAAGCCAGTGCTCGGCCCGCATCGGGTCGATCGCCGTCTGTTTTCCGTCCTTTTCTTCCGTGTTGAGGCGGAATCGACCCTTGTCGGGCGCGGCGAAATTGATGTCGCCCTGTTCGATGAATTGCGGCTTCAGCGGTTGGCCAGGCTGGGAGAACACGACGTTGAACGTCCAACGGTTGAACTTGCAATCGAACGTCTTGATCGTTCGGTTGTGGTCCTCCCAAAGCTTCAGCACCCGATCCACCTCGGCCTGTTGCTCGGGCGTCAAGGTGAAGGGCGGCGGGGGCGGCTGCTGCATCGCCGGTTGCTGCGCTCCGGGCTGCTGTTGCGGCTGGTCGGCTGGCCGCTGGATGAGCCGTGGCACGTCGGGACGCACCGGCTGATCGGGGCCCGCCGGCCGTTCTTGCCTATCCTGTTCCCGCAAAGGATTGTTTTGGGCCAAGGCGGAAGCGGTTGCCAACGCCACGGCGATCAGCGTGCAGGAGATCAGTCGCAAGTGCATGGAATCGCTCCTTGGAGCCCTCATCGTTGAAATGACTACAATGGCGAGCTGGATTCTAGCAAAACGAGCTGCTTGGCCCTACGCCATTTTGCTGCGCCGCAGTCTTTCCCACCTTGCCTGGATGCTCCGCATCTCGGAGGTGCAATCCTACTGTCGGTTGGGCGACCACTGCGGTCGGCGTGGTTTCGGCCCTTCCTCGCGGCGGGCGATGGGGGCCGGCTCGGTGGCCGAGACCCGCTCGACGCGATCAGGCCGGGTTGGCCCCGGGTCGGAGATTGCGATCTCGACCTCGCGGTCGGCCTCGAGGTTGCGACCATCGGCCGTGATGTAGCGGACGAACACGTGCAATTGGCCGTGCTTCGGAAGCTCTTGGGGCCATCCGCCGGCCAGATGGATCGCTTGCCGCTGGCCGTCGCGGCGGAACAGGGCGGCCGTCTCCTCGCGAGTGAAGTCCCATCGGGCGACCAGGATCGCGTGACCGCTTTCGTCCTGAATGGCCGGATCGTAGGCCACAACGCTCATCTCGGCCGGCGCGTCGACCGTGCGACCACGGGCGTCGCGCGGCTCGACCACGACCAACAGGCCTTGATCGCCCGCGCCGCTGCCTGTGCTGATGCCGCCCGTCATTCGCGGGTCGAGCGTGATCGAGGCCGCCTGACGACTGTCGCCCGTCGGCTCGAACGGGATGAGTTCAACCGCCTCTTCGGACGCGGACGTTGGGCGCACGGACGATGCGTTGCCCTGATCGGGGCCGGGCATCTCGATATTGGGTCCGCCCGGCGTCGAGGAGTCAGGACCGCGCTCGTCGCGGATGGCTGGCGAACGCCGCTTGGCGGGCCGCTTCAACTCATCCGGCACCTCCGGCGCGGCCTGTTGAGGCATCTCGATGTTCGGCTGATTCATGTCCGGTGCGTCTGTGGCCGGCGGCGTGCTGGCGCCGCGAGGGCCGTGGGATTGCACCGACGAGGGTCGCGCGGCTTCTGCCCGCCGCTGGCTGGCGTTCAGCTCGTCCTGGAGGTCTTCGATGCAGCCGCGGAGCCGCCAGATTTCCTGTTCCTTGCGGAAGTTGTCCCGTTCCAGCAGAGTGATCGCCGGATCGGTACGGCAGCCAGCGGCTGCCAGCAAAGTGAAACCCACGAGCACGGATTGCCATGGTTTCATGGTATCGCTTCCTTGCGATGCCGGCCGGCGCCGCGACGCGACGCGACCGTGAGGCCGTCCTTGGCCGAACGCACGCTCAATGAGAAGACGCAAAAACGACAAGTAATCGAAAAGCTGGACCGCCACACAGGCGGCCGCCCCACAGTAGTCGCTAGCTTTGTCCCGCGTGTTCGATGACGTGATCAATCAGACCATATTCCATCGCCTCTTCGGCCGACATAAAGCGGTCCCGATCGGTATCTTGTTCGATTTTGGTCAGCGGGTGGCCCGTATGTTTGATAAGAATGCGATTGAGCCGTTCCTTGACCTTCATGAACTCCTTGGCGTGGATGATGATGTCCTCGGCGGTGCCTTCGGCGCCGGCCAGGGGTTGATGGATCATGATCCGCGCGTTGGGCAGCGCCTTGCGTTTGCCGGCCGCTCCGGCGCAGAGGAGCACGGCGCCCATGGAAGCGGCCTGGCCGAGGCAGTACGTGGCCACGTCGCAGTTGACGAACTGCATGGTGTCGTAGATGGCCAGTCCCGCGGCGACGCTTCCGCCGGGCGAGTTGATGTAAAGGTGGATGTCGGCCTTCGAGTCCTCGGACTGCAGGAACAGCATTTGGGCGACGATGGCGTTGGCCACGTCGTCGGTCACCTGCGAGCCGAGAAAGATAATGCGATCTTTCAGCAGGCGGCTGTAAATGTCCATCGCCCGCTCTTCGCGGCCGCTTTTTTCGATGACGAAGGGAATGAGCGTCATGTTGATGTTTTTCGTTTTTGGGGCCGGCTGCTACTTGTCGTCTTCTTTGACTTCGACCGTTTGCTTGGTCAGGATGTCGTCGACGATGCCGTATTCCTTGGCCTGCTCCGGCATCATGTAGAAATCGCGGTCGGTATCCTTGGCGATTCGCTCGATGGGTTGGCCCGTATGGGCGGCCAAGATGGCGTTGAGCGATTCGCGAGTTTGGAGGATTTCGGCCGCTTGGATTTCGATGTCGGAGACCTGACCGCCGACTTGTCCGTAAGGCTGGTGGATCATTACCTTGGCGTGCGGCAGGGCGAACCGCTTGCCCTTGGCGCCGCCGGCCAGGAGGACCGCGCCGCCGCTGGCGGCCAGCCCGACGCAGTACGTGGCGACCTGGCAGCTCAGGATCTGCATCGTATCGTAGATGGCCAGCGTGGCACTGACGCTTCCGCCGGGTGAATTGATGTAGAAGTGGATGTCCTTGCGGCGATTTTCGCTCTGCAAGTACAACAGCTTCATCACCAGCTCGTTGGCGTTGCCGTCGTGGATCTCGCCCTGGAGGAGGATGATCCGATTTTCGAGGAGCAGGTCGCCGAGCGTTAGCTGCCTCTGGCGTTGATAGTCGTGGTACGCTGCGCGCGGTTCAAAGACGGTTGGCCGCAAATGGTCGCTCATGGACGATCCTTCATCGCGAGATGATTGCAGATAGTTCAGGTTCCCCTGCGTCGTGCGGGAACAGGCGTCTCCCGGCGCTCCGCGTCGGTTGGGCGGCGGTTTGCGTCGCCCATGGTGCGGTTCTCACGCCAAGCATGAGAACGCTTGAATTACGGACGGCCGTCAATGGCCGCGTCGAGTTCAGTGAGGTCTGTGTTCCGGCTGCTCTCCCTCGTCCTTGGGCGATTCGGGCACGGTTTGGCCTTCGTCGTACTTGGCCTCGGGGATTTCGGTCTGCTCGCCGCCGCCCGCGGCGTGATCCACGGCAGCCTCGTCGGAGCGGCGGAATTCGTAAGGAGTCTCCTTGAAGGTGGCGTTCTGGAGAATCAGATCGACCACCTTGCGCTCGATAATCTGGTTGCGGAGGACGTCCATCGAGCCGGATTTCTCGAGACGTGCCCGAACGCGCCGCGGCGACTCGTTGCTTTGGGCGGCGATCAGGCGGATCTCGTCGTCATAGTCATCCTGGGCCGCATCGACGTTTTCCTCCTCGGCGATGCGTTCGAGAATAAAGTGTTCCTTGAGGGCCCTTGCGGTCGAGACGGCGCTGTTCTGACGCAGGGAGTTTTCGTGGGAACGGATCTCGTCGTCGCTGAAACCGCTGCGCTGCAATTCCATGACGGCTCGCTGCAGTTCGCGACGGCTCTGGCGTTGCAGCAGGCCGGGCGGCAGCTCCCAGTTGGCGGCAACGGTCAACGCGGCCGTGATCTGTTGGCGTGCTCGCTGGTGCTGTTCGTATTCCAATTGGCGGCCAAGCTGGTCGCGAACGGCGTCGCGCAGTTCGGCTTCGTCGCGGAAGTCGCCCAGCTCCTCGAGGAGATCGGGCGTCAGCTCCGGCACTTCGAGCTTCTTGACTTCGAGCACCTTGAAGATGGCCGTGACTTTCTGGCCTCGCAAGGCGACGTTCGGGGCGTCGTCGGTCAGTTGGGCTTGGCCCTCGCGGGTCTCGCCGGCGCGAACGCCCGCCATCAGCTTGTCGAACTGCTCGATGTTTCCGTCGCGGAAGCTCAGCACGGGGCGGATGCGAATGACTTCTTCGTCGGCGCTGGCCAGGACGGTCTCGCCGTCCTTGAAGGTCAGGTTCGTGGTGATGTAGTCGCCCGACTCGGCCGGACCGTCAAAGGGCGCCAGGCGTCCACGGCGCGCCAGGATACCTTGCAGTGTGTCTTCGACGTCCGCATCGCTGAACTCGCGGACCGGCTTCTCAATCTTGAGGCCCTTCCACTGCGGCACCTCGAACTCGGGCCGCACCTCGATGTCGAACTCGAACGTCAGGGCCCCTTCGGCCGGGATTTCGACCGCAGCGAAGTCGAAATCCGGCTCGCTGATGGCCGACAGCTTTTCGTCGTCGTTGACCTGGGCGAGGCAGTTCATCAACAGCTCGCTCTTGACCTTGTCCGCAACTTCCTTGCGAAACCGGGTCTCGACCAGTTTCCGCGGCGCATGGCCTGGGCGGAAGCCGGGGACATGGACCGTCGGCATCAACTCGCTGAACTCTTTGTCGAAGTAGTGTTCGATGTCCTCGTGCGGAATCGTCACCGTCACATGGCGCTCGCACGTGCTGCGGTTCTCGACCTTGACTTCGAGGTTGAGCCGCTCTGGCTTCTCTTCCTCTGCAACGGCCGGTTCAGCGGTGTTCAGTTCGTCGTCGGCCAGTTCGCGATTCTCGTTATCAGCCATGATGGTGCAATTGAGGGTTGGACGTGGCGTCCTTGGATGAAGCGTTGCAGGCGGCCAGAAGAGCAAAGCGGCGTCCGTTCAGCGGCCACGAGGAAGCAGGTTCACCGAGCGTGTCTGCCAGAGCCGCGTCACAACGGCGGCGGCCAAACGAAATTGCGTTGCCGTTCCGGGATTGCAAAGAGCGGGTGATGGGGTTCGAACCCACGACAACGACGTTGGCAACGTCGTGCTCTACCAACTGAGCTACACCCGCAATGCCGGCCCTGGCGACCTCGAATCGCCGCCGGCGAATCCCGAAATTATAGACGCTAATAGGCATGGTTCAAGGGCAATTACGACGAAAGGTATAAAATAGGGGCTTTGGTAACCGAAGCCTACCCTGTGGTGGGGGGGTGTCGCCTCGGGTTTGTTTCGGTAAGGTCGCCGTGGCCCGCAAAGGTCGTGCAATTGCCAAACGTTTCTTGATTCGCCCGTTGCCGCGCGTCGGGGCAGCGACTACCATAGGGGGAAGGTCGGACACAGCTTATTATGGACGCGAAATTGCTTGTCGTCGCCGGCAAAGCCAGCAAAGGGAGTATATCCCTTAAGCTGCCAACGGTTATTGGCCGCGCGAAAGACGCCACGCTGACGGTCGCCCATCGGATGATCAGTCGCAAGCACTGCGAGATCTACGAGGTTGATGGCCTGCTGATGATTCGCGACCTGGGCTCGCTCAATGGGACGGTGGTGGACAAACAGCGGATCAAGGTTGCCCCGCTGCCCCCGGACGGCCAGTTTTCCATCGGGCCTCTGACGTTCAAGGCCGAGTACCAGTACGACGGCCCATTGGACAAACTGCCTGCCCCCGTGCTGGACAGCCGCCAAGTGGTGCCGCCGCCGGGGGCCGAGAGCGAGTCGCCCGACTTCGAGTCGGTCGATGAGGCGGTTTCTTGTGACACGCCGGTCGGCAGCGTGGCGGCCGGTTCGACGGTGGACAACGTGATGACGGGGCTTATGGCCAAGCAGGGCAAGACCATAAGCACGGCCAAAACGCCTTTGACCAAGGAAAAGAAGCCGCACGCCGCCACGACCCATTCGCGAGCGGCCGGCGCGAAGTCCGCGACGGCGTCCCCCGCGAAACGCCAGGCCGATGCTCCAACGGAACGGGTTCCCGCGGCCGCGACGGCGAAGAAAGAACCCGTCGAGCCAAAACCTGCGGCGAAGGCCGCGCCCAACAAGGAGTCGGAAGAGGATCCGTTCGACGCCTTTCTCAATGAGCTTGGATAGCCGCACCGGTTCATCTCGGTTGCAACGACGCCCGTCGGTCCACTCGGAGCCGCCGGTCATGGCTTTCGGTGACGGCCGCCGGCTGGCTGTTCGCGGCATGCGTCGGCTTGTCCTGCTTGCTTTTTTCCTGGTCCTCGCCGCGGCCGTCGCTTGGGCCGACGACTCGGCGGCGGAGAAAAATCCGGGCCGATTGCCCGCCAGCGTGTCGCGGCTTCTTGCGGAATTGGACAGCGATCAGTTCGAGGTCCGCGAGTTGGCCGCCCGTCGGCTTGGCGAACTGATCGAAAAGCCGGAATATGGGTCGTTGCTTGCGGCCGAGTTTCAGCGGCAGTTGGTTCGCGCGGATCTTTCGTTTGAGGTGCGGCGGCGGTTGACACGGTGGGCACGGCTGTTGCCACTGCCGCCGGCCAAGTTGCCGGCCGAGGCCACACCGAAGGAATTAGACGCGTTGGTGCGTCAGGTGGAGGCCGACTCGTATGCGGCTCGCGTGGGCGCCGTTCAGCGGCTCGGTTGGCTTCTGACGAATCCGAAGCTCGTTTGTCCGGTGATGGATCGCATCAAGCGACGGTTGGCCGAGGTCCAGCCCGGCACGGAAGCAAGTTGCCAGCTCGAGACGGTTCGGCAGCGGGCGCGGGCGGCTTGGCTGCTCGGAGATCCGACCAGTTTCGAGTTGCCGGTGATCTCCGATCGGCAGATCGGCGAGTGGCTCGACGCGATCCAAACGCCGGCCGCCGTGCTGCGCGGTTCGGCCGAGGCCAGACGGCGGTGCGAAGCGGCCCGTTGCGAGTTGATGGACGTTTTGGCGCGCGACGAGTATGTGCCGCGACTGAAGAAGGCAATGGACGCGCGGTTGGCGGCCCGGCCGCCGGCCGATGCGGTTGCCAGGCTGAAGGAATTGCTGGATTGGATGAAGCCGGAGCTGGTGGCCGAGTTTTGGCGCGGCGGCCGTCAGCTTGGCGAGCAACACTTGGTGGTTGGCGTGCCGACGCTGTCGCCGAACGCCCCGAAGCCGACGCACTTCGACCGGGCCGACGACCGCACGGCCCACTATGTCAGCGGCAATTCGTTGCTGCCGGGCGACTATCCAGTGGGCGAGGCCTTTCCCAATCCGCAGTACGAGCAGTGTTTCTTCCATCTGGTGAATTTGCCGACGCCGCGACGCCGGATGGCCTATTCCTATGCAATTCGCGGCACGGAAGCGGAGCGGCTGGTTGCCATCAGCCGACGGACGCTCGACCGCGTGCTGGCGCAAAAGCGATCGCTGAACGAGCCCGAGTTGGTGATGCTCGGCGAGCTCAGCGCGGCCGAGGTGTCTCGCTTTGCCGGGCGGTATTTTCTGGCAATTGACGACAGTCCCCTGGCGGCGATTGGGCCGATGCGTCTGGGCGGCCGGCCGAGTCGGTTCGGTTTGATTTGTGCCCGGCTGGCGGACGATGGGACGAAGGACGCGATGCCCGGCCTGGCCGAGGCGATTGCCAAGGACCGCTTTTTGCCGCCGAACGGTCTGGGGCCGTACCGACTGCACTGGGTCGCCGCCTTGAGCATCGCGGCCCGCGATCCGTGGCCCGGCGTGGATGCTTGGCTTGCCGGGCAGATCGGCCAGCGCGACCTGTTGATGGAGCCGATGCCGACGGCGGGCATGATTCGCCAGCAGTTGTCGGAGGACAACGACGAGGATGATTCGAGTCCGTTCGCCGTCGCGTTGCCGAACGCGGAGGTTGGCGCGACGGCGGCCGCCCTGCTGCTCCGACGCCGACACGCATTGCCGGGCGAGTTCGGTTTGCAGCCGATCCCGGACGGCGTGCTGCGTCGCCTTCACCTCGAGGGCTATCGCTTCGCCAATGAAGCCGCGAGGAAAAAAGTGGCGGTCTGGTGGGCGAACGAGCAACGCAAGACGGCCGCCCCCGAGACGACGAAGGGCCGCTGAATTGGCGCAGCGTTTCGGATCGTTGCGGCAACGGCTCTCAGAGAAATCGCGGCCCGGCTTGTGGCGCCCATCGTGGGTCGTTACGCTTGCCGAGGATGCACTTCAAGCCGTATCTCGTTGGAGAGAGGAGAGAATCGACCATGTCGCAAGATGCCTGTTCACGATGGAAGGTGGATCGAAAGCCCACTCGGGCAATCGGGATTCTGCTCCTCCTTTTGACGTTCTTGCCCGCCGCGGCGTTCGGACAGGTCGTTCCCATTCGGGCAGCACTGGTCGACAAGGGCGGCATCTTCGGCGTGGAATATCGGTCGGGCGAGACGCTCGTGGGGCGTTCGACGGATGCGGCGCCGGCGGGCGTGGAGTTGTTGTTGCCGGGCGCGAAGGCCGCGCCGGTCCGGTTCCTCGCCAAGAGTGAGCGCGACGGCGTCATCGAGCTTGGGCCGGTCCAGATGGGCGCGCTCAGCTTGCGATGGCGCATTCAGCAAAAGGGCCCGTCGTTGGTTGAACGCACGTTGGACGTGCATGCCGATGCCGCCCAGCAATTTGCGGTGGTCTTCCCGATCGATCTTGCGGTGCGAGGGGAGTGCGCCTCGTTTTCGGGGCCCGTCAAGAAGCGACAGCTTTACGATACGGTGCGAGGCGGGGCATGGGAGACGTTTTCCGTGGCGATGATGCGATTGCCCGATCGGGTTTTCGGGGTCATCGCGGATTCGCCTGGCCTGTGGGAGAATCGTTGCCAGGTGCTGTTGGACCCGGCGGCCCAGCGTCTGGCCGTGCTTGCCGGCGATGGCAGCGATCGCCGTGAACTGGTCCTCAAGCCGCCGGAGGACGCTCGCGACACCTATCGTTATTGGATGGACGGCTGGCAATCGTTGGCCGCCGGCGAGACGCGGCGATTTACCACGTGGGTGTTCTCCAGCGCGCAGCGTTCGCATTATGACTCGCAACTGGCCGCCCATCTTGCGTTGGCGAACGGCAAGGGCTGGGGCGCGTCGGCCGTCGAGGCGATCTTGCGCAACACGTCGCTCTTGCTGCTGCGTCGCAATCTGATGCTTGACGGCGACAACCGGCCTCGCGATGGGCGGTACATCTTCATCTCGGGCCCTGGCTATGGCTGGAAACAATGGGTTAGCGACGGTTTCTACACGGCCCTGGGACTGGACGATCAAGAGAAGACGATCGAGGCCAATCGCGCGGTCTTCTGGAATCGCATGGATTACGAAGACAACAGCCAGTACTATCTGATCTGGGCGGCCCTGATGAAACGCGCCGGCGGCGTTCCGAACGACACGCTGGTTCGCAAAGCCTATGCGTTCATTCGCCAACACGAAAAGGACGGCGCGTTCATTCCGCCGTCGCTGTCGGGCTCGCCGTCTCCGAAGGGCTGGAAAACCTACATGGACATGCTCAGCTACGACGAAGGCGACGCTCCGTCCAGCGACCAGGGGTTCCATTGCGGCGCGCTGATGGCCGCCAAGGAACTTGGTTTGCCGGTGAGCGATCGGGAAATCGACGCGGCTGTTGCCGCCTATCGGCGGATGTTCAACACGACGTTTGGCTTCATGCCCACCAGCGTGAAGCAGCACGACGTTCTCGGTCAGGACACGCTCTACGGGGCTGCGCTCGTATACGCCGTGTTTGGGAAGAAGATTCTGCCCGACGAGCAGGTGTTGTCGCATTATCGCTACTCCGAGAAGGTGAAGTCTCCGTACGGACTGCGTGTGATCTCGCGGGCCGACGGATCCCTTTTGCCCGGCCACAGCGGCGAGTACGCATTTGGCGGTTCGTGGTTCCTCTGCGATGCGGGGAACTATCTGCTTGCCGGCGTGCACGGACTTCCGGCCGCCGAGGTGGATGCCCGGCTGATCGAACGAATCAAGATCGAGCTTCGGCATGTTCCGGCGTTCAACGAAGACATCAATACGGTCAACGGCAAGCCGCATGGCCATATTCTCTATTCGTGGAACTCGGGGTATTGGTGGCTTCGCAAGGAAATTCGCCGTCGTCTGGGGCAGAGCGGTCCCGATCCGGTGGACGCGGCCATCGACGCGAGCCTCGGGGTCGTCCGCGAAAACGGACTGCTCCGATTGGAGCCGACTGGCGGCAAGAGAGGTTGAAAAGACGTTGATGGACTTTGGTTGAAGGGATTTGTTGCCAAAGAAGGCAAGAAGCAAGTCATTGATGGTCGGTTTGCGAAACCACGCCAGGAGCCCTGCGACCTCGAACCGCATTCTGCCTGAGGTCGGTGTGGAAGAATCCGGTTAGCTCTTCCGCGTTTGATACTGTGTCCAGATGGCGTCCATCGCCTCGGCGGCTCGCATCGAGAGCTTGATGTCGACAAGATGGGAGACCGTCGTTCTCGCCGGGTTGATCTCGATGGTTGCCCAGCCGCAGCGACGGGCCGCTTCGATGGGGGCGGCGATGTAGGGAAACACGCTCGTGGTGCCGATGCTGAAAATGGCATCGAAGCCAATTCGGAGTTGCTCAGAGAAACATTCGAGCGTTTCGGTCGGCAGCATTTCTCCGAACAGAACCACCTTCGGTCGGACCGTGGCTTGGCACCGGGGGCATCGGGGCGGCAGGCTCAGCCCGCTGTAATCGGCAACCGTTTGCCGCCATCGGCATCGCGTGCAGATCAGTTCGTGCAGGTCGCCGTGAATTTCCAAGACGTTTTTCGATCCTGCCTGCCGATGCAGCCCATCGATGTTCTGCGTGAGCGTCCAAACCCGCTCGAAGCGCGACTCCATTTGGGCGATGACTTCGTGGGCCCGATTGAACCGGGCTCCTCGGGTGGCTTGTTCGATTTGGCCGAGATACTTCCAGGTCAACTCGGGCCGAAATTGGAGCATCTCGCCCGAGAGAAGTTCCTCGATGGGAAAACCCTCTTCGGGATGCTCCGCCTCGTAGAGCCCTCCGATCCCACGGTAGGTCGGCAATCCCGAGTCGGCGGAGATCCCGGCCCCCGTGATGAACAGCAGGCTGTGGCTTTGGGTGAGGATGTCAACGACCTGTTGGATGTCATTGTTTGGAGGGCGCGAGTTCATGATGGTCGCCAGCTTCTTCGAGGGAAGAAAATAGAGACGATTCGGGATGGACGATTTTGTGCGGGAGGCGACCGTCTCCTCCTGTGCACCGAGCCTTGGGTGGACAGCCCCTGCGCGAGCAACGCGGTCCTGGAGGGCCGGGCTGGGCCAGAGCTCTCCAATGCCCTGCTGACCAATCTTTGACCTGGATCAAAGTCGTCGGGACAGGGCCTCGCACCCAACCAACACTATAACTCCTCGCACAGAAAACGGAGGAGGTCACGATAGGCGGCTGGCGATTTTTTCGGCCAACACGGCGGCGCCGACCAGATTGGCGTTCAGTCCGCGTTCGTCGATCACCGAGGGGCGCAGGTAGCTCATGACGCCGGCCACGCCGAGCCGCCGCTGGGCCGACGGGCCAAAATAGGGCAGCGCATACGACGGCTTGCCGCCCAAGCAGATCGGCACGCCCTCGGGCAGGCCGTCTCGCCGGGCTTGGCGATACATGATCAGCGCGGCCTCGGCCAGGATGCGGCCGAACAGTCGGTCCGTGTTGACGGCCGCCTCGACGCGCATGCTGCTCAGCTTGCTAATGAGCTTGCCGGCGATGGACGGGTCGGTCATTTGCGGCGTTTCGTGGATGTCGAGAAACCGCTCGTAGAAATCGTCATTGCCAACGACCGCGCGGAACAGGCGACAGCGGCCCGGCCCGGAGAGGATGGCTTCGGCCCGGATCGAATCGGGATCGCCGCCTGGCCCGGTGAGCTTTCCATCGGCCGCCGGCAAGTCTTCGGCGGCGATCTGTTCAAAGCGGTCGAACGAAGCGCCGTACTGGTAGAACAGCGGCTTAAGCATCAGCTTGCTCAGGGGGATGCCGTAGCCGGGCTCGTTCGTGTAGTGGAGGTTCCGGTCGTCGCCGTCCCAGTCGATCGCGCGGAAGCGGATCTGTCCCGATCGGTCGATCCACGCGCCACCCCAGCCGCCGCCGAAGACCCAGTAGATGAGATCGGTGCGGAGGACGGACCACTCGGCCAGACCGCCCAGGTTGGCGTCGTTGTCGATGGCCGTCGGAATCCCGGTCTTCTCGATGATCCGCTGCTGAAGATTGTTGCCGCAGAGGAACGGCAGGTTGGCGGCCAACAGATAGCTGCTGTTGGAACGGAAGAGGCCTGGCGAGGCGATGCCGATGGCCCGGGCTTGCTCGCGTTGGAAGCCGTTTTTGGCGAGCAGGATGTCGAGCCTCGCCAGGAGGCTTTCGGTGAACGAGTCGAAGTCTTCGCCATACTCGCCGCAAGGAAGCAGCGACTCGTCAATCTCCGTGTAAGGGTCCGTGAACAGCCCCATTTTGACGCCTAAGCCCGCGCCGATATCGATTGCGATCGAGAAGTCTTTCATGGCGTCTTCCGAGGAGATGCGAGACGTGCGAAACCAGGATTGTACCATGCCCCGTTGGAGTTCGCAGCGGGCGGCAGCCGCTTTTGGTTAAGCCACTCCCATTCGGTGGGAGGGTTGCGCGTGACGTCGAAACGGCGTGCCGTCCGCATCGAAGCGACAGCCACACGCCCCGTGCGCCTTTCTAAGCGGCCCGTTTTGTGGATAATGGTTTGGTTCGCACTCCCGCCTCGATTCAGACCTTCCCACAGGTGGCCTTTCCATGAATCTTACCGATCGCAAGTACCAGGGCTTCTCGTTGGTCCGTGAAATGCTCGAAACGCCGGAGATCGTCGGCCGTTTTGACTTCCAAGCGTCGAGTTCGTCGGCCGAAGTGATTCGGCAGACCGGCCGGTTGTTCCTGACCGGCGAGGGTTCGAGCCGCATTTTTCCGGCGAAGAACCTGATCTGCCAGGTCATGGCGTCTGGCGTTCCCTTGGACGTCGTCACCGAGGGCGCCCGGCAGGCGCACGAGTACGACCTGAGTCGGTTCGCCGTTTTCGGCGCCAGCAACAGTGGAAAGACCAAGGAGCTGATCTCGCTGTTCACCAAGTTGGCCGACGAGGGCCACGCAGAGCGATTTGGGCTGACGGCCACCAGCCCCAGCACGCTGGAGACCGTGTCCTGTCGTTCCTACACGCTCGACTGCGGACCCGAGAACGCGGTGGCCGCCACGAAGAGCGTTGTCGAGCAGGCCTTGTTCTATCGGTCGCTGCTTGGCGCGTGGAACAAGAATACGCCGATGCTGGCGAATCAGAAGGAAGCGGCCGCCAAGGCCAAGGACGTTTTAGAGGCCGAATTGGACCCGGCGCTGGTGAAGAAGCTGGCCGAGGCGCCGGTCCTCTATTTTGCCGGCCGCAACAATGGCGTGGCCGAGGAGCTTACGCTCAAGACGAACGAAATCACGCACAAGAAGAGCGACTATCTGGAGGGGACGTATGCGGTCCATGGCATTGAAGAGGTCATGAATCGCGAAGAGGTCGTCATCGTGATCGACCCGTTCCCGGCCGAGGTCGAAAAGTTCAAGACCACGCTGGTCGACGGCGTCGGCATGACGGTCATCGCCATTTCGACGCAGGACACGCCGCTGCCGACGATTCGCATTCCACGGGCCGAGGGCTACGACACGATCCTTCAGCTCTTGGCCGGTTGGAACCTGCTGGTGCACGTGGGGGTCGCCCTGGGCATCAATCTCGACAAGGCCGAACGCGCGCGGAAGATCGGCAACGAGTTCATCGCCGGCTAGCGCGGCTGCGATGCATTCCTGTGAACACTCCTGCGAGGAGACATGCATGAGCGCTGGGATTCGTTACAGCCGTCGTACGGGCGAAACGCACATCGAAACGCCGAACGCCGCCGAGGCGTTTTCCGAGTGGAAAGGGGCCGAGGAACGGTGGCTCTTTGTCTCGCCGCATGACGACGACGTGGCGACCGGCGCGGGCTTGACTGTCTTGGCCGGACTGGCCGAAGACGCGGAAGTCCACGCCGTCGTCGTCACCGACGGCCGGATGGGCTATTGTCGCCACGAACAACGCGAGTCGATTGTCGAGGTGCGTCGCGCGGAATGTGAAAAGTCGTTCGCCATACTGGGGCTGGCCGCCGACCGCTTGCGTTTTCTTGGCCATGCCGATGGCGACCTGGACGTTTGCCGAGGGCGGCGGTTTGCCGCGTCTGGCATGGCGACGGCAATCGCTGGCGGAGCGGGCCTCCAAAACTCGTTCACGCATGTGGTCCGAGCAGTGCGGCCCACCCGCGTGTTTTTGCCGACGGCCGCCGATCTCCATCCCGATCATCGTATCGTTCACGAGGAATTCCTCATCAGCCTGTTTCACGCCCAGGGCGCGATTTGGCCCGAGCTTGGCGAGCCGATTGCCGAAGTGCCACGGGTGTATGAGTTCGCCGTGTACAACGATTTCCCGGAATGGCCGACGCTCCGGATCGAAACGCCGGCCGCGATGCTCGATCGGAAGCTCGACAGCATTGCCGCTTACGCGAGCCAGGAGCAGATTGACAGCCTGATCAAAATCCAGCGGAACGCCGGCCCGATCGAGTGCCTGCGCGAGCTGAGCTTTCGTTTGTACTCGCCGCGACAATACGATTCGTTTTTCACGAAGGCCCGCTAATGCCTGCGAAGATCTGCTACTTGGGCGACGATCATCTGGCCGGCGCGGCGGCCTACCTGGCCGGCATTTTGCTGCACTACGGCCTTCCGTTCGATCACGTGCGGAGCGATCAATCGCCTCCGGAAGGTTTTGAGCGGGAACCCTACGCTTTGTACGTCGTCAGCGACTATCCGGCCGCGAGGTTTGGCGCTGCGTCGATGGCCCACGTCGTCTCACGAGTTGCCCAGGGCGCCGGCCTCGTGATGCTCGGCGGCTGGGAGAGTTTCCACGGTCGGCTGGGCCAGTATCACCGCTCGCCCCTGGCTGACGTGTTGCCGGTCGTCATGCAGCAGGGGGACGACCGCCGCAACTATGCCCAGCCGTGCTTGATCAACCAAGTCGCCGACCATCCGATCCTGGATGGTCTGCCGTGGGACACGCCGCCGGGCATCGGGGGTTGCAATGCGTTTGGGCCGAAACCAGATGCGCGGACGCTGCTCACGGCCGCGCCATTTTCAGTGCGTCGGAATGGCGATGCTTTCGAGTTTAGCCGAGGCGAGCAGTCGCCGCTGCTGGTGATCGGCCGCCATGGTCGTGGGCGAACGGCCGCGTTGGCCACCGATGTCGCGCCGCACTGGGTCGGCGGACTGGTCGATTGGGGCGACCGGCGCATCACGCAAACCGTGGCCGACGGTTGCATCGAGGTTGGCAACTGGTACGCCGCATTTTTCTGCAACCTCCTGGTCTGGACAGGACAACTGGCTTAATCGCCTCGTTGGCGAAAGGATTTCCATGCTTCAGGGCAACGCAATCATTGGACAGAGCGGCGGACCGACCGGCGTCATCAACGCCAGCCTTTGCGGCATCATCCAGGCGTGTCAGCGGCAGAAGGCCATAGGCAAAACGCTCGGGATGCGGTTCGGCATCGAGGGTTTCATGCAAGGCGACGTGATCGACCTGGACCGCGAGCAGCCGGCCACGATCGAGGCCTTGCGCGCCGCGCCCAGTTCGGCCTTGGGAAGTTGCCGGCACAAGATCAAGGACGCCGACTTTCCACGCATCCTTGAGATGCTCAAGAAGCACGACGTTCGCTACTACTTCCTCATCGGCGGCAACGACACGATGGACACCATTCATCGCGTCGAGACCTATTGCCGCGCTCAGGGCTACGACCTGATCGGCGTGGGCGTGCCCAAGACGGTTGACAACGACCTTTGCCACACCGACCACACGCCCGGCTTCGGCAGCGCCGCGCGCTACGTCGCGCTGTCGGTCAAACAGGCTGGCATGTTGGCCCGCGACATGAAGCGGGTGGACCAGTGCGTCATTTTTCAAACGGTCGGTCGTTCGGCCGGCTGGCTGCCGGCGGCGGCCGCGCTGGCCAAGACGGCCGAGGACGACGCGCCGCATATCATCCTGCTGCCCGAGCGGCCATTCGATCGCGACCAGTTCCTGGCCGACGTGAAGCGCTGCCACGACCGCTACGGCTGGTGCAGCGTCGTTTGCGGCGAGGGCGTCGCTTACGCCGATGGACGGCCGGTCAGCGCGTCGGCCGTCACGGACAAGTTTTCGAACGTCGAGTTCGGCGCCATGGGCGGCACGAGCGCGGCCATGATGCTGCACCGGATGATCCACGCCGAGTACGGCTGGCGCGGCGAGTTCCAGGTCTGCGAATCGCTCCAGATGTGCGCGGCCGACCGCGTCCATCCGGGCGATGCCGAAGAGGCCTACGCCTGCGGCCGGCGCGCCGTCGAATTGGCGGCGGACGGCGCGTCAGGCGTTATGGTCAGCATTCTCCGCGAGAGCAGCGATCCGTACCGCTGGTCGCTGGGCACGGCCCCGTTGGCCGAAGTCGCGTTGGGCGCTAAGCCGATGCCCGACGCCTTCATCAATGCCGAGGGCAACTACGTCACGAAGGCTTGCCTCGACTATCTGCGCCCGTTGGTCGGCCCGCTGCCCGAGTATGTCCGGCTGGCGGGCGTGCCAGCGTAATCGCACGAGGATCGAGCCTTAATAGACCTCTTCGTGCGTGCCGATCGTCTCCAACAGAATCGCTTCGTTGCCTTCCCACGGGACGAAACGGAAGACGATGCGAAGATCGTAGCCCGCGCTACAGGCCCAAGAACCTTCCAGGTTTCCCTTCAGCTTGTGGGCCTTTAGTTGCGAGTGCAGCGCGTCGGTCGAAAGAAGCTTCAGGGTCGCTTGAATATCGGCTGCGGACGAGGGATTTCTCTTGACGAACTTCTTCGCGGAGTGGATAAATGCGCTAGATCGCAGCAGGAGCCGCTTCACGAAAGCACCTCGCCCATCAATTCTTCAGGAGTGACGGGACGACAACTGCCGGCTCGATATTCCTGCT
Source organism: Thermoguttaceae bacterium (assembly GCA_039698035.1). Lineage (GTDB taxonomy): Bacteria > Planctomycetota > Planctomycetia > Pirellulales > Thermoguttaceae > JAJFUI01. The sequence continues at coordinate 209,250 of JBDKSW010000004.1, read as the reverse complement.
CGGCGTCTTGGATTTCCTTGGTCAGCTCCTCGCGGCGGTGTTCAACCATCCGACGTTGAAGAATCTCGACCAACGTCTCCTGCTCATCAAGAGAGAGCCGGTCGGCGGCGTCCAGGAGTTCGACAAAAGCGGTGGTGTTTTGCATGACAGTCTCCCGTGCGAGGCACATAAAAAAGCATACCCCCCAGCGTCGTGGTGGTCAAGTCTTATCTCGGGCGCCAGAGGGGGCCCTACCCTTGCATCCAGTCGAGCCTTGCGACGCCGGCCGCGCCGATGAAACCAGCGTCACCGCCGAGGGTGGCGATGTCGATCGACGTGGCGCGGGCGACATGCGGCAAGGCCAGTCGCTGGACCTCGTCCCGGACGTGGCCGAGGAATTGCCGGCCCAAGGCCGTGGCGTGGCCACCGAAGGTCATCGCGCCTCCGAGAAAGACGCCGGCCGGCTGAAGCATGTGCATCAGGCTCACGGCGCCCAGGGCGATGTAGTGGGCCGTTTCCATGACGATCTCCACGGACAGCGCGTCGCCCGTCTCGGCCTCCACGGCGATCAGCTTGGGTGTGAGCCGTTTGCCGGCAGCCAGCCGATCCGAGAGCGTGCTGGGGCGACCGGCATCCAAGAGTTGGCACGCCCGCTTGATGACGGCCGTCGCGCTGGCATAGGCCTCGAGATGGCCGCGACGGCCGCAGCCGCACATGCGGGCTTCGGGCGAAAAGTCGAGGAGGATGTGGCCCGACTCGCCGCCGTGGCTGTGCTCGCCGCGCAGAACGAGGTTGCCGAAGATGATGCCGCAGCCGACGCCCGTGCCCAGGGTCAGCAGGATAAGGCTTGGGCAGTCGCGGCCGGCGCCAACCCAGAACTCGCCATAGGCGGCCGCATTGGCGTCGTTCTCGAACGTGACCGGCATTCCGCATTCGCGGGCCACGAGATCGCGGATCGGCGCGTCGTGCCAGCCCTTGAGATTGATCGGCGTGGTGATCATGCCGGCCGGGATGTCCATTGGCCCGGCGGACGCCAAACCGACGCGAGCGATGTTGGCCGGCGTGAGCCCCGCGTCGCCAATCACGCGATGGACAGCCGCGGCCATGCGTCGGGCCGTGTCCTCGGGTCCGCGCTCGGCCTCGGTAGGGATCGAGAGCTGCGACAGGGGGCGACCCAAGTCGTCCACCACGCCGAATTTGATGTTGGTGCCCCCGAGGTCAATGCCGACGAACAACGGCTCTTGAGCCTCTGCCACCCCGATGCATCGAAGCTTTTCCAGCATGATCGACGCATTATAGCCGCAGCGGCGGGCCAATTTCCACGGGTCATCCATCCGAATGTCCCGTTACCGAGCAAGATGGCAAACGATTCACCGGCGGAGCGTCTCTTGCGGCCGCTCGGCGACGAGCAGGCGATCGAGCAGTTGACGGCTCGCTTGATGTTGAGGCTGGAGGGCGAGCGCTTGCCGGGCGGCGGCCCCGGCTTCGGCCGTGTGGCCGGTCAGCAGTTCGGCCTCGGCAAGATGGCAGTACATATCGGCCGTGGGCTCGCCGCGAGCAACCGCGGCCGAGAGATTCTCGACCGCGTCGTCGTAGCGTCCGACGGCCGCATAGGCCGTGCCCAACTGGTCGAGCACTTGGCCCGGTTCTTCGCCTGGCGAGTAGGTTTCCGCCAACGTTTGCAGCGTTTGCAGGGCGGCGCTCGGCCGATCCAATTGACGATAGAGCCCGGCGACTTCCGCCAGGATTGCACGATCCTTGGGGGCGTAATTCAGCGCGCGGAGATAATCGCTGAGCGCGTCGCGCGGCTGACCGCCGGCGCGGAGAACGCCGCCGCGAATCGCCCAGGCGGACGGAAGCTTGGGGTCGAGCGCGATGGCCCTTTGTGCGGCCTGCCACGCGTTCTGCTGCTGGCCGGCGATCAGATACATCTCGGCCAAGCGGGCACACGGCGCGGCGTCTTCCGAGGCCGACCGGCCGGCCTCCTCCATCTGGGCGATGCTTTCCTGCCTCGCACCGCGGCACCAGAGCGCCTCGGCATAGCGGCGTCGGGCCTCGGCGTCGGTTGGACAAGCCGTGACGGCCTGGGCCAGCAGGTTCTCGGCCGCCTGCTGCTGGCCGCGTCCGAGCGCTGCCTCGCCCTCACGCGAAAGCCGACGGCTCTCGGCCAGCGACTGCGACACGGGGCCCTGCTGGCCCGGCAGTCGACAGCCCGCCAAGAAGAGCGCTAGCAGCAAAGCGAGATTGAGCCACGTTCGAGAGTATCGCACGATTGGGAGGGTATCAAAACGGCCGGCCCAGGACTATGCCGATTTGTTCACCAGGGATGGGCCTGATAGAATGGGGACCATGCCAGCCCATTTCGACAGCCTCGGTATCTCGTTTCAGTATCCCGACAACTGGACGTTGGATGATTCGGACGCCCTGCTGGGACGAAAATCAGTCGCCGTCTACAGCCCTGGAGGCGCGTTTTGGTCCGTGACGATCCAGCCCGGCTCGGCCGATCCGGCCCAGCTTGCCGAGGCCGTCGTGGAGGCCATGAAACGCGAGTATGACAGCCTCGAAGCCGAATCGGCCGAAGAAACCGTGGCGGGTCACGATCTGACGGGCTTTGATTTGGCGTTTTATTGTCTGGACCTGACGAACACGGCCCTCATCCGCAGCCTGCGGTTGGCCGACACGACGTACACGATCTTTTGTCAGGCCGAAGACCGGGAATTCGAGCAATTGCGGCGCGTCTTCCAGGCAATGACTCTCAGCCTGCTCTCCGGCCTTGCCGGACCGGAGTGAGTCGTCTGGCGGCCTAGGTAATCTAGGTGCTGGTGGCTGGTGTACTTTCCAGCTTAAATCGGTACAATTGTCACAATTGCAGTCCGGTGCTTGTTCCCCATAGGAGGTGCGTCATGGCAGCAAAAACAGCCCCCAAAACCACGAAGGCGTCGGTAGCCAAGACGCCCGCGCTCGACCTTTCACGCATTGGCGAGACGGCCGGCTCCGTTTGGCGTGTTCTGTTCGAGAACGGTCCGTTGACGGTCGCCAAGCTCGTCAAAGCGGTTGGCGAACCTCGGGACCTTGTGATGCAGGCCATCGGTTGGCTTGCCCGAGAGGGCAAGATTTGCGTTAAGGAAGAGGGACGGAATTGCCTGCTCTGCCTGCAAGGGTCGGAAATTTAAACGTTTTGCCTGGAAGGCCGCAAAGGGGACTCGTGCGGCCTGGGTGGTCTCTATGGCATCTGGGAGCCGCTCGGGGCCCATCGAAAGGACCGCCAACCAACTCCGCCGGGCCGGCACTTGCCACGCACGGCTGCTCGCCATAGGCTACAATTGACGGATGGGCATTACCCAACCCCCCTGCCAGCCTGTCGTCCAGTTCTGGCGGCTCGCCGCATCTCGCAGATCAACAGAGGAACCTTCACGCCATGATACGTAGATTCACCATCGCCGCCCTGGTAGCGGTTGTCGCTTGCATCCTTTGGGCCAGCCAGCAGTCGGTCGCCGAGCAGATCCCGAGCGCCGCCGCTTCAGCGGCCGAACAGCCAGAGTCGCCCGAGGCCAAGGAGGCGGCTGAGCTCTTCAAGAAGGGCGACCACGACGGCGCGCTCAAGCTCCTGAAGGAGCTGGTGAAAAAGGATCCGAACTTGCCGCCGGCGCAGGTCATCATGGCGCGGTGGTTCCTGCAGACGAACGTGCCAGGCGGAATGCGGGTCATGTTGGAGCAAGCGGTCACCGCGTCGCCTGACGATCCCGAGGTCTATGTGATGATGGGCGGTCTGGCGATCGCGGAAGGCCGCGTGACCGAAGCCAAGCTGCTGTTTGAAAAGGCGGATAGCCTGGCTGCCAATTGGAATGGGAACGCCAAGCGGAAGCAGTCGTTGCTTCCCCAAATTCAGGCCGGTCTGGCGCAAGCGTGCGAAGCTCATGAACAATGGGCCGAGGCGCAGAAGCATATCGAAAATTGGGTCAAGTTGGACCCGAAGAGCGCTGACGCCCTGCAGCGGTTCGCCCGCTGCCTGTTTCAGCAGAAGAACATTCCAGGCACGCTTGAAAAACTGAAGGAAGCGTCGAAGGTCGATCCGCAGCTTTTGACGCCCGAGGCGATCCTCGCTCGTTGGTTTGCCCAAAGCGGCAAGCCCAAGGACGCCGAGACCTGGATCATCGCGGCCCTGAATATCGCTCCGAAAGACGCGAGAACGCGCGTGGTCGCGGCTCAGTGGGCCTTCGAGAACGGACGGCTCGAAGACGCGAAGAAGCAGGCCGAAGCCGCTCGGCGACTCGATCCGAAATCGTTCGATGCGAAGATCATTAGCGGTTTGGTTGCCTATTTTCAAAAAGACTATCGGACGGCCGAGACCTACTTCCAGTCGGCCCTGAACGACGCGCCGAACGAACTGAAGTTCGCCGCGAGCAACAACTTGGCGCTCGCGCTGATCGAGCAGAACGACGAGCCGAAAAAGGCCTACGCCTACGACTTGGCGAGCAAGAACGCCAGCAAGTATCAGCGAAGGGCCGACGCTCTGTCCACCTACGGTTGGGTTCTTTACCGTCGTGGTCAGCTCGATGACGCCGAAAAGGTGCTGGTCGCCGTGGCCAGAAGCGGCTCGATGACGGCCGACGCGGCCTACTACTTCGCCTGTGTTCTCAAGGATCGAGGACAGGATGTGGCGGCCAGGCGGTGGCTCGAGGGCGCCTTACGGACGGCGGCCCCGTTCCAGCACCGCGAAGAGGCCAAGGCGCTCTTGCAGAAGTTGCCCGAGGCCAAACCCGAGGCGAAACCCGAGGCGAAATAGGCAAGCCTTTCGGCGACCTCGTTCCGACGGTCTCCGCGAAAACGAAACTCTCGGACGCTCTGTGTTCGCGGACGGCCGCGGCGCAGAGCATGGCAGCGGGGCGAACTGGGGGAAGGCAGCCTCTGAGCCGAGCCCCCCGCTGACCAGCAGCAGCCCCATCGCGCTGGCCATTCTGATTTTGGTCCCGCATCGGCGTCGAAGCTTATCTGTCGCTTGCGATGGGTGAATTTTGGCCGCAAGCCTTGCCTCGCCCGCAAGGTTTATTGCGTGTTGCCAGAATCATCCGTTCCATGCTCTATTCCTGCCACTGCGACGACCGACATTAAGCGTATGGCCCGTACAGACGGTCGCGGCCTGGCCGGGCCAAGCGTTCGTGTCCGCTCGACTTCTTGCCCCCCAGTGGTGGGCTTCCTTGCCTCGAATTTGCAGCAGCAGTATGATTAATAGCTTGTCTGGCACAGCAACAGAGCGCCAAGCCACGTTGAGATCCTGGCCCGCCGATGCCCCTTGTTCGAGCAGAATCGTCGAAGAAGCGCAAACGGCGTACTCGTTGAAACCGCGAGCAAAGCCATCGTTTGGGTCGCGACTGGGGCGATCGCCGAAAGAACCCGCCGAGAGACTGCCTATGTACGTGCTCGAAACCCGCGGCTTGAAGAAAGCATACGGGGCCGAAGGCGAGGTTTGCGTCCACGCGTTGCGGGGCATCAACCTGCAAGTCCGGAAGGGCGAGCTGCTGGCCATCATGGGCCCAAGCGGTTCTGGCAAGAGCACGCTCCTGCACATCCTTGGCGGCGTCGAAACGCCCTCCAGCGGTCAAGTCCTTCTGGAAGGGATCGATCTGGCCACGCTCAGCGATGACCAGCGGACGATCATCCGCCGGGAGCGGATGGGCTTCATCTTCCAGTCGTTCAATCTGCTGCCAGCCTTCACGGCCGAGGAGAACGTCGCGTTGCCGCTGGAGCTTGGCGGCACACCCAGCGCCGAGGCGCGACGCCGGGCCGCCGAGTCGCTTCGCCTGGTCGGCATGTCGCACCGCCGCAATCACATTCCGAACACGATGTCGGGCGGCGAGCAGCAGCGCGTGGCCATTGCCCGAGCGCTGGTCATGCGACCGGCCTTGCTGTTGGCCGACGAACCGACCGGCAATCTCGACAGCAACAACGGCCGACAAGTGACCGCCCTCCTCCGACGGTTGGTGACTCAGGACGAGCAGACAATCGTGATGGTCACGCACGACGCCAACGTGGCTGCACAGGCCGATCGCCTCGTGCGGCTCCGCGACGGGCTCGAGGAAACCGTCGAGACCCAGGCGCGAGCCGCCGCCCGAGAGCGGGAGTGCGTCATGCCGGGTCGTTCGTGCTTATTCAAGGGGACCGGCTGAAAGGGGGAACGGTGAAGGATGAGCGACGAGGGATGAATCGCACGGTTCATCCTTCTTCGCTCGTCCTTCATTCTTTGCTATGATTCTCTGGAAATTCACTGCCCGTGAGATCAAGAGTCGGCCCGGTCGAGCGACGCTCACGCTTTTGAGCATCGTGATCGGCGTGGCGGCGGTCGTGGCGGTCAACGTCGGAACGGCGACCACGAATCGCGCCTGCGAGGAAATGTACTCGGCGTTGGCCGGTCGAGCGGCGTTCGAGGTCGTGGCCGCCGGCGGCGGCGCATTCGATGAAAAGACGGCCGATCTGATCGAGAAGACGCCCGGCGTCAAAGCGGCCGTCCCGACCATCCAAAAGATATCCTCCCTGCGATTCAAGCAGAACAAACTCCGCATCTTGGCGATGGGCATCGACCCGTCCCGGGAGCAGTCGGTTCGCGATTACCAGTTGCAGGAGGGACGGCTGTTCCAGGGCAAGTACGAGGCCGTCATGGAGGCCGCGCTGGCCGAGGGGCTTGGCCTGCGCGTGGGCGACGACCTCAAGCTGTCCGCCATGCGCGGCCTGCGCGGCGGCGTCAACCAGTTCCGACTGGTTGGCCTGCTCTCGCGGCGCGGGGCTGCCAGCTTCGACCAGGGCAGCGTCGTCTTCATCCCGTTGGCGACAGCGCAAGAGTTGTTCACCCATAAGCCCGGCCTGGTCGACACGGTGAGCGTCGTGCTCAACGACGGCGCGGACGAGAAGGCGGTCAGCGCGGCCATCAGCCAACACCTGCCCGCGGGCCTCAGCGTGCGTTCGCCGGCCAGCCGTGCGCAGCTCAACAAGGAAAACATCGAGAAGGTCCAGCAGGGAATGCAGTTCGCCGACGTGACGATCGTCCTGTTGGCCATTTTCATGATCCTGAACACATTCCTGATGAATGTCGGCGAGCGTCGCCGCCAGTTGGCCGTCCTTCGGGCGATCGGCGCGACGCGCCGCCAAATCATCCACACGTTGCTTCTGGAAGGCCTGGTCATGGGCCTCGTGGGCACGGCGTTGGGTATCATCGCCGGGCTGGGCGGCGCCCAACTGCTCACGCAGTCGATGGGCCGCGTCTACTCGACGGCCATGCCTGCCTTGCGTATCACGCTGACGCCGTTCCTGATTGCCGGCGTGCTGGGCCCCGCGGTCTCGTTGTTGGCCATGCTGATTCCGGCCTGGCTGGCCGGCCGCGTGTCGCCGCTCGAGGGGATGCGGTTTGTCGCCGCCGAAGGCCGAAACTTTGTGACGGCGCGATATATTTTGTTCTCCATGGCCGTCTTCCTGGTGACCGCTGGCATCATGGCCGCCTGCTTGGTCGGCTACCTGCCGATCCAGTGGCTGACCGTCACGGGCGCGTTCTTCACCGTGGCGTTCGTGCTGTTGATCCCGATCCTGCTGAACGGGCTAACCTGGTTGGCCGGCCTGCTGCTGGGACCCATTTTGCGCACCGAGGGAAAGATTGCCCAGCGGCAGATCCTTCGCCGCCGCATCCGCACGACGTTGACCATTGCCCTTCTCTACTTCGCCGTCAGCACGGCCATCAGCCTTGGCACGACGATCTTGAACAACGTGGACGACATCCATCGCTGGGTGTCCACGGCCCTGAAGGGCGACTTCCTGATCCGTCAGGCCCGGCAGGACGTGGCCAGCGGGATGGCCGCGAAAATGCCCGAAAGCATGGTCGACGACCTTCGCGGCATTGACGGCGTCACGAACGTCGACTCGCTTCGCTATATCAGCGGCTCGCTCCTTACGCCAGCCGTCGAGAGCGGCAAACAGCAAGCGGTTGTCATCGTCCGCGACTTTACCGACAAGGGCAATCTGCCGCTGATGATCAAATCCGGCAATCCGGCGAAGATTCGCGAGCAATTGTCGGAAGGCCAGGTGGTTCTCGGCACGACCTTGGCCAATCGACTTCATGTCGGTTTCGGCGACGAAATCACACTCGAAACGCGACAGGGTCCCAAGAAGCTCCGCATCGCCGGCACCGCCACCGTCTACATGGTGGGCGGCCTGGTGGTCTACATGGAGGGCCAAACCGCTCGACAACTGCTCAACGTCGAGGGCGTCGATATGTACGTGGTCAACACGAGGGCCGACGCGCTTGACGCTGCCAGCGCAAAGCTCAAGACGCTTTGCGAGCAATCGGGGCTGATGCTCGAACCGTTTGCCGAATTCCGTCGCTACATCGACAAGTTGACCGGCGGCGTCGTCGCCAGCCTCTGGGGCCTCTTGGCCTTGGGGCTCATCGTCGGGGCCTTCGGCATCGCCAACACGCTGACGATGAACGTGCTCGAGCAGACTCGGGAGTTGGCCCTGTTGCGTGTCGTTGCCATGACGCGCCGCCAGGTCCGCAAGACGATCCTCTCGCAGGCCGCCATCATTGGGCTGATCAGCCTCGTCATGGGCATTGCCGGCGGCGTCGTCGGGGCGTACATCATCAACTTGGCCTCGATCCCGCTGTTGGGCGACGCTCCAACCTTCACACTGCACCCATCCCTGATGGGGGTGTGCTTTGCGCTCGGTTTGGCCGTCATCCTGGCCGCCGCCTGGCTCCCAGCCGCCCGCGCCGCAAGGCTCAACCTGCTGATCGCGTTGCAGTACGAGTGATCGTATGGCCGGCCGTGGGTAGGGTGGCCGTATGGGCCACCCTAGATTGGGGTGGTCGCCGCGAGAATCCCCCTTTTCCTTGCTGGCAGATAAGTTACAATGACGGGTCTATTTTCATGTGGCCGAGCTAACGAAGTGGTGATCGATTATGCCTAAGATGAAGACCCATAAGGGGACGAAGAAGCGATTCCGCTTGACCGCCAAGGGGAAAGTGAAGCACCGCAGCGCGGGCACTAGCCATTTGGCTTCGCGGATGAGCCACAAGCGGAAGCGGAACCTTCGCCGCACCGACACGGTTGACACGGTCGAGTGCTCAAAGGTTCGCCTCGTTCTGGGGAAACACAGTTCGTAGGCCTTCGCCGGCCGGGCGGCCTTCATGGTCGCATCGCTGGCGAGGCGGCCGTCATGGCTCCGTGGGGCCATGCAAAGTTGACCAGCGGGACGGGCTTTGAAAACGCTTCCCAAGTCGGGAAGGGCCTGGCTCCTGCCCATAACCGAAAGGTTTTTTTCGATGAGAACTACCAAGGGCGCAGCCCGCACGAGGGCCAAGAACCGCCTCTTCAAGAAGGCCAAGGGTTACGTCGGCGGACGCCGCGCGCTGTTGCGCACCGCCAAGGAAAATCTCGTTCGCGCCGGCGTTTATGCCTATCGCGACCGCCACAATCGCAAGCGCGATTTCCGCCGGCTGTGGATCGTCCGCCTGAACGCGGCTGCCCGTCTGCATGGCCTCCGCTACAGCGAACTGATCGCCGGACTGAAACAGGCCAACATCGAATTGGACCGGAAGATGCTCTCCGAAATGGCGATCATCGATCCCCAGGGCTTCCAGGCGGTGGTTGAGGTGGTCAAGAAGGCCATCGCTGGGTAACAAAGCAAGGATCATGCCACGGAGAGGCGAGACGCACGGAGAAATAAGTTCCCGTGTCCTTCGCGGCTCCGTGGTGCATTCCCATGGCTCTCGTTGATTTCCTGGCGGAACTGGACGCTCTGCTCTCCGAGGCGCGCGCCGCATTCGACGCCGCGCTGGATACGGCGTCGGTCGAGGCCGCACGTGTCGAGTTCCTCGGTGCGCGCAGCGGCCGGCTGAAAGCCGTTCAGAAAGGCTTGGGCCAAGTCGACAAGGCCGACAAGCCGGCGGCCGGCAAGCGGTTCAACGAGGTCAAGCAAGGGATCGAAGCGGCGTTCGAGGCGGCTCAGCAGCGATTGGCGACCGCGGCCGGTCCCACGGCCGGCGCTGTTGGCGCAGACCCCACGGTTCCCGGCGTCCGCTTGCGTCTTGGTCGGCTGCACCCCATCACGCAGACGATCGAAGAGCTGAAGGAGATCATGGGCCGGCTCGGCTTCAGCGTGGCCGAGGGGCCCGAGGTCGAGGACTCCTGGCACAACTTCGAGGCGCTGAACATCCCGCCTGAACATCCGGCCCGCGATCCGCTCGACAACTTCTATCTGCAAGTGGCGGCCAGAGGTCTGAAGTCAGAGACGTCGCCCGCTCCCCTGCTCCTCCGCAGCCAGACGAGCACGGTGCAGATCCGGGCGATGGAGAAGACGAAGCCGCCCGTGCGGATCATCTCCTGCGGCCGGGTGTATCGCCCCGACACGGCCGACGCTACGCACTATCCGATGTTCCATCAGATCGAGGGTCTGCTGGTCGATCGCGGCGTAACAATGGCTGACCTGAAGAGCATGTTGCGGCTGTTTGCCCGCAGTGCCTTCGCGGACGATGTGCATATTCGGTTCCGCCCGTCGTTCTTCCCGTTCACCGAGCCGAGCGTCGAGGTGGACATGAGTTGGCAGGGCGGTTGGATGGAAATGGGCGGGGCCGGCATGGTCGACCCCAACGTCCTCCGCGCCGTCGGCTACGATCCCGAGGAGTACACCGGCTTCGCCTTCGGCCTTGGAATTGACCGCATTTGCGCCCGGCGTCACGGCATCACCGACATCCGCGAGCTGTTCAAGAACGACGTGCGGTTTCTGCACCAGTTCTAGCAAGCGATCAACGTTGTGGTGTGAAGCTAGATAGGGTGGCGATGGCAATGCCGTTGGCGACCTGAGAAAACCACCCGTGCATGAAGTGGGTGCTCGCTTCCGAGGTGGCGACTGATGCATAGGGCCGTTTACGGCCCTTGTCCGCCGAAGGCGGTTGAGGCCCGGCGTTTACGCCGGGTTTATGGAGAACGCAGAACGTTCGAAAACGTCAGGCCCGTTTACGGGCCTCCTGCGTGCGTTGGACCGAGTACCAATGTCGCACAACTACTACAGCGAGATTAACCTCCACATCACTTGGCATACCAAGGCGAGCCTGCCGCTGCTGACACCAACCGTCGAGCCGCTGGTGCATCGCTACATTAAACAGCGTTTGATCAATGAGAAGGGCGTCTTCATCCACGAGATTGGCGGCATCGAAACGCACATCCATTTAGTTATCGCCGTTCCACCAACGGTTCAACCAAGTGAGTGGATCGGCCAATTAAAGGGAGCGTCGGCCCACGAAATCAACCAGCAGGTTGGTCATCGTGACAAGACGCTCCAGTGGCAGGCAGGCTACGGCGTGGTGAGTTTTGGAACCGGCGACCTCGAGTGGGTGAAGGAGTACGTTCGCAATCAGCGGCGGCACCACGCGGAAGGAAAGACGTTTGATCGGCTGGAACGATTTGCCACGACGGATGACCAGCAGGACGCCCGTGAACGGGCGTGACAGCGTGTAATGAAGAAAATGGCGGATGGGGTCTGTTCGCCGAACCCGTGCTAAAGCACGGGGCTAGACCGCCTACGGCGGACGATGCCCGTAAACGGGCATACATGCGTAGGCGAATAGAAAGAAGTCGCCAAGCGACAGCCCGACCAATGCCGAACAGAGAAGACGTGTTCCAGGAATTGCATTGGCTCGCGATGGCAAACGGAGGTAGACCACTGGGCGTCGACAAGTTCGAGCCGGAGACGGGAATGACGTGTCGCGATTGGCAGGTTGCGGTCAAAGGCGCTCGCTGGAACGACGTTCTGCGCGAGGGTGGGTGTCCAACAAAAACGTTCGGCGCGAACCGAATATCTGCCGAGACATTGCTCGAAAAGTATGCCCAGGTGGCTCTGAGATTGCAGCGGCTTCCGACGGTGGATGAACTCCGCATCACCGATGCACGGGCCGCCGAATTTCCTGACGCATCGACGTTTCCGGGAAGGTCGATGAGATCCATGTCATCCCAATGCCCGCCCCAGTGGCGGCTGAGCGGTACTGGTAGGAGCGGTTCTTTGCCAAAAGGCATCACGGTTCCTGGTGCAACCTCGACCGGAGCGATGTGGCGGCATTTGAGAAGTGCAAGTTGATGTGATCCCCGGTCCCAATCCCAAATCCCTAATCCCCAATTCCTGCCATGATCGTCTCCTGGAACTGGCTGAAACAATACGTCGCGCTCGGCATGTCGGTTCAAGAGCTGGAACAGCGGCTGATGATGGCCGGGCTGAACCACGAAAGCACCACCGAGGTGGCCGGCGATCTGGCCATCGATCTCGAAGTGACCAGCAACCGGCCCGATTGTCTGGGGCACATCGGCATTGCGCGCGAGGCGGCCGTGCTGTGGGGAAGCGAATTGACGTTGCCCGCCGCGCGACCGATCGAGGGAAAGACGCCGGTCGAGAAGCTGGTTAAGGTGCGGATCGATTGCCCCGACCTGTGTTTGCGGTATACGGCTCGGGTTGTTCGCGGCGTGAAGATCGGGCCAAGCCCCAAGTGGATGACGCGGCGGCTCGAGACCATCGGCCTGACGCCGATCAACAACGTCGTGGATATCAGCAATTACGTGCTGATGGAATGCGGCCAGCCGCTTCACACGTTCGACTTTGGCAAGCTGCAAGGGGCCGAGATCGTCGTGCGCCGGCCAACGTCGGGCGAGACGATCGAGGCGATCGACCACAAGACCTACACGCTCCAACCGGAAATGTGCCTGATTTGCGACGCCAAGAGCCCGGTTGCGATTGCCGGCGTGATGGGCGGCGCGCGAACCGAGATTTCCTCCGAGACTCGCGACGTGCTGATTGAGTCGGCCGAGTTTGATCCGATGTCGATTCGCGCGACAGCCCGACAGTTGAGCCTGCACAGCGACTCGTCGTATCGGTTCGAGCGGCGTGTGGACCCCGAGGGGCTTGATTGGGCCAGTCGCCGTTGCTGTGAGTTGATCCTTGAGTTGGCCGGCGGCGAATTGGCGGCCGGCGTCGTTGATGCGGTCGGCAAACAGTCGGCGGCGCGCGAGCCGATCACCCTGCGGTATTCGCAACTCAAGCGAATTCTGGGCATCGAAGTGCCGGCGGAGCGCGTCCGTGAAATTCTGTTGGCGCTCGGAAATGCCGAAACCAAGCACGCCGCGAGCCTCGGCGCAACGGCCGGGCCGTCGCTGACCGTCATTCCGCCGAGTTGGCGTCGCGATTTGACGCGAGAAATCGACTTGATCGAGGAAGTCGGCCGCATTCACGGTTACGAGGCGATTCCCGAGGATGTCGGCGTGCCGATGGTCCCGTCGGCGCGTCGGCGCGAGGATCGGGTGCTGGAACGAATCCGCCGCGTGCTGATTGCCGCCGGCTTCGACGAGGCCGTGACCTTGAGCGTCGTCGATGAAAAGACCTCCGCGCTGCTGAGCCCTTGGACCGACGCGGAGCCGCTTCGGAGCACGATGCCCGTGGTGCGCGGGGCCGACTGTCTGCGCCGCGCTTTGGCGCCAAGTCTGCTGGCTGCCCGACGGACCAACGAAGCCCTGGCCAACTCGGAGATCGAGCTGTTCGAGATTGCGAAGGTGTACTTGCCTTGCGGCGGCCAGTTGCCGTCGGAAGAATTGTCGCTCGGAATCACGACCGGGCGCGACTATCCGGCGCTGCGCGGCATCGTCGAGGCCATCTTGTCCGAACTGAAAATCACGCAACCGTTGGAGGCGGATGACGCCGGGCTTTCACTTCTCGACCCGGCCGCGTCTTGCCGACTGCGGTTGGGCAGCGAAACGCTCGGCTTCGTGGGCCGCCTGACCGCCGAGGCGTTGGCTCGGTGCGACCTTCGCGGATCGAGCAGCGTGGCCGAACTTCGGCTCGCTCCACTGATTGACGCGGCCGAGCTGATGCCGCGCTACGCGCCCCAGTCGCCTTATCCGGCGGTCAGCCGAGATCTGAACCTGGTCGTGGCCGAATCCGTCCGTTGGGCCGAGGTGGCGGCGACCGCGCGCCAGCATGCCGGCCAACGTTTCGAGTCGCTCGAATATCGCGACACGTACCGCGATGCCGAACGGCTTGGCGCTGGGCGGAAAAGCCTGCTGTTCACGGTGACGCTGCGTGGGATCGACGGCACGCTGACGGGCCAGCAGGCCGACGATCTGCGAGAGCGAATCGTGGCCGCGTGCCGCGAGCAACACGGCGCCGAGCTGCGGGCGACCTAGCCTTGGAGGGCCGGTTGTCAACCGGCCCCGTGTTGCGATCGCGCGTAGCGGGTCAACGCCATCAGGTTGGCCTCTGGCGTGTCGCGGGGCACTTCACAGCCGGCGCCGACGATGTAGCGATGGCCCGCCTGATGATGACACTCGGCGATCGCGGCCGCGATGGACTCGGGCGTGCCATTGCGGAGCGTCTTGACCGGGTCGATGTTGCCGGCCAAGGCCGGCTGTTCGCCCAAGTCGCGTCGCGCCTGCTCCAGCGAGGCCATCGAGTCGATGTCCACGATGTCGCACCCGAGGCCGGCCATGTCGGGCAAGATGCGGCGGATATTTCCGCAAATGTGAAGCCGCACCTTCGCGCCCATCGCATGCAGTTCGGCGACCAGCCGTCGCTCGAACGGGAGGACAAACTCTCGATAGATCTGCGGGCCGACCAGCGAGGCGGCCGCGTCGCCGATGCCGATCAGCTCTGCGCCGGCCTTGACCTGTGCCCTGGCGAACTCGATTCCTATCGCCAGAGTGAAGGTGAAAAGGTCGAGGACGAACGGCGGATCGTCGAAAAAGTCGGTCATCAGTCGGTTGATGCCGCGCAGGTCGGCCGCTTCGGCGCAAGGGCCTTCGATCCAACCCTCCACGAGTTTCTCGCGGCCAATTTGTTCATGCAAGAGCGCAACGGCCTGGACGCGATCGAGCATCCGGCCGCCGGTCGGTGTGGGCACTTCCAGCCCGAGAAGCTTTCCTTTGTCGGCCAGCAGCGCCACGGCTTCATCGACTGCCGGGGGCTGGTCCTCGAAGCATTGAATCGAGGCCCCGCAGTCGGCCGCCTCACGTGCCGGGTCCGAAATGCAAGAGACGTGGTCGAAGTCGAACTTTTCGGCCGTTCGGATCTGCCCTTCGACCAGCACGCGATGATCGGCCGCATAGCGACCATAGGGCATGCCGATCTGATCGGCCGCGAACATCATCGTGATGGGCATCAGCGGCAGCATGTCCACCGGCAAGCCGGCCAGTCGAGCAAGAATTCGTTCGCGTCCGTTCATGATTATTGACGGGGTCTGGGGAACTGGGCGAGCGTTGTTGGATGCGGCGAAGTATAATCCGCGGCCGCCACGGTGGCCAGCCTCCTTGGTGACGGGATCTGGTCGGGCTGCCCGACGCCGCGGCGACTTGCCGCCATCGCGGGAAGTTGCCAGAATGGGTGGCCATGAACGAACGACGCGACGAGATCTCGCCTTGGATCGTACCGCTGGCTGTGGCGATCATCGTTTTGGTCGCGGCGGCCTCATTCAGCAACAGCTTCGGCGGCTCGTTTGTCTTCGATGACGAAGGGGCGATCTGGGGCAATCGAACGATTCGCCAACTGTGGCCGATCTGGTCGCCGCTTTGCCCTCCAAAGCACGGCGAGCCGGTGACGGGCCGGCCCGTCGTCAACTTCTCCCTGGCCATCAATTACGCGATCGGCGGCCTGCGCGTGCAGAGCTATCATGCCACGAACCTGGCGATTCACGTTGCGGCCGCCTTGCTGTTGTTCGCGTTGCTGCGACGAACCTTTCTGCTGCCAACGATGCGCGACGTGTGGGGCACGGCCGCCACGCCGCTGGCCCTGACGATCGCGTTGCTCTGGGCCGTGCATCCGCTGCAAACCGAGTCGGTGACCTACCTCGCGCAGCGGTCCGAATCGCTGGTCGGGCTCTTCTACTTGCTGACGCTCTACGCTCTCGCCCGAATCGCGGCGTCGGCGCATCCGTTCGGTTGGTGTGCCGTTGCCGTGCTGGCCTGTCTGCTGGGCATGGCCACCAAGGAGGTCATGGTGTCCGCGCCGCTGGTCGCGCTCTTGTATGACCGAACGTTCCTGGCCGGTTCGTTCCGCGGGGCATGGCGACGCCGTCGCGGGCTCTATCTGGCGTTAGCCGCCACCTGGTTGCCGCTGGCCTGGTTTGTGGCCACCGCTGGCGGTCGGGGCGGCACGGCCGGCTTTGGCCAAAGTGTCGGCTGCTGGGCGTACCTTGGCACGCAATTCGGCGCGATTGTCCATTACTTGCGGCTGATCGCGTGGCCAAGCCCGCTCGTGTTCGACTATGGCGTCGAGGTCGCTCGCACGGCCGCCGAGATCGTGCCCTATGCGATCGTCGTGACGTTGCTGCTGGTGGCGAGCCTCGTCGCGCTTTGGCGATGGCCGAGGCTTGGCTTTCTCGGGGTCTGCTTCTTTGCCCTGCTGGCGCCGACATCAAGCATCGTGCCCGTGGCCACGCAGACGATCGCGGAGCATCGGATGTACCTGCCCTTGGCGACGGTTCTCATCGCCGCGACGGTCGGTGTGTATTGGGCCTGTCGGCGAATTGCCGGCTCTGGGCGATTCGCTCGTCTCGTCCTTCCTTGGCTGCTGGGCGTTGCCGTCGTGGTCTCGTGTGCGACGCTGGGGACATTGACCTTCGAGCGAAACAAGGACTACCGAAGCGAGTTGGCCATTTGGCAAGACACGGCAGCCAAGTCGCCGCGAAACGCGCGCGCCCACAACAACCTCGGCAATGCGATTGCCGCCGAGGGGCGTCGCGAAGAAGCGATCATGCAGTTTCAAGAGGCCCTGCAATGGCAGCCGGCCTTTCCCGAGGCCCACAACAATCTCGGCAATGCGCTGGCGGGCTTGGGACGGTCGGACGAGGCCATCGGCCAATTCCGCTTGGCGCTCGCCGCTCGGCCCGACTATGGCGAGGCGCACAACAATCTGGGCAGCGTCTTGGCTTCCCGCGGCCAATTGGACGAGGCCGTGCGGCACCTGCGACGTGCGTGCGAGATTGAGTTGGACTCGGCCGCGCCGCATGCCAACCTGGGCCTCGCGATGGTCCGCCTGGGAGAGCTGGACGAAGCGATTGCCGAGTTTCGGAAGGCGTTGGCAATTCAGCCGGAATCGGCCGAGCTTTATTTCAACCTGGGTGATGCGTTGACCAAGCAG
Source organism: Thermoguttaceae bacterium (assembly GCA_039698035.1). Taxonomy (GTDB): domain Bacteria; phylum Planctomycetota; class Planctomycetia; order Pirellulales; family Thermoguttaceae; genus JAJFUI01. The sequence continues at coordinate 192,120 of JBDKSW010000004.1, read as the reverse complement.
GGCCGGCTCGAAGACGCGAGGGACGCCAACCGTGCGGCGCTCCAATTGGCCGACCTTCAAGGCAAGCGAGAGTTGGCAAGCCTGTTGCGTGTTCGCATCGCATCACTCGATGCAAGAATAAAGTATAATCATCCATGAGCGATTCATCGTTACGAAGATCGAGTACGACCTCTTGGGGCACGTCGTTGGCCGCGGGGCTCATTGTCCTCGCAACGGTTCTTGCCTTCGCCAACGGTCTCTCCGGCCCCTTTGTTTTGGACGATGAGCCGTCGATCACGGACAACGAGAGCATCCGCCGGCTTTGGCCGATCTCGACTCCGCTCTGTCCGCCGACCCAGGGCCAGACGGTGACGGGCCGCCCCGTGTTGAATGTGTCGCTGGCGGTCAACTATGCCATGAGCGGGCTTCGCGTGTCGAGCTATCATGTGACGAATCTGGCGATCCACGCGGCCGCGGCCCTGCTCTTGTTCGGGCTTTTGCGGCGAACGTTTTTGCTGCCAGCCATGCGACGCCCGTGGCGCACGATGGCCACGCCCGTTGCCCTGGCCGTGGCTCTGCTTTGGGCCGTGCATCCGTTGCAGACCGAGTCGGTGACGTACATCATTCAGCGGGCCGAATCCTTGGTCGCGCTCTTTTACTTGCTCACGCTGTACGGCCTCGTCCGCGGCGCCAGGTCTGTCCGGCCCGGCGGTTGGTATGTTCTATCCGCGTTCGCCTGCCTGCTCGGCATGGGCACGAAGGAAGTGATGGTTTTCGCTCCGGCTATCGCGCTGTTGTACGATCGAACCTTCTTGGCCGGAGCGTTCCGCGAGGCGTTGCGGCGTCGCTATGGGCTTTACTTGGCGCTGGCGGCAACGTGGCTGCCGCTGGCGTGGCTGGTGTCTGCAACGGCCGGACGCGGCGGCACGGCCGGCTTTGGCCAAGGCATCGACGGCTGGACGTACCTGGCGACCCAGTTCGGGGCCATCGTGCATTATCTGCGGCTGACCGTCTGGCCATCGCCGTTGGTGCTGGACTATGGACGAGTTCTTGCCCACACGGCGGCTGAAATCGTCCCCTATGCGATCGCGGTGGGACTGCTCGTGCTGGCAACGATCGTGGCCCTGTGGCGTTGGCCCAAGGCCGGATTCCTCGGGGCCTGTTTTTTCGCCTTGCTAGCGCCCAGCTCAAGCATCGTGCCTGTGGCAACGCAGACCATGGCCGAACATCGGATGTACCTGCCGCTGGCCGCTGTCCTGGCCGGCATCGTGGCGGCGGCGTGCATCGGCCTGCGCGAACTGGTGCGCCGCGATTGGCTCGCGCCACGTTTGGCGGCCGTCGTGTTCGGCGTCTTTATCGTGGTGGGCGCCGTGGCTTGCGGCGCAATGACGCATCAGCGGAATAAGGACTACCGGAGCGAAATTGGCATCTGGCGAGACACGGTCGGCAAGGCGCCGACCAATGCCAGAGCCCAGTCCAACCTCGGGCTGGCTTTGGCCGCAAGCGGCCGGCTTCCCGAGGCCATCGCGTGTTATTGGCGCGCGTTAGAGATCGAGCCGGCCGATGCGGGCGCGTACAACAATCTCGGCCACGCCGAGGCCGCGCTCGGACACTTCACACCATCCTTAGCCTATTTCAACAAGGCCATTGCACTGAAACCGACGTTTGCCGAGGCCTACAACAACCTGGGCACCGTGCTGGCCTCGCGCGGGCAAACGGATGAGGCGATCGCGCAGTTCAACCAGGCCCTGAAGGTTCGGCCCGACTATGCCGACGCCCACAACAACCTGGGCTACGCTCTGAGCCAGCGCGGCCGATGGGACGAAGCCCTGACGCATCTCCGAAAGGTCTCGGAACTCCGCCCCGAGTCTGCCGACGCGCAGGACAATCTGGGCGAGGCATTGGCCACTCGCGGACGTTTGTACGAAGCGGTCGAGCGATTTCAAGCGGCATTGGGGATCGAGCCGCAAGACGCCAGGGCCTATGGCGGCTTGGCCCATGTGCTGTACAAGATTGGCCGGCCGCAGGACGCCTTGACCACGGCGCGCCGAGCCCTGGAGTTGGCCGTGCGGCAACGAAACACGGCTCTGGCAACCGAGCTGAAGCGTCGCATGGCCCAGTACGAAACCAAGGCGGCCTCTCCTCGGTGATGAATCGGCTTGCGAAGCGGCTCGCTGAGCGGGCCAGACGAAGCAGGCCGTTGGCCCCCAAGCGGCTGACCTGGCCTCACTCCAGCAGCACAGCGACCTTACCCAGCCTGCACCTTCATAACGCCTGGCACAAGAATTTGAGGCTGGTCACAGCAAGCCATGGCGGCAAGAAACGACCACCGGTCTTTTTGAAGGCTGCAACGCCATGCAGGCGACTGAGTGGGCGATGAGGGACTCGAACCCCCGACATCCACGGTGTAAACGTGGCGCTCTAACCAACTGAGCTAATCGCCCCTTTTCCCGACAGATACCGACCGCGACGGCGAACTCTCGGCATGTTGCAGCGAGTCGATCGGGCTGGGATTAGGGTAGATCGTAGCCGGCCTGGCCGTGAGGGTCAAGTAGCAAGCGGCCGACGAAGGCGGCGGTAAGTCTATTCGCTGCCGTGACTTGGGCAGACAATATCCATATTGACAGGCCCGGGGAGCTGGCTATAATTAGCCCAGTTGGCAAGTTCGGCAATGTTGGAAGAACCGGATGAGCCTACCGTTTGCATAGACCGTAGGGACATGAAGGGGTTGCGGCAGTCGCGAACCCCAGGCGAGACTGAAGGCCCGTTGACAAGGATGGTGAAACGATATGAAAACGGTTTTTACGACCGGTGAAGCGGCCAAAATTTGCAAGGTGTCCCAACAGACGATCATCCGTTGTTTCGACTCCGGACAGTTGAAGGGATTCCGGGTGCCGGGCAGCCGATTCCGTCGCATCCCGCGCGACCAACTCTTCTCGTTCATGCGGGACAACGGTATTCCGACCGATGCTCTGGAAAGCGGCAAGCGGAAGGTGCTGATCGTTGACGACGATGGCGAGCTGGTCGAGTTGATTACCGACGCGCTCGATCGTGACGGCCGGTTCGAGACCCGGAGCGTCAACAACGGCTTCGACGCCGGCATGATGGTCAAGGAATATCGGCCCGACCTGATTGTTCTCGACGTGATGCTGCCTGACATCAACGGCAAGGAAGTCTGCCAGCGCGTCCGCAGCGACAAGAGCATGGATGACGTGCGGATCATCTGCATTTCCGGCATGGTCGAGGACGACAAGATCAGCGAGCTGAAGGAATCGGGCGCGAACGACTTCCTCCACAAGCCGTTCGAGGTCGAGCGGCTGGTCGAGCGGATGTGCCAGCACCTGGACATCGAAGCGACCACCAGCACCAGCGCGTGAACGGTCGGTTGGCAGTTGGAGCCCGCCGGTGACGGGCGTGTTTGCGCCGTTCATCGCGCACGTTGACCCTACGTTGCCGGCGAGTCGCCTGTATGTCGGACCACGAACAAGCCGATTTCCAGCGCATGCTGGAGACCGAGAAGCTGGAAGCGATGGCCGAGTTCGCCGCGGGCGCCGGCCATGAGATCAACAATCCGTTGACTGTCATCTCTGGTCGGGCGCAGCTTCTGTTGCGAGACGAACCCAACCCGGAACGGCGGCACGCCCTGGCGCTCATCACGTCGCAGGCGATGCGCGTTTACGAGATGATTGCCGACATGATGTTGTTCGCTCGACCGCCGCGACCGGAGCGTCGGTCGGTCGAGATCGTCAAGCTGGTGGACGACCTCATCTCGGAGTTGCTCGCTCGCTGTGCCAAGCAAGAGACGGCGATCTGTCGCATTGGGGACGCTGACGCGATTTGGATCGAGGCCGATTCCGTGCAACTCGCCGTCGCTCTGCGAGCCATTTGCCAAAATTCGCTCGAGTCGCTTCAAAACGGCGGCCACATCGAGATCTGCGTGGAGGCCCGGAACGGACGGTCAGTCGGCGCGGAAGGCGACGGTTCGGTCGATGTTCCCGCTGGCGTTCAATGCGATGGTGCCTCGGAAGTGTCGATCCGCATTCACGACGATGGGCCGGGCGTCACGCCGGAAGAGCGTCGCCACATGTTCGACCCGTTCTACTCGGCCCGGCAGGCTGGCCGAGGCCTGGGGCTCGGGCTCTCGAAGGCCTGGCGGATTGTCACCAATCACGGCGGCCGGATCGAGGTCGCAAGCCAGCCTGGCCAGGGGATAACCCTGACCGTCTTCTTGCCGAGCGGTCCTTCAGGCAGCGGTTGTGGTTAGAAATCCTGGCTGCCGCCTGGTCACTTGACGACGATTCCGTCGAGGCCCTTTTCGGGCGGCGGAAACTTGGGGGCCATGCGTTCGAGCGTCGCTCGCAGGATGCGGCTGATGACCAAGTTGCGATACCACTTGTGATTCGCCGGCACCAAGTGCCACGGGGCGTCGTTGGTGTTGCAGCGGGTCAGGGCCGTTTCGTACGCCCTTTGATAGTCGTCCCAATAGCGTCGCTCGGCGAGGTCGGCCTGACTGAACTTCCAGCGTTTGTCGGGATTGTCGAGGCGAGCCTGCAGGCGGCGTTTCTGCTCCTTGCGGCTGATGTGCAAGAAGACCTTGACGATGGTGACGCCGCCGTCGGTCAGCAGTTTTTCAAATGTGTTGATCCGCTCGTACCGAGCTTCCCATTCGGCCTTCGGCACCAGGTTGTGAACGCGCACGACGAGCACATCCTCGTAGTGCGAGCGATTGAAAATGCCGACGCAACCCTTGGGTGGCACGGCCAAGTTGATTCGCCAAAGGAAATCGTGGGCCAGCTCCTGGACGCCGGGCTGCTTGAACGAAGTCACGCGGCAGCTTTGTGGATTGAAGCCCTGCGTCACGTTCCGAATGGCTCCGTCCTTGCCGGCCGTGTCCATGCCTTGCAGGACAAGCAACAGCGAGCGGCGATTTTCGGCGTAAAGGCGATAGCCGAGGTCGTCGAGTATGGCCAAGTTCTCGGCCAGCTCATCGCGCACAGCCTTCTTGTTCTTGATGCCGCCCGTGTCGCTGGCGTTGAAATCCTTGAGCCGGACCTTGTCGCCAACGGGCAGACGATAGGATTCTTTCATGGCCGTGCGCCTTTTCAGTCGAGGGATGGCCGTTTCAAAAACCACTGAAAGGATAGGCCGCAACGCGGGCGGCGGCAAGCGAGGCCCGGTTGCCGGAAGGGCCGGTTCGGGATATGCTGGCCGAAAACAACGGGCGAGAAAATGCGGGCGGCAGCATCATGATTCATCTTGGGGCCAGTCAACTGCTCAGGCGACTCGCGGCCGGCGAGATCCGTTCGTTGGAGATCACCCAGGCCTGTCTCGACCGCATCCAGCGGCACGACGCCACGGTGGGGGCCTTCTTGCGGGTTGATGCGTCGGGCGCCTTGGCCCAGGCCGAAGCCATTGACCGCCGTCGCAAGGCGGGCCAATCGCTCGGACGGCTGGCCGGGCTGCCCGTGGCGCTGAAGGACGTCGTCTGCGAGCAGGGGGTGCCGACCACTTGCGGCTCGCGTATGTTAGAGAACTTTCGTCCGCCCTATGACGCGACCGTGGTGGCGAAGCTCAGGGCGGCCGACGCCGTGTTGATTGGCCGCACCAACATGGACGAGTTCGCCATGGGCGGGTCGAACGAAAACTCGGCCTTCTTTCCAGCCCGCAATCCGTGGGACGTTTCGCGGGTGCCTGGCGGAAGCAGCGGCGGTTCGGCGGCCGCCGTCTCGGCCCGAATGGTTCCGCTCGCCATCGGCAGCGACACGGGGGGGTCGATTCGTTCGCCGGCCGCACTCTGTGGCATCACGGGCATGAAGCCGACCTACGGGCGTGTCAGCCGCTTCGGCCTGGTGGCGTTCGCAAGCAGCCTCGATCAGATCGGACCGATGGGCCAGTTGGCCGAGGATTGCGCCGCGCTGCTGGAAGTGTTGGCCGGCCACGACCCGCGGGATTCCACGTCGGTGGACACGCCCACGCCGCCCTACACCAAGACGCTGGGCGAGTCGCTGAAGGGCTTGCGATTGGGCGTCGTGCGAGAGCACTTTGGCGAAGGCTTGGACGGCCAGGTCGAGGCGGCGGTTCGAGAGGCGATCCGCGTCTACGAGTCGCTCGGAGCGAAGGTCGTCGAACTCTCGTTGCCGCACGGCAAATACGCGGTGGCGGCCTATTACATCCTTGCCCCGTGCGAGGCTTCGAGCAATTTGGCCCGATACGACGGCGTGCATTTTGGTTATCGGACTGGCGACGCGGGCCCCGCGATTTCCATGGGAGAGTGGCCGCACGGGGCGGACAGTGCGCTGATGCGGATGTATTGCCAAAGTCGTTCGGAAGGGCTTGGGGCCGAGGTGAAGCGTCGGATCATGTTGGGCACGTACTCCCTGAGCGCCGGCTACCGCGACGCCTACTACAAGAAGGCGCTCCAGGTGCGGCGGCTCATCCGGCAAGATTTCGATCGGGCGTTCGAGCAGGTCGATTTGATCGTCGGGCCCGTCACGCCCACACCGGCTTTTAAGCTGGGCGAGCGAATCGACGACCCGCTGGCCATGTACCTGTTCGACCTCTACACGGTCAATGCGAATCTGGCCGGCATAGCCGCCATGTCGATCCCTTGCGGGCTCAGTTCCACGGGCCTGCCGATTGGTGCGCACCTGCAATCGCCGCCGTTTGGCGAAGAGCGGCTGCTTCGGGCGGCACACATGTTTCAGCAAGCCACAGATTGGCACACGAAAGAGCCGACGCTGGCCTAACACGACAGAGCAAGACGGCAGATCGGCGATCTCCAGAATGACTGACACGCCCTACACGATCATCATCGGCCTGGAAGTCCACGTGCAGTTGCTCACCCAGAGCAAGATGTTCTGCGGCTGCGGGACGAAGTTCGGAGAGCCGCCAAATACGCAAACGTGTCCCGTGTGCATTGGCATGCCCGGCACGTTGCCCGTCATCAACCGCAAGGCGTTCGGGCTGGCCCTGAAGGCGGCCGCCGCGCTGAATTGCCAAATCGCGCCGTTGACCAAGTGGGATCGCAAGAACTACTATTATCCTGACCTGCCCAAAGGGTATCAAATCAGTCAGTACGATCTGCCGCTGGGGCGCGACGGGTGGCTGGAAATCGGTTCAAAACGCATCGGAATCCTTCGTGTGCATCTGGAAGAGGACGCTGGCAAAAGCATGCACGACGAGGCCGCGCCACGGGAAGCTTGCGGCGGAGCGGCCGACAGCCGGATTGATTTGAACCGGGCAGGCACGCCGTTGCTGGAAATCGTCAGTCAGCCGGACATTCGCTCGCCCGAGGAGGCCAAGGCCTATCTGGCCGAGTTGAAGCTGCTTCTTGGTTATTTGGGCGTCTCCGACTGCAACATGCAAGAAGGAAGCCTTCGGGTGGATGCCAACATCAACCTGCACATCGACGCTTTGCACGGCCTCGTCGCCACGCCAATTGTCGAAGTGAAGAACATGAACAGCTTCAGGGCCGTCGAGCGAGCGCTGACGTACGAAGCGCGACGGCAGTGGCAGGAGTGGCAAACGGCCGACCGGCGCTTTGGCGAGTCGCCGAAGTCAACTCGCGGCTGGGACGAGACCACGCAGACCACGCGATTGCAGCGATCGAAGGAAGAGTCGAGCGATTATCGCTACTTTCCCGATCCCGATCTGCCGCCGGCGACCGTATCAGGCGAAGAGATCGAGCGGATTCACGCGTCGCTGGGCGAACTGCCGGCCGCGCTGCGAACGCGGCTCGAACGCAGCTACGGCATCTCGGCCTACGACAGCGATGTCTTGGTGAGCCAGGGGCGGGCCTTGGTCGATTACTTCATCGCGACCGCCGACGCCTGCGGCGACGGCAAGGCGGCCAGCAATTGGCTCCAGCAGGATGTGCTTCGTTGGCTTGGCGAGCAGCGTGCCGAGATCGGCCGGTATCCTATCGATCCCAAGACGCTGGCCGAGTTGATCGGCAAGGTTCGCGGCGGCCAGCTTTCAACAGGCCGTGCCCGCGAGGTGCTTGAAGAGATGCTGGCTTCGGGCAAGTCGTTGGCCGAAGCGATGGACGCCCTGGGCATCGCGGAGGTGGGCGATGCGGAACTGGCCGAATTGTGCCGCGGAATCGTCGCAGCCAATCCGAAGATTGTTGCCGAGGTTCGGGCCGGCAAGCTGAAGGGCCTCGGTGCGTTGATCGGGCAGGCTAAGGCCAAGAACCCGAACGTCGATCCAAACCGTGTGCGTGAGCTATGCTTACAGATGATGCAGGGGAGCGAGGGGTGACTGGAATGGCAATCATCACGCTGACCACCGACTTCGGTTCCGGCAGTTCCTATGTGGCCGCGATGAAAGGGGTGATTCTCTCGATCTGCCCCGCCGCGACGATCGTCGATCTTTGCCACGACATTCCACCGCAAGACATTCGGCGGGCGGCCATCTTCTTGGATGAGGCAGCCGAGTGGTTTCCCGCCGATACGATCCATGTCGCCGTCGTCGATCCGGGGGTCGGAATGGCTCGGGCGATTCTTTACGCCCGGATGGGTCAGCAGCAATTCATTGCGCCGGACAACGGATTGCTCGGCCGGCTGGCGGCGAGGACCCAGCCCTCGAAGCTGGTGCGGCTCGAAGATGCCTCGCTTTGGCTGCCAAAAGTGTCGAACACGTTTCACGGTCGCGACATCATGGCGCCGGTTGCGGCGCGGCTGGCGATGGGGCTGGACCCCGATCGACTTGGCCCGCCGTTGAAGCGGTTGACATCGATCGATTGGCCCGACGCCCGATCGACTCCGTCCCGGATTGACGGCTTGGTCATCGAGATCGACTCGTTTGGAAATCTCATCACCAACATCACGAGCGACCTGCTGGCGGGGCGCCCGACCGATCGTCGCGTGTGCGTTGTGTGCAACATCTACGAGACATGGGGTATCTATCAGACCTACGCCGAGCAGCCCAACGGGACGTTGGTGGCGATCGTCGGATCGAACGGTCGGCTCGAATTGGCGTTGGTTGGTGAGAACGCGGCGCACCAGTTGGGCATCCAACGGGGCACGCCCGTGACGTTGGCCTGGGAGTAGGTCGATCCGCGACGCTTGCCGCGCCCTTATTCGGCGTCCAGCCGCACGCTTTCGCGGTAATCCGGCACGGTCACGTTCCATCCCATCTGGCGTCGCACATCCTCGGCAAAGGCCAGCGACGCTTGGGCTTCGCCGTGGGTGACGAAAAGCCGCCGCGGCGGCTTCTGAAAATGACTGAGCCACTGCAGGAGGCCGTCATGGTCGGCATGGCCGGAGATGCCTTGAATCTGCCGAATGTCGGCCCGCACCAACCGCGAAACGCCGTGGATGCGGACCTCCTGGTTGCCGTCGAGGATTTGCCGGCCCAAGGTGCCCGCAGCCTGATAACCAACGAAGAGGATCGTGCTGGCCGGGTCGCCGATGTGGTGAGCCAAGTGGTGCTTGATGCGGCCGGCCGTGCACATGCCCGACGTGGCCATGATGACCGCCGGACCCACATGCGAGTTCAGCGCCATGGACTCATGCACCGTCTTCAGCACGTGGAGCGACGGGAACTTCAGCAGCGAGCCGTGCGCGGCGAGCATTTCCGTCGCTTCGGCGTCGAAACATTCGCGATGTCGGCCGAAGATGTCGTTCACCTGTGCGGCCATCGGACTGTCGAGAAAGACGGGCGTCTCGGGAATTCGTTTGGCTTCGAGCAGCCGGCCGAGATAATAAAGCAGTTCTTGCGCCCGCTCGATCGCAAAAATGGGAACGATGATCTTTCCGCCGCGCCCCACCGTTTCGGCAATCACCTGCGTCAACTGGGACTCGACCGTGTCATGACTTTCGTGCCGCCGGTCGCCGTAGGTTGACTCCATGACGATGTAGTCGGCCTCGGTCATGATCGCCGGGTTGCGGACGATGGGGCGATTCCACTGTCCAAGGTCGCCAGTGAACACGACGCGGGTCGGGCTGCCTTGGTTCGTGACGCGCAGTTCGATGATGGCTGAGCCAAGGATGTGGCCGGCGTCGTGGAATCGCGCTTCAACGTGGTTGTTGAGATGGACCGGGCGGTTGTAGGGCGCGGCCTGCAAGCGGGGCACCGTGCGCTCGACATCGCCAAGCGTGTAGAGCGGCTTGACCGGCGGTTGGTCACGGCCCTCCTTGCGGTGACGCTTTTGCTTGAACGCCGCGTCCTCGGCCTGAATCTCGGCGGCGTCGCGCAGCACCAGGGCAGCCAAATCGGCCGACGCGGACGTGGCAATGATCGGTCCGCGATAACCCTCGCGCACCAGCTTGGGCGCCAGCCCGCAGTGATCCACGTGCGCGTGCGTCAGGAGGATGGCGTCCAGATCGCGCAGCCGGAGCGGGCTCTTTTCCCAGTTTCGGCCCAGGTGCGCCCGCTCCTGGTGCATTCCGCAATCGACGAGCAACCGGACGCCGTCGGCTTCGACGTAATATTGCGACCCGGTAACCTGCCGCGCCCCGCCCAGGAATTGCAGCTTCACGGTGCGTTCCTATTTGCCCATCAGTTCGTCAGCCAATTCGCCGGCGTCGTAAACTTTTCGCAACGATTCGAGAATCGCGCTGCCATGCACGCTGATCGCGCGGCCTTCGGGCGTGTACACGTAGTCCCAGACCAGCGAGACCAGATCGCCGTCGAAGATCAGGCCGACGACCTCGCCGTCCCGGTTGACGATCGGGCTGCCCGAGTTGCCGCCGATGATGTCGTTGGTTGCAACGAAGTTCATCGGCGTGTTCATGTCCAGATCGGCCTGGTGGTCAACCCAACTCTTGGGCAGGGAGAATGGTTCGGCGAAATTGTGTTCCTTGGCGCGATCGTACAGACCGCCAATCGTGGTCCACGCGGGGGCGGGTTGGCCAGCCTCGATGGACCGGGCGACCGTGCCGTAGGCAAGCCGCAAGGTGAAGGTGGCGTCCGGATAGATCTCCTTGCCGAACAGGGCGAAGCGAATGTTGGCCAGTTTGCTGTAGCCGACGTTCTGCGGTTCACCGACCTGCTGCTCGTAGGCGGTTCGCACGTCGCGGGACGGCTTGTCGACCAGTCGGGCCAGAACGATCATCGGATCCTGTGAGGCGTCAATGGCTTTTTGGCCGCCTTCGTACAACTGGCGGCGCACGGCGACGTCGGCGAGCTTGGTGCCGCGAATCAGTTCGGTTGCGCGATCGGCCGGCGCCTTGCCGTCCATCACCTTGCGAACCACCGGGTCGTTGTAGCCGCGCAGTTCCATGAACATGCTCAGCGAGTCGCTCAGCGTGGCCGTCTCGAGATCGGCGTAGATCGGCGCCTTCGAGAACAGGCCCTGTTCCAGTGATTCCAGGTTTGAGTCGCGGAACTCGCGGAATCGGTCGTGGCTTGGCTTGGCCTTTTCGGCAGCGGCGCGAACCAGCGTTCGCGCGATGCCAAAAGTCGTGCTTCGGAAGGCTTGGCCCTGCTCGAGCAGGCTGTGTTCGACGCGAAGGTTCTTCAATGCGGCCAGGGACTTGTCAATGCACGCCATGGCGGCGTCGAAATCGGCGGCCAACTTCGGCTGTTTCGCGGCAGCTTTGCGAAGGGCTTCTTCCTCCGCGCGCTTGATGGCCATCACGGCCGGATCTTGCAGGCCGGCCAAGCCGCCCAGGCGGGCTTTCATCGAGTTTTGCACCCGCAGCAAAATGGATTGCGCCCGGCGTGCGTTTTCGGCGCTTCGGCCGCCGAACGTCAAGGCGACTACGTCTTGACGCCGCAAGTAATCGAGCGTCGCCGGCATTTGCACGTCGCGGAGGAACTCCAAGTGGTGGACGGTAAACAGACGCTCGGTGTGACCTGGGTGGCCGGCCACGAAGACCAGATCGCCCTCCTTCAACGAGGCGGGGTTCCACTTCAGGTAATTCTCAACGTGGACCGGCTTGTCGTTCTCGTAAACGCGGAAGAAGCACATGTCGAGATCAAAACGCGGGTACTCGAAGTTGTCGGGGTCGCCGCCGAAGGCCGCAATGTCGTCCTCGGGAGCAAAAACCAGCCGCACGTCCGTGTACTTCTTGTAGCGATAGAGGTGATAGAGGCCGCCGCGATAGAGCGTGACGACATCGCTGCGCAATCCAGTCTTCTTGTTCGATTCGTCTTCGATCTTGGTGATTTCCGCGCGGCGTTCCTGCTCGGCCTTCGTCGGGTCGGCCGATTTGACCGCTTTGTTGACCCGTTCGGTCACATCCTCGATGCCTACAAGAACGTTGAGCTCCAGGTTGGGGCTCTTCAACTCGTCGGCTCGCGTCGGAGCGTGGTAGCCCATCTTCAGCAGGTCGCGATCCTTCGTGCTCAGATCGTGCAGCGTGCCTCGGCCAATATGATGGTTGGTCATCACCAGGCCATCGGCCGAGACGAACGAGCCGGAGCCGCCGTTGTTGAAGCGGACGGCTGATAGCCGCAAGTGGGTCAGCCAAGCGTCCGTCAGGGCGAAGTTGTATTGTTCCTTGAGCTGCTTGCGCGGAGGCTGATTGAAGAGCCACATTCCTTCGTCGCCCTGCGCCGCGATCGCCGGAAGAATCAGACTGATGATAACGAACGAAAGAACGAGCGATGTCCGACGGCAACGCATGGATCAATCTCCGTGGGCAATTGGGGCGGGAAACCGTGGGGTCAGAATATGGAAAGCAACTATCATGCTAGCCGCTGGAAGGGCTGCTCGCAAGAGGGCCGCTTGACGCCTGGAATTACATGGTCCTAGAATGCCGTTTTCACCGTCAGCCCATTGCCACTGCTGCCGAGACGAACCAAGCGTGTCGGCCCCATCGCCATGACGAAAGACCGATTGCTCGCGGCAGTTCACCCTTACGGCCAAGAGCATTTGTTGGCGTTTTGGGAACAGCTCGATGCAGGGGGGCGCGCGTTGCTCGCCCAACAAATCGAGGCGATTGACTTTGCGCGGGTTCGGCGGCTCTACGAAGGGCGTGGCCATCAGGCCAGCATGGGCGCATTGGCCGCGCGTGCCCAGGAACCGCCCGCGTTCCGGCTCGACTCGCCCGGCAATCCGTTTAGCCCTCAGCAAGCGAGGCAGCGCGGCATCGAGGCGCTGCGGGCGGGCCAGATGGGGGTGATCCTGACGGCCGGCGGACAGGGGACGCGGCTCGGCTTCCATCGGCCGAAGGGGCTGTTTCCGATCGGGCCAATTTCGCAAAAATCGCTGTTTCAGATCCACATCGAAAAGGTCATGGCGGCCGCTCGGCGTTACGGCGCGCGAATCCCGCTCTACGTCATGAGCAGTCCGGCGACCCATGCCGAGACGGTCGCGTTTCTTGCCGAGCACCAGCGCTTTGGGCTCCCGGAAGACGAGCTTCTGGTGTTTTGCCAGGGCACGATGCCGGCCGTCGACGAACAGACGGGCCGCGTGTTGCTGGAATCGCCCGGGCAGATTGCATTGAGCCCCGACGGACATGGCGGGCTGTTGGCCGCGCTCCGACGCGGTGGAGCGCTCGAGGACATCGAGCGTCGCGGCGTTCGCCACCTGTTCTACCTCCAAGTGGACAATCCGTTGGTCGATATTTGCGGGCCGGAGTTCCTAGGCTATCACCTGCTGTCCGACTCTGAATTCTCGAGTCAGGTGGTGGCGAAGCAGGACCCGCTCGAGCGCGTCGGCAACGTCGTCCAGGTGGACGGGCGACTGATGGTTATCGAGTACAGCGACCTGCCGGACGAAGCGGCCCGGCGGCGCCATGCGGACGGCTCGCTTGCCATTTGGGCCGGCAGCATCGCCGTTCATGTGATTGATGCGGCCTTTCTGCGTCGAGTGACCGAGCAGGCCGAATCGCTGCCGTTTCATATTGCCCACAAGAAGTCGTCGTATATCGATGCGAGCGGCCGCCGCATCGAGCCGAGCGCGCCGAACGCCCTCAAGTTCGAGCGGTTCATTTTTGATTTGATGCCGTTGGCCAGAAATGCGATTGCGGTTGAGGTCGATCCGGCCAGGGCGTTTGCTCCGCTGAAGAATGCCTCGGGCGCGAGGACCGATACGCCGGAGGCGGTTCGGGCCGCGATGGCCGGGCTCTATCGGGGCTGGCTCCGTCAGGTGGGCACTCGGGTGGATGACGGGGTGACGGTCGAGATCAGCCCACTCTACGCGTTGGATGCCGAGGAGCTGGCTTCGAAGCTTGCCTCTGGCACGCGGATCCGCGAGTCGACATATTTCGGCGATTAACGGCGCACGGCCCGTTACCAGCGAGGCCGCCCGCCGGCGACGATTGGCCGGCAGCCGTCTTGCATTCGCGATTGGCTACTTTTCAGCCGGCCCTTCGGCCTTGAACTTGTCGAGGCCCTCGGCTGGCGGCTGATGGTCGTGACCGACATGGTCGCCGTTCGACGCCTTGCCTTGCTCTTTGGGCTTGTCCTTCTTCTTGACGATCTGGTCACGGCCGAGATGGATCTTGTGGAAAACGTCGTCGGAGATGACGTAATACCAGTCGGCAAACCGCGCGTTGAGCTCGCTGACTCGTTTCTTGCCATCCGCGACCTTCTGCTCGTACTCTTCTAGCTTTCGTTTATTCTCTTTTCCGATCCGCTCGCGCTCGGCGTCGAGGGCCTTCTTCTCGGCTTCGAGTTCCTTCGCCGAGTTTTCGACCGGCTTCTTCGGCTCGGCCTTCTTGTCCTTGTCCGCCGGCTTCTTGGCGTCGGCCGGTTTCTTGGATTCGTTTGCCTTCTTGCTGTCGGCCGCTTTCTTTTCGGCCGCGGCCTTCTTCGCCTCGGGCAGCAGCTCGAACTGCGGCTTGGCCAACAGTGCCGCGTTGAACTCGGCCATGATGAACAGATAGCGGTTTAGGCCGGGGCTGCTGTCGGTCGCTTTCTTGTCGCCGTCCTTGCCATTGGGCTTCTTGTCGGCTTTCTTCGCCGAGCCACGGCCAGCGATGTCGCCGAAGCGAAGGACGTATTCGACGCCGCTTGCGGCGCCGACGCGGATTTCGCCTTCGCTCGAATAGATTTCGACAGGGCCATTCTCTTCGAGTTGTCCCGGGAGGAATCCGACGCCTCGGAGGGCCTTCAACGCCTCGCGGCGGGACAGCAGGTCGCGGCCCGCCTTGAGATCAGCGCTCAGGCCGGCCGGCTTCAGGCTGACATCGACGATCTTCAAATCGTCCAACGCGTACATTAAATCACCGAGCTTCGCGGCGTTCAGCTCTTCGTCGGGCGCCATCTTGACCGATGTCCACTTGTCCGCTCGTGGGTTTTTCGGATCGGCCACGAGCCGCTGGTCGTCGAGCAGCTTCCACTTCGGCTCGCCGCTGTCGTTGTGAGCGAGTTCGATCCGCGCACGCTGCTGGATGGTGGGGCCCATCTCGGTTTCCTTGACGGCGTAGTCGTGGATCCAGAGGCGATTGACGTCGAACGAACTGACCTGGAGCAGATTGCGTTCGATCCAGTTCTCGAACTTCGTGCTGAACTTGTCGGTGCGTGCCTCGACGACGTAGACGGCGTCCTGGCCAACCTTGCGGACGTAGCGAAGTCCTGGTTTGCCGGCTTCCTTGCCGATGACAAGGGCCAGCAGCTCGTTGCCCTGCTTGTCCTTCATGACGATCTTCAGGCCGACGCCCGTCATGCCGACCTTGAGCGTCTTGCGATCGGGCTCGACGACGCCGTATTCGGCCTGGTCGCCCTGCGCGTCGGTGGCCATGTTGAGGATTTTCATCCGCATCAGGGCCGTGGCCGCCGAGGCCACCTGCTCCTTGGCGTCGGCCGGGTAGTTGTCATGCGACGGAATGACCCAGCGGGTCTTGCCTTTGTGCTCGATCGAGGCGACCTTGAACGGGTGCAGCGTGGCGTTGGTCTCGTCGAACTCGACGATTTCCAGGCTGGCGACGGCCAACGGGTCCTTGAAATCGGGATAGAGCAACTGCCCCCGGACATCGCTGTGCTTGGCGGTGGGCAACGAGGGACGCGTGACGACGGCCAGCAATAGGACGACCGCGGCCGCGGCCAGAAAGGTCAGGGTTTTGGGAGTTTCGTTCATGGGAGTTGTCGTTGATGCGAGATGTTGTTCGCATGGGCCGCCGATTCACGGGCCGGCCTGCCATGGGGCGACCATCGGTCGCGGCTCTGACGGTTATCGCAATCGGGATCGGGCGACGCCCTCGCGTTCGCGGGCGCGACGTGTGAAGAAGACGACAATGGCCACCATCAGCGGCGCGATCGGCGGCAGCAAGACGGCCATCAGCTTGGCCCTTTCCTGCACACTGCGGATCTTCAGGGTCAATTCCGTTTCGATCTTATTCCGCTTCGTGTTCTGCTCCTGACGAAGCTGGGCAATCCTGGTTTCCTTGAGCCGTTCGAGGTCCTGCTGCTTCATGAGCACCTCGATCAACATCTGCTGCTGATCGACGTCCTTCCGCTGCCTGAGCGCCGCGATTTCATCCTCCATCGCCTTCTGGGCCTTGGCTTCCTCTTCCTCGACGTTCTTAGAGAACTTCTCGATTTCCTCGGCCGCCAGCCTGCGGTCCTTTTCCGTCCACTCGTCGATGTGGCTCAGGGTGCGATACTTGGGCCGCCGTTTGCGGATTTCGAGGAAACGGTCGTCGCCGGCCAGGGCGTCGAGCGAGTTGAGGATGAACGTGATGTTGTCGAACCTGAGTCGGATGCCCAGCTCGGGAATCTCGGCCTGATCGCGAAGTCGGAAGAAGACTTGCGAGAGCATGTCGATGTCGCAGACCAGCACGACGTTGACCGTAGATTCGGGCGCTTTCTTCGCGGGCTGCTTGGCCTTGGTTTTCTGGTCGGCCGCTTGTTGGGCGTCGTCCGCGTCGGCCGGGGTGACTTTGCCCCGGATGTGGGCGGCCAGCACGTGGCTTAGGTTCGTGGAGAATCGCTGACGATCGGGGTTCAGTCCGCGCTGACCCATCGGACCCATCTGCATGAGCTCGGCGTAGCGAACCGTGCCGGTGTCCTCGCCAGTCCGCGCCAGCGGCGTGAACTTGAGCGTCGAGGTGTTCAGCGGGTTCAACGAGCCAGGGAACGGGAAGAGCATCTGCTGCAAGCCCGAGCTGATCGGATCGTTGGCGGCAAACGGTTGCTTGACGCCCTTGCGGACGCCGACGAACACAAACTCTGGGTTTTCGCTGAACAGCGGCAGCTTGGGGTACGGGTTGTAGTCCTGCCAGACGATCTGGTCGCTGGCGAAATCGACGCCCAGCATTTCCCAGAGCGGGGTGATCCGGCCCTTGGGCGGCGCGGCGCCGCCCATGAACATGGCGTTCATTCCGCCGGGTGCCTGGCGCGGGGCGCTGGTTGCCGGGACTCCGGGGCACCAGACGGGCGCGGGGTCCTCGAAGATGGCCGTCGGCTGGCCATCACGCACGGCCGCGATAAAGTTGTTCATTTCGGCCACGCCCAGCGACGAAGGCTGCACGGCCAGGAGGACGTCGTACTTGTCGGTGATCGGTTTGCTCGGATCGACGCGCACCAGGTCGTACTGCTTTTCCAGTTCGTCGATGATGGGCCAATTGGGCGCCATGCCCTGCATGCTGAAGCCGCCGTAAAGCTGGGCGTCGGTCGAAAGAACGCCGAGCCGTTTTCGCTTCGGCTGGCTGAGCGTGCAAATCGAGCGGACTAACTCGTACTCGAGCGGCGTGTCCTGGTCGACGAACGACACCAGGGCCTTGCCGGCGCCGGACTTGACCGCGATGTGCAGATAGATGTGGTCGGAGGAAAGCGCGCCGTGGTTGAAGGTCGTGACCTCGCGTGGTTCGATCCCGTAGTTCTTCTCGGCCAGGGCCGCCTCTTCAGTAAATCGGTCCGTGTTGTGAATCAGCACTTGGAGCTTGGCGCCGCCGATGGCCTTCAACTCTTGCAGCACATTGAGCAGGTTCATTCGGGCCGGCACATAGGTCTCGGGTACGCTGGGGCTGACGAAGGCCTCGATTCGCACGGGTCGCTCCGTCTTCAACTGGGCGACCAGCTTGCGCGTCTGCGGCGCCAAGGAACTCAGTTTCTCGCTCGTGACGTCCCATCGCAGGTCGTTGTGGCGGAACACGACGACCGCGCCAATGGCCATGACGCCCAGGGCGAGCGTGCGGATTGTGAAGTGCGAGGCCAGGGCCCATCGCTTTCCGCCGCTGTACCAATGGCGGCGGCCGATCAACACCATGCTCAGGTAGAGCATGACGACGACAATCATCAGGAAGTAGGCCACGCTGGCAAGGCTCAGCACGCCGCGTCCAAAGTCGGCGAACTGTTGACTGATGCTCCAGCCCTTGATGGCCAGGACGGCCTGCCGACCGCGCGCGCCAAAGATCGCGTCGGCCGCCGCCAGAAACACCAACGGCACGTTGAATAGCACGCCCACGACGTAGGCAATCGTGATGTTGCCCGTCAAGAAGGAGGCGACGACGCCGATGGCCAGCATGGCGATGCCGACGAGCCAGTAGCCGACGTAAGTGCCAAGGAACAGCCCCACGTCGGGATTGCCGAGCCAACGGAGCACGGCCAGGTTGCACGCGAGCGAGAACACGAGCGCGACGGTGAAAATGGCCACGGCGGCCAGATACTTGCCCAGCACGATGTCAAAATCGCGGGCCGGAATGGTCAGCAGGAGTTCGTCGGTCCCCTGCCGGCGTTCATCGGCCCAGACGCCCATCGTGATCGTGGGAATGTACACGAGCATGATGAACGGGAGCCAATAGCTGAGCTGGTCGAGATTGGCCAGGTTGTTGCTGAAGAAATCGGGCACCCAGAAGGCGGCCGTCGCGCCCAGCAGAACGAACAGGCAGATGAACACGTAGCCCGTCGGGTTGGCAAAGTAGCTGACGAAGTTCCGTCGGAAGACGGAGTCGAGTACTCGGATATTCATGGGATCATCGATGGGTAAGGATGATTGTTGGTCGACGTGGTCCACCAACCATTAAGCGGCCGTGAGTTCGCGGAATCGTTCGTCGAGCGGCTTGCCGCCCTTAGTCAGGTCGCCGACCGGGCCGTCGAAGACCATGCGGCCTTCGTTGATGAACAACACGCGGCTGGCCATTGCCTCGACTTCTTGCAGGATGTGGGTGGAAAGCAGGATCGTCTTGTTCCGCCCGAGCTTGCGAATCGTCTCCCGCACTTCATGAATCTGGTTGGGGTCCAATCCGGCGGTCGGCTCGTCGAGGATCAAGACGTCCGGCTCGTGCAGAAGGACTTGGGCCATGCCGACGCGCTGGCGATAGCCGCGCGAGAGCTTGCCGATCGGTTTGCCGATGACACTGCCCAGCGAGCACAGTTCGACGACCTTGGCGATCCGGTCGCGTTTGTGGGTCGACGTCAGCCCTCGAGCGTTGGCGAAGAAGTTGAGCAGAGCTCGCGGGGTCATGTCCGGGTAGAGCGGGCCGTTTTCCGGCAGATAGCCGAGCCGTGTTGAGCCAGCAAGCCGATCGCAGGCCATATCGTGACCCGCGATTCGGGCGATGCCAGCCGACGCGGCCAGGTAGCCGGTCAGGAGCTTCATGGTCGTGCTCTTGCCGGCGCCGTTGGGACCGAGAAAGGCGACGACCTCGCCCTGGGGGATCTGAAAGGTGACGTTTTCGATGGCGGCAAAATCGCCGTAGTATTTCGAGAGCCCGACGGCCTCGATCATCGCGGGACCTTGCTCTTTAGTCATCGTAACTTGCTCCCAATACGGTACTTATGTGGCCCGGCCATTCTCGTTCCTGGGCTGACACATCAGACCATCAAGCTGCGGCGCGTCGGAACGGACGCAGTCGCCGGGCGGGCGGGATTCCAGCTGAAGTGCAATTACTGCTACGGATTATAGCAGGGGACGGTTCGTCGCCAAAGCCCGTTCCGGGAAGGAAAAGCTGGAGTTTGGGCCGCACGGCAAAGCGAAAAAACCCAGTCGGTTCGCCCTCCGAGGTCCGGCTAGCGGCTCGGGCCGCGGCCCTCAGACGATCGCGGGCCGCCGCCAGCGTGCCGTTCCACGGCTGCGCAAACTTTTTCAGCCGACAACTTGTTATGCTCGGCGATCTCGCGGAGCGAGTCGGCCGGGTTGTGGACCTGGATTCCATCGTCTCTCAGGGCAGCCACAAGCTTTTCGACCGATTGGCCCGAGTTTCCGGCGATCTGCTGAAGGGTCGCGGCCATCAGACGGGCCGACGAGCCATGCTCCTCAAGCAACGTCGTGCAGGTGACTGCGGCCGTGACGACGACGGCCAAGGCCGCTTCCCATTTTAGATTCGGTCGGTTGGCTCGCCAGAGGTAGCTTGCATAGACGGCCCAGTTCAGGATGAAATGCCAGATGCCGGCAATCATCATCAGAAGTGCGACGAAGATATGTATGTGCTTCCAGTCGCCCCGACCGAGGCCGAGCGTCTGTGGCGAGTGCGTGAGCCACAGAACGAGCCCGCTGACCACGGCCACGAAAAATGACAGGCTGAGCAGGAGTGACACAAATCCTCGGGTATTGAATCGCGACATGAGGCGTTCTCCGGTGCAACGTTCTGTCGGGGTTGCTATCTTACATCGAGGCCCGTCCGGCCTGCAACAGTTTCAACGGTTCGGTGCGTCCCGTCAAGACGGCTGGCCACAGGGCGGCAAAAAGGCACAGCCCCAGGGCCATGCCAAGCCCGATGAATAGATGGGACCACGGAACAATGAGCGGCGGTGCGAGACCGCCGAAGAAGCTGACGTATTGGGAGATGCCCGTGCCGCACCAGCCGGCCGTGATGCCAAAGGCCAGGCTCAGCAGGCATGTGATCAGACCGATCAGAATGCCTTCGCCCACGACCATGCGGACGAGGCCGGAACGGGTGACGCCGATCGCTCGCAGGACGCCGAACTCCCAACGCCGGGCGCGCACGGACGCCATGACCGTGTTGACCACGCCCAGGGACGTGGCCAACAGCGTCACCAGCGGCAGGTAGCTCATGCCCCAGATCCAGTCGCCCGCTCGAGCGACAATGCGGACGAGGACTTCGTCGGGCGTGCTGACGCGCACCGACTCGCCGAACATCTGGGCCCCGGCTGCCCAGGTGCCTTGGGCGTTGACCGGCTGCTTTTCGCCCTGGTTGCGATCGGCGATGGGCCGTAACGCCTCTCCGGCCAAGAGCATTGCGGCCTTTCGGCCGTCCATTGGACCGTCCGTGTCGGCTGGCGCCGGACCGCCTGGCATCCGATGGGCCTCCGTTGCGGCCTTCAATTCCGCGGCGATTTGTTCGGCCCGATCGAGGTGCTTCCGGCCATAATTTTCGTCCACGCTCATCCAAAAGAAATTGATCTGATGGAGCTCGAAGTCGCGGCGCACGGTGGCGTAATCCGCGAAGACCATCGCAGCCGAACGCCCCTCGCGACGCCGCAGTCCGGAGAATTTCGTCATCCAATGCCAGCCGGGCAGCGAGACCGCGCCGACAATCGTGTACTCCACCTTTCGATCCGGCCTGTCCGGAAGGACCATCGTGAAGTGGTCGCCAAGCTTCAGACCGGCGGCTCGCAGAAAATGGTCGGGCACGATGCAATTGCGGCCCTGTTTCAGCTTGGCGATGGCTTCGCTTGCGCGGCCCTCGACGAAGTCGGCCTGAATCAGCGGATCGGAACCGCCGAATGCCACTTGGGGATCCAGGCCGATCATGATGACGTTGTTCTGCCGTGTGACCGAGTTGAACTGCTCGCTGCGGGTGATGTCGGAAGCGAGCTTCGGCTGTTCGACGGCCAGCGGAATGCACGTTTCAGAGCGGACGCCTTCGACGTGGCGCACGGCGTCGATTTCGGAGTCCGGCAGCCCGCCACGTGGGAAGCAGACGAGCATGTCCGGCACCCAGCGGCCTGGCTTGAACGGTTCCAGCATCGAATAGCCCCAGATTTGGATGGACACATAGAGTCCCAGTCCGACGGTCAGGGCTGCGGTGGTGCCCAAGGTTCGCCACAGGTTGCTTCCAAGCTGCGAGCGAAGCAATCGTGGTTCGATGCCCAAGAGCCGGGCGAGCCAGGGTCCGACGAATCGCTCGACCGCAAGGATCGCGATTGGCGTCAGCAACAAGAATCCGATGGCCATGCTCGTGCAACCGACGGCCATGTAGACGTAGTAAAGCGTATCGCTCGACATCGAAGCCGACGTGGCGTATACGAGAATCGGATTGATGGCGATAAGCGGCAGCCCGAGGATCGCCAACGCGATGGCACGGCGACTGCCGGGGCGCGGCGACCTTGGTGGCGACATGGCTTCCAACGGCTCGACGCTGTTGGCTCGCCACGCTGGCACGATGGACGCGGCCAGCGCGCCGCCGAACGCGCTCAGGGCAGTCAACGCGATGCACCAGGTTCCAAGCGTTGGGCCGTTTCGAAACAGTTCGGGCCTGAAATGCGCAACCATGGCCAGGATGGCCCGGCCGGCCGCAAGGCCACCAAGCCAGCCGATGAGCGCCAGCAGAAGCCCCTCGACGGCAATCGCCTGCGACACTTGGCCGCGAGTTAGGCCGACGGCCCGCATGACAGCGAACTGCCGCACGCGTTCGGTGACGCCCATGCTCAAGGTGGTGAAGATGATGAACAGAGCGGCTAGCAACGAAAGACCCGTGGCGGCCCACGCTTGTTGCCGCGACTGTCGGGCCACCATTCCCTCGGAGATTTCCGTCTTGATGTCCTCCAGACCAAGCATCGAGGCCATCGGCTTCGACGTGGCGAGCTGTGGCTCCCATCTCTTGCGGAAATCGGCAATCTGGGACTTCGCCTCCGGTTTCAGTCGAATGTTGACGAGATTGGTTCTCGATTTGCCACGCGAGAATTGGTCGGCCAATGCGCGTGGCAGATAGATGGCCGACGAGGCGGGCCCGGCCTCGACGCCCGTTCGGGGCTTCGTCGAGCTGGGCCGTCGCATTCCGCGGCCCATGCCCATCATGCCTGTCTGCGTCGCGCCCTGGCCGATCACGCCGGCCACATGGATGCGGAACTCTTTCATGCCGATGATCAGCAGCAGTGGGTCGCCCAGTTTTGCCTTCAAGGACTCGGCAGTTGCCTTGGTGAGAACGGCGCCGCGGTGTTCGGGATGTTGATGATCGAGCCAGACGCCTTCGAGCAGTTCATAAGGCGGGTCCTTGGCATCCGTTCCGACCAGGGTTGGCGGCGACATGGGGCGCATTCGCGGCATTCCGCCCGGCCCACCGGGTCCGCTAGGGCCAGGTCTTCGCGGTCTGTCGGCTCCATTTCCCTTGGAGGGAGGACCGCCGGGCCCCGCCTCTCTCTTGGGGCGAGGACTGTCGGTCTTTTCCACGGCGGCCGTCTGGGCTGGATCGCGCGGCGGTCGCTGCGTCGGCCCTCGCATGCTACCCCCCATGCCGCCAGCCATCGGGTCCATCTCCGGCTCGGCGTTGGGGTTCATTAACCGCACTTGCGACTGCGACACCGGCTCGACCTCGGCCACGGCCGGATCACGACGCAACGTCGTGGTGAGCTCCGAAGCGATCGTCGGATTCTCCGGGTCCTCTGGTACGACAAAAAAGTCATACCGCCCGAGATATTCGGTCGCTTGTTGTCCAAACTGCGAAGCCAGGGCGTCGTAGCTGCTAGCGACCCAGACCACGATGCATACGGAAGCGATCATTGCCGAGCAGGTCAGCAGCGTCCGTGTCGGGTGCTGCACGACATAGGCGAGGGCCAGTTTCCACGCAACCTTCATGTTTCTCTCCGCGGGACCGCCGCGACCTCGTCAGGCCAAGGCGAAACCAATGCTCGTCGTTCCATCCGTGTCGCCACGTTGCGGTTAGGGCTTGACCTTGGTGCGGCCCGTGGGTTTGCCTGTCGGTCCAGAGCCCACGACATCCTGGTAATAGGCGGCCAGGTCATGCACGTCGTCGAACTGCGCGGTGGGGAACTCGGTCAGGACTTGCCCGTCCCGGAGGACGACGATTCGCTCGGCCCAAACGGCGACGGCCGGCTCGTGAGTTACCATGACGATGGTGCGGTCGTACAAGACGCACAGTTGTTGCAGCAGCTTGCAGATGCTTTGGCCAGTCACGGAGTCGAGGCTGCCGGTCGGCTCGTCGGCCAAAACGATCGAGGGGTTGCCGATGACGGCTCGCGCGATGGCCACGCGCTGTTGTTCTCCCCCACTGAGCGCGTCGGGCCGGTGTGCCGTGCGGTCCGCCAACCCGAGGCGATGAAGCAGTTCGCCGAGCTCGGGTTCGACCTCTTGCTCGCGCCCGTCGGCCAAGACGGGCAGCAGGATGTTGTCGCGGGCCGTCAGTGTCGGGATGAGGTTGAATGCCTGAAAGACCAGCCCAATTCGGCGGCGGCGGAAGAGCGTTAGCTCGCGGTCCGGCATGGCGGCCAGGTTCTGGCCATCGACCCAAACCCGGCCTTCTTCCGGTCGAGTCAGGCCGGCCATGACGTGCAGCAGCGTGCTCTTGCCAGAGCCGCTGGCGCCCATGACGGCCACGAACTGGCCTTGTTCAATGGTCAGCGAGACGTCTCGCAGGGCCTCGATCGTCGTGTTGCCTTGCCGGAATCGCTTGGTCAATCGCTCGACGCGAAGCGGCGGGGCGCTGGTCGTTTTCTCTTGGGGCGTGCTTGCGTTCATGAAAAATTAGGAACTCGCGGTGAATGGATTCCCACACTGGAATCGCGGTTTGAATCAGAACGAATCTCCTGAAGTGATTTCTCCGCCCGCTCGGGTCCAAAGGGCGTGCCACGTTGTCGCGTCGATCGGGTCGCTAATGAACGCGACGCTGCCGTCGCAGAAACCGCAATTGACCCCACCGGGGTGACGACTTCGGGCGGCGTTGACCCAATTTCTAGCCTGATTCAGATCCGGCACGGGGCTATTGGGGGTGAACCTTGCCTTCAGAATAGGGCCAGCCTCCTGGCTGATCATGAACCAGTTGGTCATGGCCATTCTGCGCCAGCTTGTGGCGGCGTTGATTGCCGCGGTGGGGCTGTTGTTGTCGCAGTTGGCCGCCACGGTCATGATGTTCGAGACCGAGGCCGCATAGATCTGCATGTCGCCGATGGACGGGGTCGTCGAAAGCGTGCTGCCATCTCCGCGCAGGGATTCGGAGAACGCGATTGTATTCGATAGCCCGTCCTTAATGTCGCGGGTCCTCAACTTGGCGTTCTTATAGCAGATGCCGTCGGGAATCCCTTTCGTGGGATCGACGACGAACACGTCAATGTTTGTTGTCGATGTGCCGGCGCCGCTGGAGCCGTTGATTGCATAATTGATGCCTGCGGCGACCAACGAGCCTGAAAACGTTTTGACACCCGATCCGCCAGCCGAGGAAGTGTACGTATGCACGACCGGCTCGGCGTCGCTCGGGCAGATGAACGTCGATACGACCGTGGCCGCCGCGGATCGCATCGGCTCTCGGTCGGACACTTGGACGCTTACATCCAGCAAGTCATATAAGGCTTGCTGTTCAATATGCGGCAGCAAGAACACCTGCGGCGTAAACCAATTGGAAGACATGGGCAGCACGTTGTTTTGCTGCTCATAGTTCAGCATGGCCAGGCTGAGTTGCTTGAGATTGTTGCCGCACTGCGTTTTTCGCGCCGCCTCGCGCGCCGCCTGCACGGCCGGCAGGATGAGCGAAACGAGAATGCCGATGATCGTGATGACCACCAGCAATTCGACCAGGGTAAAGGCAGCCCGTTTCATCGATTGGTTTGCGGCAAGTGTTGGGCCGAGGGCCCTTGGTTCATCCGGCCCAGGGCAACGTCCTGTGAGCGCGAATGGGGTTTTGACTTGTTTCGGCCCACGGGGCCAGTCATATTCTCCGTACGGTGTCCCGAGGGACAGCCCCCATTTTTCTCAGAGCGGGGCTCAACGAGTGGCGCCCCGTCGGAGCGACAGCACCTTACCGAGCGGCCGGTCGACAGTGCGTCAGGGCCAGCAGGGCAAAGGCCGTGGCTAGGTTCGGGTCGCCCTCCATCCATTGAGTGTTTGCATTGACCCACGATCCATTGGCCTTTTGTCGCCGGGCAAGTTCTTCGGTCAACTCGCGGCGCCAGTCATGCTTCACGCCCTTGGCGTCCTCGATCTCGTCCTGGCCAAGCACGTCCAACGCCTTGGCGAACGTGTGATAGTAGTAATAGAGCCCCGCCTCGCCCATGCCCGGGTTCGACTTCAGGTCGTAGTTCTTGCGGATCCATTGCAGGGCCGCTTTCACTCGCGGATCGTCCTTGGTCAGGCCGGCATAGACCATGCTTTTCAGCCCCGAATAGGTCATCGAGCCGTAGCTGCGGAGGCCGCCCCCGGGCGTTTGCCGCGATTCGTCCTGCTTGCTCAGCACGGGCGTATAGAAGAAGCCGCCGTCGTTGACCTTCGAGGCGTACTTCGTCGTATTGTGCTCGCTTTCGAGGTTCTGACACCGCGAAGCGAATGCCAACGCTTTCTGAACGGCCGGATCGTCGACCGTCGCGCCGCACGCCTTCAAGGCGTCAAGCAAATAGGCCGTGTTGGACAGGTCGGGACGGGTGCGGCCGCCGTAGCCCATGCCGCCATAGGCGACGTCCGACCTCTCTTTTCCCTTGCGTTCGTCCGCTTGGCCCTCGCGGAGAAAGTTTTCGGCATTTTTGATGATCTTGTCGTAGCGACCGCCGCGATTGGCTTCCTTGAAGCAGAGAAGCGCGACGCACGTCTCGTAGTTTGGGATGCGTCCGCCCGGCATGTGGATGCCGCCGGTCTCTTGCGAGGCCTCTTCGAGAAAGGCCAGGCTTTTGGCGACCTGTGGATCGCTGGGCGACCGGCCGGCGCGCAACAGGCCCAGGGCGTACAACGCCGTTGGCCCGATGCCCAACTGCGGGCTCAGGGCGCCTTCGGGCGATTGCCGCGAGGTGAGAAACGCGATGGCCCGGTCCACCGTGGTCTGGTAGAGCTTCGGATCGGGCCCGGGCTGCCCGGCCTTGGCATCGTGAGCGACGGCGCGCGGCCCGGCCAACGCCAGACAGACGGCTGCGGCCATCGCAAACAGTTCCAAGGTGTGCCGGCCGTTCGTGGTCGTGACGATTCCGTTCGAGGGTTCCACGTTTCCTTCCTCCAAGTGTGGACGGCCGGGTGTCGGCGCAGCGGCCGGCCTGGCACGCTTCTATATGCAAAAACAATGCCGTAAATACTGGCCGGGTGTCCGGCCGAGTTATGTTCTTTGTTTGACGAGCGTTGTGTCGCTTGGCGCTCAATCGTTATAATACACGAGTGTCGAGCGTCTCGACATGCGTGTCGATTTTATCGACATTGCTCGGGAGTCGCCATGCCACACGTTCCATCCAATTCGCCGACACGGGTTTCCGCCGACGAGCCGTCTGGCGTGCGTTGGCCGATCCGTTGGCAGTTGCTCGTCCCGATGGTCGCCGTCGTGTTGCTGGCCGTGATCTTGGCTACCGCGATCACGGCCTCGTGGCTCGCTCGGCGTGTTCGAAGTGACCAGGCCAAGGACCTTCGCCGGGTGGCCAAAACGCTGGGCGATGCGCCGTTCCCGCTGACCGGCTCGGTCCTCTGGCAAATGAAAGGACTCTCAGGCGCCGAGTTCGTGCTGATTGACGCTCAACACCGGGCCGAGGAAAGCACGCTGCCACTGCAGGGGCCCTGGTTGGAAGAGTTTGCTCGAATCGCCGGGACGCCCAAAACCAAAGCCGAGAAGCGCTCGCTGGGAAGCCAATCGACGGTCGCTTTGGGGGACCGCAACTATTTGGTGGATCTGATTGATGTGCCGAGCCGCTTGCATCGTTCATCGCCCTCGACGCTGCTGATCCTCTATCCCGAAGACGAAATGGCCTCCCGCGTCCGGCAGGCCGTCTATCCGGCGCTGATCGCTGGCCTGGTGGCGGCCGGTATTGCCGTGGCGATTGCAAGTTGGCTAGCCCGCCGACTGGCGCGACCGATCGCTTTGCTGGTGGATCGGACGGTGGCCATCGCCCGAGGCGATTTCACGTCGATCCCGGTGGGGCATCGCAATGACGAGTTGCGCGACTTGGCCGATTCGATCAATCGGATGAGCCGGCAGTTGGCCGACTACGAGCGCGACGTTCGCCACAACGAGCGGCTGAAGACCCTGGGCCAGCTTGGCGCCTCGATGGCCCACCAGCTTCGCAATGCGGCCACAGGCGGGCGGATGGCCATCGAGCTCCACCGGCGCGAGTGTCCCAACGGCCCGACCGACGAATCGCTGGATGTCGCATTGCGGCAATTGCGACTGATGGAGTCCTATCTGCGACAGTTCCTGTCGATCGAGCAAGCGGCGCCGCCCGTGCGTCAGCGGATCAACGCGACACGGCTGGTGGAAGAAGTTTTGGGACTCGTGCGGCCGTCGTACCTCCATGCGGGAATCGAGCTTCAATTTTCGCCGCCAGGGGCGCCCGTGTTTCTCGACGGCGATCCCGACGCGCTGCGACAACTAATCAGCAATTTGGCGATCAACGCGGCGGACGCGGCGGTGGCTGGAGGCGCTGTGCCGCCGCGTGTGCGGGTCGAGATCGCACGCGGCGAGGACGGCCGGGGCGCGATTCGCGTGTTAGACACGGGGCCCGGCCCGGACCCGGCCGTTTGCGAGCGGCTGTTCGACTCGTTTGTCACGACGAAACCGGATGGCTTCGGATTGGGGCTCTTCGTGGCCCGGCAAATCGCCGAGCGCCACGACGGCAGCGTCCGTTGGCGGCGCGACGGCGAGTGGACCTGTTTTTCCTTTGATTTTCCCTTGCCAGCCTGATGGCGGCCCGGGGGTGTCGGACTCTGCTTGCGACCAGCGACTTGAAGCAGAGCATGAAGGATTACAAAGAGCACCGACCATGGCACACGTTTTGATTGTCGATGACGAACAGAGCATTTGTTGGGGATTGCGCAAGCTGGTCGAGGGGCTGGGCCATTCGGCCACGGTCGCTTCCTCCGCGGAACAGGGCTTGGAAGCGGCAGGCAACCGGCCGCCCGATGTCATCGTGTTGGACGTCCGCCTGCCAGGCATGGATGGATTGTCGGCCATACAGCAGTTCCGCGAGTTGTGCGGCAACGTCTCGGTCATTGTCATCACGGCCTACGGCGATCTGGCCACGGCGGTCGAGGCCGTCCGCAACGGCGCGTTCGAGTATCTCGTCAAACCGTTCGACCTGGGCGTTGCCCAGCGCGCCATTCAACGGGCCATGCAAATGCCAGGCCAGTCCTCGGCCGGAGAGGAAAAGAACGGCACTGAGACGGCCACGATCAAGCGAAGCAGTCCGGCGTTTCGCTCGCCGCCGCCGCGGCTGATCGGATCGTCGCCGGCCATCCAGGAAGTGTTCAAGCGGATCGCGGTCGTGGCGCCGTCGGACGCCTGCGTCCATGTGCGTGGCGAGAGCGGCACGGGCAAGGAGCTTGTCGCGCGAGCCATTCATCAGTACAGCCGGCGGAGCGACGGGCCATTCGTGCCAGTCAACGTCGCTTCGCTGAGCCCTTCGCTGGCCGAGAGCGAGCTGTTTGGTCACGTTCGCGGGGCGTTCACCGGGGCCGAGCAGGCGCGCAAGGGGCTGCTGGAACAGGCGCACGGCGGCACCCTCTTCTTCGACGAGGTGGCCGACATTCCGCCAGCGCTGCAGGTCAAGCTGCTGCGGGTGCTCGAGTATGGCGAGATTCTGCCCGTCGGCGCGAACCACGCGGTGCGGAGTGATTTTCGCGTGGTCTCCGCGACGCACCAGAACTTGCACAAGCGGGTCGTGCAAGGCGATTTCCGCGAGGACCTCTATTTCCGCCTCATCACGTTCGAAATCGAGATTCCGTCGCTTCGGGAACGGACCAGCGATGTGGCCGAGCTAAGCCGCTATTTTCTCGACATGTTTTCGGCGGCCAGCGGTTCGCCGCGACCGCATCTGGCGGGCGAGACATTGAAGACGCTCGAAGGCCGCGCTTGGCACGGGAATGTCCGCGAGCTGCGAAACGCGTTGGAACATGCCATGATTCTGGCCCGAGGCGGCCCGATCTTGCCGGAGCATCTGCCGATGCCGACACCGCCGGGCAGTGATTCGGGGCAGACGCGCGAAGCCATGTTGGCCACGATGATTCGCGACTGGGCCGAGCATCAGCTTCAAGAGCCGTCGATGGGCGATCTCCATGATCGATTGCTGCAAATCGTCGAGCCGCCGCTTTTGGAAACGGTGCTGGAGCGTCACCGGGGGCAGTTCCTGGCCGCCGCGCGCGAACTGGGACTTCATCGGGTGACGCTCAAACGCAAGATGAGCCAATACGGCCAACGGACCGAGTCGTAAAGCACAGCTCGGCAAGACGGCCGCTTGGAAGAACCGCTTGCCGCGTCAGTGCCGTTGTTGCGATGCGTAGTAGCATTCGTCGCAGCAGTTTGGCAGACCCGTGCGGATGTTCTCCAAAAGGAGGTGGAGCCGTTTGCGGTTGCCCGCGAACACGGCCACCGACGGATCATTCTTGGTCATCAGCGCTTCGCCATAGCGAAACGCATCTTCGAGCGCGAAGTCATTCATGGCGTCGTAGATCGCCCCATGAAGTTCGCACCGTTCCAGCAGCCCGACTTTCAGCCCGATCTCCGTGGCAGCGATTTGCCTTGCATCCTGCTCCGCTCTCTTTTCCTTCAAGGCACCCATGATCTTCAACCTCCTAAGGCCCGAAATAGGTTGATATGAAGTCTGGAAAAACCGTGCTAGACAACAGTCAATACGCCGGCCTCTGTGCTCCTGGGGATGACTTTTTCAAGGAAGCAACGTCGAAGAGAATTCTGCGAAAAGACCCACGAAAAGCTAATACTCTAAGATAGCGAATCGCCCAGAACGAATCAATAGCCCGTTTGGTTGTCTGCCGCTCTAGACAGACACTGGCTCGGAAGCGCAAGATGGTAACCATTGCGGCGTCACGCCTTGCGATTGAGGAGCGATGAGCCGGGCAGCGCCGGCCGGGAATGAAACAAGCGTTGGCCACCAACACCACGGATCGCCACATGCCACGTTCCGCGACAGCTTCTTGCGACCGTGTCTGGATCAACGCCCGACTGGCGACGATGGGGATTGGCGAGCCGAGTGTCGACGGGGCACGGCCGATTCATGCAGTCCGCGTGTGCGGCGACAAGATCGTTGCGATCGGGCCAATCGAAGCTGGCGGCGACGCCTCAATATCGGAAATCGTCGATTGTCGTGGCGCATGGATCACGCCTGGCTTGGTCGATTGCCATACCCACTTGGTCTATGGCGGCAATCGGTCGCGGGAAATTGCAATGCGATGGTCGGGTGTGCCGTATGAAGAGATCGCCCGGCAGGGCGGCGGCATTTTGGCCACGGTCCGCAGCACGCGCGCCGCGAGTGAAGATGCGTTGCTGAATGACTCGCTGCCGAGGGTCCGGGCGTTGGCGGCCGAGGGAGTGACGACCGTCGAAATCAAGTCGGGCTATGGTCTTCGCGTGGCCGACGAGTTGAAGATGTTGCGCGTGGCGCGACGGATTGCCGAGAAAGTGCCAATCAACGTGACAACGACGTTGCTGGCCGCCCATGCGCTGCCGCCGGAGTACGCCGACCGACCGGACGACTACGTGACGCTGATCCGCGACGAAATGATCCCGGCCGCTGTGGCCGAATCGCTGGCGGACGCCGTGGACGTTTTTTGCGATCGGATCGCCTTTTCGCCGGCTCAGTGCGAGCGGATTTTCGAGGCTGCGCGGCATCACGACCTTCCGGTGAAGGGCCATTTCGAGCAGCTTTCCAACTTGGGCGGCTCGCAGATGGCCGCGCGCTTCAAACCCTTGTCGGTGGACCACCTCGAACACCTCGACCGGGCTGGCGTGCAGGCGATTGCCGAGGCCGGTGCCGTCGCCGTACTGCTGCCGGGCGCGTATTATTTTCTCCGCGAAACTCGGAGGCCGCCGGTGGACGAGCTCCGCGCGGCAGGTGTGCCAATGGCCGTGGCCAGCGATTTGAATCCGGGCACCTGTCCGCTGGCATCGTTGCGGCTGATGCTCGGCATGGCATGCACGCTGTTTGGTCTCACGCCCGAGGAGGCGATGGCCGGCGCAACCCGTCATGCCGCCCGAGCGCTGGGCATGGCCGATCGCGCGGGGACGTTGGCCGTCGGCCGTCAAGCGGACTTTCTTGTCTGGGACATCGACGAGCCGAGCCAGTTGGCCAGCGAGTTTGGCATCCCGCGTTTGCGTCAGCGAGTTTTCAAGGGTCAGATCACTTGGCAACAACCATGAGCGCTTCCAACCGAAACGACCCGTCGCGAATTATCCGCGCGCCGCACGGCGCCGAGCGCACTGCGAAGAGCTGGCTTACCGAGGCCGCGCTGCGGATGCTGATGAACAATCTGGATCCCGAAGTGGCCGAGCGGCCGGCGGAACTCGTCGTCTACGGCGGCATCGGGCGGGCCGCGCGCGACTGGGCGTGCTTCGACCGAATCGTCGACGTGCTGCGACGCTTGGAAGACGACGAGACGCTGCTGGTGCAGTCCGGCAAACCGGTCGGCGTCTTCAAAACCCACGCGGATGCTCCGCGCGTGTTGCTGGCCAACTCGAACCTCGTGCCGCATTGGGCCACCTGGGAACAGTTCAACGAGTTGGATCGTCGCGGGCTGATGATGTACGGCCAAATGACGGCCGGCTCGTGGATCTACATCGGCTCGCAGGGCATCATCCAGGGCACGTTCGAGACGTTCGTCGAGGCCGGCCGTCGACACTTCGACGGCAGCCTTCGCGGCCGCTGGATTTTGACCGGCGGTTTGGGCGGCATGGGCGGCGCTCAGCCGTTGGCGGCCACGATGGCCGGGGCCTCGATGCTGGCCGTCGAATGCGATCCGGCACGAATTGCCCGCCGGATTGAGACGGGCTACCTCGACAGGCAGGCCACGTCGCTCAACGAGGCCCTTGCGATCGTGCGCGAGGCGTGCGCCGCGGGTCGAGCCGTTTCCGTGGGCTTGCTGGGCAACTGCGCCGAGACGCTGCCAGAGTTGGTTCGTCGGGGCGTGACGCCCGACTTGCTGACGGATCAGACGAGCGCCCACGATCCGCTGAACGGCTATCTGCCCTTGGGCTGGACGTTGGAAAAGGCCCGGCAGATGCGCAAGGATGATCCAACGGCCGTGCTGCAAGCGGCCAGACAGTCGATCGTCGTCCACGTGCGGGCCATGTTGGAGATGCAACGTCGCGGGGCCGCTACGTTTGACTACGGCAACAACATTCGGCAAGTGGCCAAGGACGAGGGCGTGGCCGACGCGTTTGCGTTTCCCGGTTTTGTGCCGGCCTACATCCGCCCGTTGTTCTGCCGCGGGGTCGGACCGTTCCGCTGGGCCGCGCTGTCCGGCGACCCAGAGGACATCGATCGCACGGACGCCCGAGTGAAGCAGCTTGTGCCGGACGATCCGCACTTGCACCAGTGGCTCGACATGGCGAGAGAACGGATACGGTTTCAGGGCCTTCCAGCCCGCATCTGCTGGCTTGGGCTCAAAGATCGCGCACGGGTCGGGCTGGCCTTTAACGAGATGGTTGCCCGGGGCGAGTTGCGAGCGCCGGTCGTCATCGGCCGCGATCATCTCGATTCGGGCTCGGTGGCCAGCCCGAACCGCGAGACGGAGGCCATGCGTGACGGCTCCGACGCGGTTTCCGATTGGCCGCTGCTCAACGCGCTTTTGAATACGGCAAGCGGGGCCACCTGGGTCAGTTTTCATCACGGCGGCGGCGTTGGCATGGGCTTCAGCCAACACGCCGGGCTGGTCATCGTGGCCGACGGAAGCGAGGCGGCCGCCCGACGCCTGGCCCGCGTGCTGCACAACGACCCGGCAACCGGCGTCATGCGTCACGCCGACGCGGGCTACGACGAGGCGATCCGGTGCGCCTGCGAAAACGGCCTCGATTTGCCGATGATGAAACCGTAAAACAGTTGGAGACAATCGATGTGCGAGTTGCGGTTGAGCGGCTGAGGGTGTGAGTTGCCGCATCCGATGGCCGATGACTTGCACGAAACAGTCGAATGTTGAAGGATAAGCGATGAGACTGACGTTTACCCCGGGAAAACTGAACCTCGCCGATCTTCGCCGTGTTTGGCGGGAGGCGGTGAAAATTGAACTGGCGGCAGAATGCTACGCCAAGGTCGATGCGGCCGCCGAGACCGTCGCGCGGGTCATCGCGAGCGGCGAGACCGTCTACGGCGTCAATACGGGCTTCGGACTGCTGGCGCGGCAGCGCATTTCGCCCGCGGAATTGGAGCTCTTGCAACGGAGCATCGTGTTGTCCCATGCCGCTGGTGTTGGCACGCCGATGAGCGAAGCGGAGGTCCGCCTGCTCTTGACGCTGAAGATCAACAGTCTGGCCCTGGGCTACTCGGGCGTTCGGCGCGTGGTCATCGAGGCGCTCGTCCGACTGTTGCAGGCCGAAGTCTATCCGTGCATTCCGCGGAAGGGATCGTGCGGCGCTTCGGGCGACTTGGCCCCGTTGGCCCACATGGCGTTGGTGCTGTTGGGCGAAGGGGAAGCCATCCATGCCGGGCGACGGATGCCGGGTGACGAGGGGCTAAGAATCGCCGGCCTCGAACCGATTGCCCTGGCGCCCAAGGAAGGCCTAGCCCTGCTGAACGGCACTCAGGCGTCGACCGCGCTGGGGCTTGAGGGGCTGTTCCTGGCCGAGGACCTGTTTGCGGCGGCCATGGTCGCCGGTGCGCTGTCGGTCGAGGCTGCACAGGGAAGCCGCGTGCCTTTCGATGCGCGGCTGCACGCGGTTCGCGGCCACTCGGGTCAAACGACCGCGGCTGCCGCCTATCGTCACTTGCTCGACGCGACGAGCGAGATTTGCCAGTCGCACGCGCATTGCGAGAAAGTGCAGGACCCGTATTCGCTGCGATGCCAGCCGCAGGTGATGGGCGCCTGCCTGACACAGATCGTCAATGCGGCGGCCGTGCTGGCGGCCGAAGCCAATGCCGTTTCCGACAATCCGATTGTCTTCGCGGAAGACGACACGATTCTTTCGGGCGGCAACTTCCACGCCGAGCCCGTGGCCATGGCGGCCGACAATCTGGCGTTGGCGTTGTCCGAGATCGGCGCCTTGTCGGAACGCCGGATCGCGTTGTTGATCGATTCGAGCCTGTCGAAGCTGCCGCCGTTCTTGGTGGAAAATGGCGGTTTGAACTCGGGTTTCATGATCGCCCAAGTGACGGCGGCCGCCTTGGCCAGCGAGAACAAGACGCTCGCGCATCCGGCGTCCGTCGACAGCATGCCGACCTCGGCCAATCAGGAGGATCACGTGTCGATGGCCACATTCGCCGCGCGACGCTTGGCGGAAATGGCCTCGAACACGGCCGGCATCGTGGCCATCGAACTGTTGGCGGCCTGCCAGGGGCTCGATTTCCGCAGGCCGCTTCGCAGCTCGCCGCGGCTGGAAGAAGCCCGATCGCTGGTGCGCGGCCGCGTGCCGTTTTACGACAAAGACCGTTACTTCTCGCCCGACATCGAGGCCGTGCAGACGCTTATCGAGCAATCGACGTTCAAGCAGTTGCTGCCGTCGAGCGCGCTGCCGTCGCTGGCGTAGATGGCCCCGGGTTGGCGATTCCGAATCGGCTTGACAGTGGCATCCTACATGGACGGCCGCATGGTGCGGACATCCAAGACTTGGGGCTTGCCCTCGCGGCCTTCGAGGGTGTCGTGGTCGGACATGTACCGCTGCAATCGGGCCAGCTTCTCGGTGGGCGAAAGCTCGCCCAGGGCGTTTGCGCCGGGCGCGTAACCCCAGAGGACGCGTGTGCCGCCTCGAGTGACGAGCGTGAAGAACGGCTCACCCGAGCGGCGACCGGACTGTGGGCGGCTGGCGGGCGTGACGGCGGGATCCGCGGCCGAAGGGACGATTCGCTGCAATCGCAACTGGGCCCATGCCGGGCCTAGGGCAGCGGCGATTTCCGCGCCGCCGAGCACTTTCGCGTCGGCCCAGCGGTTGCCTGGCGGTGCGGTTGGCGCCCGTTCGACGCCCGTCAGTCGGGGATAGACAACCGCTTCGTTTGACGAAAAATCGCCGGTCGGCAACAACGTCCCCATTTCATCGACAGGCAGCAGCCCGCCGGGCACTTCCACCATGCACACGGGCCGACGATAGATCAGCTCGACGGTGAGATTGTGCTTATCGACGCGGATGACCTTGGCAACCCACGGGTGCCGTGCAAAGGCTCTGTAGACGCGCTCGGCCAGATCGTCGTCAAGCAGCGACAGCGTTCCATCGAGCGTCGGGTCGCGGAAGACTTCGGCGCGGATGTCGGTGTGAATCCACTCGGGCGGCGTCGTGATTTGGACCCGCTCGGCCGTCAGGCGGTATTCGGACGATCCAAGGATGCGGCGGCCGAGACCGCCGTGCCAGATGGCCAGAAGCACGCCGCAGGCCAGCGCCAGGAACACGGCCAGCAACAGCACGGGGCGTCCCGGGCCAAGCAACCATGTGGAAATCGGCGAGGCGGGGGCTTGTTTTTTCGCGGGGCTCATGACGTGGTTCTTCGGTTCTCGCGCAAAGCGAGGAACCGGAGGCTCTCATCGCTACCAGACTTCCAGTTCCAGTTCCAGCTCGACTCCCGTCCGGTCGCGAACCTGGCCGCGAATCAGTTCGATGAGCCGAAGCACGTCTTGGCTCGAGCATTCAGGCTCGGCGATGATGAAGTTGGCGTGGCGATCACTGACCACGGCGCCGCCGATTCTCGTTCCCTTCAGACCGGCGTGGTCGATCAACTCGCCGGCGCTCTGGCCGCGAGGATTTCGGAAGACGCAACCGGCCGCCTGGTGACCCATCGGTTGCGAGGCCTTGCGGATGATCCACTGTTTCTGCATGCGTTGGGCCAGTTGTCGTGGATCGTCCTCTTCGAGTTCGCAGCGGGCGTCAAGAATGACCAAGTCGTCGAGGCTGTTTTGCCGGTAGCCGAACGCCAGCTCGTCGCTGCCGCGCTGAGCGACCTCGCCGCTGGCCGTCAGCACGGTGGCATGCAGGGTCCATTGGCCGATGTTCGCGCCCTGGGCACCAGCATTGCCGTGCAGGGCGCCACCGACCGTGCCGGGAATGCCGACGAGCGTTTCGAGACCGGCTAGCCCATGATGGACGGCCGTGGTGACGGCTTGTCCCAGCAGGGCGCCACCGCCGGTGATGACCGCGCGTCCCTCGATGCGGATTTTGCGGAAGACCGGCGCCGAGAGCTGAATGACCATGCCGGGCACGCCTTCGTCGCGGACGAGGATGTTCGAGCCCTGCCCCAGGATCCGCGTCGGCACGCATTCCTCGTGGCAGCGTTGCACCAGCGCGGTCAGGTCGTCCAAGGTTTCCGGCTCGGCAAAGTATTCGGCCGGGCCGCCCAGTTGGAACCAGGTATGCATCGCCAGCGGCTCGGCCTGACGCACGAACCGCTCGAAACCGGTGATCAAACTCATCAGCGTTCCCTTCGTGGAGGGTGCGTTTCATGCACCCAGCATTTCAAGCGACGGCCGCCCACAGCCCACGCATTCACTTGCTCTAAGCGTAACGAATACGCGGCCGGCGACAAGATGGGGCGGGGCTGTCGGCGTTCGCCGGTTGGACGAGAGTGTTGGCCGAAGCAAGGCGACATGGGCCGCGCCAAGGCGAGATTCGGCGAATCGCTCGCCGGGGAAGGGCCTGCAAGTCCCCCCCCGGCCCTTGCGTCCATCAACCCGACGATGACGGACGATTAGGCGGTTCGTTTGCGACGCAGGACCAGAAGCCCAGCGGCGCCGGCGGCAATCAGCGCCAAGCATCCCGGCTCGGGCACGGGGCTCATCTCTTGGCAGTATTGCACGGAACCGAGGAACGAGAGCTTATAGCTGAAGTCGAGCATGCCACCGTCGGCAATCGCCGTTCCACCGGAAAAAACGACGTTGGCCACCCACACGTCGCCGACCAGAACCGCCTGGGAATCGTAGCTGGAGACGTACCAGCCCGTGGCGGTGGTGTCGTTGTAGACGGTGGGCGATGTCACCGAGAACGACTTGTTCATGTAGACGGTAACCTGATAACCGGTCCAAGACGAGCCGGTGTCGTTGTCGATCATGGTCCGCAAGGTGACTGTCGGATCAAGCTCGCTTTCGGCCGTGAAGCTTGCGGCGTCGCTGAGCGGCAGGGTGCCGATATGGCCCGGTCCCCACGCCTGAGACCCGGTGACGGTCATCGTCTGATCGTCAAAGTTCCAGGCCGAGGTGCATGTGACGGCGTTGTCGCCGTCGGCTGCCGCCGTGGCAGCGACAATCAGGCCGGCTTGGCACGTCGTTGTTCCGATTGACAATGCGAGAATCGCCAGTGTTGCTGAGAGAGTCTTCATGGCAGATGCACCCTTCGACCAGAGGCCAAACTGTGGGAGTGAAGATTCTGACGTTCGAGTAGGCTCCCCTCTTATACCAGGTTCTTTCAACCGTGCAAACACTTTTTCGGTAATTTTTGCCAGTTATGTCATAAGAAAATGTCTGATAGCGACCAGCCACACGAGGGGGTCACGAATTCAGCCCGCCGAATCGCCGTTGGCGGGTCGCATAGTTGCGGAGGGCTGCGTGCAACTGGGGCTCGTCGAAGTCGGGCCAGAACACGTCGGTCACGTAGATTTCGGCGTAGCTGATCTGCCAAAGCAAGTAGTTGCTGACGCGCATCTCGCCTGCCGTGCGAATGAGCAAATCGGGGTCGGGCAGGCCGGCCGTGTAGAGCCGGTCGGAGATCGTCTGTTCGTCGATGGCGGTCGGGTCAAGCGTTCCGTGGCGGACCTCGTCGGCGATGCGACGGGCGGCGTCGACCAGTTCGGCCCGGCCGCCGTAGTTGATGGCCATGCAGACCTTTAGCCCCGTGTTTGCGGCACTGAGGCGAACCGTTTCATCGAGTCCGCGGACGGCTTGGTCCGGCATCCCTTCGCGACGGCCGATCCAGCGGACCTGGATGTTGTTCTTCATGATGGTCGGCCGCTCTTCGACCA
This sequence comes from Thermoguttaceae bacterium, assembly GCA_039698035.1. Classification (GTDB taxonomy): domain Bacteria; phylum Planctomycetota; class Planctomycetia; order Pirellulales; family Thermoguttaceae; genus JAJFUI01. Next base: position 153,336 of record JBDKSW010000004.1, on the reverse strand, counting down.
GGTAGGTGTCGAGCAACTGCATGAGGAAGCCGATTTCCTCGGCGGGCCGCTTCCAGTTTTCGCTGGAAAGGCAATAGAGCGTCAGTTGTTCGAGGCCCAGTTGGACGCACTCCTCGATGATGCGGCGCACGCTTTGCCCGCCGGCGCGGTGTCCCTCGGTTCGGGGAAGGCCGCGCCGTTGGGCCCAGCGACCGTTGCCGTCCATGATGATGGCCACATGGCGGGGAAGGCGGTCTTTCGGAATATCGAGTAGGTCGCTGGGCATGTCGCCTCTTGACTTGGGTAGCAGGTTTTCCAGTTTCCAATTTCGCGGCTACAGGACTGGCTCGCAAGAGGGGGGCGTTTCGCGCGATGACATCCCGCCACTTGGTCAGCAAGACCTCGGACTTCCAATTTCCTGCTCTGCGGACAGGCGGCAGCACGGGGCCGAGCGACCAGCCCGCGATTATACCGGGAGCGGCGGCCTGATTTCCAGCCGACCGGCCGTTTTCCGGGGGCGTTGTGATTCTGACGGGCGGCGGCCAAGCTGGCGGCAAGGGACGCAGCGGACCCGTGGGCCATCAGTCTTGTTTTTTACGACTGGACTCGGACGGGCCTGAGTTCGTGATCGGCCGCTCGTCGCCACGATAGCGAAACCAGAACCGGCCGTCCGGCGCGGTGTCGCCGCGGGTGTGGAAGTCCAGGACATTGCCCGGCTGTTGGATATTGTCCACCCACTTGAAGTCCAACGCGACGGGCTTTCCTTCCGGCAGTTCGATCGCCGCGCGAGGGATCGCCAGGTGAAGCTCGCAGCCGTCCAGTCGGCACTTCATCGGCGCGACCCGTTTCCATTGCCAGCCGCCGCAGTTCTTTTCGAGCCATGTGCGGCCCGGGCCGTCGATGGTCCGGTTGACGATGAAGTCGGCGCCTTGCCAACCGGTCGCCAGGTTCTGATCGGTGTCGATCAGCAACCACATCCAATTTGGATCGGTCGAAGGCGAGATTGGCTGACGGGTGCGGGCGTAGAAGTAAAGGTTTTCGGCATCGCGAGCCACCTTCAGGGCGACGAAATCGTTGCGGCCCGTGCGGTTTGTGTACCGGAGGCCGGGCGTGCGGCCGTCGAAGTCGCGCGGGAGCGTTTCGCCGACGTGATCGACGAATTCGGGGCCGACGTGGCGCCATGGGTCGAAGGGGCCATCGATCCGAACGGAGACGGGCGGCGAGGCGATGGGCAGCGACGGCGTGCCCTTGTAGCGGCGGACGTTGGCCGCCAGTTGCCAGTAGTAGTTGTCGCCATGCCCAGCGCGCATCGGCTCGATGTCGCGGCTGAACTCCTGGTTGAATTGATCGCAGAACCCGATGACCGTGCTTGGTGTGTTCGGCAAGCCGGAGCCTGGGAACCTCAGCCGACCGACGATCCATTCGTTCCAACCGGTGACCATGACAAACGGCGGTTGCAACTGCAGGGCCCTTTTCCATTGTTCTTGGAAATTGCCGCCGCGATCGACCGCGCCCGGTGAGTTGTCTTGTCGGCCGTCGTGAAAGTTGCGTCCCCGGGCGTCGCCGTTGCTCATCTGCGTGACTGCGCCGTCAGTTTGTCGCAGGTTGTGGGCCACCGAGACGTTGACCTGCTCCGGCTTCTTGGGATCGTCCGTGTAGCCGTAGACCTGTGGGTAGGTGGTTTCCCAGTGCCATGCGTAGGGCGTGTTCACCTGCGTGTTTGGCCAATGGGCCCGGCGCAGCGTGAAAAACCGTCGCACGTCGGGATCGGCCTGTTCGGGATCGCAGATCATCAGGGGCTTGCCTTGCCAGTGGAACCAGAGTTCGCGGTAGAGCCCCGGTTTGTAGAGGTCGTCGTAGATTTGCCGCGCCGTCTTTGCGGCTTCGGTGTTGACCATAAAGACGATTTGGGGTGTGCGGCCGCCTTCCTGACGCACGAGCCGAAACACCTCGCAGAGTTTGCGATACGATTCGGGGTACGTCACGGCGTTGGTCGTGTCGAAGATGAGCGTGTCGACTCCGGCATCGGCCAGCGCGTGGGCGTGGCGTCGCAAGATCCAAGGGTCGCTCGTGCGGTAGTAACCATCGAGCGGTTCGCCCCAGTAGTAGGCTTGGCCGACGGGGCCCCAGAGCGGCGAGTTCATGTCTTTTGCAATTTCTGGATGGGCCGCCAGGATCCGCGAGACATCGTAGGGGCCGTTCCACTCCGGGTGTTTCGCCATCGGGCAGTCATGCCAAAGGAAATAGAAGATGCCCACGAAACGATCGGCCCGCGGCGGGCCGGTTTCGTCGGCCGTCGGCAGCTTGCGGCCCAGGGCGTCGCTTGCCGGCCAGGGCGCGCCGGGGTTCGGGGAGATTGCGACTTGGCCATACGCGACGACAGTGACGGCAAGGCTGGCGATGAGGGATGGGAATGCCGCGCCGACTTTGGAAATCAGGCGAGATCGCATCATCGGATCCTTGGGTTTGAGCAAAAGCGTGGGATTTTTTCGGGACGCGTTGACAGACTCATCCTGTCAACACGATTGCCGTCGAGGCCGGTGGGATTGTTTGGGGCGGGATGGGACCGACAACGGTCCCAGTTCCTATGAGTCTATTGGTTTGGCCACGCCGGTGTCAATCGGACGCCGTTCTTTAGCGCGACAGGGCGAGGGTCGCGATTGTCGGAACCATTCAAGCATGCCAGGCCAGAGTCGGCTATGATAACGGAGGCATGGCAAGGGAGTGTCTCGCAGATTGTCGTTCTTGTAAGGCTCGAACAACGATCAGGAGTTTGGAATGCTTTCAGGCGTTCGGATGCGTCTTGTGACCGGGATGCTTGCCGTGGCAGCGATGGTGTCGCCTGCGCAGAGCGACGAGCCTTTGGCTTGGCCGCCGATCACCAAGCAATGCCGACCTGGGACCTATTGGTGGTGGATGGGCAGCGCAGTGAATTCCGCGGAGTTATCGCGAGAATTGCGGGTCTTCGAGGCGGCGGGCCTTGGCGGTGTGCACATCATTCCGATCTACGGCGCCAAGGGATACGAACGGCAGTATCTCGATTATCTGAGTCCGCAATGGTTGGCCATGTTGCGGGACACGGTTCGGGAGGCCGAGCGTCGCGGCATGTTCGTTGACATGACGCTCGGCACGGGTTGGTGTTTCGGAGGGCCGAACGTGTCTGCACAGGACGCCTGTGCCTTGGTCGATTGGAACACTCTGTCGCCGCGTCCAAGCCCCTGCCCTGTGAAGCGAGCGGCTCCGGGGGGCGACGGCCCCATGCTCAATCCGTTCTACGGCAAAGCGATCCGGAACTATCTGGAGCGGTTTACGCAGGCGTTTGCGCAGTATGACGGTTCGAGGCCGCGGGCCGTGTATCACGACTCGTACGAATACCAATCGACCTGGTCGCCCGACTTGCTAGACGAGTTTGCGAAACGGCGCGGATATCGCCTGCAATCCGAATTGTCGGCGATGCAGGAAGGACGCCGCGACGATCATGCGGTGCGGGTCAGGTCGGATTATCGAGAGACGGTCTCCGATCTGGTCATCGAACATTTCGCGTCCGTCTGGACGGAGTGGTCCCGAACGCACGGATTTCAGTCGCGCTACCAGGCGCACGGTTCGCCGGCCAATCTGCTGGATCTGTACGCTTTGGCGGACATTCCCGAAACGGAGATGTTTCACCACGATTGCAGCGTCCTGGTGTCGAAGTTCGCCTCTTCGGCGGCCCATGTGGCGGGGCGAAAACGGGTCGCGTCCGAGACAGGCACCTGGCTGAAAGAGCATTTCACCGTGACGCTTTCGGATCTCAAGCAACTTGTGGATCGGCTTTTTCTGTCGGGCGTCAACCACGTCTTCTACCACGGAACGTGCTACTCTCCGCAAGAGGCTCCTTGGCCGGGCTGGCTCTTTTACGCCTCGACGCAGATGAATCCCCGCAACGCGATTTGGCGCGACGCGCCAGCGTTGAACGCCTACGTTGCGAGATGCCAAGCCGTGTTGCAGTCGGGATGCCCCGATAACGACGTGTTGGTTTACTGGCCAATCCACGATTTCTGGCACAATGCGACCGGCTTGCTTCCCCAATTGACGGTGCATCAACGCCAGTGGCTCGATGGGCAACCGATTGGCGACGCGGCCCAACGATTATGGGATCGCGGCATCGGTTTCGATTTCATTTCCGATCGGCAGTTGGCCGGGGCAAGGGCCGACGCCGGTCGCATTGCAACGCCTGGCGGCGCCTATCGAGCCGTCGTGATTCCGCCGTGCGATCACATGCCGCCGGCCACGTTGAAGCGCCTTGCGACGTTGGCGGAGGGCGGCGCTTCGGTCGTCTTCGTCGATCGGCTTCCGCGAGACGTGCCAGGGGCGGGCGACTTGGAGCAACGCCGGGCCGCGCTTCGGAAGACCTTGGGGCGTCTGCGCGGCGGCTCGACGGACGGCGCCGTTCGGACGGTCGCGCTGGGAGCCGGCCGCGTCGTTCTTGGCCCGTTGGAGGAGGCGGTGCGCGCCGCGGGCGTTTCGCGGGAACCGATGGTCGATCGCCAGGGGCTCCGCTTCGTTCGCCGGGCCATGTCTGACGGGCATTGCTATTTTATCAGTTACGCGGGGGCTGATTCGCTGGACACTTGGGTGCCCTTGAGCGCCGCGGCTCGGTCGGCCGCGATCTTGGATCCGATGTCCGGTCGAACCGGCGTTGCCGCGTTGCGACGCGACGACCGTGGTCAGACGGCCGTTTATCTCCAGCTCGATCCTGGACAATCGCTCGTCGTGCGAACGTTCGACGCCCGGAGCGTTTCGGCGGCTGCGTGGCCGTATCGACGGACGGTGGGGCCTGCCGTAGGCATCACGGGCAAGTGGCGTGTGCAGTTCCTTGAAGGGGGGCCCGAATGTCCGTCGCCGTTCGAGACATCCGCGCTTGCCTCGTGGACTCGATCTGGTCGCCAGGCGGCCGCCTTTGCCGGCACGGCTTGCTATACGGTCACGTTCGACGCGCCGCCGCGAGCGACGGGGCCGTGGCTTCTCGATTTGGGCGTTGTTTGTCACAGCGCCCGTGTGCGTCTGAACGGTCAATCGTTGGGGACCGTCTTGATGCGGCCCTATCGCCTTCCGGTGGAACAACTGAAGGCCCGGGAAAACGTCTTGGAAATCGAAGTCACGAATCTTTCGGCGAATCGGATCCGCGACCTCGATCGGCGAGGCGTTTCGTGGAAACGATTCCACGACGTGAATTTCGTGGGCATCGATTATCGGCCGTTTGACGCTTCACCATGGCCGCTGGCGGACTCGGGGCTGTTGGGGCCCGTTCAATTGCGGCGGCAGGAGCCTCTCAGCCCATGACCGTGGCGCGAGGAGTTTTTGCCGGTTGGCTGAGTTCACCGGCGTGGCGATGGTCGGAGTGGCGGGAGAGAATGCGACGGTTTGTCAGAGTCGGGCCGATTAGCGTGACCGATTGCAGCGTCAGATCTCCTTTCCGACGTACGAGGTGAGCGTTTTCATGTAGTTGCCGCGCTGGTAGGCGGTCGGGTTGGGGCAATTTTCGAGGCTCATGCTCCCCTTCATCTGCTCGACCGAGTCGTACTGGTTTTCGTCCATCCAGGCGCGCAGGCCGGCGAGAATTTGGCTGACTTGACCGATGCCGCGCTGGTAGATCGTGGAGGCGATCATGCCAACGTCGGCGCCGGTGAGGATCGCTTTGATCAGCCCGACCGAGTCGTGGATGCCTCCGGTGGCGGCCAACGACGCTTTGACGTGGCCGCGCAGGACGGCGATCCAGCGGAGCGGAATCATCAACTCGGACGGCGTGCTCAGATGAAGCTGCGACTGGGCCGTCATCGTTTCCAAATGGATGTCGGGTTGGAAGAAGCGATTGAAGAGGACGAGGCCATCGGCGCCGGCGTCGGCAAGCCGGATGCCCATGTTGGCCATCGCGCTGAAGTACGGCCCAACCTTGACCGCCAGCGGAATTGAGAGCGACTGTTTCACGGCCGCCACGAGATCGAAGTAGCGGGATTCCACGTCAGGGCCGGTCATTTCCAGATTGCCGGGGACAAAGTAGATATTCAGCTCGACGGCGTCGGCGCCTGCGTCTTGCATCATCTTGGCGTAGCGGATCCAGCCGCCGGGGCTGCTGCCGTTCAGGCTGGCGATGATCGGAATGCCGACCGCTTTTTTCGTTGCGGCGATCGTGTTGAGGTAATCGTCCGGCCCGGTGTGATAGTCTTCCTGCTCGGGGAAATAGGTCAGCGATTCGGCGAAGCTGTCGGTGTGGAAGTCATAGACGCGGCTCAGCTCGTCGCCGTCGTGCTCGATCTGTTCTTCGAAGAGCGACGGTAGGACGGCCGCCGCCGCGCCGGCCTCTTCGAGTCGCCGTAGCTGATCGATTTCGGCGACGAGCGGGCAGGCTGAGATCACCAGCGGGTTCTTTAGTTTCATGCCCAGGTAGGTCGTGGTCAGGTTGGCGCTCATCGTGGCATTTCCTGTGTTGACAAGGTAAGGAGCATGCTTTCGCGCACGCGGCGGGCGAAGCGAGCCGCGCGTGCCCGAAAGGACGCTCCGTATAGGGCCTCGGGAAACGGTCCTCGCCCCCCGGTCTCTCTCCCGCGCAAGCGGGTGAGAAAAGGTTCCAGAGGTTTGGCCGCTCTATTGTACCGAGATCGTCAACCAGGGCGTTGCGGGGAGGAGAGGCGGCCGCCTCTCTTGATCGAAGAGCTTAGCGCCGGCTGGGATCAAAAAAGAAGCGTGGCACGGGCCGAAACCCGTGCCACGCCGTTTTGTCGATCGAACTGGTTTTCGACGGACTAGCCTTCGCTGTTAACCGCTTCGCCAGCAATGTCCGAGGCGGCGTCTCGGTTGACGCCGGCCAGTTGCTCATAGAAGTGGTAGCGCTGGTCGATGTCGCGTTGGCCAAGCTCGAGGAGCCGGGCCGACTCGGCCGGCTTCGACCGGGCGAGGATGCCGAATCGGGCTTCCTTCAGGGCGAAGTCCTTGAACGTTCCGACCGGCTTCTTGCTGGCCAGTTGGAACGGGTGGGCCGCTTCGCGCGGATCGAAGCTGTAGAGGGGCCAGTAGCCGCAGGCCACGGCGTCCTTCTGGATGGCCATGCCCTGGGTCATGTTGATGCCCCAGTTGATGCAGTGCGAGAAGGCGATGATCAGCGAGGTGCCACGATAGGACTCGGCGGCGCGGATCGTGCGAATCGCGTGCATCGGGTTGGCGCCCAGCGAAATGGAGCCGACGAACACGTTGCCGTAGGACATGGCGATCATGCCGAGGTCCTTCTTGCCGGCGCCCTTTCCACCGGCGGCGAACTTGGCCACGGCGCCGCGGAAGGTGGACTTCGAGGCCTGGCCGCCCGTGTTCGAGTAGACCTCGGTGTCCAGGACCAGGATGTTCATGTCGCGGCCGGAGGCGAAGACGTGGTCGAGGCCGCCGAAGCCGATGTCGTAGGCCCAGCCGTCGCCGCCGAAGCTCCAGATGCTCTTGCGGATCAGGAAGTCGGACGAGGCCGACAGGGCCTTGGCGTCGGCCGAGTTGATCTTGGCGAGCCGCTTGTTCAGCTCGGCCACGCCGATTCGCTGGGTGGCGATCTCTTCCTCGGTCTCCTGCTTATTCTCCAGCAGTGCGGCAACGAAGGCGTCGCCCAACTGGCTCGACAGCCGACGGAGCAGCTCTTGGGCGTACTGCGTCTGCTGATCGACGGCCAAACGGAAGCCGAAGCCGAACTCGCCGGCATCCTCGAACAACGAGTTGGACCACGACGGGCCGCGGCCCTCGGCGTTGACCGTGTAAGGCGTGCAGGGCAGGTTGCCGCCGTAGATCGAGGAGCAGCCCGTCGCGTTGCCGATCAACATGCGGTCGCCGAAGAACTGCGTCAGCAGCTTGATGTACGGCGTTTCGCCGCAGCCGGCGCAGGCGCCGGAGAACTCAAACAACGGCAGCAGCAATTGCGAGCCCTTGATCGTGTCGGCCTTGACCTTCGAGCGGTCCACGTCGGGCAGGGTCATGAAGAAATTGTAGTTCGCCTGCGTCTCTTCCAGACGCGGGAGCTTCGGCTCCATGTCCACGGCCTTGTGTTTGGCGCGTTCCTTGTCCTTGGCCGGGCAGACTTCGGCGCAGAGGCCGCAGCCGGTGCAATCGTCCGGGGCGACTTGGACGACGAACTTCCAGCCGGGGAACTCCTTGCCCTTGTAGTCGGCCGTTTTGAAACTGGCCGGGGCGTTCGCCAGCAGGGCCGGATCGACGGCCTTCAGGCGGATCGTCGCGTGCGGGCAGCCCAGGGCGCAGAGGCCGCACTGCGTGCAGATGTTCGGATCCCAAATCGGGATGTCCTGGGCGATGCTCCGTTTTTCGTACTGGGTGGTGGCCGTCGGGAAGGTGCCGTCGCAAGGCATCGCGCTGACGGGCAGATCGTCGCCCCGGTTGGCGACCATCACGCCCAGCACATTCTTGACGAACGCCGGGGCAGTCTCCGGGACGGGCGGCAGCACGTGCAGCTTCGAGCTGGCCTCGGCGGGGTACTTCACTTCATGCAGGGCAGCCATCGCGGCGTCGACGGCCGCGTTGTTTTGCTCGATGACCTTCGTGCCGCCCTTCTTGCCGTAGGTTTTCTTGATCGCTTCCTTGATCTGGGCGATCGCCTCGTCGGCCGGAATGACGTTGGCCAGCTTGAAGAAGCACGTCTGCATGATCGTGTTGATGCGGACGCCCATGTTGGCCTCGCGGGCGACGCTGTAAGCGTCGACCACGTAGAACTTCAGCTTCTTGGCGATGATCACCTTCTGCACTTCGACGGGCAGATAGTTCCAAACCTGGTCGGCCGGATAGGGGCTGTTCAACAGGAAGGTCGCGCCCGGCTCGGCCACCGAAAGCATGTCGATCCGTTCCAGGAACTGGGCTTGGTGACATGCGATGAAGTTCGCGCGATGCACGAGGTACGAGCCCTTGATGGGCCGGGGGCTGAAGCGAACGTGCGAGGTCGTCACCGAGCCGGCCTTGCGCGAGTCGTAGACGAAATAGCCCTGGGAATGCAGCGGCGTGTTCTCGCCGATGATCTTGACCGAGTTGCGATTGGCGCTGACGGTGCCGTCGCTGCCGAGGCCGAAGAACATGGCGCGGACCACGTCGTCGCCTTCGGTCGAGAAGGCCGGATCGTAGTCGAGGCTCAGCTTGGTCACGTCGTCGTTGATGCCGACGGTGAACTGCCGCTTGGGTTGCGGCTTGGTCATTTCCGCGTAAACGGCGGCGACCATGGCCGGCGTGAACTCCTTGCAGGAGAGACCGTAGCGGCCGCCGATCACGTGCGGCAGGGCGGCGCTGCCGGCGTGGTTCGCCCAGCCTTCGGCCAGTGAGGTGACCACGTCTTGATAGAGCGGCTCGCCCGCGGCGCCCGGCTCCTTGGTGCGGTCCAAGACGGCGATGCGCTTCACCGACTTGGGCAGCGCGCTGAGAAACGCGGCCGTGTCCCAGGGGCGGTAGAGGCGGACCGTCAGGAGGCCGATCTTCTGGCCCTCGGCCACCAGCTTGTCAACCGTCTCTTCGACGACGCCCGCGCCCGAGCCAATGATGACGATGACGCGGTCGGCGTCCGGGGCGCCGGTGTAATCGAACAGGTGGTACTGCCGGCCGGTCAGCTTGGCGAACTTATCCATGTGCTTCTGGATAATCGCGGCGCATTTCGCATAGTACGGGTTGCAGGCCTCGCGTGCCTGGAAGAACACGTCCGGGTTCTGGGCCGTGCCGCGGAGCTTGGGGTGCTCGGGCGACAGGGCTCGCTGCCGATGGGCCGCGACCAGGTCCATGTCGATCATCGCGCGGCAATCGTCCTCGGTGAGCTGCTCGATCTTGTTCACTTCGTGCGAGATGCGGAAGCCATCGAAGAAGTGGAGGATCGGGACGCGGGCTTCGAGCGTGGCGCTGTGGGCGATCAGGGCCATGTCTTGCGCTTCTTGCACGGAGGCCGCGCTGAGCATGGCCCAGCCGGTCGAGCGGCAAGCCATCACGTCGCTGTGGTCGCCGAAGATGGAGAGGGCGTGAGTGGCCACGGTTCGGGCCGTGACGTGAAAGACCGTCGAGGTCAACTCGCCGGCGATCTTGAACATGTTCGGGATCATCAGCAGGAGGCCCTGCGACGCGGTGAACGTCGTCGTCAGCGCCCCGGCCTGCAAGGCCCCGTGAACGGCGCCGGCGGCCCCGGCCTCGCTCTGCATTTCGACCACGTTGGGAATGCTGCCAAAAATGTTCTTGCGTCCGGCGGCGGCCCAAGCGTCCGGCAGTTCGCCCAAGCCCGAGGACGGCGTGATCGGGTAAATGGCCGCTACTTCGCTGCACAGGTGGGCGATGTTGGCCGCTGCCTCATTGCCGTCGATCGTCACAAAACGTCTCTTTTCCACGTGGTCACTCCTCTGATAAAGACTTTGGCCTTGCGCTGCTATCGATGCTAGCCCCGAGTGGGGCTTGATTGGCTCTCAGAAAGCCACGTTATCGGCGAGAAATGCCCGCGACTGTAGCCGCGTGGGCCGATCCGACCGCTTTTTCTTCCCGCAGTCGCAGTCGGAAGAGCGACGCCAATTAGCTCTCTGGGAATCTGGGGGCGGTGAAGAACATAGTATGTTACCGCGCCCTGGCTTCCGCAGCAATGGGCACCTGTTGGCGGGGTGCTGCCCGCCTTTCACCGCTCAGCGGGGCCCCTCTTCCACCTCGCGGCCCAAAAGCCGGAGCAGGCCGTCGAGGATTGTGAGCGGATGCGGTGGACAGCCCGGCACGAACAGGTCCACTGGCAGCAAACCGGCCACGCCGCCGGCGGTCTCGGGATGATCCGCGTAGGGGCCGCCCGAAATGGCACACGCGCCGACCGCAATCACCAGTTTCGGTGTTGGCACAACGTCGTAGGTCTTCTGAATCGCGAGCCGCATGTTTTCGGAGACTGGGCCGGTCACCAACAGCCCGTCGGCGTGCCGTGGCGAGGCGACGAACTGGATGCCGAAGCGGCCCAAGTCCCACGCGAGCGTGCCGAGGACGTTGGTGTCGGCCTCGCAAGCGTTGCAGCCGCCGGCGCTCACTTGACGAAGCCTGAGGGAATGGCCGAACAAGCGGCGTGCGGCTTGGTCCAGAGCGACGGCCGCCTGTTGCGCGGCGCTGCGGACAACCAGGTCGCCGCGCTGCGACGCCGCCAGCCGGTGGTCGCGTGTGAAGCGGATGACGCCGGTTGGACACGTTGTCTCGCACTGGCGGCAGAACAGGCACCGCCCCAGGTCGATCGCCAGCGGCTCGCCGTCTGGCGCGGCGCTGACGGCGCCGGTTGGACACACCTCCGCGCACTGCCGGCAGGCGGTCGTGCATCGGGTCGCATCGACCGTTGGGCGGCCGGCAAACCGCTCGGGCAGCTCGGGGGCTGGACCCGCCGGGTAGCGCATCGTGCGGTGCCCCTGCTTCCATCTGGCCAACAGCGTGTCGAACATGGTTGACTTTTCAATCCGCCGGAACCGCTCGGCCCCGGCCGCTAAAGATCGTGACCGCAATACGACAAATTGAAGCTTTTGTTGCAGAGCGGGAAATCGGAGACCTGCTGGCCGCGCAACGCCATCGTGAGTCCGAACCAATTGTGGAACGACGGATCGACCGCCTTGTACGCGGCAAACCGCGAGTCCGGCCCGGTGATGGCGACGTGGCAGATCTCGCCGCGCCAGGCTTCGATCAGCGTCACGGCCGCGCGATTCGCCCCGAGCGGATTGCTTGGCTGAATCACCGGGCCCTCGGGCAGCGCGTCGAGCTGCTCGCGGATGAAGGCCAGCGACCGTTGCACTTCGAACCAACGCACATGGGCCCGGGCGAACACGTCGCCCGTGTGCCAAGTCGAAACGGGAATATGGGTGAAGCGGTAAATGCCGTAGGGAAAATCGCGGCGGACATCGCAGGCCGCGCCGCACGCCCGGGCCGCAACGCCGACCAGACCGAGCTGGCTGCAGGTGTCGGCCGACAGAACGCCCACGTCGTCGAAGCGGGCCATCGCCGAGGGGCTGTTCCACAGCAGCTCGACGGCGCTGTGGGCATCGCTCGTCACGTTGTCCAATCGCCGCCGAAGTTGCTCGACCGTGGGCGCGTCGATGTCGAAGGCCACGCCGCCGGGCCGAACGATGCCGCGTCCGAACCGGTTGCCGCACAAGAGGGCCGTCATGTTGAGCACATCGCCGCGGATACGTCCGCAGTAGGACATGGTGGGCAGAAAGCCCACGTCGCCGGCCATCGCGCCGAGATCGCCGATGTGGTTGGCCACCCGCTCGAGCTCGAGTGCAATACCGCGGACGAACTGTGCGCGGGCGGGCACCCGCGTGGCGCTCAGCGCCTCGACGGCTCGGCAATAGGCGGCGGCATGGCCGGTCGTCGTGTCGCCGGCGAGGGTCTCGACGTAGTGGATCGTTCGCGCATTTGGCCCGCCCAACATGGCACGCTCGACGCCGCGGTGCTGATAGCCCAGCGAAATATCGAGGTGGTAGACCGTCTCGCCGTGGCACTGGAAGCGAAAGTGGCCCGGCTCGATGATCCCCGCATGGACGGGACCGACCGCCACTTCGTGGACCTCGTCGCCGGCCATTTGGAAGAAGGGGAAAGACGCGAGTTGCCGTTCGCTGGCATCTTGAGCGGCGGCTGGCCGCGAGGCAAGCGATCGAACCGGCTTGAGCCACGGATGGCCTATCGGCTCGATGTTCCACTGCTCGAAGATTTCGCGCTCGAACAGATGGGCCTGCGGGCAGTCGGGCGTGATCGCCGGGTACGCGGATTCGACCGGCGCGGACAGCACGGCCAGGTCGCCGGCGTCGGCGCGGGTCAGCACGGCCAGCAACCGCAATTGGCCGGCCGGATGTCGATAGCCGAACAGTGCGGACAAGCGTGCGCCGGCCGCTACTCCGTCAATCACTTCCTGGCGAAACGGCTCGATCGGCAATGCGGGGCAATCGGCCAACTCGAAGCCGTGGCCATTGTGAACTGTGAGCGCGTGGGCAAGGGACATCTCAGTTGCCTCCCAAGGCGGCGGCCGCGCGGTGCAGAACGTCGGTCAGTTGCGGCGGCACGTAGACGCCAAGCGTTAGGACGGCAAGCCCGAGCGCCGCGGCGGGCGCGACGGACCAGAGCGGCTCGTGCGGCGGCACCCCGGTTGCCAACCTTCGCTCGCTGATCGCACGCGGCGGCGGACCGTAGGCCATCCGCAGGCAGATCGTGGCCATGCCGACAAAGACGACGGCCAGCGCCGCCAAGTAGGCGACAGCGACCAGCGGCCGGCCGGCGTCGAACGTCGCTTTCAGGATCGTCAACTCGCTGATGAACGGTCCGAAAGGCGGCGAGCCGACGATGGCCAGGAACCCGACGAGCCAGAGGACGCCCGTCATCGGCGAGCTGTGCAGCAGGCCTCGGACGCGGGTGGTTGATTTTGTGTGGTACAGCGCCAGGATGTTGCCGGCCGCCAGGAACAGCATGGCCTTGGTCAGAGAATGGTTGACGGCGTGCAACATGGCGCCGAACGTGGCCATGCCGCCGATGCCGATTCCGAGCGCGAGGATGCCCATGTGCTCGACACTCGAATAGGCCAGCATGCGTTTGTAATCGGCTTGGCCCAGAATGAACACGGCGGCCACGGCCATTGAAATCAGCCCAAAGAGAACGAGCAGATCGGAGCTGAAGTCGCCCAGGTTAGCGGCGAACAGGAGTCCGTGAACGCGAAGGATCGTCAGCATCGCGCAGTTCAGCAGCGCGCCGGAAAGCAGGGCCGAGACGACCGACGGGGCCTCGCTGTGGGCGTCGGGCAACCACGTGTGCAGGGGAGCGAGGCCCATTTTCGTGCCGTATCCGACGAGGAAGAACAGGAACGCCGCCTTGAGCCAGAGCGGATCGAGGCTGTCGGCTCGCGCCGTCAGATTTTCAATGGTCAGATGGACCGCTGGGCCGGCTGCCGAGCGCGTGGCCACGGCAAGGAAAAAGTTGCCGAGCAAGGCCAAGGCGATGCCCACCGAACAGATCAGCAGGTACTTCCACGTGGCCTCCAGGGAACGGGGGTGGCGGTGGAAATAGATCAGCGGGGCGCTGGCCAGCGTCGTGGCCTCGACGCCGACCCACATCAGGCCCAAGTGGTGGCTGACGGTCACCAAGGTCATCGTGGCCAAGAACATCAGCAGGCAGCCGGCGAACACGGCCTCGGGAAAGTTCACGAACGGCAACTCGGCTTGGTCTCCGTCCGGCAGGCCCGGCTGCGACTCTTTGGCCAAATAGCCGACGGCATAAACGGCCGCCATCAGAAACAGCGCGCTGGTGATGCTCAGGAACAGCAGCGACGCGGCGTCGATCATCATCCAGCCGTGAATCGCGGGCGCAGGCGTCCGAACCCAGCAGGCGGCGACCATTCCGGCATGCGCGACGGCCGCCGTCAGAAGCAGCGCCCGACGCGGCCAGTTGGGCCGAATCGCGAACGCGATCAGTCCGGCAAGCGACGGCACGAGCAACAAACCCCAAATCATGCGGCTAATCCTTCAAGGCTGAGAGGCGGTCGGCGTCGATGTGGTCGAACTCGCGGCTGATGTGGTGAATGGCAATGCCCATGACGAAGACCGCGACGAAGACGTCCAGCAGGACGCCCATTTCGACCAGTAGCGGCTCCTCGACGGCGAACGCCAGACCGAAGGCGTAGATGCCGTTTTCCATGGCCAGATATCCGAGCGCCTGCATCACGGCCTTTCGCCGGCCAACGATCACCAGCAGGCCGACCATCATGGTGAACAGGGCGACCGGCACCAGCAGGCTGGGCGTCTTGAGACCAGGCACCGGCAGGCGTCCCGCGACGTGCAGCGCGGCCCCGAGCAGTCCCAGGCCCAGCAGCAGCGAAGTCGTGAAGCCGACAAACGGTTCGTCCTCGGTTTGCACGCCTGCCTCGTGCGCCGCGCGTCGCAACAGCGAAGGCAGCACGAGGGCCTTGATCGCCGTGCTGACGGCGGCCAGCACGACCAGTCGAAGGCCGATCTGGCCCTGCTGCGCCAAGAGCGACACGATGGCCAGCAACACGGCCTGCGCGGCGACCGTGCGAATGCATGCGCTGATGCGGCTCGATCCCAACAAGTGCAGGCTTGTGAGGATCAGCAGGACCAGGATGGTGTCAAACCAGGGATTCACGAGTCACCTCATCACGAGCACGAGGGCCAAGATCGAGAGCACGGAGGCCGCGACGAGAAACTGTGGCACGCGAACCAATCGGAGGCGTGCGATGGTCGATTCGATGGCGCCGACCAGGACGGCGAGGGCCGCCATGCCCAAGAGGCCCATGCCCAGGTCAACGGCCCACCAGCCGCTTCGCACCGGCAGAAGAATGCCGACCAGCAGCGCGCCGAGCACCCACAGCTTGAGCGTGGCCGCGTATTGGATCATGGCCAGATCGGGGCCGCCGTGGTCGAGCACCATGACCTCGTGGATCATCGTCAGTTCCAGGTGCGTGTTGGGATCGTCGATCGGGATGCGGGCGTTTTCGGCCAGGAAGACGATCAGCAGCGCGGCGGCCACGAGCAGCAACGCCGGGCCGGCAAACGAGGTTATCGCTTGCCACGTCACGGTAGCGTACATCGCGCTGAGCGACAGACTGTGCGATTGGGCGGCCAGCGCTGCCAGGCCGAGCAGCAGGGCCGGTTCGGCCAGCGCCGAGAAGAACGCTTCGCGGCTTGCGCCCATCCCCTCAAAGCTCGAACCGGTATCCAGAGCGGCGAGGATCGTGAAGAATCGCATCAGGCCCAGCAGGTAGGCGGCCAGCAGGAAATCGCCAGGAAAATTGATGAGGCCCGGGACGCCGCCGAGCGGAACGATCAGCAACGCCGTGACGATGCAGGCGACGCCGACTACCGGGCCGGCCACAAAGAGCCAAGTGGTGGTTCTGCTGTAAACGGCCCCTTTGTTGAGCAATTTCCAAAGGTCGTAATAGGCTTGCAGGAGGGGCGGCCCGCGACGTCCGGCAAAGAACGCCTTGGTCCGGTTGATTAGCCCCGGCAGCAGCGGCGCGAGCAAAGCGGCCAGCAGAACGTGGACGATTGACGCAAGTGTGGACATCGGTCAGCGAAGCTTCCAAATCAAGAGGACGAGAATCGTCAGGGCAATGTAGAGCACGTAGATTTGGATCCGCCCTTCCTGGAGCCATCGCAACCGCGAGGCCACCCAAACGATGCCGGCGAACAGCGGCCGATAGATAAACCGCTGAAACAGGTCGGGCGTCGAAGTCCGGATCGCGGCGAGCTTTGGAAAGAAACCTGTCGGCGAAACCACGTCATCCTGCGGTTGCAGCAACAGCCGAAACAGCAGCGTCACGGGCCGGGTGAACGAGGAGGCCGTGTACTGCATCCGAGGCGTCGGGTTCGCATAGCCGCAGTCCCAGGTGACGGTCCTTTCGACGGGTCGAGTGGCGAGCAAGCGTCGCCGAACCAGGCTTGCCACGACAATCAACGCCAGCAAGACGTACGAACCGAGCACGACGCCGGTCAACGGTCCCACGGCGACGGCGACAACATCCGTGGCCGGGTCCATGGGGGGAAGAATCGTCGCGACGGCCGGCTGAATTGCCCGCGGCCACACGGGGGCGCTGAGACCGATGGCAAGGCACAGGGCGGCGAGCGCGACGACCGACGCTCGCATGGCCGCGCCGACCTCCCGGGCGTTGGCCGCCTCCTCGCTGCGAGGTTCGCCGAGAAAGACGACGCCAAACGCTTTCGTGAAACAGGCGGCGGCCAATCCGCCGATCAGGGCCATGCCGCCGATGACCAGAACGCTCATCAGGGGCCACGCCGGCAGCAGGTTGGCTCGTGTCGTTAGGCCCGACACGGCGCCGAAATAGATGAGAAACTCGCTGACGAAGCCATTCAACGGCGGGAGCCCTGAGATGGCGGCCGCGCCGACGAGAAACGCGGCTCCGGTGGTCGGCATCCGTTTCAGCAGGCCGCCGAGCCGATCGAGGTCACCGGCGCCGGTGGACTGCAATACGGAACCGGCGCCAAGGAACAGCAGGCTTTTGAACAGGGCGTGGTTGATGACGTGCAGCAGCGTGCCGGTGAGGCCGAGGGTCGCCATGATCGGGTGGCGATAGGCGATTCCCAGCAGGCCGACGCCGAGCCCGATGGCGATGACGCCGACGTTTTCGACGCTGCAATAGGCCAGCAGCCGCTTCAGGCTGTGCTGCGACAAGGCGTAAAGCACGCCGAGGACGCCCGAGGCTACGCCAACCACGACGAGCGTCCAGCCCCAGGCCGGTGGCGGCGGGCCGAGGAAGGTGAGCGTTCGCAGCAGGCCGTAGATGCCCGTCTTGATCATGACGCCGCTCATCACGGCCGACACGTGCGACGGCGCGGCCGGATGGGCCTCGGGCAGCCAGACGTGCATCGGAACGAGACCGGCCTTGGTCCCAAAACCGATCAGGGCTAGCAGGAGCAGAATGCTGCTGCTCGGGACGCCGGCCGTTGAAAAATGCTCGAAATTGAGCGAGGTCGAACCGTTGCCCAGCAGGACGAAGAGCGCCAGCAGGAAAGCCGTGCCGAGGTGCATTGCGACCAAATAGGTCCATCCGGCGCGACGCGCCGATTCCTTGTCGTCCTCGGCTGTGACCAGGAAGAAGGAGGCCAGCGACATCATCTCCCAACTGACGAGAAACAAGACGCCATTGCTCGCGGCGACGACCAACAACATGCTGGCGGCCAACAGGTTGAAGAAGAACCAGGAGACGCCGAGATTCTTGCGAGATTCGGGGTGGTTCTCGTCTCTGGTGGAACGAGCGACTCGCGGCGAGACGGCCCACCCGCGCTGCCCGTCCTCTGCAAGCGGGCGAGGGGACGCAACGGCGTCGTCCTTTTTCGGAAGAAGGGGCCTGCGGTCGTGGCGCCACCGGAGATATTGGCTGCCGTAGACGGCCGCGGCCATCGTCACCAGTGCGATGGTTGCGGCGAAGACGGCCGACAGCGGGTCGATCGTCATGTTGGCCGAGCCCAACGGCAGCGGCCACGCCAGTCGCAGCGATTGCGTGTGGCCAGAAACGAGCACTCCGAGTGATACGAACATCACCACGCCCGAGCCGAGCACGGCGCTGGCCATGCCGACCAGACAGGCGCTCTTGGCGCAGCGGCCGATGGCGACCGACAGAAGGCCGCCGATCAGCATCACGGCCAACGCTATCAGAAACCAAGCCATGAGGGAGGACCTTGTCAGGAGTGCGGCGCGGGCTGCGGAATGCTTTGGTCAACCACCTGGCTGGCGGCGTAAATTGTGTCGCGGGTCCCCTGCTTGGCAATCACTTCGGCGAAGGCGGGCTGACGCAGCGCGAAACCGAGCCGGGCCAGCAAGTGCAGGTGGGCTCGGATCGTCGGGCTGACAATCGTGAACAGCGTGTGAACCGGCTGACCATCAAGCGCCCCGAACTCGATCGGCTGTTCGAGAAAGCAGAGCGTGATCATCGGCCGCGAAATGTGCATCACAATGGGGTTTCGCACGTGCGGCACGGCAATCCCGTTGCCAAGGGCCGTCGAGCCGAGCGATTCTCGGGCCAGAAGCACTTGGAGCAGGAACGCCCGATCCACCTGCTCGGGCAGCGGCATTACGTCAACCAGCGACTGAAGCACCGAGAGCTTGTCGGTCCCGCTCAGTCGGTAATGGATTCCGCCGGCTTTCAAGGCGTCGGTCAAGCTGGCGATGGGGCCGCCGTCCGGTTCGACAAAGATGTCGGCCGAGACGTTCATCCGTTGTGAGGTGGCCCATTCGAGCAGCTCGGCCCGATTGAAGCGATACTGATCGCTGACCCGGTAGGCTGGCAGATTGCCCTGTTTGAGCCAACGGTAGACCGTCTTTTCCGAGACTTTCAGCAGGTGGGCACACTCGCGGACACCAAGATCCATTGTTGGTCACAGCAGCCTGGCTGTCCTCGCTTTTGGACAAATCACGACACGGCGCCAAGCATAACCCTGGCTGTCCTGGTCGGCAACCCCAGATTTTAGCCGCTTTGGGGGTGGGACGGTGACGGGGCTGCCCAAGATCGCCTGGCGCGGCTAAAACGAAGCGAAGAGGTCGTCTGCTTTCGGCGGTTGGGCGTTCCGCGGCAAGTTGCTTGGGCACAGACCATCATGCGGTTCACGGGAAAAGCAGTCATCCTGCGACGAGCGATCAAACTCTTGGCGATTGCCCTCGCGCTGTTTGGCGTGCTGGCCGCGTACTACTATGCGGTGTACGCGCGGCCGGTGGGCAGCGGGCCGGCGGGTCCCGAGGTGTCGGCCGAGCCGTTTGCCAAGGTTTGGACGACGCGGAAGGTGTTGCTGCTGGGGCTGGGCGATAGCGTGACGGCCGGGTTCGGCGTTGCGCCGCCCGACGCGTATTTCAATCGCCTGGTGAAGAACCCGCCCGACGAGTTCGACGACATGCGGGGCATCTGCCTCTCGGCCGTGCTGCCAAGGCTTGCGGTGAAGAACCTGGCCGTCTCGGGCAGCACGTCGCTCATGCACGTCGATGCAATTCGTGATTTTTTGGAGAAGCAGAGTTCGGACGTTTTCGGACTGGTCGTCATGACGACCGGCGGCAACGATCTGATTCACAGCTATGGCCGACAGTCGCCGCGCGAGGGCGCCATGTATGGGGCGACGCCGGAGCAGGCACAACCGTGGATCGAAAATTTCACGAAGCGGTTGGACGAAATGGTCCGTCTGATCGAGGCCCGATTTCCCGGGGGCTGCATGATCTTTTTGGCCGACATCTACGACCCGAGCGACGGCGTCGGCGATCCGGCGGCGGCTTATTTGCCGGCATGGTCCGACTGCCTGGCCATCCACGGGGCCTACAACGAGGCCATTCGCCGAACGGCGAAGATACACCGATCGGTGCATCTGGTTCCGATGCACGCCGAGTTTCTCGGACATGGCGTCCACTGCACGCAGCCCTGGAACCAGTACTACCGCGCGGGCGATCCGCATTACTGGTACGCTTGCAATCTGGAGGACCCGAACGTCCGCGGCTACGACGCGATCCGGCGACTGTTTCTTATTGAGATCGCCAAACAGGCCGACGTTTGGAGAGCGACGGCGCCGGCAGCCAAGCCGCGAGCGAAGCAACCGAGGACGCCGGGCGCTACTCCTTGATTTTCGCCAGCTCGGCCTCGGCGGCCGTCAGTTGCTGTTCGAGCGACTTGAGTTCGTCCAGATCGTCTTGCTGTTTTCTGGCGCCGGCCAACTGCTGACGCAGAGACTGGATTCGTTGCTGAAGCACGTGCGTCTTTTTCTTGACTTTTTTGTCCATGACTGATCCGTTGCCGTGCGACTTGGGTTGCCCACCACTATTGTGCGGGGCCGGGCGTCGCATTGCAAGCGCTGGGGGTTAGCTCGTTTCCTTCCACCACTGCTTGACGAGGTGGATTGCCTGCGGTTTTGTATGAACTTGGCCGTCCAATTGGGCGGCGCGGATGCGATCGAGCAACGTTTTGTAACTTGGCCCGGCCGGAATGCCGTGGGCCAACAGATCGTCGCCCGTCACGAGTGGCAGCGGGTCGAGCGTCTCTCGGGACTGTGCGAGCAGGCGGCGGCAATGGGCGACCGACGCCGCTGTTTCGGGACGGACGCATTCCATCAGCCGCAACAGATCGCCGATTCCGTCGGCAATCAAGAGCGGCTGCACGGCCGACCAGCGCATGGTCGGAGCGTTTTCGAGATCTGTCCGATGCGCGATGAGCCAGCAGATTCGATCCCGCTGTTGGTTCGAGAGCCGCCAGCGGCGGCAAATGGCGTCGGCCCGGGTGGCATCGATGTGGAGGCACAGAGCGGCGGCCAGTGCGAGTGGGAATGTGCAGTCGGCGCCCAGTCGAGCCATTGCGTCCAGCGAGTGGTCGAGCGTGTTGGCGCCGTCCGCGTTGGGAGCGACGATCTCGGGCAAGATTTGTGCGGCCAAGCCGGTTTCCACCAGGAGTCGCACGCCGGCGGCCCGGTTTGCGTCGGTCAGCATGCGTTGCATTTCGACCGAGATGCGCTCGGGGCTGACGACGTGGATTTCGGCGGCCATTTCGGCGATTGCCCGGCGAGCGTCGGCGTCGAGCGAGAATTCCAGCGTCGAGGCGAACCGGACCGCGCGAAGCATGCGCAGTTTGTCTTCGGCAAAGCGATCGCGTGGGTTGCCGATGGCTCGCAGCAGTTTGGCCGCCAGGTCGGCCTGACCGCTGACGAAGTCGATGACGCGATTTTCGACTGGATCGTAGAACAGGCCGTTGATGGTGAAGTCGCGGCGTGAGGCGTCTTCGGCCGGCGTGCTGAAGGCGACGCTGTCGGGGTGGCGGCCGTCGGTGTACGCGGCGTCGCGACGGAAGGTGGTCACCTCGACGAGGCCGGCCGTGCGAGGTCCGATCACGGAGATCACGCCGAAGGCCGCGCCAAGGGCCAACGTGCGGCGCCGGCCAAACAGGGCGCGGATTTGTTCGGGCGTCGCGTTGGTGGCCACATCGTAGTCCTTCGGCTCGCGGCCCAGCAGGCGGTCGCGCACGCAGCCGCCGGCCCAATAGGCCTCGAAGCCCGCGGCGCGCAGCCGGCGAACGATTTCCATGGCGAAGCGTCGTTGTTCGTCAGGCAGAAGCGGCATGGATCATCGCACGGCGACAGGGTCTCCACGGCGGGCGGCGGCCCACGGTGGCGGGCGCGTTGTCTACTTGATGGAGTAACCCGAAATGCGCCATTTGCGGTCCTTGTCGAGCATCGACGTGACGGTCTCGACGGCCGCTTTCTTTTCAAAGACGGTCTGATATTTCAGGATGACGTAGTGCCCGTCGGGCGCGCCGGGGAGGCTGGTCGTATAGTGTTTCGAGAGGAGGGCGCGGGATTTGGCGTTGCCCAGCGGTTTGCGGGCGTCGTTGAGTTTGGCGATGAAGTCGCGTCGCTCGGCGGCGTCCTTGAAGCGGTCGGAGGCCGCCTCCCAGCTTTTGCCGTACTGGCCCTGATCGATGAGAGCGAGCCACGGCCCGGCCGCTTCGATGGCCCGCTTTTCAGCCTCCGCCGGGTCTTGCGCGGCGGTCTTGGCGCCGGTCTGGGGAGCGCTGGGTTTCGCCGGCTTGATCGGCTTCATCAGCAGGGTGACGGGCGTTCCCTCGCGCGGCACGCGTTCGGCGAACGCCTCGAACGATCGCGATTCGATCGCTCCGTATCCGCGTCGCGGCAAGTCGAGCATGGCGCTGGGCAGGCTCAAGACGCAAATCATGTCGCCGCCGTCGGCCTGATACGAGGCGATTTGGCCGGAGGAATCGGTCTCGGCGATGCTGCCGGCAAAGACCCAGTTGAGGTCCAAGGCCTTCTTCGTTTTGATGTCTCGGATCCAATCCTGCGCCCGGGCGGACTGGACCTGGCCCTGCGGATCCTTCCAGCGGACCTCGATGGCGATTTCCGTGCCGGTGGGCGGCGAGAATTCGGGCTGGAACCGCGCCGGATGGCCTGGCTTCGCTCCCACGGCCAGCAGTCCGGCGTGGATGGTCGATGGCTTCACGTTGACGGCGACGACCGACTCGTAGGCCCGATTGGAGTAGGTGGCAAAGAATTCGAGCGGGTAGCCGGCCTTGCACGTTTCTCCGAGCAGGACAACATGCTTGTTCTTTTTATCGACCCAGACGGGCTGCTCGGCGCTGAGCCGGACGAGCTCGGCGTTGGCGTCCACCAGCGGCGTCCCCAGGTCTCGCGGCTTGTCGGCCATCTCTTCCAGGTCCTCACGAAACGCCTCTTGCGGCGTCGTGGCCTTTTCGGTCGGCTTGGCCTTCGCGGGCTTGGGCTCGTCGGCCGGTTTTGGCGGGGGTTGGTCGGCCACCTTCATGACCGGCTTTGCGACCGTCGTTGCTTCCGGCTTGGGGACAGCATGCGCAACCGGCGGCGGCTGAACGTTCGCCGGCGACTTCTCTTGACCCGCCGAGCAGCCGGCGAGCAGCGCCGTGATGGACAACACGCCAGCGCCAACCAGAGCGCCAGCTTTTGCGGCGATGGTCCACGTTCTGATCATACCGGTTTTTCCTTTTGTGACGCCGCGACCTTGGGTCGCGATCGGGTGGGGACGTTCAGAAATGCCGCGAACTTCCTGGCCAGGCGCGAGGCGTGGTGCAAATCGCAAACTGCCAACTGGGTCATTCTAGTCCGGCGGCGGAAAACGACAAGACGGCGCGCAAGGCAAGAGGCCCACGCGGTTGGAAAAGGAGAAGCCATCTATTGGCCGGACCGGTCGATTTCCCAAAAAAGGTCTTCGATGGCCAGCGGCTTCGAGAGTGTGACGGTTGCGCCCGCCGAGAGCGCCCGCCGTTGGTCGTCGATGCGAGGGAAGCTCAGTAGCGCAATCAGCGGACACGGCCGCATGGCGGCGGCAAAGCGGCCAAGCTCCGCAAATTCGGCGTTGCTCAGGTCGGCCGCATCGAAGATGGCCGCGGTGGCGTCCTGCGTCCGAGCGTCCGGGGGCCGGCGTTGCCAGACGGCGGCCAGGCCTCGACTGCGGCAAGCCGTCAGCAGCCAGGCGGCCGTTTCGGACGAGAGCGAGCGAATCGCAACGAGACCGCGGGTCGCGGTGGTGCGGGGCGTCTCAGAGCCGTGGGCCTCGATGTCGGCCAGCAGCCGTTCCTCCTCGGTCGCGGTGGCGGGCAGCGTCCAGGGGCTCGGTCGTCCGTTGGCGATTCGGGCCAGTTGTCGCTTGCAGCGCGTTGGCCACTGGTGCCAATAAAGCCGAGCCGAGGCCGGCCAGGGCGATCCGGTCCGTGTCTCGCCTTCGCACCAGCTTCCCATCAGACCGACGATTGGCGCCAACGGGGCGAGGCGTCGCAGGCGGTGCAGGGCCGCGTGGGAAAACTGGCCGGGCCGCGATTGCGCCACCACGATCAAGTCGGGCGACTCGCGCTGGGCGAGCGATGCGGCCGCGTCGAGGTCGCGTGCCTCGTGGATCGGCGTTCCGCGGCGCAGGCAGGCCTGGGCCTCGCCGAACTCGGCTTGTTCGGCGTCGCCGAGCAGGAGGACCGAAAGCGGGTGCATGACTGTTTCCGCGACAAGCATCGCGGTCCTACAGTTGTTCTTCGGTGTCGGCGATCAATTGGTGGGCTGCCCGTGGGTCGTCGACTTGGCGCAGCGCATCGAGAAACCCCTGGGCGGTCAGGATTCGGCTCAGCCGGGCCAAGATTCGCAGGTGGCCGCGATCCTCCATCGAGCAGACCAGGAAGAACAGGTCCGTCAACGGCGCATCGTTGCCGCCAAACGGGATGCCATTGCCGGTTCTTCCCAGCGCGAGGATCGGCTCGCCGAGGATTTTTGGCAACGGCCGCCGTGGGTGCAGCAGGGCAACCCCGTTGTCGAGCGCCGTGGTGTGCATGTCTTCGCGGGCTTTCACGGCCTCGGCCATCTCTTTCACGTCCCACAGTTGTCCGGTGCGCGCGGCCAACTCGACCATCGAATCGACCACCGAGTTCCGGGTGCGGGCCAGCAAGGGAATGGCGATTGCCTCGATCGGAAGCATGGCGGCGACGTTGACCTCGTGCTCGAAATCGGGCGGGGCCGAGCGACGCAGCGTGGCCTCGACCTCGATCAGCTCCGATTCATCGGAGAGGCCGATCCGTCGTTCGAGCCAATGGTGGATGTCGGGCCGAGCGAATCGCCACTGGCCGGCTACCTTTCGGCCAGGCAGCTTGCCGCGCTCGGCCAGCTTGACAATTTGCTGTGCGGCGATGTGCAGATAACGCGCCAGGCCTGAAACATCAAAATCGCTGTAGGACATGTCTTGCTGTGCGGGTGGTCAATCAGTGCTGGTCAAGCGTCGTCTTGGACGGGTTCGGCGTTTTTCTGTTTCTGGTAGGTTTGCACCATTCGTTCGGCGCGCTCGGCGATCATCCGGCGAAGCTCGGGCGGATGGAGGACTTCGGCTTGATCGCCGTAGCCGAGGATCCACCAGGAAATTTCGTTGAGTCCGGAGACAACGACGCGAAAATCGAGCGCGCCGTTGTCGCAGAGCGTGAGTTGCTGGGTCTTGTGCCAGCGGACTTCGGCCACGTTTTGGGCCACCAGCGGACTGAATCGGACGACGACGGCGTGGTCCGGCCCGCGTTCCGGGATCATGTGCCAGGCGTTGCCCAGATAGCGTTCGAGCGAGAACCCGCGTGGGATCTCGAAGCGGTCATCCAAAGGTTCGATTCGCTCGATTCGGCCGAGGTGGAAGGTTCGCTTCGCCCGATGGACCGACGAGCGGCCGATGACGTACCAACTGCGCCGGCTGAAAAACAGGCGGTAGGGGCTCAACCGGGTGGCGATTTTTTTCTGTTCCTTCAGGCTATCGTAGTGGATGCGCACGCTGCGTCGGTTGGCCGTTGCCGCGAGCAATTGCTCGTAGACGGGCTTAAAGCCGTCGAGCGGGTTTCTTGGCGGCGGTTGGATGTGAATGGCCGAGGTGACATCGCGCAACTGGTCGCGAAGGCGAGCGGGCAGCGCGCTTTCGAGTTTAATGGCCGCCGAGCGGGCCGGCCCCAGAAAGGGGAGCCCGTGGCCATTGCCCAACTCGTGGCAGAGCACCAGCAGCGCGAGCGCTTCTTCTGGCGTGAAGTTGGTTGGCGGCAGCAGGCATGCGCCGGGAATGCGGTAGCACTGTTGCAGTTCGTCGAACGCCACCGGGACACCGGACTGGCGGAGCACATCGACATCGCGGAAGATGGTCCGCCGACTGACGCCGCAGGCCTGCGCCAAGGCGTCAGCGTTGTACCCCCGTCCAGCCTGAAGCAGGCCGATCAACTGGAGCAGCCGGTGGATTTTCGCTAGGTTCATGCTGTTTGACCGTCGGATGCAACAAGGACGCATCGTCGTCAATGGCCGTCCAACTGGCGGGCGTGACCCGCCGATCGGCGGATGACTGCGAAGCGGACTGCCAGCCTGACGAGGTTGGCCGCGAGCGACTGGCCGCTTGGCCGGCGGCTTGCCAGTTGGTCGTGGTCGGTCCGCGTGTGGTCTTGCCGGATTCGGCCGGCTGCCGCGTTGACGGTTCCGCTGGGACGTCCTCGTTCGGCAACGTTTCCGTTGTGGCCGGCTTGCTCGGCGTTGTCTCGGTCGGCTCGGCCGACCCGTTCGGGCTCCAGTTTGACGTGGCGGAGCTTGGTTGCGGCTCGGGCGTCGGCACCAACTCCGCCTTGCTCGGATCGCCACTGCCCGGCAAGCCGTCGATCTGGCCAAGGCCCGGGTGTTGTTCGATCGGTCCGCGGGTCATGACGCGAGGCTGCGTGAAGCCGTAATCCAGATAGGTGGAGGCTTCGCGTGCCCGAGCACGGCGGCGGGCGTCGAAGTAGGCCTTGCCTGGCCAGGGGCCTTCGGCCAAGTAGACGCCATTGTACTCCAGCAGCGAGCCCTTGCGATAGTGGACCTGGGCGATCGACCGATTGTAGTCGACGAGTCGACGGTAGTAGTCGCTTTCGGCCTGGGCCAGCGTCTGCTGGGCCTGCAAGAGGACGTCGAGGGTGATCGTGTCCGTTTCGTAGGCCTGGGCGACCGCTTCGACTTGGCGTTGGGCGGCAATACGGCGGTTGAAGGCCGTCTGGCTCAGGACGTAGTTTGTTTCCAGGTCGCGGACCGCGTAGGCCAACTGGTGCGACAGTTCCAGCTCGCCTTCTTGCAGGACGGTTTGCTCGCGGGCCAGTTGGAGTTCTGCGTTTCGCACGCCGGCCAGTTCGCGGCGGAAGCCGAGGTTCATCTGGCCTTGGACGCCAACTTGCCATTCCTGGAAGTTGCCGCTGGTGAGGGTGCGATAAGCGTTGCTGTCTTGATAGTCGCCGCTCAGGAAGTCGTCCGTGTCGAGCGCGTTGGCTCCGTCCAGGCGATTGCCTAGGCCAAGCCAGCGATATTGGGCCACCAAATCCAACCTGGGCAGCAAGAAGTTCTTCGACGCGATCAATTCCAACTCGCGGCGTTTGATGATCCACTTCTGCTGACGCAGCTCGGCGCTTCGGGCCAGTCCCTCGGCCAACACGTCATGCCAGTCGAAGGCGACCTTGGCCGTGGTCGGCTCGTCCTTCGGGCGGATCAACCGACCGTCGGTGGCGGCCAATCCCAGCAGATACCGAAGCTTGGCTTCCGCGACGTAGAGCGCGTTGAGCGACTGCTCGGCCGTGCTGCGGAACAGGAAGTATTGCTCGCGGGCCTGGGCCTCTTTCTCCGCCTCGCCGCCCTTCGCACCGACGCGATACAGGGTGTAAATGCGACGCCAAGTGGTTAGAGCGCTGTCGCGTCCGGCAATGACCGCGTCGAGGCTGCGATATTCAAAGTACAACTCCCAGTAAGCGATTTCCACGTCGCTCACCAGGTTGCGGACGGCCATTTCAAAATTGGTCAGCGCGACATCCGTGTTGATTCGAGCCAACACGACGCCGTTGTATTGTCCGACGACGGCGCCCGGCCCGGCGATCCGGTTGAACTGGACGCCGGCGCCCTGCAACAACGGTTGACGCATTTCGGCGACCAAGGCGACGTTCCAGTCGGCCGTGTAGGCGCGGGTGGGGCTGTTCGTTTCGGCGTACTCGACGTTGTGCGCGAAGGAGAACGTGCCGCCGGTGGCGGCCGTCTTTTGCAGCTTGGTCTGGAATTGGCCTAGGTCCTCGATGTCGACGACCGGGTAATAGCTTGCGGACGACTCGTTGATATTCTGGGGCCGATCACGTTTTTCCCAGCTCAAGGTGGTACTCAACTGAGCGTCGAACGACGCCAAAGCGGCCTCGGCGCTCGTGCGCGGATTGGTCTCCGCCAGGGCCGGATCGTAGATGGTCGGAATCGACTCGGGATTGCGAAGAATGTATTCGGGCGGGCCCTGGACTTGGCCGCCGATGTTTCGCATCACCTTGTTGTTCTTCAGCGCGTTTTGAACGGCTTCTTCGAGCGTGAGGTCCCAGATTTCCTGGTTCTTTCGATTGCGCAGCGAAAGCGGCGCCAGGGCGTCGCTCACGTCAGCGAGCCGGTCGACGCTCACGTCGGCCGCCTCGATGTCCGTGGACTTGGCGATGTAGTGGTCCAGGTCGCCATCCGTCTTCTTCAGATAGAATGGCATCTGGGGCTGGCATCCGGCCAGAATGGCCGTGAGGATTGCCGCCGCAACGTGCGTCCAGGGGGCATGCCGAGTCATAAGCCAGCGTTCCTTTCCGTGGAACAGGCGTCAGGGCCTGTCCTTTGCAGGCGCGGTTGCCTGCCGGGCATTCGGCTGTCATAGTCTTTCCCCCCTAGGCCGGGCACTAGTCAGGGGTTGCGCAGTCGGCGCGTGACCCCAGACGGAGTAATCGGCAAGCTTGTTATCGGCAGCTTATTCGTCAGACTTTTGCCGAAACACGGAACCGGCAATCCTGATGCAAGTTGCCTGTATTGTTGCGTCCGCCTATGGTTTGGCTTTGTTGGAAGGTGGCGAGACTGGGGTGGTTGGGTAGGTTGTTTGCCTCGGTTTTGGGCCGCACCATCCAACTGCAAAGACAAAAAAGGCCCGAAGCGCCACGGGGGCAACTTCGGGCCATGGGTTGTCAACGGTTGGTTGATGGGTTGGCGGAGCTATTTGGCGGGCAGGCCGTTCGGCGGCGTGGCCTGGCGTTTCCAGGCAATGACCAGCCAACCGTCGCGACAGACGACGTCAGCAGGAACCAGTTTGCCGAACGACTTCCACTTGCCGGGGAGGTCGAAGCCGGCCCCGAGGAACTCCGGCTCGAAGACCTTGGAGAAGCGTTTTTCCAGCAGCTTGCGGAGCACCTGCTGCGGGCCCGAAAGGCGTTTGTCGCCGCCTGGCACGAAGCCTGGCGGGAAGACATCGAGACCGCCTTGTCGGGCGATCTTGAACTGGCCTTCGGCCGACTTCTCGATCTTGTAGACGGCCGAAATGTCCATGGCCGGGTAGCCTTCGTTTCCCTTGAAGTACTTGGCGCCCCGGATGGTGACGCGGAAGCCGTCGTCGACGAAGCTGACGGAGATTGGCTGTCGTGGGGCGAACGTGATCGCCCAGGGCTTTCCGTCGTCGTCGCCTTTCATCTTGTCGGGCAAGCGGCCGAGCAAATTGATCGCGGCAGCCTGCACCTTGCCTTCGTAAATTGTTCGGCCGGCCAGCGCGTCGAAGGCCAAGTTGTTGATCATCGACTCGTGCAATTGCAGCGTCATGACGGCGTCTTGCGCCGCGACGGACGGCGGGGCGCTGGGGGCCGCCACTTTGCCGCCGCCAGCCTGGATGGCTGTCACCGTGAACGCTCCGGACGTCGTGCTGAACCGGAGTGTCTCGGGGAAGAGCTTGCGTTCGGTGAAAGGCCGCTGGAACTTCTCGACGTACTTCTCGTTGGCCTTCTCGATGGGCTCGACAGCGCGGGCGTCAATGCGGTCGTTGAGCCGCTGCTCGGCGTGCCGGGCGGCGATGGATTCGGCCTCCGGCTTCATTTTGTCGGCCCTTTTCGACGCCATGCGTTCGACGATCCGACGGCCCTTGGGCGACTGGATGTCGCCGATGTCCGTCGCAACGTTGGCGGCAGAAACGGTCGGCAGGGCCGACAGGCCGTCGGCCGTCATGCGAAGGGACTTGCAGGCCGACAGGTTCACGGCCGCGGTGCTGCAAATAGTGATCCGGCCGTGATAGCCGACGTTTTCCGAGTGCGTCATGCCGCGGAAAAGCAGGTTGATGACGCCCGCCTCGTCGTCGTCGACAAGCTCCGAGCGACTTTGACCGACCGTGTGAGCGGTGCCATGAATCGTTGTGCCGAGGATGCAATCCTCGACCGGCATCGTGTCATCGACGCGCTCGGCCAAGCCGGCTCCGACCAACTCTGGGGAAAGGTGAACGAACAGGTTGGGTTGGACCAGTTGTGTTTGGATTGCGGCGACCAGCGTTGGACACTGGTGGGCGCTTTGGAGCCAGCGGATCGACTCGCTGATCGTCAGGGCGTCCTCGGTGGTCGGTTTGACGCCATAGGCATGCAGGCTTTTGGCGAGCCGCTCGAGCCGGCTCTCGAAATCCTTGCGGATCGCCGGGTTGTCGACGGCCCCGAGCAATGCGGTGTAGTTGTGCAGGGCGCGTTGCACGTCGAGGAACCAAACCAGCTCGAGCCCATCGTGATCGGGCCGATAGCGTGTCAGGATCCGAGCAAGCGTTTTTCGGTCGGGCCGCTCGGCTTGCAACGCCTCGGTCAGCTTGTCCCATTGGAGGTATTCGCGCCAATCCTCGCCGTTGGGTCCAGCTTGGACGAGACGCTCGTCGAGCCGATCGAGGGCGTCGATCAGTCCCTGTTTTGCCTGGTCGATGTCGGACTGATCGATCGGGCGAAACTCTGAGAGGGCGGCCTGGCAGGCTGCCTCGATGTCGGCGAAGGTCGTTTGGCCCCCAACCGGATTTGTCCACGCCACGGAGGTGGCGACCACCAAAATGGCGGAAATGGAGAGACCACACATCCGCCGTATTCGCCTTCGCTGCATCACAATGCTCCTTCATTGAGGGGGAGGATTCTCACCGGTTGGGCGATAGACCTGGCTCCCCCGATCGTCCATAATTGCCGACTTCGCGACTGGTTGCCCGTCTTGTCGCGGCGACCAAATCGAGAAAACCGGAAAAAACAATTAGGTTGGCGTAGCTTAACAGGTATCGGTCTTGGCGACAACAACAAGTCTGCGCCGAGCCGACCTGGTCTGACCGCTGGTCGTCCGAAGCCCGGAACGCTTCGGAAGGCTATCCCACGGACGGGTCAGAATCTTTCCCTTTCCACCAACTTTCCCTTCGAGGGTCCGTGCCCATGTTGTCTCGCTGTCTGACACTGTCGCTGTTTCTTAGTGCCGCGTGGCTCGTGGTTGCTGGCACGCCAGCCAGGGGAGTCGACGGCGACTCGGCGGCCACGTCGGCTCGGACCGTCAGCCGCAAGAACGAGCGGCGGGCGACGCCCGTCCGGTGGCTCGACAACTATGGCCGGGCGATGGCCGAGGCGGAGAAGCAGGGCCGGATGTTGTTGATCGACTTTTTCGACCCGCAGGGGGACGACGCTTGTCGCCGGTTTGAAAGCGAGACGCTTTCCGATCCGCAGGTGCGGAAGCAGTTGCGGCGTTATGTTTGTCTGAGGCTTCCGGTGTCGGCCAAGATCAAGATGCGCGGCAAGGACGCCGTGCTGCTCGAACAAGACGCCTTCGAAGAGATGCACGGCAAACCGGGCATCGCCGTGGTCGATTTCCGCTCGCGAAGGGCGCCGCTCCGTGGCGCGGTCGTGAGCATGTTTCCAATTACGGACCGGCTCGATTACTCGCCCGAGCAGATGGCCGTGATCCTTGATTTGCCTCGCGGCACGCTGACGCAGCGGACGCTGATTTTCGCCGTGCGAACGCATCCGGAGAAGCCGGCCAGCACGGATGGCGAGCCGCTGCCCGATCTGCTGGAAGAGGCGGAAAGCCATTCCCAGTATCAGGCGTCCATCCAGGTTCAGGGACATCACTTTTGGGACACGCGATTTGGACGGATCATCGCACGGTTGCCGGGCGGGCTCGGGGCGCGCGAAGTCTGTGCCGAAAGTTGGCCTGGCGATAATCTCGTCGAGGCGGCCGTCGAGTGCGTCCGGTCGTGGCGACAGTCGAGCGGCCATTGGAATGCCGTGAGCTCGGAACATCCCTTCTTCGGCTACGACATGAAGCGCGGCCAGAACGGCGTTTGGTACGCCACGGGCATCTTTGGCGGCGGCTGATCCTCTTGCCCGAGGGCGCCGCTATCCGGACAATCGCCACCGCGGCCGCTCCCATGGCGTCGGGGTCAATCGAGCATTTGTTCGAGCGCAGCGGCCAGTCGTTCGTAGTGGGCCGCCTCGTTGTACGCTTGGGCGGAAATGCGCAGGATCGTTTGCGGCGCGGCGGGCCAACAATAGGTCGGCGCCTCGATGTTGTGCCGGTTGAGCAGCTCGTCGTGCAAGCCGACATTGTCGGGCACGTCGGGCCGCTGGCTGCCGAGATGACGAAGGGCCAGCGCTTGCGGCAAGATGACCGCCGCCATCGAGCCAAGCATCGGTTCTTGGCCGACGGGCACGAGCCCGAGCCGCTGGCACAGGATCTGCCGGCCGAGCATGGCCAGGGCGTGGTTGCGCTCCATGAGGGCCGCCAATCCGCCTGGCATCAGACGGCTCACAAAGCGAATGGCCTCGCCGACGCACAGCCAGGGCGACGGGTCCAAAGTGCCGGGCCAATCGAACGCGTCTTGAAACGGCGAGTAGCCGGGTCGAGGGCGATTCCACCCATGACTGATGATCGGCGGTTGGATGTCGGCTTGCCGATCGGAGCGCACGTGGAGGAACCCGGCGCCCTTCGGGGCGCACAGCCACTTGTGGCAATTGCCCGTGTAGTAGGTTGCCCCGAGCCGCTTCATGTCGAGCGGCGTCATGCCCGGTGCGTGGGCCCCGTCGATCAGGGTGTCGATTCCCCGGCGATTCAACTCGGCCACAAGTTCGGCGATTGGAAAGATCAACGCGGTGGGGCTGGTGATGTGATCGAGCAAGGCCAACCGCGTGCGGGGCGTCGCGCGAGTCAACACGGCGTCCACCACCTGCCTTGGTGAATCGACCGGCAGCGGCAACTCGGCCTCGACCACGACGGCGCCAGTCTGTCCGGCAACGAACCGCACCACATTGCGACAAGCGTTGTAGTCGTGGGCCGTGACAAGGATTTCGTCGCCGGGCCGAAACTTGAGCGAGCGAAGCACCGCATTGACGCCCGCCGTGGTGTTCTGCACGAACACCACGTCGGCCGGATCGGCGCCGATCAGTTCAGCCAGCGTATCGCGCGACTCATCGAGAAGGGGCGTCATCCGCCGCACGAGAAAATCGACCGGTTCGCGCTCCAGCAACGTTTGAATCTCGCGCTGGCGGTCCAGCACATCCAGCGGGCACGCGCCGAACGAGCCGTGGTTGAGAAACGTGACGTCCGGGTCCAGCAGCCAAGCGTCGGCGTGGATGGCGGTCGTCAACAGGCTTGGGTCGGAAGCGTTCATGGGGGGGCTGCAATGGGCGCTTTGGGTCCATCCCGCGACAAGTTCAGGGTTGTCGGTCGTTTGTTTCCCTTGCCAGCGTTTCCTGCCACTGCTGGACCAACTGCAGGGCGCCGAGCGGCGTAAGATTGTTCACGTCCACGCGGCGCAGCTCGTCGATCAGGGGATGGTCCGCTGCGGTGAACAGGGTGAGTTGGAGATGGCTCGTCTTGACCGTCGGCGCGTGCCGCGCGATTTTTGCTCGGCCGTCGGCGTCGAGTCGCTCGTCTTCCAACTGGGCGAGGATTTCCTTGGACCGCGAGACGACCTCGCGTGGGACGCCCGCCAAGCGAGCCACGTGAATGCCGTAGCTCTTGTCGGCCGCGCCGG
The DNA here is from genome assembly GCA_039698035.1 of Thermoguttaceae bacterium. Lineage (GTDB taxonomy): Bacteria > Planctomycetota > Planctomycetia > Pirellulales > Thermoguttaceae > JAJFUI01. Next base: position 120,030 of record JBDKSW010000004.1, on the reverse strand, counting down.
CAACGATCTTGTGCAAGAAGATGACCTCGTCCTGCCACTCGCGGACCGCCACGTTCATGTTTTGCACGCCGGGAAGCGACTTTGCCAGGTCGGTCAGCTCGTGGTAGTGCGTGGCAAACAGAGTTCGGCAGCCGATTCGGTCATGCAGGTGCTCGACGACGGACCAGGCCAGCGAGATGCCGTCGTAGGTGCTCGTGCCGCGGCCGATTTCGTCGAGGATCACCAGGCTCCGCGGCGTGGCGGCGTGCAGAATCCGCGCCGTCTCGATCATCTCGACCATGAACGTGCTTTGTCCGCGCGTGAGCTCGTCGCTCGCGCCGACGCGGGCAAAGATGCGATCGGCCACGCCGACGGTGGCCTGTCGCGCGGGGACAAAGCTGCCGATCTGGGCCATCAGCGTCACGAGCGCGACTTGCCGGATGTACGTGCTCTTGCCGGCCATGTTCGGGCCAGTGATGAGCAAGATTGTGCCCTGCCCTTCACCGTTGGAAGCAGTGTCCGATCCGCACACGATGTCGTTGGGAACGAACTTTCCGTCCGGCTCGATCACTTCGAGAACCGGATGGCGGCCATCGACGATCTTCAGCACGGGCTCCTCGACGATTTCGGGGCGGCAGTAGTTCCTCGCCCGGGCCAACTCGGCCAGCGCCGCCAGCACGTCCACCTGGGCCAGCGCGGCGGCCGTGGATTGCAGGCGGCGGCGATCCACCGCGACGATCTCGCGCAGGCGCTGAAACAGTTTGTATTCCAGGTCCTGGGATTGCTGGTCCGCCGTCAGGACTTTTTCCTCGTACTCCTTCAACTCGGGCGTGATGTAACGCTCGGCGTTTTTGACCGTCTGTTTGCGGATGTACTCGACGGGGATCTTCTCGCGATGGGCATTGGTTATCTCGATGTAGTAGCCGAACACCTGGTTGAACCCGACCTTCAGGCTCGTAATGCCCGTCCGCTCGGCCTCTTGGGCCTGGTAGCGAGCGATCCACTGTTTGCCGCCGTGGGCCAACTCGCGCAGGGCGTCTAGTTCGGGGCTGAAGCCGTCGCGAATGAAGCCGCCATCGCGGCTTGCCAGTGGGCAGTCGTCGGCCAGCGCGCGGTCGAGCGTCGCTCGCAACTCGGCGCAGAGGTCGATGGCCCCTTCCAGCTCGGCCAGCAAGCCGCTCTGGCGCGCGGCCAGCTTCGCCTTGATCGCCGGCAGCGACTGGAGCGTGCGACCCAGGAAGCTGAGGTCGCGTGGACCGCAACGGCCGGTGGTCACGCGCGCCAGCAGCCGTTCGACATCGTAGACGCGGCGCAGCGATTCGTGGAGATCGGCGCCCAAGGCCGGCTGGCGCACCAATTCGGCCACGGCGTCGAGCCGGGCACGGATGGGGGCCACGTCGGTCAGCGGATTGGCGACCCAGTCGGACAAGAGCCGCGAGCCCATCGCGGTTTGTGTCCGGTCGAGCACCCACAGGAGCGAGCCCGCGCGGCGGCCGTCGCGGATCGTGCGGGTGATTTCCAGACTGCGGCGGCTCGACTGGTCGATCTCGAGCGTTCCGGAAGCGCGATATGGGACGAGCCGGTCGATGTGTTCGAGCGAGCTTTTTTGGGTCTCGGCCAGGTAGTGCAGGATGGCCCCGGCGGCGCGGATGGCCTGGCCGTCCGTTGCGGTGTCGGAAAACCCAAAACCCTCGAGGCCGGCCGTGCCGAAGTGTTTTTCGAGCGTCTGCCGGGCCGTCGACGGCGAGAAGGCCCAAGCCGGCCGGCGGGTCGTCATCATCCGCTCGGAGAGTTCGGCCGCCAGCGGCGGACCGTCCTCGCTCAGCAAACATTCGGCCGGGGCCAGACGGGCGAGTTGATCGGGCAACTGGGCCGACGGAAACGCCGCGGTGACAAATCGACCGGTCGAAAGCTCGACCCAGGCCAAGCCGACCGGCTCGCCGGGCGCGACGGCCGCCAGAAAGTTGCTTTCGCGCGGGTCCAGCAGGGCGTCGTCCGTGACCGTGCCGGGCGTCACGATGCGTGTCACCTCGCGCCGCACCAGGCCCTTGGCCGTCTTGGGGTCTTCGACCTGCTCGCAGACGGCCGCTCGCAGGCCGGCCGCGATCAGTTTGCCCAGGTAGCTTTCCAATTGATGGTGGGGAAAGCCGGCCATCGGCGTGGCATTTTCGCCCTTTTCCCGGCTCGTCAGCGCGAGGTTCAAGACGCGGGCGGCCGTCTTGGCGTCCTCGTGGAACATCTCGTAGAAGTCGCCCATGCGAAACAGCAGCAAGGTGTCGGGGCACGCCTGTTTCGCTTCCTCGTACTGCTTCATCATGGGGGTCGTGGCCATGCCGCCCATGCTAACAGTCGTGCGCGCCAGGTGGAAGGGGGAAGCGGGGAAGGACGAAGGCGGGCGGCGGGCGTCGGACCGTCAGGCGACGGCCGGCTCGCAGGCCGTGGTGCAGTCGGCCACGTCCTGGCCGAACATCGCGCGGCGAATGTCGCTCAGCAGCTCGGGGTCCGACTGGGCCAGGTTGCCCAGCAACTGGCGCTCTCGTGCGGGCGTCATCGCGCCCAGCATCTTGACCATGCTGGCCATGCCGATGGTTGCGCCAACGATTCCTCCGCGGTGGACTCTCTGTCGAAGGGCGTCTTCCAAGTCACGGATGATTTCGTCGCTCGGTTCATTCATCGCGGCGATGCGACGCACGAGCACCGACTGCAACTCGGCCGGCATGGCGCCCAGCGCGGCCGCGGCGCACTCGGCCGGCAGGTGGGCCAGCACCAGGGCGATTGCTTGCGGATGTTCGTCGGCCAGCAATGCCGCGAGATCGTCCGCTTGCAGCCCGTAAAGAAACTCGAAACGCGACTCGCTCGCCGTTTCGCTGACAGGCGGCTTGCCCTGGTCGGGCGGCGTCTTGGCGCGAGCGGCGAACTCTTGCAGCACGATTTCGCGTCTTCGGCGACCGACCGGCCCGATGGCGGACACCTCTCGACGAACGGCCGCCGCTTCGACCGGCGTCATTTGCACAAGGAGCTTGGCGGCCTGCTTTTCGGAGAGGCTGCCGAGCACAATGGCCGCTTTTCGTAAGTTTGAAGTTGCCATGGCCAGGTCGTCCGCGCGCAGAGAAGAGAGAGCGTGGCCCGTAATCGGCAGCTTGCGTGAGCCGACTTGAAGAAAAAACGGAAAACGCCCACGAATCGCAATCCGTGAGCGTTTTTGGCGGGATGCGGGGGCGGCTTAGACGACGCCCTGGGCCAGCATGGCGTCGGCCACCTTGACGAAACCGGCGACGTTGGCGCCGCGAGCGTAGTCGATGAAGCCGTCCCGCTCGGCGCCGTACTTCACACAGTTCTCGTGAATCGATCGCATAATGCCTTGCAGACGGGAATCGACTTCGTCGCGTCGCCATTGATAGAATTGGCTGTCCTGGGCCATCTCGAGGCCGGAGACAGCCACGCCGCCCGCGTTGGCCGCTTTGCCCGGCCCGTAGAGGATTTTGGCCTCGTGGAAGACGTCGACCCCTTCGGGCTCGGTTGGCATGTTGGCGCCCTCGGCCACGCAAATGCAGCCGTTGCCGACGAGCGCGCGGGCGCTGGCGGCGCTGATTTCGTTCTGGGTGGCGCATGGGAAGGCCAGATCGCACGGGATGTTCCACGGATGCTGGTTCGCATGGAACTCGGCGTTCTTGAACGTTTCGCAATACTCGCTGATGCGTCCCCGGCGGACGTTTTTGAGGTCCATGACCCAGGCGAGCTTCTCGGCGTCGATGCCGCGCTTGTCGTAAATCGTGCCGTTTGAGTCGGAGAGTGCGATGCACTTGCCGCCCAGTTGATTGACCTTTTCGACAGTGTACTGAGCGACGTTGCCCGAGCCGGAAATGACAACCGTTTTGCCCTGGATGCTTTCGCCGCGGGTGGCCAACATTTCCTGGGCGAAGTAGGTGACGCCGTAGCCGGTGGCTTCGCGGCGGATAAGCGAGCCGCCCCATTCGAGGCCCTTGCCCGTGAGGACGCCGCAGAAGCGGTTGGCCAGCTTCTTGTATTGTCCGAAGAGGAAGCCGATCTCGCGGCTGCCGACGCCGATGTCGCCGGCCGGCACGTCGGTGTCGGGTCCGATGTGGCGAAACAGTTCGGACATGAAGGACTGACAGAACCGCATGACTTCGTGGTCGCTCTTGCCTTTGGGATCGAAGTCGCAGCCGCCCTTGGCGCCGCCCATCATGATGGTCGTCAGGGAGTTGGCGAAGACCTGCTCGAAGGCGAGAAATTTCAGCAGTCCGAGGTTGACGGTTGGGTGGAACCGGAGGCCGCCCTTGTACGGACCGATGGCGCTGTTCATCTCGACGCGGAAGCCGCGGTTGACTTGGACGTCGCCCTTGTCGTTCACCCACGGCACACGGAAGATGATGACGCGCTCGGGCTCGGCGATCCGTTCGAGGATCTTCGCCTTGCGGTAAGCCGGCGTGCTCTCGACGATGGGCATCACCGACTCGGCCACTTCGTGAACGGCCTGGATGAACTCGGGCTGGCCCGGATTCCTGGCGACCAACTGGTCCATGAATGCGCTGACGGCGTCAATGATCTTGGACATGGGCCTTGCACCTCTGCAACCTGGGGTTTTGCGACGATCCTCATTCCGTTCGTACGTCATGCGGCCACCGGTTGGCCGCGATCGGCGGAGCGGTTCCCGGCACATATCTTACACGCGCCGCATGACGGCTGGGAGGCGAGCTCCGGGATTCGAGAAGGCCGCGCCGTCGCGGCCGCGAGTCGATCACTCGACGCCGTTCACACTGAGGTCGCTTGCGCCGATGGTGTCTCCGCCGCGCCGCCCTTTGGCTTTCGACGGCTTTTGCAGGAACTCAGGAATCGCGACGGACTGGTACAACTGGTAGTTCGGTTTCGCACTTGCCCTCCGGAGATAGCTTTCGATATTGTCTCCTGGACGCAGGCGAATGATTCGTGAGATATTGGTATGACTGGTTTCCCAAAGGGTTTGGTCCTCGTAGACGAACTTCAGCCGAGTGAAGTACTCGGTGACTTTGTGGGTTCCAGCGTGCATGTACACGACGATCCTGGGCTTGGGGCCGTCGATCGACGCCACGACGGTCACCGGCGCGCTGTCGTCGATGCGGCAGTCCATCGCCGCCAGCTTCTCGGTCAACGCCTTCTCGGCCTTCTTTCGCTCATCCGGATCCGGAATGCCCGAGACGTCGAGTTTGACGGGCGTTCCCTTGTGGAACACGAACAGATTGGGCTGTTTGAGGGCCGCCTCCAGCGTGCGAAGGGCCTCGGAATGCGGCAGCTTGACCGCCAGGAGCAGGCCTCCTTGGTGACGGCCCGAGACGACCACGAATGTCGTTCCTTGCACCGTTCGGGCGAACTCGGTGTTGCGATAGTGCCAAAGTTTGAGCTGATTTTTGAGCTCGATCAAGTACCGACTGTTGGCCAGGATAAAATCCTCGTTTGGAAAATCGATGGCGCCGTGGATCGCGAGTCCGGCCGGCACAAAGTTCTTCTCCAGGTTGCCCGCGGCCGTATCCCAGACGAGAATCCGGTCGGTGGCAACGCAACCGATTTTCTTCCCCGAAGGGCTGAAAGCCACGACGGGGCTCCGCAGAGCGCAGGGCGTCTTTTGCGACGCAACCATTTCCCGTTTTTCGACATCGAAAATCCCGAGCGTGCTGTCGCTCACAATGGCCATGAGTCGGCGGTCGGCGCTCAAGGCCGGGACAGAGCCATGGGAGGCCTGAATGTGACAGATGGGTTGTCCGGTCACCACGTCCCAGATCGCAATTTTGCCGCCCGCGCTGCTCGTCGCGAGCCGTTTGGCGTCGAGGAATTCGGCCCAACGGACGTCCTGCGACGACCCCCGGTCGCCGTCGTAGGGCTTCCAGGAAAGCGACTTTATAAACGACCCGTCCTTGATGATCCAAATTTCAAGACGACCTTGATTGCCAAAACCGAAGTCGTTGCGACGCACCAGGAGACGCTCGCCGTCGTCGCTCAGCGCCATGGGCATCATGTTGTCGCCCGTCATGGCAATCGTGTTCTTGACGCGGCCTCGCTCGATGTCGCAGAGGACGAACCGCAACGTCGCCGGCTCTCGCCGCTTCATGGCGTACCCGACGACGGCCATCTTGGCGACTCGACTGACGGCCACGCCCGTCACGTCCTCGAAGAAGTCCCGCTTCGGTTCCAGCGGAACCGATTTCGGGCGAAACTTGGCGTCAGGCGCCTCTGGCAGCGGGACGTTCCACGCATCGTTCCCCGTGGCAAGCGAAACGGCCTCGGACTGCGACCAATTCACCTGGACGGTTCGCGGCCCACGCTGAACCGACTCGTCGGCGTCTGCCGACGAGTCCGTGGTCGCATTTCCTTCCTTCTTGAAAGGGTTGTCCACATTCTGTTCGGCGATGTAGTCCTGATCGGCTTTGCTGAGCTTCTCGATCGGAATGGTTCGAGTCTCGCCTTTTTCGGTAATCAGGACCGCTTTGCCATCGCGCACGGCGTCGAGCTTGGCTCGCAACGCAAATTTGCCGGTCGAGTCACTCCAGGTGCGATACTCGCCGTTGCTCGCGGCCGCAGCAGCCACGGACAGGCCGAGACAAAGGCATAGGACGAGCGACACGTTCCGCCGATTGAAAATCGACATCATGCAACTCCTGAGAAAACCCTTACCGAGAAGCGTAACCGTTCACCCAACTTAGCGTGCAGACCGGCGGGGATCAAGATCCGGCCGGCAGTTGGGGCCGTTGGCTTGGACAACGGACTAGTCAGCATGCGCACCGGCCCCAAGTTTTCGGCGTTCCGATGGTCGGCCTTGGTTCCTTGGCTGCGCAACGGCCGATCGGACGCATGCGTGCCCGTCCGAGACGCCCCCAATGCCGAGCTTATCGCGTTTTTCTGGGCGACCGGCGATGGGCCGTCTTGGCCGCTTCGTAGTTCGGGTTGTCGGCCCGGCCGGTGAGCTCGTAGAGGAAGCGGCTTGGGTGGGTGGGGCTTTGCTTGCCCCATTTGCGACGGCCGAGGGCCACGGTCAGCGTCAGTCGCCGGCGGGCGCGGGTGACGCCGACGTAGCACAGGCGGCGCTCTTCATCCACGGCATCGCCGGCGTCGGCAACCGACCGGTGGTGCGGCAGCGTGCCCTCTTCCATTCCGACCATGTAGACCTCGGGGAATTCGAGCCCTTTGGCCGCATGGAGCGTCAGCAGGGCGACGGCGTTCCGTTCCAGCTTGGATTCCTTGTCGTCCTCCTGGCCGGCGCCGCTGATGGCAACCTCCTGGAGGAAGCCGGCCAGTGTTGGCTCGGAGGCTCGTTGCGCATAGTTGGCCGCCGCGTTGACCAGTTCCTCGACCGACGCCCAGCGGGCCTCTCGGTCGTTTGCGTCGGTGTACTGGCGTGCAAGCTCGTCCTTGTAGCCGATTTCAGCGACCAGTGTCTTGACGGCTTCGCCCAGCGGTTTCTCGCGGATCATCCGTCGGAATCGCTCTGTCATTGCGTGGAAGCGGGCCACGGATTCGACGGCCGCCGCCGGCAGACCCTCGACCTGATTGGCATGGGTCAGCACTTGGCCGAGCGGTTTGCCGCGTCGGACGGCTTCTTCGAGAAGCCGCTTGACGGTCGTCGGCCCGATGCCGCGCGGCGGAACGTTGATGATCCGCATCAGCGACGGCTCGTCATCCCGGTGGGCGAACATCTTCAGGTAGGCGAGGATGTCGCGGACTTCCTTGCGGTCGTAGAACGACATGCCGCCCATCAGGACGTAGGGAATTTGCGCACGCCGCAGCTCCATCTCGAACGCCCGGGGCTGTTCGTTCGTGCGACAGAGTATCGCGAAATCCTTCGGGCGGCGTTTCTTTTCAGCGATTCGATAGCCGATCTCGCCGACGACCCACTTGGCCTCCTCGTTTTCATCCTTGAGTTGCCTGATTTGGGGCGTTTCGCCGCGACACGTGGCTCGCAGGACTTTGCCGTGCCGCAGTTTGTTGAAGGCGATCAGGCGGTTGGCCCATTCGATGATCTCGTGCGTCGAGCGATAGTTGACCTCGAGGCGGACGACTTTCGCGTCGGGCCAGTCCTGCTTGAAACGCAGGATGTGCGACACGTCGGCGCCGCGCCATCCGTAGATCGACTGGTCGTCGTCGCCCACGACGCACAAGTTGCGATGGCCCGAGGCCAGGTGTTTGACGATGCGATACTGGCTGCCGTTGGTGTCCTGGTATTCATCGACCAGCAGATGGTCGAATCGCGAGGCCTCGGCCTGCCGGCTTTTCGGGAATTTTGCGAACAGCTCTTCGGTGACCAGCAGCAGGTCGTCGAAGTCCATGGCGCCGGCCGACCGCAGTGCGTTTTGGTAGCGGCGATACGCGGCGGCCGCCAAGTGTTCCTTGTCGGTCTGGGCGAGCGAGGCCGCCTGGTCTGGGCGGACGGACGCCGACTTCCACCGGCTAATCAGATAGAGCAGATCGCCGGGGCGCAGCACTGCGGTGGCGATTTTGATTTCGCGCAGCGCGGTGCGGGCGACCGCCTCTTGATCGCCCCGGTCGTAGATGGCGAACGCGGCCGGATAGCCGAGTTCTCGGGCGTGCCGTCGCAAGATCCGAACGCAGAGCGAGTGGAAGGTCGAGATTTCGGGCCGTTCGGTCGGCCGTTTGCCCAGCAGGGCCGCGGCCCGCTGCTGCATCTCGTCGGCCGCTTTGTTTGTGAAGGTGACGGCCAGAATCCGCGATGGCCGGGTGCGATGGCGAATCAGCTCGGCGATGCGGTAGGTGACGACCCGCGTCTTGCCCGTTCCGGCCCCGGCCAGCACCAGCAGCGGTCCCGAGAGCGACTGCACGGCATCGTACTGGGCAGGGTTCAGGTCCATCCGTGGATCGTAGTTCGACCGACCGCCTGCGCGTAGGGGGGCCGCTGGTTGAAACACTCCATCCCCCGTAAAATCAAAGTTTTGACACCTTGGCAGGGATGAAAAAGAGCGGCTCTCGAAGTTGCGAGCGTCGCCAGCGGAGCGAAGCGGGAAGTCGTGGCAGTCACGGTCTCGTTGATTCGGAATGGCCGTCCGTGTCTTCGCTTCTTGATGCCTTTGCCTGAGGCTTTCTCACCAGCACCTCTCGAACCGTCGCGTTTTGCACCATGAGCATTCTCCCTGAATTGAAAGACCGTTTCCGTCAAGCGCTGACCGGTTTGGTCGACAACCCGGCCGAGCTGCTCCAACTGATTCGCCCAAGCCAGGAGCCGAAGTTCGGCGACTACCAGGCCAATCTGGCCATGTCGCTGGGCAAACGGCTCGGCCGTCCGCCGAGAGAGCTTGCCGCGGAGATCGTCGCCCGGCTTCGCGTTGATGATCTGTGCCAGCCGCCGGAGATTGCGGGGCCGGGCTTCATCAACCTGCGAATCAAGGACGACTGGCTCGCTGGGCGCCTTTTGGCGGCCGTCGCCGATCCGCGGCTGGACATCGCGCCGGTCGCCGCGCCGCGCAGTTTCGTCATCGACTACTCGGCGCCCAACGTCGCCAAGCCGATGCACGTGGGCCATATCCGCTCGACCGTGATTGGCGACGCGCTGTGCCGCGTGTTGCGATTCCTGGGGCACACCGTCACCAGCGACAATCACATCGGCGACTGGGGCACCCAGTTCGGCATGATCCTTTACGGCTACAAGCACTTCCTGGACGCCGAGGCGTATCGGCGCAATCCGGTCGAGGAGCTAGCGCGGCTCTATCGGCACGTGCGGCCGCTGATGGACGCGCACCCGGAGATCAACACGGACGTGCTGGCCGAGACGGCCAAGCTGCACGCGGGCGATCCAGAAAACCGTCGGCTCTGGGAGCAGTTCCTGCCGCACTGCGAGGACGAAATCCAGCGCGTGTATGCTCGGCTTGGCGTCCGCTTTGACCACACGCTCGGCGAGAGCTTTTACGAGGATCGGCTGGCGGGGGTCGTCGACGAGTTGTTGCGGCGCGGCCTCGCCCGCGAGAGCGACGGCGCCATTTGCATCTTCCTCGAAGGGCAGAAGACGCCAATGATCGTGCGGAAGAAGGACGGGGCGTTCCTCTACGGCACGACGGACCTGGCGACGATCCAGTACCGCATGGAGACTTGGAAGCCCGATGCGATTCTCTACGTAGTGGATCACCGTCAGTCGCTCCACTTTCAGCAGCTTTTTGCCACGGCTCGGTTGTTGGGCCACAAGGACGTCGAGCTTCAGCACGTCAGCTTCGGCACCGTGCTGGGCGACGACGGCCGGCCGTTCAAGACCCGCTCGGGCGACACGGTCGGTCTCGAAAGTCTGTTGGACGAGGCCGTCCGCCGGGCGTTGGAGATCGTGTCGGCCAATGACGATGCCAAGCCCGACGGTCCCGAGCTTTCGCCGGAACAGCGGCGCGAGGTTGCCGAAACGGTTGGCATTGCCGCCCTGAAGTACGCCGATCTGTCGCAGAACCGGACGAGCGACTACGTCTTCAGCTACGACAAGATGCTGGCGATGACGGGCAACACGGCCACCTACATGCAATACGCGTACGCGCGTGTGCGCAGCATTTTTGCCAAGGGAGAAGTGGACGTCGAGTCGCTTCGGGCGTCGGGCGCACCGATCCTGCTGGGCTCGCCGGCCGAAAGGGCATTGGCCTTGGAGATACTCCGCTTTTCGGAGGCCCTGGAGATAACGGTGGCCGATTACCGGCCCAATCAGCTCACGTCGTATCTATTCGATCTGGCCAACCGTTACTCAACGTTTTTCGAGCGGTGCCACGTGCTGCGGGCCGAGAGCGATCCGCTGCGGCAAAGCCGGCTTCTGCTCTGCGACCTGACGGCTCGCACGATCCAGAAGGGCTTGGAACTGCTCGGAATCAAGGTCATCGAGAAGATGTGAGATTTCCGCAATCGGGCAGCCGCGGCGGCAGACGGGTTACTTGTCGAGCGCCGTCGAGTCTAGGCCCAGTTCGGCGTGCGCGTCGTGGGCGTAGAAGTAGCGGCCGATCTGATCGGCCAGGACCAGCAGATACTTCTTGCGAAACTCGGGCTCGGTCATGTCGGACGTGTAGACGGCCGTATTCGGCGGATAGACCGAGTGGATGGTTTTTTCGAGCAATTGTTTTCCGGTCTTGCAGTCGTAGACTTCGATCCGTGCGTCAGCCTTGCCCTGATACAGGGTCTGCGCCTGGTAGAGGCTGAAGCTTTCGAGTTCGATGCCCACGATGACTTCGGCCTTCACGGCTCGGCCGACTTCCTTGTACTCCTCCCAACGGTTTTCGTCGGCCCACTTGCAGATCTTCCGTTGGTCGACGGTCTTGATCTTCGGCACCTTCAGCTTCAGCAGTTCGCTGACATTGGCGGCCAGATCGCGGCCGGCATTGGCGTTGCTGTACTGAAGCGATGGCACCGGTCGGCAGACGACCGCGACTTTCTTGTCCTTGAGCCCTTCAAACTCTGGCGGCTCGTCCGTTCCGTTCCAGAGATACGCCACCGTGAACATGACGCTCTGGCAGCCAACGGCGGGAATCGCCGCGACCATCAAGAGCATCAAGAGCCACATTTCGGGTCGGAAGGAGGGACGAAACATCGTGCCACCTCGTGGGTCCTGGCATGACAATCTGATGAAAAGAGGCCGGGAGGATAGCCAGAAGGCTCGCTGCCCGCAAGGCCGGTTTGGCCGGCATATGCGATCGGTGTGTCGCGGAGATGTCTTTGCGCCGGAGTTGTTCCAGATTGCGGTTTTTTCCCAAAACCCCAGCCAAGGTGGGCGAGCGGCCTTTTGCCGACATGGGGTTGGGTTTCCGCCAAGGGGCGGATGCGTTTGGGGCGTCATGGATTCTTGACTTTCAACGCGAGCAGGGCTCTAATACCGGCAACGTTCCCACCCGGTGTGCCACGACCGCATCCTTCCCCGTGGCGCTGTTTCGCCGCCCGCACCAAGAGCCAAGGGTCTTTGTTCCTCCCGAGTCGCGACGTCGGGCTGTCGCAGAGATCGCTCAGTGACGGGCATGAGTGTCTGCCTCTGGCTTCGCAGTCCAAAGATGGAGTCGCCATGTCAACGCGAATTGTTCCGATCGGCATGTTCCTGATTGCTTCGGCGCTCAGCCACGGTCAAGCGGCCGAGTGGCAACGGGACCCGACGCCGCTGGTGAAGAACTTCAACAACATGTATCAGCCATGCGTCGTCGAAGTCGGCGGCGAGTGGCGTTACCGGATGTGGTTCTTCGGCTGGGCGGCCGATTACAGCAACACCAAGATGCCGGGGTGCGATGCGATTTTCCTGGCACGTTCCAAGGACCTGCGGCGGTGGGAAGTCTATGCGGGCGAACAATCCGGACAGCGGCGGTGGGACACCACGATGAATCCGAGACTTTGGGTGGGGGTGGTCGTGGCCGGCGATCGCTGGTACGACTGCTGGCATAACGGCGATCCGTCAGTCGTGCTCCGCGATGGTCGCTATTACATGGCCTATAGCGCCACGAGCAACCCACACATGCCGATGGTGCCCGGCTATCCGGGCCAAATGGTTCAGTGCATCATGGGCGCGACGTCGGACGATGGCATTCACTGGCGGAAGACCTCTGCGCCGCTTCTGATCCGAGCCGGGGACCGCAAGAATCCGAAGCCCGAGCCCGAGCGGATCGGCGATTTCCATCGGCCCTGTTTGCGATGGGAAGGTGGTCGCTGGCGTCTCTGGTTTGATTACTGGATTCCGGCCAAGGGCTGCTGTCTGGGCTATGCGGAGCAATCGGGCGAGTTCACAGACCCGGCCGGGTTCCACGTCCAGCATGACGTGCGTGCGCCGCTGCTGGAGGAGTGGCCGAATCCGGAAGTGGTGAAAATCGGAAGCACGTATCATCTATTCGGCGATCCGCCCGGCTATCGGACTGATCCGGCCGCCCCGAAGGCGATGACGGGCTGGACTCGGCGGCAGCTTCGCGAAGCCGTGTCGAGTGATGGCATCCATTGGCAGCGGCTGCCATTTATTGCGCCCGATCCGGATACGGACGCTTGTCACGTGCCCCAGGCGCTGGTCACCGAAACTGAAGGAAGGAAGTGGCTTTACCTTTTCTACTCGACGCAGGTTGGCCATTCTCGCCACGATGGGAAATACTACCACGAGTACGACCGTATTCGAGCGATGCGACGGCCGTTGGAGTAGGGCCGGGAGGACTTAATGTCTGACTGGTCGCCGTCTTCGGGCGCGGGGGGCCTCGACGAGAACCGGATGGAGTTGCAGAAGCGGCCACACGGTGAGGACGGGTGAATCGGGCTGGCTGCCGACGGCGGCAACCGGCCATATCGGTATTCTTGGGCCGACGGTCGTTCTGTAGAATGCGCGATCGGAAAGGAATCCGTCGCCAATGAATGGAATCAATTTTGTTGCCGTGATCTGGTTGCTGGTTGCCGTTCAGGCACTGGGGCTTTGCAGCGCCTGTGTGGTTCGGCTCAGCGAAGGCTTCGGCTGCCAGGTAATCAGTCAGTGCTTGTTTTTCGTGGCGTTGCCAATCATGGGCGTGGCCACCTGTTTTGCGTTGACCGTTGGTCCTGGGATGTGGGTTGCCTGCGCAGCATCGCTGGCGGCAATGATCCTGATAGCCACCTGGGACTTGCGGGTGAAACCCGAGGTGGCGGCGGTCTGGTAGCCAGACTTCCTACCCCTCGCATTGAGGTCTTCAGCTCGGTTGCACGCGGTTCGGCTGCGCGCCGGCCACTTCTCTCGCGTCTGTCACCGACCGCTCGGCTGCCCGGGTTACCGATTTTTCTTCGCCAGCCTGTCCAGAGTGTTGCTGATTGCGGTGCTACGACCGCTTAGGTCGGCAAAATCGAAAAAAAGGTTTCGCTCGGCAGAACCGGCAACCGAAACCTATATTGGCAGCAATCATTGGAAACGGGCATTGCCAGGGGGGCAATTCCGCCATTCCCGTCCGCTGCATATTGCGGCTTTGGGCGGTCCTCTCCCCTGCTTGACGAATCGGGCCGGTTTCGTTGCTGGACCCAGTTAGACGAGTCACTGACATCCCCGGCGCCAGTTATTCCCGGGGTTGGAGCCACAGAGGAGGGAAAAAATGCGACGTTATCTCACAGGTTTCTTGGTTGCTGCTGCCACTGCGGTGATGCCCGCGCTGGTTTTGGCTGGCGACCATGAAGTTGCCGAGCAGATCGCCAATGATCTGCGTCAGAGCGGTCAGATGAGCGACGATGCCAGGATCGGCGTGAAGTTCCAGAATGGCACGGCGTTTCTGCGTGGGCGGGTTTCCAGCGAAGCGGAGGCCGACACGGCCGCCCGACTGGCATTGGAAACGCCCGGTGTTGGCCGCGTTGACTACAACGGTTTGGTGGTTGGCAGCCCGGACGAGCGATCGGCGCCGGTTGCCACTCGCGATGCGGCCAAGACGCGACGCCCCGGTCTTGCGAAGCGGCTTGAAGCCGCGTTCCGCGGCAATTCGGACCGAGCCGAGCGAGTCCCGACCTCGTACACGCAGGCCAATGCCGAGCAAACGAGTGCCGAGGAGCCGCAGGAGTTGCCGCGACGTATGGTCGCTCCCGCACGGACCGCAATGCAGCCGGCCGTTCGTGGCCCGGTCGCTTACGGCGCCAACGGGGCTCCGGTTCCGACCTACAGCCCGGCGACTGCTCGGGCGGGGGTTGCTCCGGCTCGCTACGACCAGCCGTGCATGCCGAACTACGCGTGGCCGAGCTACGCAGCTTACCCGAACTACGCTGCTGTGACCTATCCGAAGCAGTATTCGCCGACGGCTTGGCCGTACATCGGTCCATTCTACCCCTACCCGCAGGTGCCCATGGGTTGGCGTAAAGTGACCTTGGAATGGGACGGCGGCTGGTGGTTCCTGGACTTCAAAGACCAGCCATCGAGCCCGTGGCATCGGTAGCCAATCGTGCGAGCGTCGATCAATCGGTGACCCGCCCCCGGCCGGAGACATTTCGGTCGGGGGCCTTTTCGTTCTTGTCGGAGCTGGGTGTTAAAACCGGTTGTTTCGACAAAATCCAAAAAAGCCGCAAGTCCGCCGCAGCTTAACACGATAAGTAGTGTAACCACGGGTTTGATTCCCAGCAGGTGAGGAGATAGGGATGTCCAAAAAGGCCACTCTCTCGATAACAGGTGTCCTAGGTCTATTGTGTTTGGTCTCTGCGAGCGGATGCACGACGGTGGCCGGTCCTAACCTGGGGCTACTGGCGGTTCCGATTCCCGTGTCGCCGTACTTCCAGAAGGTGCCGGAAGACTACTTCTGGACCCAGAAGCGGTACAATCGCATGCCGGTCCTTGGCCCGATTACGCCGGGCACGCCCGAGAAGGCGTTGGATCCGCCGTCGGACGACGAAGTGATGCGAGCGCTGGAGCGAGCCCGGCCGGTTCAAGGCGGCTTGCCCCTGTTGCAGGAAGTTCAGCGCACCAACGTGCATATCGTCAAGGAGCCGATTAGCGACACGGTCGATCCGGCACGCGTTTATCCGTTGGTCGGACCTGCCCAGCTCCATCACGTTCACTACAAGTGCATCATCTACTTCACCGAAGTGACCAACGTCGGTTGGCCGATCCCGTACACGACCACGGACGAGGACACCCAAGAGGTGATCTACATCGACCACGATCACTTGCACATGGTCGGCAACGTGGACCCCGGCCCGGGCACCGGTTACTGATGCCCCGCAAGGGACTCGAACGGCCTGACCGGCATGGGCCGGTTCCAGGAGCCTTCTGCGACACGCCTTGGGCGACTGCCAAGAGCCCAGCGTGTTGCTCGGGCGATCGGCCGGCTGTTGTGGCGCGAGCCTCCTTCTTTCCGGCTTTCAGCCGGTTTCTGACGGCTCGCTCCCCTCTCTTTTCCTGACGCCGGCGCCCGGACCCGAAGCCGCATGGCCCCCGTGCGGTGGCGGCTTCTCGACGGGCGAGGCTCCGACGCTCTACCGCAGGGTCGCCGGCGAATGTCCTGATGGTGGTCCTGGTCCCGCGCCAAGCGGCGACTTCAGATGGCCGTCAATTGGGCTGGTATCGATACTAGCCGTGCTGTGGGTATGGGTGGCATTGCACTTGCCTTGCGACTGCCTGTCTCATGGCGGGATGCCCCCGAAAATAGGCGAATGACTGAAAGGTCACCAATGTAACACAGGACGTATTGCAACGTGACCGGCGGGTCAGTAAAATAAGGGGTGTGATTGGCAACGGAGGTGTCTGTGCCCAAACTGACCGCAATTCGGAAGCTAGCGCTCGACGGGATCGTCAAGGAGGCGATTTTTCAAGCCACGGTTGCCACGCTCAGCGAACACGGTGTGAAGGGGCTGACGATGGAGCGTGTGGCGTCGGAGGCTGGGGTGGCCAAGGGCAGCCTCTACCGCTATTTCACCAGCAAGCGGGAGCTGATCGAGTTTGTCCACGCGAGGCTGATTGATCCGCTCTTCGAGCAGACGCAAGAGATTGTGATCAGCGCGCAATCCGCGATGGAGAAGCTTTCCGGGCACCTTCACATGTTGCTCGAACATGTTGGCAAGTACGCACAAATCCACAAGCTGCTCTTTGAGGACGAGGTGGCGGGGCTGCTGCAATCGTCGCAACGGCGCACGCTCGAGGCTGCTTGTCGGCAGTTGGCAAAAATCTTTCGGCAAGGAATTGACGAGCGTGTCTTTCGCCCGGGCGATCCGTTGATGCTCGCGAACATGTACGTGGGCCTCTCTCGCGGCGCCCTGGAGCAGCACCTCGAACTCGCAGGGCCGGATCAGCGGGAGAATGTTCACGACTTGATTATGAACACGTTCCTCAACGGGATCAGAGTCGAAAAGGATTCCTTGCGTTGACGCGTTGCAGGACGGCCGCGGCACGCGGGCGAAGCAAGTTCATTCGTTCAACCGGCTTCCAGTATCGGAGCATATCAATGAATTGGCGTTCATGGAAATGGTTCTTTGCATTGGCTCTTCTTGGCGTGCCATTGCTGCTGGGTTGCGATCGAAGGCAAGGGGCTCCGCAGATGCCCGTTGCAGAGGTGGCCGTGGTTACCATCGAGCCTCAAGACGTGGTGATGACCTCGGAATTGCCTGGGCGGACGTCCGGATTCCTTGTCGCGGAAATTCGGCCTCAGGTCAACGGTCTTCTTCAGAAACGGTTCTTTGCCGAAGGTTCGGACGTGAAGGCCGGCCAGGTTCTTTACCAGATCGATCCGGCGCCCTATCAGGCGGCGTACAACAATGCGATCGCGAACCTCGCCTCCACCAAGAAGGGCGTGGATCGCGCTCAGGCCACGCACCAAGCGAGCGTGGCCAGCCTGCAGCGGCACGAAGCGACGCTGAAGCTTGCCAAGACGAATCTTCAGCGTTACGAGAACTTGGTCAAGACGCAGGCGGTCTCGGCCATGCAGCGCGATGAAGCGGAAGCGACCTACGAGATGGCCGTCTCGGCGCTGCGTGTCGCCAAGGCGCAGGCCGAAAGCGACCAACAGGCGGTGCAGGTGGCCAAGGCCGCCATCAAGCAGGCAGAAGCGGCCGTCGAGACGGCCAAGATCAACCTGAATTACACCCAGATTACCGCGCCGATTTCGGGGCGCATCGGCCGATCGAACGTCACGGAAGGCGCCATTGTCACGGCGTACCAAGCCGTGGCGCTGGCGACGATTCAGCAGATGGATCCGATTTATGTCGACGTGCCGCAATCGACCGTGGAGTTGAACCGATTGAAGCGCAGCTTGACGAACGGGCGTCTCAGGGAGAACGGGACCGATCGCGTCAAGATTATCTTGGAAGACGGCACGGCGTATCGGCAAGAGGGGTCGCTCAAGTTTCGCGACGTGACGGTGGACCCGACAACCGGCTCGGTGATTTTGCGGATCGTCGTTCCCAATCCCGATGCGATTTTGCTGCCCGGCATGTTCGTCCGGGCGGTGATTGACGAAGGTCTTCGGAAGCAGGCGATCCTTGTTCCCCAGCAGGCGGTGACCCGCGATTCCAAGGGGAATCCCTCGGTCATGGTGGTTCGGCTGGTGGATGTGAAAAAAGATGAAAAGAACGCTGGCAAGGCGGAGGGTGGCGATGGCAAAGTCGCCAAGCAAGAAATCGCCCAGCCTCAGCCGATCACGACCGATCGTGCGATTGGCGACAAATGGCTTGTTTCTTCGGGTCTTCGGCAGGGCGACCGTGTGATCGTCGAGGGGATGCAGAAGGCCAGACCCGGATCGCTTGTTCAAGCGGTTCCGTTTGGATCAGCGAAGGCGTCGACGGCGAAACGCGAAGGCGCGACGACGGCTGCGAACACTCCATCGAAGTAATCGATCACCGGACAGGGACCTGCGATGCTATCAAGATTCTTCCTCGATCGGCCGGTTTTTGCCTGGGTCATTGCCATCATCATCATGGTGTTGGGCGGATTGGCCATTTACAGTCTCCCCATTTCGCAATATCCGCCGATTGCGCCCCCGTCGATCTCCATCGACGCCAACTACCCGGGGGCGTCCGCCGAGACGGTTGAGAACAGCGTCACCCAGATCATCGAGCAGAAGATGACGGGCTTTGACGACTTGCTGTATCTGTCGGGAACGAGCGATTCGTCCGGTTCATCGCGCATCGAGTTGACGTTCAAGCCGGGGACCGATCCGGACCTGGCTTGGGCCAAGGTGCAGAACAAGCTCCAACTGGCTCAATCGAGTCTGCCAGAGACGGTCCAACGCGCCGGCGTTTCGGTCAACAAGTCGACGCGGAACTATCTGATTATCGTCGGATTGGTGTCGGAAGACGGCAGCATGGACGGCAACGACCTGCGCGACTATGCCCAATCGAACCTGGAGAAAGTGCTGGCGCGAATCCCCGGGGTTGGCGAGGTCACGAATTTTGGCTCGCAGTATGCCATGCGCGTCTGGCTGAATCCCGAGAAGCTCACCTCGTACAATTTGACGTTCAGCGACGTGACGCAGGCGTTGAAAAGTTACAACGTCGAGATCTCGGCGGGGCAGTTCGGCGGGTTGCCGGCCGTCGAAGGGCAACGGCTGAACGCTTCCATTGTCGTGCAGAACCTGTTGAAGACGCCCGAGGAGTTCGCCGCGATTCCGATTCGCACCAATCCGGACGGCTCGATCGTTCGCATCCGGGACGTGGGACGAACCGAACTGGGGACGGAATCGTACGACATCGAGGCTTATTACAACGGCAAGCCAAACGCCGGCATGGCCATTCGGCAGGCGCCGGGCGCCAACGCCTTGGAGACCGCGAACGCCATCAAGAAGAAGCTGGCGGAAATGAGCCGCTACTTTCCGCACGGGATGAAGGTGGTCTATCCCTACGACACCACGCCGTTCATTCAGGTCGCCATTCACGAGGTGGTGAAGACCCTGATCGAAGCGATCGTGTTGGTGTTCCTCGTCATGTACTTGTTCATGGGGAACATCCGCGCGACGCTGATTCCGACGATTGCCGTGCCGGTCGTTCTGCTGGGCACATTCGCCACGCTGGGCTTGTTTGGCTTCTCCATCAACATGCTGACCATGTTCGCCATGGTGTTGGCCATCGGCCTGTTGGTCGACGACGCGATCGTCGTGGTGGAAAACGTAGAGCGGATCATGAGCGAGGAGGGGCTTTCGCCGCGCGAGGCCACGGCGAAATCGATGGACCAGATCACGAGCGCCCTGATCGGCATTGGTCTGGTGCTCTCTGCCGTTTTCGGGCCAATGGCGTTCTTTCCCGGTTCGACGGGCATTATTTACCGCCAATTTTCCGTCACCATTATCGCGTCCATGTTGTTGTCGGTGGTGGTCGCGTTGATTTTGACGCCCGTGCTCTGCGCATCGCTGCTGAAGCCGGTTGCCAAGGGACACGAGGCGGCCGAGGGAGGCTTCTTTCTGTTGCGGCCGTTCTTCCTTTGGTTCGATCGGACGTTTTTCTGGATTCGCGACCGGTATTTGGGGGTGGTGAGCCACTCCTTGGCCAAGAAGTTCAGGTATCTGGTCGTCTATGTTTTGTTGGTTGCGGTGGTGGGCGCGTTGTTCATGCGGCTGCCCAGCGGCTATCTGCCCGACGAAGACCAGGGAATTCTCATGTGCTTGGTGATCATGCCGAAGGGCACCACGCTGGAGCAGACCAAGGCGACCGTGGCGAAGGTCACCGGCTACTTCCGGGAATGTGAAAAAGACGCGGTGGAATCGTGCATGTCGGTGAATGGCATGGGTTTTTCAGGCAGGGCGCAGAACAATGCGATGGTGTTCGTCAAGCTGAAGGACTGGAGTCTCCGTGATCGGGCCGATTTGAAAGCGAAACCTATCGTCGGCCGTGCGATGGCGAACTTCGCCTCGATCAACAGCGCGATCATCATCGTATCGCCGCCTCCGGCGGTCGTGGAGTTGGGCAATGTCCGAGGCGTGGACTTTGAATTGATCGACCGCGGCGGCCTCGGGCACAAAGCGCTGATGGACGCTCGCAACAAATTGCTTCAAATGGCCATGCAAGATCCGCGACTGGTCAACGTCCGTCCGAACGGGCTGGATGACGTTTCGGAATTCCACGTGGACGTGAATTGGGATAAGGCGGGCGCCCAGCAGATTCCCATCACGGCCATCCACTCGACGATTTCGACCGCGTTCGGCAGCGGTTACGTGAACAACTTTGTGCAGGGCGGTCGTGTGAAGCGTGTGTATATCCAGGCCGACACGCCCCATCGCATGTTGCCCCAGGATCTGAAGAAGCTCTATGTTCGCAATGACGCGGGCAAGATGGTCCCTTACGCTTCATTCGCCGCCGACTATTGGACGGAAAACTCGCCTCGGCTCGAACGCTACAACGGTTTTCCCTCGTTGAACATCGTGGCCGAACCGGCGCCAGGCAAGAGTTCGGGCGAGGCCATGCAAATCATGGAAGAGCTTGTCGGAAAACTTCCACAGGGCTTTGGTTACGACTGGACGGGGCTTTCCTACCAGGAACGGATGGCGACAGCCCAGGGACCGATTCTTTACGCATTTTCCATCCTCGTGATCTTCCTTTGCGTGGCTGCGTTGTATGAAAGTTGGACCATTCCGTTCGTCAACCTCTTGATGTTGCCGTTGGGCGTGTTCGGCGCTCTGGCGGCCACGTCGCTGCGAGGGTTGTCGAACGACGTCTATTTCCAAATCGGATTTTTGACGACCCTTGGACTTTCGACCAAGAACGCCATCCTGATCATCCAGTTCATTAAGGAACAGATGCGGGAAGGAGGCGGGGTGGTCGACGCGACACTGGCGGCCGTGAAGATTCGATTCCGCCCGGTGATGATGACCTCGCTGGCCTTCTTCTTCGGCACGTTGCCGTTGGCCATGGCCACGGGCGCCGGCGCCGGCGCCATGAACGCCATCGGAACGGCCGTGACCGGCGGTATGCTCTCGGCCACGTTCATCGATCTGATCTTCATTCCATTGTTCTTTGTCGTGGTTGCAAGCTTGTTCGGCAAGAAATCGCGCGAGCCCGTTGCCGAGCTACCGCTGTCGTCCCTCAGTCCGGCGTGACGCGGATTGACGCCAGGTGGGAGGCGGCCCGCGGTTCATCATGACGCCCGGTGTTCCCGGGACGCGGGACGCCGTATCCTGAGCCGTGACACGAGGGCGGATGGCCCGAAGAGGCTACCGCGGTGAGGCGGGCCAGTCTAAAGTCCCGCCGGTTGCTCGCCGATAGACTTTCTAACGGCTGCGGGTCTCCGGGACGTGATCGCTAAGATTGCGAACCGGGCAGCCTCAAGTGAGGGTCCTTGTGCCGGCGAGCAAGTACCCTCATTTTTTTCTGCGCGGATGCCGAGAAGGCCGGTTGCATCGGGTGCATTCGCGTCGCTTCCCGCCCCTTGAGCCGTGAATGCGCCCGGGTGTCCCCTCGTAGGCGGGGTGTTTGGCGGGCTTCCGGCGATGGGCCATTGTGAATCACGGCTTGCCAGTTCGGCCGATCCTGCTAAACTAAAGGGCTTACCGCAAATTACCAACAGCGATGCAGTGCGGTTTTCGCCGTGCTGTCCGATGGGATTTCGTTCATCAGGGAACCGTTATGGCAAGGCGACTCCAAGTCAACAAGGTCAGCAAGCGACGGGCAAAGTCCAAGGTCCGCGTGAAGAAGAAGGACCCGATCTTCGTCGATGGTCAGCGTCCACGTCCGATGTATGTCGATTACAAGGACGTCGAGCTCCTGCGAAAGCTCACCAATCGGCAAGGCAAGATCATCAGCCGCCGCAAGAGTGGCTGCACGGCCATCAGCCAGCACGCCGTCACCCGCGCCATCAAGCGCGCTCGGTTCATGGCGCTGCTGCCGTACACGGGCGAGTAGCCAGTGCGGGGCGTCGCGGCGGTGTTCGGCGCGCGTTGCCTTTTGGTCGGCGCCGCCGTGTCTCGCGGATTTGCAGTTTGCCCCGTTGCGTTCCACACGGGGCTTGACCGGTCCCACGTGGCGCGATAGCTTTGCTTGTTGCGATCTGTTGGTAAGTTTCAATTTTCGGCGGCGTAGCTCAGTTGGTCAGAGCAGCGGAATCATAATCCGCGTGTCGTAGGTTCGACTCCTACCGCCGCTACTTAGTGCAACATCCGCCGAATCCTTGACTGAGGATACCTGCCGGCGGTCGGCAGCGCGGCCTGTTCTTTCCCGGGAACCCGGTAGACTACCGGACTCTGGCAAAGGAAGGTTGCTATGCCAAAGACTCTTCGCGTTCCGAGTTACCGTCGCCACAAGCCAACGGGACAAGCCGTGGTCACCCTTTCCGGCAAGGACCACTACCTCGGCGCATGGAACACCTCGGCCAGCAAAGCCGAGTACAACCGCCTGATCGGCGAATGGCTTGCCGCCGGGCGCTGCCTGCGCGCCAAGCGCGGCGGCACCGATCTTACGGTGGCCGAGTTGGCGGCCGCCTATTGGACGTTCGCCAAGGGCTACTATCGCAAAGACGGGCGGCCTACTCGTTCGTTGGATCGGGCCAAGCTGGCCATCCGGTTGCGGCGAACCACCTACGGCCCGATCTTGGCCGCCGACGTCATTCGGAAGATCGGATGAAGTTACTGAGGGCTGGCCAAGGAGGCAATGCCATGAGCTGGCTGTTGTTTATGGACGAGAGTGGGCATGACCACAAGACCATGCCTTACGAGGTCAGGGGCGGTGTCGCTCTACAGGACCGGAAGGTGTGGCCATTCATTCGTGCTGTGTCCGACCTTGAACAAAGTTGCTTCGGTGTCCGGCTGGCGGAATTCAAAAAGGAGTTCAAGGGCGAAAAGCTGCTCGACAAGGATCGTGTTAAGTGGGCCTTTCGAGACCCTTTGCAGACCGACGAAGAACGAAAAAGGAATGTGCGTGCATTTCTTTCCAAAGGTCTACAGAAAGCGTCTCCCACCTACGCCGAGTTCAGCGGCTATGGCCAAGCGTGTTTCCAGATGGCGCAAGGGATATTTCGATTACTTCGAGAGCACGACGCGAGAATCTTTGCTGCCGCGATTCCTCGGAACGTCAGAGCACCCGATGGCGGACCGGCGCAAGACTACCTCCGAAAGGACCACGTTTACCTGCTGGAACGCTTCTACTACTTTGCACACAAAGCCCAGGAGCAAGGGCTGTTGGTCATGGATCAAGTAGAAGAACAACACGACTACCGTTTTGTGCGTAAGCTCGAACGGTACTTCGTGCGGACAACGAAGGGCACACAGCGCGCCGATTGGATTGTTCCCTCGCCGTTTTTCTCATCCTCGTATCTTAGCATCCCAATCCAGGTTGCAGACGTTTGTATCTACTGCATCAACTGGGGGCTGAGACGTTCGGGGATGAATGCGCCAACTCGCCGAGAGATCGAAGAACAGTTTGCAGGTTGGATACGACGGCTTGAATACAAGGCTGAACGCCTCGCCAGCGACGGAAGATCCCGAAAAACATTTGGGATCGTGTATGTGCAAAATCCATACGGTTCGGGAGAGCCTTGAACGGCACAAGAAAAAGAAAAGGAGGCAAAATCCATCCCGGTGGCCACGAGGGCTCCCGGTCCGGCCGAGCCTCCACTACTAGTATCGGCGGAAAAACGGCCAAAGTCAAGAGCCATATATGGCCGGTCGGGGTGGGTTACCCCATCGGAGAGGATTGGCCGCCCTTGCCGTCGCAACCTGATTGCTCATAAATGGTTACAGGCGGGCCATGCGGAAGATCGGGTAGTTGAACATCCTCGAACAACGGGTAGACGGCTGATCCCCGTCCTGCGGTGCGGTTGGCTGTTGTGGAACCACCTACGCTACAACAGCCGACCCGCCGGCCCGAGGAAAGAACTAGGTGGGGTGTGGTCTTCAAGGCAAATTGGTATCGCCCAGTAGACGTTAATGTCGTTCGGCAACAGCTTGAACGTGGACAGCTTACTCTTGGCCGCGATGAATGCCAACGTGCAATCGCAGGCCTATTTCATGAACAAGAGACTCACGACGTATTGTCATCGATGTTCGGGACAGAATTCTTTCACACGCTTAAAGCGGCACCTTGGGAGTATGCGGCACTGACATTCTATGCACATCTTGGAGCCGCAATACCGTGCATGGCATTCCAAACAATGGATTCCACATCATCTTCATTTGAGCAGGACGTGAAGATGCTGAAGGAGCTTAATCAGAATATTATGGACGTTTACGGCTTGATCTACGACAAGTTAGCCCCCTCTCTCGCATCAGCGAATCACGGAATCTGTGAACTGGGAACGCTCAAGAGCGCGTCCTGGCACGGCCTAGTTGGGCAGTACGTAACACTTGCGTCCGAGGTTCTCGAAACCAGTATTACAGCAGGAACTGAGAACGCAAAGAAGTATTTGGAGAGCGCCGAAGGGCAAAAGGAAGTAAGATGGGCGAGAAACAAGCTACGAAAGGAAGGCGACTTTGATGCGGCTCAGTTTCGTTCGTCTGTAATGAGAGCGGCGCGTGAATATGCGATAGCTAATCTTGTGAAAACCAAGGGATTGACTGTTGCCAGCGCTACAATGTTGCAGACGCTGGCCATCAACATGCAGCAAGAGTTGCCGCGCGCCTGGGCCTTCAAATACGGTTCGGGCAAGAATGATTTCCTGAAATTTGAAGATGCCACACTTGTCGTGATCGAAAGTTGCATTGTGCCTGGCCGAGCGGTTGCTCCTAGAAATGCCTTCTTTGTAAAATGCAAACAGGAAGGGCTGGGGCCAGCTAGAACCGCCAAAAAATGGAATGGCATGTCTATCGACGCACGCCGAAGGATTGCGCCGAAGGCACCTGGAAATGTTACCGAATCTGCTGTGAAGAAGGCGATTCAGCGCGAGCGAAGACAGAACCGTGATGAATCATAGGATTGTCCCTGGTTGTCCCCGGTCTTGGGCACGTGTCCCCGATTTCGTGTCCCATGTCTTCTCTTCTACCATATCGCATAGTGGCAAGCACAACTCCACGATTGCGAAAGGTAGACGATGATCGACCCTAACACGGAATGTTTGGTTTCTCTCTCTAATGCCGCACGGTATCTTCCGCGGCGACGGGCTGGCAAGAAGCCGCACGTCAGTTGCATCTATCGTTGGGCCACCGCGGGCTGCCGAGGCGTGATCCTCGAATCGCTCCAAGTGGGCGGCACGCGCTGCACCTCGAAAGAAGCCCTGGTCCGATTCTTTCGACGCCTAACCTCCGGCCACGCGGCCGACGTGCCCGAGGTCCGCTCGGTCGCCCAGCGCGAGCGGGCCGCCCAACGCGCCATGCGCCAGTTTGAAAAGGCGGGCGTCTAGACCGGCTGCTGGCTTGGGCCAGTAGCGCGGTCGCAGGGAAGGCTTTGCATCTTCTCCCTTTCGGGGTTCGACTCCCCGCTGGTCCATTAAACGCGAAACGCCCGACCTACTGGCCGAGCGCGTCGCAGGGAAGGCTTTGCGCCCCAATCGTAGCACGATGGAAAAACCGAGGCAACCATGAAAGCAACCTGCATCAATCTGCAAGAGCGGTTCGGCCGACGCTACCGCGTGGCCTATGAGGAAACCTATCGGGCCGACTTCGCCCAGGTCGCCCGGATCATGCGCCCGTTGCCCGGCGGCGCCATGCGATGCCGCTCTACCGGTAGAAGCCGAACTCGTAGGCCGCGTCGAACAGGGCGACGATGTTCTCGGGCGGGACGCCGGCTTGGATGTTGTGGACGTTGTTGAAGACGTACCCGCCCTTGGGCTTCCAAGCCTCCAGGTTTCGACGCACGTGTTCGCGGACGTCGGCTGGCGTCGCGGTGGGCAGGACGTGCTGGCTGTCGATGGCTCCGCCCCAAAACGTCATCGAATTGCCGAATTGGGCCTTCAGCCTCGCTGGGTCCATGTCCTTGGCGCTAAGTTGCACGGGGTTCAACGCCTGCACCCCGATCTCGAGCAGGTCCGGAATGTAGACGCTGCACGACCCGCAGGTGTGATACCAAACGGCGGCCGACGTTCGCGAGCGGATGAACTCGACGAGCCGCTTCTGGCGTGGTTTGATGAGTTGGCGATACACGTTTGGCCGAAATAGCGGCCCGGTCTGCCCGGCCAGATCGTCGCCAATCATGATAACGTCGACCAGGTCGCCGACTTCGTCGAGGAACCCGCGGAACCAGTCCATCCAGAAGCGGAGCACTTGGTCGAGCAGCGTCTCGCAGAAATCGGGCTCGGTGACCAGATCCATCAACCAGCGTTCGAGCCCGCGCAGATACCAGCACGTCTCATAGATGACGCCCGAAATTCCGCTGACGACCGCGTAGGGCGTGTCGTGCCGCAGCCGTGCCGCTTGCTGCCGCAGCGTGGCGAATCGGCTTGGGTCGTCGCCTTTGGGCCATGGATACGCCCGGAGGTCCTCGACCGTGGCGTTGGCCAGCGGATGGTGCGAGATGTCCATGTAGTAGGGCCGGTCGTCCGGCATCGACCAGACGACGCCGAACTCATCGCGGAGATCGTGCCAAAGACGGTCGCCCGTCCGCCGTTGCCGAATCGAGCCATCGAACCCGGCCGGCGCGTTGGCGGCGATGTACCGCGTGTCGACGTGGAACCGTTCGAGCACGGCTTCGCACGGTCGGGCGAGCTGCTGGACCGCATCCATGATGACCGGCGCATCGGCGATGCCGAGGTGCTTGAGAAGTTCGGCGTAGGCGAACTTGTGGATGCCGGTCTGGTTGCCGCCGAGATCGATCGGAACCCGATCTGGCTCTTCGTGATGGAGCGCCCGGAGCACGCGCTCGCGGGACGACATGGTTTCGCGGGAGGCTGTGTTAACCATGCCGTTGATTGTCGCCTACGAACGCCGTCCGGGTCAACAGGTTTTGCAACCTTTCCAGGAGAGCGGCAAAGTGTCGTGCGCGATCAAGGATCGGTGCGGACGCTCGCGCTTGTAGTCCGGCCCGTCGGCCCCAAGCCTGCAGAGAAGCAACCGGGCGCTGAAAGTCGGTGTCAAAAGCCAACGCGTTGCCGCCGGTTGGGACGACGAATGCCTCGAAAAAGTCTTGTTCGGAAAGTGATTTTGGGGGCAATGGCCCTGGCGCTACGCCAGCTTGACAATTCGCTGGTCGAAACTTGCGGCAATGGCGCCGCCGGGCGGGACCACCAGAAAGCAATCGTCTTTCCAAGGGCCATCGACCAGGCGTTGGAGGAGTGACATATCGCCTTGTAGTTTTTCGAAGGTCCAGCCCCGCTGTGCCGCTTCTTCCCGGGCCTGACGCTCGAAGCGGTCGTCCGGTTCGATGCCCATCTCGATAAAGCAAAGCCCGCCGTAGTTGTGCAGCATGTCGCGGAGCTGGTCGTGGAGGAACCGGGCGTTGTCTTCGCCGTATCGGGCTACGAGTTGCTCGTACGACTGCGTCATGCCCAACGTGTTTTGCACGCTGTCCTCGTGAAACTGCGTCAGCCCTTCGCCGCGTTCAATCCAACCGGTGGTCTTGAAGTAGACGCCCGGATGGCTCTGAAAGTAGTCGAGATAGCGCTCCTTGCTGCCGAGGAAGAGCGTGATGCAATCGTGGGCGCGGGGGACGACCAACGGAATCGTTCCGGCCGTCAACCCAACGAGGCCATTGCTGCACAGGGCATAGCCGAGCAGGACCGCGTCGTACTTCGTCTGATCGACGGCCGCCAGCGCCTCGGCAAGCCGGGCCGACATGCCCGCCCGTCCGATGTCGTGCAGTCCCTTGGGAAGGAACTCGATATCGACCTGATGGATCGATCGCGCGACGGCCGCAGACAGTTCACGGTAAAAGATTTCGCAGGCGATGAGTTTCAGACGCAAGGTACGAACTGCCTCATAACGAAACGGCGGAAAGAATCTGGTGGAAGGCTTGCCGTCACGGGCAGAAGGCGAGCGTTCCGCGACTCGTTCCATTGTCCGTGACCGCGAGGCGACTGTCCACGGCTTCGCCGCATCGGTCGAAAGGACACGTCGACAGTTCAAGAGCCGCTGGGTGAGTGGCCGTTTTTCGGAACGTTGGCAGATCGGGAAAGCAACGCCTTCGAGCGGTGCGATCTACGCGCGGGCTCTGGCCGCCTCGCAGTGCGGTTCGCTCGCGACCGAATGTCGCTGCAACGCGGGGGCGCAATCTGGGCACACCAAGCTCCCCGACTCAGGCATGAACCACTTCCCGCAGGCGTAGCACTCCCGCCATCCACAGGCGTCGCATCTGACGGCCCAGAACCGAATCGGTTGCAAACACTCCGGATTCGGACAATGGCGATGCCCCGCGTCGTCCATGGTGCCGCCCCCCAGATAAAAGAAACGCAATAGTATCTTACCCGACTTGCGCACCGCTTCAACCCACCCTTTGGGGCAATTTTCGCTATTGAAAAAAGAACCCAGGAGACCGGCTGGAGTGGGCGATTCGCAGCATTGGTTGTGCGACCGCGCTCGTTGGTGGGTGTCTTTTTCTGCGCGGGCTGTTCAATTTTGCTGTAGCAAAATCGAACAGGCGAGTTGACGTTGGTTCGGGCTGCCAACCGTCAACTCGCCTGTTGTCAATCGGAAGCGGGGGCTTCCGAACCGTCGGGGGTGCCTCGTTCTCCACTCTCGGGGGGAAAGATAACCTACGACTTAACGCGGCCTCTCACTCTCTCACACTCTCTTCTCGCAGTTCCGCTACAAAATGGCCTCTTCTTCAAACCAGCCCCGCCTCTGTACCGGCCCCGCTCACACACCTCTTTCTGTCGTGTGGCCACCCTGTTTCGCCCCAGGCTGGCCAGCTGCCTAAGAGTATATGCTAACGGCGTGCCAATGTCGAAAATAATCTACCACGCATTCCGATGCACTCGATCGGGCCGGTAGCGGTCGTCGGCCGGCGGCTGCTCGGCCGGATATCCCAGGACGACGAGGCTGTGGGCCATGACGCTCGGTGGCAACTGAACAAGCCGCTTCAGACCATCCATACGCTCCTGCCGCGGATAGACGCCGGTCCAGACCGCGCCCAGCCCCAGGCCGTGCGCTGCCAGCAGAATGTTCTCGACGGCCGCCGCGCAGTCCACCACCCAATAGCCGGGCGACGTTTCCAGATCGAGGTCGGCACAGATCAGTATTCCCAGCGGCGCGCGGCGGGCCATCTGCGCGTTCGGGTTGATTCTGGCGATCTCGGCCAAGGTCGCCCGGTCGTCGATCACGACGAAGTGCCAGGGCTGCTGGTTTCGGGCGCTTGGGGCAATCGCGGCCGCTCGCAACAGCGTCTCGATCAAGTCTTCTGGCACGGGCCGGTCTTCGTACCGCCGGACACTCCGACGTGTGCGGATTGCTTCAAGCACGTTCATGGGTTTTCCTCTGCCTTAACGGTTGTTCGTGTGCTGTCAGGACGACTACGGCATCTACCATACCGACGATCGCGTCGAAAGCAACCGACCGCCAGGGGACTTGGGGTTGACTTACGCGCGGTCGCAGGCAAAATAGGCAAAGAATAGCGGTCTCCTTGGGATCACGGCTTCTTGCCGAGCGACGAGAAACATCCTTGATGGCAGAACAGCAAGTTCAACGGACCAAGCGTTGCCTCCATGTTGCGTTGGTGTACAACGGGGACCGGGAGGGCGGACCGGAGCGGCCCGAGGACCGAGGCGGCACCGACGACCTGCGAACCATGATTCGGCACATGGCTCGGTCGCTGCGAAAGGGCGGCAACAAGGTGACGGTCGTCCCTTTGGCCCGCAACCTGTCGGCCTTTCAGCGGAAGCTTCGCCGCTTGGCGCCGGACGTTGTTTTCAACCAGTATGACGACGTGGTTCACGGCGCGCTGTACGAGATGCGGCTGCCGGCGCTGGTGCGGATGATGGGCTTCCCGATCACCGGCTCGCCCGCGTTGGCTATCGGTTTGACGCGCTACAAATACATGTCGGCCAGTCTGTTGCAAGGGGCCGGCATCCGCATTCCGTTTTGCACTGAGGTGCTCGAACGCCTGAGCGATGTGGACCGTCGCGCATGGCAGTTCCCGCTGATCGCTCAGCCGAGCCAGGAGCACGCCGGCATCGGACTGGACCGCACGTCGATCATCCACTCGAAGAAGGCGCTTCGCGACCGGATGCGAATCATCCTGCGCGAGTTTCGACAGCCGATGCTTGTGCAGTCGTTCTTGCCAGGCCGTGAGTTCAACGTGGCCATCGTCGGAGGGCGGCGGCTGCGAGTCATGCCTTTGGCCGAAATCGACTACTCGCAACTGCCGGCCGACATCCCGCCGATCATGTCCTACGCGGCCAAGTACATCGAGACGGCCGAGGAGTACAAGAAGACGCGGGTGATTTGCCCCGCCGACGTCGAACCAGAGCTGGCCCGCGAGATTATTTCGACGTCGCTCCGGGCGTTTCGGGCCGTGGGCGCGTGGGGGTATGGCCGCGTCGATGTCCGTTTGAACGCCGAAGGCCGTCCTTGCGTGCTCGAAGTCAACTGCAATGCGTGCATCGACGATGGCGTCGGCATGGCTCGCCAGGCCGAGCGGGCCGGCATCTCTTATCCGAGGCTGCTGCAAATGATCATCAAGGCAGCGCTCGAAGGCCAGCCGTTCGACGCCGACATTCCGATGATTTGACGGACGACCGTGGGTCTTGCGCGGCAGTCGTTCAACACGATCCGTCCCGGGGATCTCGCGCCTTGGCTAAGGCTTGACGTTCGTTGGCGCAAGGCAAAAGCTCACGGCGACATCGACGGAAATCTCCAGTCGGTCCGCATGGATCGCAACCGCCTCGAACTCACTTTTGTTGGCAAGCAGCGATGCGCCCATGTTGTCGATCATGGAATTGTTGTACTGCGAAAACGAGTAGTCCTCACGCCGGTTGAGCGACTGGATGGGGCCAAGCTGCATTCCGGCCGCTGCAGCTAGTTCTGCGGCATCCTTCTTGGCCTTCGCGTACGCCTGGGCCAACGCGGCCTTGCGTTGAGCGTCCGAGAGGACTCCGACGAACACAAACGCCGGTTGACCTGAGACTGGCGACAAAAAGGCGACTTGCGGCGGGACGAAGCCTGGCTGGCCGGACGTTGCGGGCGCCATTCCCATTTCAGCTTCCTCCAAGAACTCCTGCTCCTCGGGCGAGAGCTTTTCTTTCCCGCTGCCTTCCGCGTGGGCCAAACGAACTTTGTCCTGGATGGCTGCCGCGGCCGTGGCGATGCGATCGAGCCCCTCTTCGGCTGACGGCAAGGCCCATTGCGCGCGAACTGTCGTAGTGGCCGCGAACAGCGGCGGGGTGTTGGTTTTCTCGCCCTTTGCAGCAGAGGGGATCGCCGGAGAAACGGCCGGACTGGGGGCAGGCGCCATCACTGGCGTTGCCGATGGGTAGGAGGACGCCGGCGAGACTTCCGTCGCCAAGCCCACGCGCGGCGTGCCAAAGGCGATCGACTTAGGATCGGCCATCTGCTCCTTGAGTCGCGCGACAATCGCCTTGCGCCGCGTCTCGAGGTTCTGGATCGCCATTCGCGGCGTCTTGCCATATGCCCGAAGTGGAATCTGCGTGCGGAGCCATGTGGGTGTCAGCGAGACGCTGACCATTCCCGTGCCAGAGACGGTTGCGAGCGAGGGCTCCGCGGCCTGCATCCGCCCGGTGAAACTCAGACAGCATAGCGTAACCAGCAAAGCACCAACAACTCTTCGCGACATGGCGGATTTCTCCCTGAAAGAAGGGGCCTTTGCCGAGCGAGCGAAAGCAGCGACGCCTTGGCCTGATTCTGGGCGGTTTCTAACCGACTGTCAATGCGGCGTTGTCGAGCGAGCGACGGGTGCGCAGCAAAAAGGCCACCGCGAACGATGGCCTTGGATTGCTTGTGATCAGAATCGGTCTAGCGGCGACGCCACCAATAACCGAGCAGGCCGAGGGCGCCAACGCCCAGCAAAGTCAGCGAGGCCGGTTCGGGCGTGGCCGTGTAGTAGTAGGTCACGGTGCCCGTCAATTCCGCTTGCGTCACTTGCGAAGCGTCGGTGTTCCCGCCCGTGTTCTGCAGAAGGGTCGAGGTGTGTGTTGACGCCGGGAGAACGATCACACCCGAACCGGTGAACTCGGCGAGCACGGCCGCGCTCGTGTACTGATTGTCCGAGACGCCCGACTGCGTGATCGTCCCGGAGGTCACGCTTCCGCCCGCGGCGAGCGTGTAATCGTACTGCGGCGAATAGAGAATAAGTTGTGGGCCAGTCAGATTCCCGCCGGCATCTCGCACGGTCACGTCGCATTCCGTTTTGGCATACCCGTAGGAATCCGAAGACGCCGAGTTGTGCACTGTCAGCACGGTGCTGAAGCTACTGCTCAGATAGAGCTCAACCTTGGTCAACGTTCCAAGGCTTGAATCGAACTGCGTGAACGAGAGGCTGCTCGTCCAATCGGTCAAGGTGGAACCGATCGGCGTGGTCGTCGTATACGAAATCGAATTGGCGTAAGCCGGCGCAGACAACCCAACGAGAGCCGCGGCGAGAACTAAAACAAATGCAAGCCCGACAATCCTGTTCATCGGTGTTCTCCTCAATAAAAATTGCACCCCATCAGGACGCGATAAGCCAATAAGCGCATGAAGCCATGTGGCAACGTAATGGTTATTCTATTTATGAGATGCAAAAAACGCAATTGGGGAAGCTGGAAAAATAGCGAATATATTGGGGTGGCATCGTGCGTGGCGAGCTGGGTGAGGCTACGGTCCACATAGGTGGTCATTATATGCCATGGTGGTGTCATCTGCGGGCTGAGGCGTTACCGAATGACGCGGGCCACGCGCTGATCGGAAAGTCTTTTTGGTGTGGCATTTAGAGCGTGGTGAAGAATTCCGTTCGAGTCCTTGCGGGTGTGCGCCGCGCCAGGGAGATTCTTCGACCCGTTCGGCGATGGGCCCGACAATAGCTTCGCGGCATTTGTCTGCCACCCCCCCGGTGGCGACGCGTGTTTTGCCCGAAAGAAGCCGGACGCCGTCTCGAAACGTCTCAGATATGGTACATCTGCTCGCCCTGGCGCGACATCATTTCAAGTAGGTCGGCCAGCGTAATGGCGTCGAGCATCTTGCGTTGGACGTCGTCCACCCGTTTCCAGGTCTGCAACAGTACTTTGGCGGCTCGCGAGTCGGACGAGGCGCTGCTGTGTGGACCGCCCTCGTCCGAAAGGCCGTCGATGGCGTCCATGACGGTTGCCAGTGAAACCGTTTCGGGAGGGGTGGCGAGCTGATAGCCGCCAGCGGCTCCGCGGACGCTGGTCACCAGTCCGGCTGCTTTGAGTTGCAGGAGAATTTGCACCAGAAATCGCGCCGGCACGTCGTGCCGCTCTGCGATCTTGCGAATTTGGACCGGCTCCCTGGACCTGAAGTGCGTTGCCAACTCCAGCATCGCAATGCAGGCGTATTCGGTTTTCGCAGAGATCCTCACCGTGGACCGTCCTTTCCCGAGCGGCCGAATTATACGCACGGTGGTGAACAACGGTCAACGGTGTGGTCCGCGACCGCGGGGGGCTTTGCGGCCTGCGACGGCGGGCTTGTTCAAGTCCGCTGGCCGATTGTACCGAAAAGAGCAGATGGGCGGGGAATACTACCCCGCGAGAGGCCGATCGATGTACGAAGCACATTGGGGTTTGCGCGAATCGCCGTTCCGCGGTTGCCTGGATCCGCAGTCGTTTCACCCGAGCCCGACGCACGAAGAGGCGCTGGCCCGGCTCAGCTTCCTCGTCGAGCAACGGCGGCGGCTTGGGCTGTTGATTGGTCCTTCGGGCAGCGGCAAGTCGCTGCTTCTCGAGGTCTTCGCCGGACAGGTGCGTCGCCAAGGTTGGCCGCTGGCCAAGCTGAGCCTGTTGGCGATCGAGCCCTGCGAGATGCTTTGGACGCTGGCCGAGCAGTGGGGGCTGACGCCCGAGCCGTCCGCATCCACGGGCTGGCTGTGGCGGGCGATCGGCGACCGACTCATCGAGTATCGCTACCAACAGTTTGCGGCGGTCGTGCTCTTGGACGACGCCGATCAGGCGAACCGCGACGTCCTGCAACATGTGGCGCGATTGACCCGGTTCGACGCCTCGCCCGAAAGCCGGCTGAGTATTGTTCTGGCAGGCCGCAACGAGGGCATGGCCCGACTCTGGCCGCCGGTGTTCGAGTTGGCCGATCTTCGGATTCAGTTGGAATCGTGGCAGAAGGCCGACACGGAGGAGTTCGTCGGCGCGACGTTGAGCCAGGCCGGCTGTTCGGCTCCCGTCTTTGCCGGGCCCGCGATTGCTCGGCTCCACGAACTTGCGCACGGCATTCCGCGGCGCGTTTCGCAGTTGGCCGACCTATCGCTGCTGGCCGGCGCAGGCGCGGATCTCGAACAGATTGACGCCGGCGTCGTGGACTCGGTCTATCAGGAACTGGCCAGCTAGCGCCGCGCGGCGGGGGGCGTTGGCGACTACTTGCCGGTTTCCAAGATTCGCATCAGGATGTGCACCAGCACCATGTGCAGGTCTTCGACGATCTGCATGTCGTTCAGACGCACGTGGAAGCTGTGATCGACGAGCGGCTTCAACCGGCCGCCGTCGAAGCCGCAGACGCCGATGGTCGGGCAGCCCAATTGCTTGGCATACTCGATGGCGCGCAGGACGTTGGGCGAGTTGCCGCTGCCGGAAATGCCGATGACCACGTCGCCCGGCTGAGTGTAGCTTTTGAGCTGCTCGACAAAGACCGACTCGAAGCCGATGTCGTTGCCCACGGCGAGAATGATCGGCATGTTGTCGCTGAGCGAGATGATGCGAAACTTCCTCTCGGTTCGAGCGCAGGCGCCTTTGTTCAGATCACAGAGCATGTGCGAGGCCGTGGCCCCGCTTCCGCCGTTGCCCATGACGAAAATCGTCTTTTGGGCGTCATAGGCCTTGCGAAGCACCGCGGCGACGGCGGCGATTTCAGCCGGGTCGATTTTCGCGATCGTGTCCTGAAGCTTGGCGAGGTAATCGCGAATGCCGGCGATGTAGGTTTCGGTCATTTGCGGGTCTCCTTGGGGCCTGCCGATCGTGGCGTGACGTTCCACACGCCTTCAAGTAGCTTACGACCGACCTTGCGCACCGACAAGTGGGATGGTCTGGGAGGACATTCCCAGGTCGTTGCGGGCGTTCGAGCGAGGCTTGGCCGTGGCGTCTGGCCTTGGACGAAGGGGGCGGAGATTCGTCGGTGCGTTCGGAATGGCGCGACGCTTGGGCCCGTGCATCGAAGCCTCGCGTTGCAGCCCTTCTGCTGGCCAACCCCCCCCTGCCTACCACAAATCCCTTGCAATCGGTATAATTTGGCCCGGCTGTGCGGGGCGTTCCCGCCGCCCGATGCGTTGGTAAGGTGTCAGGCCTGGACTGGGAGGGAACCCATGAGCACGCGAATCCCGTTGCCTAAGAAGGGGAACAAGGAGAAAGATCTCGCTCTGAAGCTGGACATGAGCACGGCGGAGATCGGATTGAGTGTTCGCACGACGAACTGCCTCGAAGAACGGGGCATTTTCACGGTGAACGACCTGTTGCACTGCACGCGCGAGGACCTGCTGAGCATCTCGAACTTTGGCGAAAAGACCTTGGAAGAGGTCTACAAGGCGTTGGAAGGCATCGGCTTTTTCCGCGGCAGCGAGCCGGCCGAAACGTCTGACAGTGAAATGCCGAGACAGCCAAGGTAGTGGGTCGTGGGAGCGGGGCAGGTCAGAGGCTTTGGACGCGAGATCGAGAGACGATTCGGGAACGAACGCTGATCTCTTTGACCTCTGATTCCGCGGGGATGTACCTTGGCACGTCTGATCCGCTATTACGGTAAGAAGCGCGGACACCGCCGCACGGGGTCGCCCACGTTGGGCGGCGTCGGCGAGGCGGCCTTTTTCGCCGCGTTCCTGTTGCTGGGCGTCGGCGGCTTCGCCTGGTTGTTCTCGACGTTCGTGCTGCCCGAGTGGCGCGTCAACCACGAGTTCGTCCCGAGCACCTGCAAGGTGCTCGACAAGTCGATCATCGAGAAGCCGGACAAGGAAGGCACGCTTTACGGGCCCGTGCTGAAGATCGAGTATTCGGTTGCCGACGCCAAGGGCCCAGTCCAAGCGGAGAGCCACTACGACGTTCACGAGGCCTACTCGAGCAGCCAAGACGGCGCCAAGGCGATTCTCGACAAGTTCCAAATCTACACGGCCAGGAACAAGTGCGTCTACCCTTGCTGGTACGATCCGGCCGACACGCGGTTGGTCGTGCTGACCCAAGGGTACGGCTGGTGGATCTGGCTCTGGTTCACCGTGCCCGTTTCGTTCATCGTCATCGGCGCGGGCGGTTTGATCTACGCCTTGCTGCGGTTGGGAAAGTCGGTGGAGCGGCGCGCGGCCATCGCGCGTCGGGCGCGCGGTCGGCGTTTTTTGCAGCCTGCCGACGGCGCGGCCAGCTATCCGTTCGTTCCGCAGGGCGCGGACATGACGAACAGCCCCGGCACGAAGCTCAAGTTTCGGCTGCCGATGGCCGGGGCGGCCGGTTGGGCCCTGTTTGGGATGTTGATGTTCTGTCTGGCGTGGAACGGCGCCGTGGGCGTGCTGCTGGTCGTGGCGATCCGCGGTCATGTGGCTGGCCACGCCGATTGGCCCCTGACGCTGTTCGTCATTCCGTTTCTGGCCGCCGGCCTTTGGGCAATCGTGCACTTTCTGCGACGGCTGTTCGTGGCCGCTGGCATCGGGCCGACGCGGCTCGAGATTTCCGATCATCCGTTGCGGCCTGGCCGAACCTATCAACTGTTCCTTTCACAATCCGGCCGGCTGCGAATGAAAACGCTGCGTGTGTCGTTGGTTTGCGAAGAGGTGGCGACGTATCGTCAGGGGACGAACGCCCGAAGCGAAACACGCGAGGTCTATCGTCACGAGCTTTTCCGCCAAGACGATTTTGAAGTCAGCGGGCAACCGTTTGAGACGGGAATTGCGATGAGCGTGCCCAAGGGCGCGATGCACTCGTTCTCCGCCGCGCACAACGACATCACTTGGACGCTGGTGGTCGAGGGCGAGGCGATTGGCTGGCGCAATTATCGGAGGCCGTTTTCCGTGATGGTTCACCCGGCCGGAGAAGGCGCACCATGAGCGACGAGCCGACCGTGGTCATCTTGCTGGAAGGCGAGAGTCGCATCCACCGACCTGGCGATACGCTGGCCGGCGAGTATTGGATCGAATCGATCGACGCGGAGCAGGTCAAGGCGATCGAGGCCTCGGTGCTTTGGCACACCGAAGGCAAAGGGGACGAAGACATGGCCGTCCACGAGTTCTGGCGGCGGCACGCCGACCAAGGGCCGTTCGATTCGCGGCATCCCCAGCGGTTCTCGACCGTGCTGCCCAACAGCCCTTTGAGCTACGACGGTCAGATCGTGAAGCTGCGGTGGTGCGTTCGGGTCCGAGCGCTGCTGCATCGCGGCAAAGACATCGTCAGCGAGAAGGCGTTTCGACTTGGCGACGTTCCGCCGGCCAAGTTGCACGGCGATTGAATTGTGGCGCAGGTCCTCGGCATGTCCGAAAACCCATTTTGCACGCGGCACATTCGCCCCGGGGCTCACCCGTTTCTGTTTCCATCGGGGCAAGACGCCAACACGTTGGTCAAGCGGTTGCGATGCAACGGCTGGCGAGGCCAGATCATCGGACGTCACGGGACTGGTAAGTCGGCGCTGCTCGGCACGCTGATGCCAGCCCTCGAACGGGCCAAGCAGCGACCGCTCTTGGTCGAATTGCACGACGGCCAACGACGGCTGCCCGTCGATCTGGAGCGGGCGCATCGGAGTCGGCCGTTCACGCTGCTGGCGATCGACGGCTACGAGCAGTTGGCTCGCTACGAGCGGTGGCGATTGTCGCGGCGCTGTCGGCGACATGGTTGGGGGCTGCTGGCGACGGCCCACGAGTCGGTCGGCCTGCCGGAGCTTTTCCACACCGAGGCGACGGCCGAATTGGCCGTCGAGATCGTTCGGCGACTCACGGGCGATTCTTGTCCCTTCTCGCCAGAAGAGCTGGCCGAGCATCTTGCTCGGCGGGGCGGCGACCTCCGCGAAATGCTCTTCGATCTGTACGACGTTTTCGAGCGTCGGCGTTCGGCCTCGGAACGAAACGTGAACTAGGCTTTACTTCAAGGCGGGCGGTGCGCGAGTCGCCAGGCGTCGCAAGCCGTAGACTCATCGTAGATCGCATTGGCCGCAAAGTCGGTGAACTCAATCGGCGTATTCCTCGCGACGGAAGATATCAATGCTTGACGCATTGTGCCGAGCGCGTTTTGATGAAATGAAATCGCTATTCACGAGTTCGGAGGTCTCATCATGTTCGGCCGAGTGATGCAACGTCTGACGCTAATGTGCGGAGTGGCGGCAGCACTGCTCGCCATGACGGGCGAAACCCACGGCGGACGACTTTGGGACTGCATGTTTGGTGCGGCGCCTCCGTCGAAAACGACGTACGTGCCTCCGTACGTGCCGGGCAGGCCGGCGGGCCCGACGTGCGCGCCAACCTGCTCGACCTGCACGCCGGTCTGCGTTCCAACCTGCACGCCAACTTGCGTGTCGGTCTGTCCGTCGCCTTGCGGAACGTATGCGTCGCAGACGTGCCAGTACATGCCAGGCGTGGTCTCGCGGAGCCTCTTTCAACCGATGGGCCCGATCGCGTATCGGCCGGCGCCGAGCAGCGGCGGTTGTGCAACATGCTATGCGCCGATGAACGCCGTGTACCCGCTGACGACCTATCGACCGAATTTTGGCGCCTATCAGACCCGGTTGATGCCTTACGCGAGCTCCCTGCCGCATGGTATGCCGGTGATTGCCGGCGCAGCTTGTCCCAGTTGCACTTCGTGTGGCGGCGGCCGATGCGGCGCGGCGGCCTACGCGCCATTGCCGGCGCCGGTTGGCGCAGGTTGCTCGACGTGCGGCGTGCCAAACGCGGCAACGAGTCAGCCGGCGATGGGGCAACCCGTGATGAGCCAGCCGGCCACGACGCTGCCAAGCGTCGCAGGGCCGATGGTCCAGCCGATCCCGATCCCTTCGACTACCGCCCCCCAGGCCGCTCCCCAGGCCGCCCCGCCGACGACGCCCCGAACGTTCCAAGGCGAGGCCGACAAGCCTGCGACCGGAACCGAGTTGGGCCCACGGCCGAGTGGCGAGGTGAAGCCGAATTCGCTGCCGGCGCCAACGCTGCCCGACCCGAACAACCGTCGGGTTGCCAGCGCGGCGGTCAGCCCGGTCCAGCCGGCTTCGTGGAGTGTCCCGGCGGTCTCGGCCGACGAAGACGACGGCTGGCGTCCGGCGCGGTAGAGCTGCCGGGCGACGGGCCGACCTCCGCACTGCGACGCCCCGCATCGCTTCTGACGTCTGTTAGGCATTGACCGCCGTTGCTACACTAGAACGGAGCGGTTGGGCCGCCTGATGGAACGTTTCGCAGTGAACCAATGCCTGCAAACCTTACGCAGCAATATCTCAAGGCGGAAGAAGAGTACCGCCGCGCGTCGACGCCCGAGGAGGAGCTGACCTGTCTTCAGGTCATGCTCAAGGAAATCCCCAAGCATAAGGGGACCGACCATCTCCAGGCGGACCTGAAGGCGAAGGTCGCCAAGCTGAAGAAAGAGCTGGCCGCCGAAAAGAGTTCGGGCAAGAAGTCTCACGGGTTGCGGATTCCGCGTCAGGGGGCCGGCACGGCCATCCTCATCGGCGGTCCGAACGCCGGCAAAAGCCAACTGGTGACGAGCTTGACGCGGGCGACGCCCGAGGTGGCACCCTACCCGTTCACGACCATTGTGCCTGCCCCGGCCATGATGCCTTGGGAGGACGTATTTGTCCAGTTGATCGACACGCCGCCCATCACGGCGGACTACATCGAGCCGCACCTGCAAGGGCTGATCCGTGCGGCCGAGCTCGCTCTGTTGATGGTCGATTTGGAAAATGACAGCGGCATCGAGCAGTGCCAGGAAGTCGTCGAGCGGCTGGCGCAGACGAAGACGCGGCTGGCGGCCAAATCGTCGCTCGACGAGCAGGACGTTGGCCTTTCGTATACGCAGACGTTCCTCGTGCCGAACAAGATCGACGCGCCGGGCGCGGCCGACCGGCTGGCTCTGCTGCACGAGCTTCTGCCGCTGGATTTCACCGAGTACGTCATTTCGGCCAAACACGGCACGGGGCTTGAGACCTTGCGAGAGGCAATCTATCGGTCGCTCGACGTGATTCGGGTGTACTCGAAGCTGCCGTCGGCGAAAGAAGCGGATCGTGAGAGGCCGTTCATCTTGCGGCGTGGCGGCCAGTTGCTCGAAATGGCCGGCATGGTGCACAAGGACTTCTTGAAAACGCTCAAATTCGCCCGCGTCTGGGGCTCTGCCGTGCACGACGGCGTCCAGGTGAAAGGCGACCATGTGTTGCAGGACGGCGACATTGTGGAGTTGCACGACTGAGGGCGGGAGGCAGGCCGAAAACACGCCCGGCATTTTCCGTCGCTTTTGAGGATTGCTCGCTGAAACAGAGGCCCGTTGATGACCAACCACGAGATCGCCGCGGTGTTTGAGCAGGTTGCCGATCTGCTCGAATTTCAGGGCGCGAACGCATTTCGTGTTCGGGCGTATCGCAACGCCGCGCGGACGATCCACGACCTGCCAGAGTCGGCATCCGAGATCGTCCTCGATCCGCGGCGATCGCTGACCGCCATCGAAGGCGTCGGCAAGGACCTGGCCGATAAGATCGTCAGCCTGGTCGAGACGGGCACGTTGCGGATGCTCGAAGAGCTGCTGGCCGAGATCCCCGAGAGCGTGCTGGCCATTCTGCGTGTGCCCGGTCTGGGGCCAAAACGCGCCTCACAGCTCTATCGCGAGCTGCGCATCACGACGCTGGACGAGCTGCGCGAGGCGTGTCGGGCACATCGCGTTCAGGGCCTGAAGGGATTCGGCGAGAAAACGGAAGCCGCCATTCTGCAGGGGCTGGAGATTGCCTCCGAGGCCGAGCAGCGAATGCTTTGGATCGACGCCGATCAGCATGTCCAGGATATTTTGAGGCACGTGCGCGACTGCCCGGCGGTCGAGCGGATTGTCGCGGCCGGCAGTTATCGCCGTGGCAAGGAAACGGTCGGCGATCTGGATTTTCTTGTCGTGACCAGCGAGCCGGCCTCGGTCATGGACCGCCTGGCGTCGTTCGGCTCGGTGGCGTCGATCCTTGCGCGGGGCGAGACCAAGATGTCCGTTCGGCTGTCGGCCGGCGTGCAAGTCGACCTGCGCGCGGTGCCGGCCGAATCGTTCGGCGCGGCCCTGCAGTACTTTACCGGCTCGAAAGAGCATAACATCGCACTTCGCAACCGGGCCAAGGCCCAGGGCCTGAAGATCAACGAGTACGGCGTCTTTCGCGGCGACCAACGCATTGCGGGTCGCACCGAAGAGGAGGTCTACGAAACGCTTGGCTTGCCGTGCTTCCCGCCCGAGCTGCGCGAGGCGCGTCAGGAGTTCGAGTGGGCCGACGCCGGTTGCATGCCCGAACTGGTCGAGCTGAAGGACATTCTCGGCGACCTGCACGCGCACACCAACTGGACCGACGGCTCGGCTACGATCGGCGAGATGGCCTACACGGCCCGTGCCCGCGGGCTGAAGTATCTGGCCATCACCGATCACTCGAAGCGTGTGTCGATGGCGCACGGGTTGGACGCCGCGAAGCTGCGGCAACAGTGGGCCGAGGTGGACAAACTCAACCGCCGCATCGAAGACTTTGTCGTGCTCAAAGGCGTTGAGGTCGATATTTTGGAGCATGGCGGGCTGGACCTGCCCGACGACTGCCTGTCCCATGCCGACTGGGTCGTGGCGAGCCTTCACTACGGGCAGCAGCAACCTCGCGAGCTCATCACCGAGCGAGTGATTCAAGCGATCAGGAATCCGTACGTTTCGGCGATCGGGCATCCGACGGGTCGGTTGCTCTTGCAGCGAAAGGCGTACGAGATCGACCTCGAAGCCGTGATGCGAGCGGCCCACGAACATGGCAAGATGCTGGAGCTGAACGCCCATCCGACGCGACTGGATTTGGACGACGTGGCCTGCGCGGCAGCGAAGGCCCTGGGCGTGCCGATCGTGATCGGCACCGATTCGCATCGGCCCGAGGGGTTGGACGTCATGCGTTACGGCGTCCAGCAGGCGCGTCGCGGTGGGCTGACGAAGGCCGACGTGGCCAACACACGCCCGTGGGCGATTCTAAAGAAGTGGCGGACCGGTTCGCGCTAAGGGTCGCGATTTGCGAACGGAAGATGGCGATTCGGCCGGTAATCGTCCCGGTGCAACGGCGCGCAGCATGAACCGGCATTCATCTGCGACGAAGAAGGAAACGAACGGCCCAACACGGAGCGTTAGAGGCCAGAGCGACCCATGAGTCGGCTGCCACGCTGCGAACGGCGCTCGGCACGCAACCGGGCACGTCGCTTGATTTCGCTGGGCTTCTCGTAATATTCGCGGCGACGCATTTCCTTCTTGATTCCACTTCGCTCGACGAGCTTTCGGAAACGACGCACCGCCTCTTGGATGGACTCACGCTCACGCAACGTCAACTTAACCACTCACGGCTCCTTCTGGTTGGATGTCCGCAAACTTGCCTTGCCCCCGGGGCATTGCCGGCTCGACCCGAGGCGCAGCCCTTTACTCTACACCGGCGAGCAGAGCCTGTCCACCCCTTATCGGCCGGTCGTGCATCGCACAATCAGGACACCTATCCGCCTTTCTCGCCCGGGGCGGAATTGCCTTGGTCCGACGTTAAATTTCCCGCCATGGCCGGCACAGCTTTCCTAGGCGCAACACCTTGCACGGCAACGGCTTGGTTTCTTCGGGCAGACGCCTTGCCGACTCAATCGGACTCGGTCGGCTGCCGATGCTCTAGCAAGCCACCGAGCGGCCTACCTGCCGTTTCGAGCATCTCGGGATGCGCGGCACGTCGCTGGCCAGGTCGTCTTCTTGATTGCGAGGCCCCCACAATGGCGGATCCCCGATCGTCGCAGCTCGATTTGCTGATGGATATGGAGGCCCGGCACGACGACCTCATGCTTCGGCTGGAAGAGTTGGATCGGCGGGTCGAGCGGACGTTGGCCGAATGGCAGCAACATCGGGCGTCCGAGGCCGGTTCGCGGTTGCCCGAGCGAGCATCGGCCGTCTGCTAGGCCGGGTTTCGCCCCAGGGTGACGGGACGCCGACGGTCTTCTGGCAACCCTGCGACCATGGTGTGGCAATGGTTTTCTTGATGATCCGTCGGCCGGAACCTTGGCGAGAGATCGTGGCCTGACAGGCATCTCGTGTTGCTCGGCCCGAAACCAAGCGGCCAGATGCCCGGACTGTCCAACAGACGGCCGACGATCAGCAGGATGGTAACCTCCCAGGACGGTTGAGACGTTGCCTGTTGTGCGGCCGGCCTCGGTTGTTCTGGCCGCCGCGAAGGATTTCGTTGGCATCATTGGGGGTTTGCGTGGTGACGTGAGATTCTTTGCTGCGTCCGAGTGACACCTGCCGATGAGTTGGCGGTTGTCCCTGCACGGCCGACGAGCGGCGTTGCCGCCGCGGGGCCCAGCGGGTAGAATGCCTCAGCTTTCATCGTGTCGTACTGCCATTATCTGTCCGCATGCTGACCTACCGCACGTTTCGCAATACCGATCCGCCGGCGGTGGCTGCTCTTTGGCGGAGCCGGCAGGGGCAACCGGGCTTCAACCAGCCCGTTTCGGTCGATCTCCTCGAACAACTGGTCTTTGCAAAGCTGTATTTCGACTACGCGGGTCTCGTGCTGGCGTTTGACGACGGCCGGCCGGTTGGGTTCGCGCATGCCGGATTTGGCCCTTCGGCCGAGAAGAATTGGGTTGCCTCGGACGTGGGCGTGACTTGCGTCGTGGTCACGCGGCCCGACGGCAACGAGGAAGAGGCGGTCAGCGGTTTGCTTGACCATTGCGAGCAATATTTGCGGAGCCGCGGCGCGAAGTTGTTGTACGGCGGCGGCATCGCACCGCTCGATCCGTTCTGGTTGGGCCTTTACGACGGCAGCCAGCTTCCCGGCGTTCTCGATTCGGATGCGGTCTTTC
The DNA here is from genome assembly GCA_039698035.1 of Thermoguttaceae bacterium. Taxonomy (GTDB): domain Bacteria; phylum Planctomycetota; class Planctomycetia; order Pirellulales; family Thermoguttaceae; genus JAJFUI01. Next base: position 75,717 of record JBDKSW010000004.1, on the reverse strand, counting down.
GTCGCGTGCTGGCCGCGAGGGGCTATCAGGAGATCGAACGCAGGGTAACGCTGCATCGCGACCTGGGCACGTTTGAAGCGCCGGTCGATCGCCGCCAAATGCTGGTGCGTCGGCAGACGTCGTTCCGTGTGACGCCCGACGCGCCGACGCAGACCTGGTGGGAGGCGTCCACGCTCGGCGAATTCGATCTGACGCGCGTCGAATTGCTGCCGCGCGGCGGGGGATCCGTGTTGGCCGCCGCCACATTTCGCAACATCGAGGCCACGGGCACGAGCTGTGTCACGCATGGCGTCGGGCTCATTGCGCTATCTGTTGATCAGACGTATCGCCGCCGTGGTGTGGCGACCTTTCTGCTTGCCGAGGCGTTCCGTCATTTTTTGCGGCAAGGCGTCGCGCGGGTCGAAACGCAGACGAGCGAATCGGACACCTTGGCGCTGGCCACGTTTCATCGGCTCGGTTTTCAAGACGTGGGCACGAGCGGCGTGTGGCGAAAAGATTGACGCCGGCCGATTCCCGCGAGAGGCCAAGCCCTCAGGCGGTCTTTTTCCGGCGCTTCGGTTCTCGCGTATCCTTCCAGCGCCGGTGCAGCCACCAGTACTGGTCGGGCGTGTCGCGGATCAGGTCTTCTAACTGGCTCGTGTACCATTGCGTCATGGCTGGGACTGTCGCCAGCGAGGCCTCCGACCCGTGCGGATCAATCACGACTTCGTTGAGCATCTCGAATCGCATGGGCCGTCCCGAGCGACGCACTCGCGAGACCGACACGCGAGCGTTGTTCTCGAGCGACAACAACGCAATCGCTTTGTGAGCCGAGGCCGGCCGGCCGAAGAACTCGACCCAGCAGCCTTTGGGCCCGGCATACTGATCGGCCAGGAAGGTCATCGTGCCGCCGTCGGCCAACACGTCGAGAATCTGCTGGAAGCCGCCGTTCTTAGGGATGATGTGCTGACCCGTTGCGCCGCGAAAGCGGTTGAGGAAGCGGTCCAGGTAGGGGTTGTCGAGCGTTCGGGCGACCGTGTACGTCGGGAAGCCAAACATGCCGAGCAGATAGCCGCCAACCTCGAAGTTGCCCAGGTGGGCCGTAACGACCAGCAGCGGCCGGTCGTCGAGCATGCAGTGAATCAACTCAGCGTCGTTGATGAGCCGGATGTAGTTGCGCCAATTTGTCTGATGCACCTTCCGCGGCACGTGAGCCACTTCGAGCACCAAGAGAAACAGGTGTTCCCACATCCGCCTGGCCAAGCGATGCCGTTCGGCGGATGACATCTCTGGGAAGGCGTGGGCAAGATTGTCGTCGACGACGGCGGCCCGAATCCGAAGCACGTCGCAAAACAGCCACGCCAACCATCCAGCGAGCCAGACGGCCGTCTCGATGCGCAGCGCCTGGACAATGCAGATCATGATCCGCACAACGACATAGACCAGGTAATCGGCGACTTGCCGGCATTTCATCACAGGGGCCCTCGACAACGACGCCCTATTGTCCCAAAAGGGCCATTCGTGGAAAAGGGGGATTTTCGGCAGTCCGGAGGCGTGCCGGGCGGAATGTGAAGGGGCTGACGCCGCTAGGGCATTTCGCACTTGTCGGTCGGCCCCGAACCGGCCGAACGTCGGCGGCCGCGACGATTGCCCGGCTCCTGCCGTTCGATGGTAGCCGTGTCGTCCAGCGGACGGGTGATTGGGTTGCCCTGGGCGTCGACGCCGCTCAGCAGTTCGATTCGCCGCTCCGCTCGCTGAAGCAATTCGTACGACTGTCGCAGCAGCGTGACGCCCTGCTCGTAGCGGGCCAACGCCTCGTTAAGCCCGATGTTTCCCTCTTCGAGCGAGCGAACGATCTCCTCCAAACGGGCGAGCGCGTCCTCGAAAAGGACCGGTGCGGCAACGTCGCTGGGCGTTTCGTCTGCCATGAGCATTCCTCTCGACTCTTGTCCCCAGTCCTCCGGTTGCTTGTCGATCACTCCCACTCGATCGTGGCCGGCGGCTTGCTGCTAATGTCATACACGACGCGGTTCACGCCCTGCACTTCATTGATGATGCGCGTCGAGAGGCGGGCGAGCAATTCGTACGGCAGGTGGCTCCAGTCGGCCGTCATGAAATCCTCGGTGTCGATCGAGCGAACGGCCACGACGTCGGCGTAGGTGCGGGCATCGCCCATCACGCCGACGGTTTGCACCGGCAGCAGTACGGCGAACACCTGCGAGGTTTTGCGATAGAGCCCAGCGCGCTTGATCTCGCTCACGACGATCGCGTCGGCCTCGCGGAGGATGTCGAGCCGCTGTTTAGTGACCTCGCCCAAGCAGCGGACCGCCAGACCAGGTCCTGGGAACGGATGGCGCCAAACGATGTCGTCGGTTAGCCCCAATTGGGCGCCGAGCGTGCGGACCTCGTCCTTGAACAAATCACGCAATGGCTCGATGAGCTCGAAGGCCAGGTCCTCGGGAAGTCCGCCCACGTTGTGATGCAGCTTGATCGTCGCCGCCGGGCCATCCTGAGTGCCGCCGCTCTCGATCACGTCGGGGTAAAGCGTCCCTTGGGCCAGGAATCGGGCGTCCTTGACCTTGGCCGCTTCGTCGGCAAAGCACTCGATAAAGGCGTGGCCAATCTGTCGCCGTTTTTCCTGAGGATCCACGACGTCGGCCAACGCGGCCAAGAACTTTTCTTCCGCTTTGACGACGTGCAGGTCCGTTTTGAAATGGCCGGTGAACTCCGAAATGACTGACTCTTCCTCGTCTTTCCGCAACAGGCCGTTGTCGACGAGAATGCACGAAAGCTGCGGCCCGATGGCTTGCGCCAGCAAGGCGGCCACGACGGACGAATCGACGCCGCCGCTGAGACCGCAGATCACGCGGCTCTTGCCGACGCGCTGTCGGATGGCCTCGACCGTTTCGCGGGCGAAGTCGCCCAGTCGCCAAGATCCTCGGCAACCGCAAATCGTCTTGAGGAAGTTGCCCAAGATCGTCGTGCCCTCGGGCGTGTGGGTCACTTCCGGATGAAACTGCAAACCGTAGATCGGCAGCCGCCGATGCTTCACCGCCGCGACCGGGCACGTGTCCGTCGTGGCCAGCGGCTGGAAGTCGGCCGAGGCCGACGACACCTGGTCGCCGTGGCTCATCCAGACTTCGAGTTGTTCGGAAACGCCGGCGAAGAGCGGATCTTGCGCGATCAGCCGACAGGACGCCCGGCCGTACTCGCGAGTTGGCGTGCCCTGGACCTGTCCGCCAAGAGCCTGGCAGGCCAATTGCATCCCATAGCAGATTCCCAGCACGGGCAGGCCGAGTTGAAAGATCGCCGGGTCGCACTTCGGAGCGCCGGCGTCGTAGACGCTGGCTGGACCGCCCGAGAGGATGATGCCCATCGGGGCCAGTTCACGGATTCGTTCGGCCGTGATATTGTGGCGAACGATTTCGCAATAGACCTGTTGCTGGCGCACCCGCCGTGCAATCAGTTGCGCGTATTGCGAACCGAAATCCAGGACCAGCACCCGCTCGTCGGCAACCCGCTTCATCGCCCGCCCTCTTGGGGGAAACCCGGCATTATAGAGCGTCTCGGAACGTGTGGCCAGTGGGGGTGGGCTGCGTCCAGGAGCACCTGTCAGGTGCGGCGATGCTGCCCATGAATGCGCTGGGGAGGCCGTCGGTCATCCTGGATGCAGCGAAGGATCTCGTTAAAGCAACGCAGGTTACGCTGCACGGTGCAGATCGTTTGCTCCGATTAGCGGTGACAGCTTGCGAGGGCTTTGCGATTTTCCTGCTGAGCTGGGCCGGTCTATTCACGCTCGGAAGACGGTTCGTTACAATGCGGGACGATGCGGCGGCTGTCCCGTTTGGCCGCATCAACGTTCGACTGCGTCCAACGTTGCCAACGAACCGTTCCGCGGCCAGTCGGCCAGCAAGCGTGGCTGAAATAGCCGCGCTTGCGGTGGAACCAGGATCGATGGCGATGTCGGCATCAAGAGCCAACCAGGGCCCGACATTTCACTGCAAGTAAGGAGCACTCGCGTCATGCAACTCAACGCCGATTCCCGGATTGTGATGACCCTGGACGCAGGCGGCACCAACTTGAAGTTCTCCGCGATTCGGGCGGGCGAGTTGCTGTTCGATCCGATCTACATTCCAACCGAAGCCGACAATTTGACCCGATGCCTTGACAACATCGCCGAGGGATTCACGCAGGTTCGCGGTCGTTGCCCGGAGGCCCCGGTGGCCATCAGTTTCGCGTTCCCCGGACCGGCCGACTATCCGGCCGGCATCATTGGCGATCTGCCGAATCTGCCGGCCTTCCGCGGCGGCATCGCCCTGGGGCCCATGCTGGAAGAGAAGTTCGGCATTCCGGTCTACATCAATAACGACGGCGACCTGTTCGTCTACGGCGAGGCCATCGCCGGGTTCCTGCCGTACGTCAACCGCTTGTTGGAAGAGGCCGGCAGCCCGAAGCGATACAAGAATCTCTTTGGCGTCACGCTCGGCACGGGCTTTGGCGGCGGCATCGTTCGCGACGGCGAGCTGTTCATCGGCGACAACTCGGTCGGCGGCGAGGCTTGGCTCCTCCGCAACAAACACAACCCGGTGGTGAACGCCGAAGAGGGCGCCAGCATCCGCGCCGTGCGCCGCGTCTATGCCGACGTGGCTCGCATTCCGTTCGACGACGCGCCCGAGCCCAAGGTGATTTGCGACATCGCGGCCGGCAAGGCGTCGGGCAACCAGCAGGCTGCCACCAAGGCGTTCCAGTGCCTCGGCGACGTGGCGGGCGACGCCATTGCTCAGGCGCTGACGCTTGTCGACGGCCTGGCCGTCATTGGCGGCGGCATTGCGGCGGCCGCCCCCTGGTTCCTGCCGTCGTTGGTCAACGCGCTCAACGATGTCTACGCCAAGCCGAGCGGACCGCTGCGCCGGTTGATCGCCCAGGCCTTCAACTTCGACGACGAGGCCCAGCGTGCCGCGTTCCTCAAGGGGCAGGCTCGCACGATCACCGTCCCCGGCAGCACGCGCACGATCAAGTATGACCCGCTGCAGCGCACGGCCGTCGGGCTGACGCGGCTCGGGACGAGCGAAGCGGTCGCCGTCGGCGCCTACGCCTACGCCCTCCGCAAATTGGATTCGCGCCGCTAGAGTCCGTTGAGCGGTGTCCTTGGGGGGCATGACCGCGGCAAACGCGGACATGGCGTCCGGCCGGCCCCGGTCATCGGAAAGACGCGTTATTTCGTCGCGATGATCGCGTCGAGTTCCGTCTTCAGCCGGGCGATGACTTCGTCGTACGCGAACGTGCCGAGGGGCGCGCTGCCGCGCTTCAGATGAACGCGATCGGGACCGCACCAAAGTCCCAGGTCGGCGTGGTCGGTCTCGCCTGGCCCATTCACGCGGCAGCCCATCACGGCAATCGTGATCGGATGCGCGGCCGCATAGCGTGTCGCTTCCCGTACGGCCTCGGCCAGCTCGACGAATGCCTCGTTCTCGACTCGTCCGCAGCTTGGGCAACTGATGATGTTCAGCCGGCCGGTCGCGGATGGCGTGCCCTCGATCGGTCGGCCAGCGGCCAAGTCGGCCAGAATCTGTCGCCCTGCCTCGACCTCCTCGTGTTTCCTCGCGGCAGGCACGGTGAGCGAGACGCGGATCGTGTCGCCGATGCCTTGCGACAGAAGCTGCTCGAACGCGATTCGTGTCTTCACGATTCCTTCCGGCGGCATTCCCGCCTCGGTCACTCCCAGGTGTAGCGGCACGTCGGGCCGCTCGGCCGCAAATCGCCGGTTCACTTCCACCACGCGAAACGGATCGGAATCCTTGAGCGACACACAGAAACGGGTGAAGCCAAGCCGGTCGAGCAGATTGCAGTGTTCTAGGGCGCTTTCGAGCATGGCGCGAAGGCCCGGATCGTTGACGCTCGTTGGGATCGAGACGCCGGCCGCCCTTGGCTCCGGCCCCTCTCCGGCAAGCGGGCGGGGGGAGTCGATTTTTGCCGGATCGACCGAGCCGCAGTTGACGCCAATTCGCAGGGCGCAATCGTGCGTTCCGGCCACATCGACCAAGAACCGGACCTTGTCCTGCCAGGGTCGCTCGCGCTCGAAATGGTAGAGATGGCCCGGATTGTAGCGGATCTTGTCGACCAGCGGAGCAACGTCCGCCGCCAACCGATAGTTCTCCTGGAGGTCAACCGAGAGACTGGCTTTGGTTCGACGCCGGACCTCCGCCAAGGCCTCGCAGTCGCGTTGGGTGTCGACGGCGATGCGCACGATGCCCGCCCCGGCCGCGGCCAACTGTTCGACCTGAGCGACGGTCGCCTCGATGTTGGCCGTCTTCGTGGCGCACATGCTTTGCACGACGATCGGCTGGCCGCCGCCAAGGACGACCGAGCCGACCTTCACGGAGCGCGTGGGATTACGGACAGGCAGAGCTGTTTTTTCAATGGCCTTGTTGGACATCGCGGAGAAAAACCGGCTTGGTTGCGAAAGGGGGAATGACGCCAATCATACGCCAGATTGCGACGGCCAGCAAAATCCTCTGTTCCGCACGGTAATGCCATCCCCCCCCGGTTTCAAGACATCTTGGACGGCGATAGCGGTTGTATGCGACGCGAATTGCCTAGATTGCGTAGTATGTCGTCGTTTAGGTCACGGCGAGGCCGACTGTGTGTAGAGTGGAGAAACGACACGGACTTTGCCGATAAACGAGCCGTTGCCGAATCGACGAGGCGCTGTTCGAGGCTGTCCCGGCAACGGGAACCCAACCCGCAGGAACCGACAAACCGGCTGGGCAATGACGCCGTACCGACCGGCCGTCCGATAACAGACTTGTAGGGCGAATTAATAGCAAGCGCGCGTCGCGGCTCACGACTCGGCAGGATGCCGCGTCCCGGAAGGCCGTGCGAGGAGACATACCGCCGTGGATCACGACATCAACGTGCTGGCACTAGTCAAAGGCACTGAACGCTACGTCTTTCTCTACGACGACGCCAGTCGAGCCGAGACGTTGCGGACGCTCGGGCGGTTTGCCTCGAACCCAGAATTGAGTTTCACTTGGTACGACGCCGCCGTGCTGAGCCAGAAGATTCGTCAGGACAGCCACAAGTTCGTCTCCGCCTCGCGGTTCGGCGTCCCTCTGACCACCGAGTCGGACGAGTTCTAGAGACAGGCTCTCGGCAGTCAGCCGTCGCCGATCAGCAAGACACGAGCTATTGGCTGTCAGCAAACACGCCGAAGAAACTGCTGGATGGCCGCAAGCTGACCGCTGAAACCGATCGCTGATCGCTGGAAGCCCCCATGCAAACCGCTGTCGCTCGGTTCTTGCAGTATCTGGCCGTCGAGCGCAACGCCTCGCCGTACACGGTCAAAAGTTATCGGGAGGATCTGGAGGCGCTGGCCGACTATTTGCGTCAAACGCGCGGCGATCGCCTTCCGCCGCCTGGCGAAATCACGATCCTGGACCTCCGAGGATACGTCGCCGCGCTGCACGAGTCGGGTTACGCGAAGGCGTCCATCGCCCGACACTTGGCCACGCTTCGCAGCTTCTTCCGTTTTGGGCAGCGCGAGGGTTGGACCAAGACGAACACGGCCAAGCCGCTCAGGAACCCGAGACAGGGCCGCACGCTGCCGCACTTCCTCTCGACCGAGGACCTCGGCCGACTGTTCGGCGCGCCCACGTCGGGCGACTCGATGGGACTCCGCGATCGGGCGATTCTCGAAACGATGTACTCGGCCGGATTGCGTGTCAGCGAGCTGGTCGGCCTCGACGACGGCGACTTGGATTTCGACGCCGGTCTGCTTCGAGTTCGCGGCAAGGGACGCCGCGAGCGATTGGCGCCGGTCGGTTCCTATGCCACCAAGGCTCTGCACCGCTGGCTGCGCGTCCGCACGCTCCACCCTCGCATCAAGGCGGGGCCCGCCGCGCCGGTGTTCGTCAACCGCTTCGGCCGGCGGCTGACGACTCGCAGCGTCGCCCGGATGCTAGAAAAATACCTGAAGCTCGCGGGCCTGGACCGCCGAACCAGCCCGCACTCGTTGCGGCACAGCTTCGCCACGCACTTGCTGGACCGTGGGGCCGATATTCGTAGCGTGCAGGAGTTGCTGGGGCACAAGAGCCTGGTGACCACGCAGATTTACACCCACGTCAGCACGACGACGCTGCGCGAGGTCTATCGCCGCGCGCACCCCCGCGCAAAGTGATTGCGAAAGAGACCGGGAGTGGACAATCGCCCTCTCTCCGATCCCGAATGCCCAGGCATCGACCTTGCTACACGAGTCCCTTGCGGACGGCCCAAACCGCGGCCTGGGTCCGATCGCTGACGGCGATCTTCCGCAGGATGTTCTGCACGTGCTCCTTGACCGTCTCGACGCTGATTTCCAGCGAGCGGCCAATTTCGCGGTTGCTGAGGCCGAGGGCAACGTGTCGCAGGACCTGAGTCTCGCGCTGCGTGAGCGGAACGTCCTCGTCGTCGAGCACTTGGCGCACCTTCATCGCGGCGGCCACCTTCTTGAGCTCGCCAAAACGACTGGGCGATTCGCCGGCCGCCGCGGCCATGATCGTGCCGATCAGAGCCTCGCGCGGAGCGCCCTTCAGAATGTAATCCGCGGCGCCCAGGGCAACCGAGCGAGCCACGTACGTCGGGTTGTCGTAGGTCGAGAGCATCACGACCTTGGACTCGGGCACTTTCGACCGCATCTTCTCGAGCGTTGCCAGTCCGTCGCCATCGGCCATGCGGATGTCCAACAGAACGATGTCTGGCTTGTCCCTCTGCGCCAAACGGAGCGCGTCCTTGCCGTTGGCCGCTTCGCCGACGATCTCAATTTCTGTTCCGGCGAAAAGGCTTGCTAGGCCAGTGCGAATGACTTCATGGTCATCGCAAATCAATACTCGGACGCTCATCATCACCTCCCGGACGTATGGAGTGGGGGACCCTGGGATCAAAGAAGTATATCACAATCCTAAGCTACCATCGGGCAGGGTGGAATAACCCGCTCCGACTGTCTAACCCCCCCGACCCAGCGGGATAAGTCAGCATTTTGTGGCCAAGACGAGGGGGGAATGGCAAGTAGAAACAGGAATGGCCGGGAAAAAAGAAGCCTGCCAAACGGCATCGGGGCCGGCCGCTTCGCACCGACAGCCGTTAATCTTCCATCTCTGACCGCATCCCCCCCTCCTATTTTGACTTCCCCTGTCGCGTGACGTAGATATTTGGCGACAGCGTAGATTTTGCCACGCATCACGACGCTGGATGGCAACAGACGGCCTATTCAGAATAACCCGTATTGCTCGGTCAGGGTAGAGACATGAAACAACTCGCATCCTTGCTGCTCGTCGACGACGACCGCCAAGTGCTCAACTCGATGGCCGATTGGCTCCGCGATCAAGGCTACGCCGCCGACACGGCCGCCACGTTGGCCGAGGGCCGCGCGGCCGTCGATCGCAAGTCGTACGACTTGGTGCTGGTGGACATTCGGCTGGGCGATCAAGACGGGTTCGATCTGCTCGCCTATTGCCGCGAAAAACATCCAAGCGCGGCCGTCATCATGATTACCGGCTACGGCACGGTTGATGCGGCCGTCGAGGCCATCCGCCAAGGCGCCTTCGATTTCCTGACCAAGCCGCTGATCGATGAAGAGTTGCTGGTCGCCATCCAACGGGCGATCAACCAGCAACAGGTGATCGAGGAGAACAAAAATCTCAAGGCTCAGCTCGACGTTCGCTTCGCCATCGAGAACATCGTGGGCCACGACCACCGCATGTTGAAAATTTTCGACGTGATCGACGCCGTCGCCGACACCAGGGCCACCGTGCTCATCACCGGCGAAAGTGGCACCGGCAAGTCGCTGCTGGCCCGGGCCATCCATCGCCGCAGCGCGCGGCGCGACAAGCCGTTCGTTGAAGTCGCTTGTGGAGCCCTGCCCGAAACGCTGCTCGAAAGCGAGCTCTTTGGCCATGTGGCCGGCGCTTTCACCGGCGCCACCGGCGAAAAGCTCGGCAAGTTCAAGCTGGCCGACCAGGGAACCATCTTCCTCGATGAAATCAGCACGGCCAGCACGGCCATGCAAGTCAAGCTGCTCCGCGTGCTCCAGGATCTCGAGTTCGAGCCGGTCGGCGGAACCAAAACGTTCCACGTCGACACCCGGGTCATCCTGGCTACGAACGATGATTTGGGCCGGCTGGTCGCGGAAAACAAGTTCCGCCAGGACCTGTTCTACCGGATCAACGTCATCAACATCGAGTTGCCGCCGCTCAGGGAACGGATCGCCGACATTCCCCTGTTGGCCGAGCACTTCCTCCGGCAAGTGTGCGAAGACTCGGGCAAGCCGATCCGTCGCTTCACCGACGAAGCAATGAACGTCTTGCAACGCTATCGCTGGCCGGGCAATGTCCGTGAACTGGAAAACGTCATGGAGCGGGCCGTGCTGCTTGGCCGCGGCGACGCCATCACCGTCGAGGACTTGCCCCCGACGCTGGCCACCGGCGCCGGAGTGGTCGCCGAGTCGGCCGCTGGCCGGTCGTTGAAGCAGGCGCTCGAAAGCCCCGAGCGGCAAATCATCCGCGAGGTGCTCGAGGCGAACAACTGGAGCCGCAGCGCCACGGCTGACACGCTCGGCATCAATCGCACGACGCTCTACAAGAAGATGAAACGCCTGGGCCTAGAAGACGTCGCCTTGTCGATGGGGCGCTAGTCTCAACTTCCACTACGCCAGTCTTGGCTCGTTCTCAGATGGGGCCGTCAGATCCAACGCCAACTCGACCTTTGTTCCAATGGTCAGTGGCGGTTTGAGTTCTCTGTCGCCCGCTGGCACTAGCTCTTCTTGGGTGGCGGCGGCGGTGGTGGCGGTTTCTGTCGAATTACTGGCGGTCCCTTGTGGCCACCTTGCACCATACCGTCAGAAGGAGGCACGGCCTTTATCACAGGCGGTGGCTGCGGAAATTTGCTGCCCATAAATATCCCCAATGCGTTGGAGCCCCTTACGTCTTCTTCGGGGGCGGGGGTGGGGGCGCGGGTTTTGCCACGTTTGCTGGCGGCGGACCATTATAGCCGCGCGTCACAAGGCCCGAACCGTCCGCAGCGCGCTGTACAACTCTCGTCTCTCTCGGCGACTGGCGAACCGGGGATGACATCGTCGAAGTCTCGCTTTGTTTGTGAATGACCACACGAACGATTATACATGGCTCGACGTTACGTTTCCATCCTCATCAGTCTTCATCTTCAGGAATTCGACCATTTCCACGTCCTTCGCCGGGATCAGAATTGACTTGACGTCTTCGAGAGGCGTCGGTTCGTTGTTCTCCGACAGCCACGTGGCGGCCATCAACACAAAATGCCCCGAGTCACACTGGTTGGGCCACTCACATGGCCACCCAAGAATCCGTCTGTTCCCGGAAAGATGGAGGACGACATACAATTGGTTTTCAGCCAGCGCGCTGAACCATTCCGACGGATAAGATGGCTGGTACGTTACTCGCAATTGCTGCAACAGCGGGTGAATCCAGTTGTTGTTGGCCGCGGCAGAGTAGAATAGTCCGAACAGAATCGCCAGGATCATAGACGTTATGAACGAGCTATTGTCGGTCCATTCCCCGAAGCAATAGGCAACTCTGCCGAGGAAGAACGATAACTCGCGGATCAAGAGCACGAGAACCTGTATAATGCCTGTGAAAATCAGGGCTTGTATGGTCCGCTCAAAAGGTGACAATCGAGCATATGCCGTGAGGGCATAGAAGATCCACGCAGCGACAAAGCCTGGCAGAAGAACGTAGATTACCTTGACTACTTCGGGGCTTGGATAGTCCAATCCGGTCATCGTGGTTCTCCAATCGCGTCGGCTCGATACAAGAAGATTTTAGCAATGTGTATTGTGCCACACAATTGATCTCCAGCGTCCACAATTTAAGTTCCCATGCCTTCCGTCTCCACGATCGCCGCGTTTCTCGAAGAGCTTGCTCCCAGCCGTTTGGCCGAGGATTGGGACAACGTCGGCCTGCTGGTGGGGCGTCGGAATCAGCCGGTCAAAAAGCTGATGACTTGCCTGACGGTCACGCCGGCCAGCGCGGCAGAAGCGGTCGAGGCGGCCGCCGATCTGATCGTGACGCATCACCCGATTCCGTTCTCGGCCCTCAAGCGATTGACCGAAGAGACGACGCCCGGCCGACTGTTGTTGGACTTGATCGGCGCGCGGGTCGCGGTCTACAGCGCCCACACGGCGTTTGATTCGGCCGGCCAGGGAATCAATCAGCGGCTGGCCGAAGGTCTTGGGCTTGGCGAGATTGCCCCGCTGCTGACTCAATCCGAGGCGGTTGAAGGCGCGGGCCGATGGGGGCGACTCGACGGGCCAATCGCGCTGGAACAGCTTGCCCAGCGGGCGAAGCGATTCCTAGGAATTGAGCGGCTGCAAATGGTCGGCCCGCCGGCGAAGCACGTCCGCACGGTGGCGGTTGCTTGCGGCGCGGCCGGCGAGTTTCTCGATGCGGCCTGCCAACACGGCTGCGATGCGATGCTCTTGGGCGAGGCCCGGTTCCATACGTGTCTCGAGGCGGAAGCTGCGGGCGTTGGCCTCTTGCTGCCGGGGCACTATGCCAGCGAGCGGTTTGCGCTGGAATGTCTGGCCGATGTTCTGGCCGACCAGTTCCCGGACGTTCACGTCTGGGCGAGTCGCGAAGAGTGCGATCCGCTCCGCTGGGCGTGAGCCGTGACATCTCCCCTTGCCCGCTTGCGCGGCGGCCTGGGGCGCGGGCGGCCGTTTTGCCCTATTTCGTCGGCGGCAGTTGCGGTTTCGGAGGTTCAGGAACCACGGACTTCGGCGCATCGGGCGCCGGCAGCTCGGTCAGTTGCTTGGCGATTTCGGGCGGGATCGTGCCGCCGGCTTCCTTCAAGAGCTTGGCCGCCACGCGATCGCGCGGAGCAAGCTTCAGGGCCTCGAGCAACTCGACTTTCGCCTCCTCCGGGTGCCCGGCCGTCAGGTAGTGATAGCCCAGCAGAAATCGGCCCTCGGGCGACTTCCGGTGGTCGCGGACGTACTTCTCCAACGTCCGCAACTGGTTCGTGTAAGGCTCGACGCTGCCGTAGAAGGCGTAGATTGCCGCCCAATCGGGCGTTTGGCCAAGTGAAACGACCGCGTGGGCCTCCATCGCTGCGCCGCGATACTCGCCAAGGGCGAACATGCCAAGCGAGTAGAGCAAATGCACCTTGGGATTTTTCGGCTCGTCCACCACGGCGTGAGCCGCCATATAGGTCGCCTGGCGATAATCGCCCTGGCTGAATGCCGACCGTGCGCGAGTGTGGAAATCGAACGGGTCGTCGCCGGCCGACGCTCGCGTCGAGGACATGCTCGGACCCGGGACCAACGGCCCCATGCTTTCCTCGGGCGGCTCCGCCGCGCTATTGGAGTCGGCTGAAGTGCCGTCGTCTGTCGGTTTATAGGTTGTGTAGGGCGTGGCCGTGTTGTCGGCATAGACCGCATAAACATCGCTGGCGTAAGGCACGCCGTAGCAGTAATTGTAGTAGCCGGGCCACCAAGTGAAGCTGTACCAGGGCCACCAGTCGCCCCAGCCCCAACCGCCAGGCCAATACGGACCAGGACGCGGACCCGGATGTGGGCCAGGATGTGGGCCAGGATGTGGACCCGGATGCGGACCCGGATGCGGACCCGGATGCGGGCCGGGCTGTGGATGATATCCAGAATGGCCCGCGTAACTAGATATCCCACTGCGGCCAATCGACGATCCGGATCGTGACGGACCGGAATAGGACCGGCTGCCGACGCTGCCGCTGTAAGAGCCACTGCGGCCGCCGGAGTAGCCTCCGCTGGGCCCGCCCATGCGTCCGCCCCCGCCGGGCCCGCCCATGTGTCCGCCGCCACCGCCACCATGACCGCCGCCACCGCCGCCATGACCGCCACCACCATGACCACCGCCGCCACCGCCACCGCCGTGGGCCAGCGCCAGGGTCACCGGCAGAGAAGCGAGCAGGGCCACCACCAGAAAAGCTGGAAGAGCGGATCGCTTGCTAAGAACGGACATCGTCGGCCTCGGGTGATTCTATCTTGTCTGGGATTGGCGTCATTTCGGCGCGTTACAAGTATGGCGCATCGGACGGACGGCATGGCCGGGACTGCTACGAATTCTCATTCGATCGACCACACCCGTCGATTGCGGTCCAGGCAGCGTTCAAACGCGAACGTGACTCCATTATCAGTCTATCGAGCGGTCCGAGTTGCAAAGCGTGCCGAAAATGTCAGAAAGAGCGCGGGGACAGGGGGAGATCGGGTCGGCCTGTTCGCATGGACGGGACGTTCGGCATAACCGGCCGGTGCGCAGCCGCCCTCTGGGATCGACCGCGACCGAATGACGGCGTGGCGGTGGACGGTACGGCGGGCGTTGCGAGTCGCCATGCCGCTCTGGTACAATCGCGATTGTCGGGCGGCTCGATTGCCGCCCAGAGAGCCCGCCTCGCAGTCGCCCCCTCCACTCTTGGTCAAGGAGAATCCGATGTTGCGTCGAATCGCCTGGAGTCTTTGCGTTGTCACCGCGGTGCTGGGGCAATGCGCATGGTCGATAGCGGCCGATTCGACGGCCAAGCCCGAGCGGCAGTGGACGATCTACTTGCTCCCCCATTCGCACGTCGATATCGGCTACACGCACGTGCAGCCGGACGTGATCAAGAAGCAGTACGCCAACATCGACGCGGCGTTGGAATTGTGCCGCAAGACGGCCGACTATCCGGTCGAGTCGCGTTTCAAGTGGAACACCGAAGTGCTTTGGGCTGTCGATAGCTATCTCAGCGAGCAGCCGGCCGAAAAACAGCAGCGGCTGATCGATGCCATCCGCGGCGGTCAGGTCGAGTTGCAAGCCCTCTATGGCAACGAGCTGACCGGGCTTTGCCGGCCCGAAGAACTATTGCGGCTGTCGGAGTGCAGCCAGCGACTGGCGAAACGTTGCGGCGTGAAAGTTCGCTCAGCCATGATTAGCGACGTGCCCGGCTACGTCTGGGGCACCGTGCCGGCCCTCGCGCAGGCAGGCGTCCGGTACTTTTCGATCGGCCCCAACTTCTGCGATCGCATCGGCCGAACGCTGACCACCTGGACGGACAAGCCGTTCTACTGGGTCGGGCCCGATGGCCACGAGAAACTGCTTTGCTGGGTTCCTTACTTGGGCTACGCCCTGGGTCATACGAAATACCAGTTGAACCCGCGTGTGGCCGAACTGGTAGCCAATCTGGAAAAGAGCGGCTATCCCTACGACATCGTGCAGCTCCGTTGGAACGTGGGCGGCGACAACGGCGGCCCCGACGCGACGCTCTCCGACGTGGTCAAGAACTGGAACGCCAAGCAGACGCGCGTGAAAATGGTCATCGCCACGGCCACCGAGGCCTTCGAGGCGTTCGAGAAGCGATACGGCGACAAGCTGCCGAGTTTCAGCGGCGATTGGACCCCGTTCTGGGAGGACGGCGCTGCGTCGTCGGCCCGCGAAACGGGCGTGAATCGCGCGTCGGCCGAGCGGCTTGTGCAGGCCGAGACGCTTTGGGCCATGCTCGACCCGGCCCACTACCCGACCGACAAGTTCACCGCGGCATGGCGCAACGTGATACTCTACGATGAGCACACCTGGGGCGCATTCAACAGCATCAGCGAGCCAGACAAGCCGTTCGTGAAAGACCAATGGAAGATCAAGCAGGCGTTTGCGCTGGATGGCGAACTCCAGTCGCGGCAACTGCTTGCGTCGGTTTCGCAACGTCGGGGCGATAAAAAGACAACGGCGGCCGTCGATGTGTTCAACACGTCCTCCTGGCCGCGGACCGATCTCGTGGTGCTGTCGAAGGCGTCGAGCAGCGCCGGCGATCGCGTCACCGACACATCAACCGGCAAGCGGGTTCCATCGCAGCGGCTTTCGACCGGCGAGTTGGCGTTCCTTGCCCAAGACGTTCCGGGGTTGGCGGCCAAGCGGTTTTCGATGGACAACGAGCCATCGCCATCGTTGCCAGACGGGGCCTCGGCCGACAAGGTGACCTTGCACTGTCCGGCCGTTGCGGTCACCGTCGATCCAGGCACCGGCGCCGTCATGAGCCTCCGCAATCCGGCCAACGGCGTCGAGCTGTGCGACACGAAGTCCGGTGTCGGCCTGAACCGCTACTACTATGTTCGCGACGCCAAGCCGCAAAACGCCAAACAGGCGGGGCCAGCCAAGGTGACCGTGAAAGAACGAGGCCCGCTGGTCGCTTCGCTCTTGGTCGAGTCCGATGCGCCGGGCGGCAACAAGCTGACGCGCGAGATTCGCGTTGTCGATGGCTTGGATCGCGTGGACATCGTCAACGTGCTCGACAAGAAGCCGGTGCGGCAGAAGGAATCGGTGTTTTTCGGATTCGCCTTTAACGTGCCCAAGGCCACGGTGCGAATGGATGTGCCCTGGGGCGTCATCCGGCCGGAAAGCGACCAACTGCCCGGCGCGTGCAAAAACTGGTTCTCGGTGGGCCGGTGGACGGACGTCTCGAACGAGGACCATGGCGTTACGATGGCGAACCTGGACGCCCCGCTGATCGAGGTCGGCGCGATCTCGCCCGACACGGGCGAGCCTGGAAACCACGTGCCGCTTTGGCTCGAGCGCATCAAGCCCTCGCCGACGGTCTATTCGTACGTCATGAACAACCACTGGCACACGAACTATCGGGCCGACCAGGAAGGGCCGACCGTGTTCCGCTACGCCCTGCAACCGCATGGAAAGTACGACCCGATCGCGGCTCAGCGGTTCGGGCTCGAGCGCAGCCAGCCCTTGGTGGCTCTGCCGGCGCGTGGCGAAGCGCCGAGCGGCAAGTCGCTGCTCGCGGTGGACACGCCCGATGTGATCGTGGCGTCGATCAAGCCGAGCGCGGACGGCAAGGCATTCATCGTTCGGTTGTTCGGCGCGGCCGGCCGGGCGGCGAAGGCCAACCTGTCCTGGGCGACTGCTCCGAAGGCGGTCCATCGCAGCGACTTGTCCGAAGAGCCGCTTGAGCCGCTGAACGGCGCCATCGACGTGCCGGCCTGGGGGCTGGTCACGCTGCGAGCGGAACTATAATTGCCCAAGCAGCTCCGACAAGCATTCCCGCAAGAACGTCTCGGGATAGAGGCAAAAGGCGTACTCGCGCCAGTCGAGAACCCGCTCGGCCTGCGTTCGATGCAGCGACTCGGCACGGCCGTCGTTCAGCCGCCGGCGTTGGTCAGCCAGCCAAGGCTGCAAGGCCGCGTTGACCTCGCGGATCGCCTGGCATCGCTGCCGGGCGTTCGCCCTGGTTTGAGGCATCGCCACCCAACGCCGCTTGGCAGCCGCGAGATCGGCCGCGGCGGACTGCGCACGGCCGTCGATGTGCCGCTCGGGATGATGCGTGATGTCGCGCAGTTCCGCGTCGATGGCGGCGACCTCCGCGACAGTGCCGGCGGCATGCTCAATCGGCAAATGCAACGTGGCCGACACGACAAGGAAGCCGGGCGGCGGCAGCCCGAAGAACCGCTCGATAAGCCGGTCGGTCACCCAGTCGTATTTGGCCCCGCCGACGCCGTGGATGAACAGATCGCCAAGGACGAGCCTCGCCCACAGCGTGGTCATGAGCGCTCGAGGACGAATGCGGACGCCGCGGTTTCCAAGTTCGATGAGTCGCTCGACGGCGCGGTTGGCGTGACCGTCGGCCGTCAGCGGCAATTGCGTCTCCCAGCCGTCGCCGTCGGTCAGGGCGATGGCGTCGCCAAGGGCACGGCTGAACAGCCGTCGGCGGCGGGGCGATTCGGCCGTCCCTACCCAGAACGGCGTCTCCAGCCATGCGCCGTCTTGGACCAGCTCGGGCGCTGGGTGCGACCGACTCCGAAGACGATGCACCCGGCGGTAATCGCGGATCGCCTCGTTGTAGATCGGGCCGAACCGTGGGAGCTGGGCCAGCAAATGGGCGACAAACCACGGAAACGACTCGCCCGTGCAGAGCCAGCTCTGCGGCACTTCGAGCGTTTCGGCGCCGCCGAGGAAGGTGGCTTCGAGTTGATGCCGAGCCTGGGCCAAGCACGCGCCGAGGTTCTCGGAGTGCTTCGCCCGCTCGAGTACGAGCGACCAGTACCGATCCACAAGCGGTCGAGCCACCAGCGGCCCAACGGCGTTTTTCACGCGCTCGGCGAACGAGGCCAGCAGGCTGCGGTCAATGATAGGACGGTCCTCGTAGGGCCATTTCGGCTCAGATCGGTCAAAAGGAACCTCGCCGAATTCCGGGCTCTCCGCGTCGCCGGTTGGGACCGTGATCGCCGGGTCGGACATGACGTCGGCATCAACGATGAGATTGACGGCCGTCGCGTCGTGCCTTGCGGCCAGCGAACCGAGCGCGAAGTTCTTGAGCCATACGCCCGGATGAAACATCTGCGGTTGATGCCCGGCAAGAAAGATTGGCCGATCGGCGTTCGGCTCTTGCGCGGGAACGTTGCGATAGGCGACCGTCCAACGACGGGCCAGGCCGAGCAGCTCGGTCCTCGCCCTCGACGCGATTGCGGCTAGCCGGCGACCTTGCAAGTCATAATCACGCTGGCCGCGAAGGCGAATGTTGTCGGCGATTCGCTCGGCAACGCGCTCCGGCGGCGGCTCGACCAAAAGACCGCGATTCCCTTTCGGCGCCCGCACGTGGCATGGCTTGTCACAGGGCCGGTTCATGCTGGCTCCGTTGCCTCGGCCCGATCCAGCACTTGCCGATACACGGCCAGCCGTGTCGGGACGTCGTCCAGCGCGCCGCCAAACGACCGCTTCTCGTCGAGGTAGATCAGCGGCACCGGCAGCTCGACGATTCGCAGTCCGGTTTGGGCCGCCCGCACCCAAAGCTCCAACGGCATGGCATAGCCGTTCTCGGCGAGCTTCAGCCGCGCCAACGCGGGCACGCGATAAGCCTTGAAGCCGCAAAACGCATCGGTCAACTGGAGCCCCAGCCGACGGTTGACCTCCTCGGTGATCGCCTTGTTGACCCGATGGCGATCCGCGGGCGGTTCGCTGTCGCCCGGGAAGTGTTGCAAGTAACGGCTGCCGGAAACGATGTCCACATCCCCCTTGCAACAACGGTCGACGAACTTGGGGATCAACTGCGGTTGGTGTTGACCGTCGCAGTCGATCGTTACGAGGACATCGTACCGTTGCGACAGCGCGAAACCAAAGGCCGAACGCAGGGCCGAGCCGTAACCCCGGTTCACGGGGTGATGCACCAAGCCGATGTCGTCCCGGGCGGCCAAAAGAGCGGACGTGCCGTCGGTCGAACCGTCGTCGACCACCAGCACGTCCCTGCAATATGTGAGCGCGCCGGCCACCGCGCCGGCCACATTCGCGGCTTCGTTGTACACGGGCAAGGCCGTCAGCGTGCGGCAGTTCATGCACCAATTCTACGTCAAAGGGGGGTCGTGAGAAGACGCCCCCCTTCCTTCGCGACTTGGGATCGAGCCGCTGCTACTCCGCCTGGCACGAGGGCTGACCGCGCCGCAGCACGCACATCATCCGGCGTGCAATGGCCGTTCCGCTGACGAACATCGAGATGCCGATGATCAGCATGGCGATTTTGGTCAAGGCGACGGGAGCAATCCCCACGAGTGCAAGGACTCCGAACAGGACCGCCACCGCTCCCAAGACCACCTGAACGCCCGCGGCGATCAGTGTGGCGTGATGGCCCGTTGGGGACGGCGACGCTTGGCCTTCGGCGCCGGTCGCCTCCAGGTAGTTCATCCTGAGCGTCATGTCGCTGGCAATCAGCAGCACGGCGCCGAAGACCAGGATCGACACGGACAGCAGCGCCCAGACCGTGATGTTGGTCAGTGCGACGATCCCCAGAACGACTCCAGCCAAGCCGCCGAGGAAGCCGGCCGTGATGCCGGTCGCCAACTGCGTGGCGGCCCACCGGCCCGTGCTCATCTCGACGGGCAACTGCCAGAATCGCCCGGCCACACTTCCGCTGTCAACCAACATGGCCAAACCAACAACGATCCCGGCGACGGCAATCATGTGCGCCGGCGCCACGCCAGCCATGCTGATGATGCTCAGCACGATAGCGACGAAGCCGCCGGCCGCCTCGATCATCGAGCCGCTGCCGACGACTTCCAGTGACACTTGCCGTTCACGTTCCGGCAACTCGCGTGGAAGACTCCACGCACGGTGTTCGGTTCGCTTTCCTTCGCCCAACTCGGTCGGTTGGCCGTATTGGGTGTTCCCCTTCGACTCAATTGTGTCCATGGCCGTTACCTCCTCGACAACCGCGCCATCTGCGGGTTTTCCAGGACGGACCCGCTCAACCGTCTTCGCGCCGCGATGGCAGCGCGCTGTCTTTTGGGTCTCTACCGGAATCGTAGGGATGCGGACACGGGGCGGCAATCCAACGCGAGACCCATCGCGGCGAGTCGAGAAGAGCCGCCAACCTGCCCGGGCTAAGAAATGGCCCGGCATCGGCCTCAGGTATTCGGCGGAAAGCGTGTGGAAGAGAACGTCGGCAGACGTATCGCAACGTGGAATACGGCCGCCGCATTGCGCGGCGTCGCGGCGGCTAGGTTTCCAGGGGCCTCATCTGAGCGAGAATCGAGCCCAGCGGCACCAACTGCCCCTGGTTGCAGCCGCGGCATCGCCGGCACGTCTCTTCCCAAGCCTCGGGCGATTCGACATTGGAGGCCCAGAAGGGCCACGTGCGGCACTGACGTGGCCGATGCTCGTACACCTGGCAACGCCGCGTCTGCTCGTCCAACAGAACGCAATCGCCGCTTGGCCGCTCGATCAGGCTCTTGCGACGCCCGACTGTGCGCACATGGCGGCGCTCGAACTCGGCAACCTCCAGGTTCAGGGCGTTGGCCAAGGCCTTGATCTCCGTTCGGTTCACCCAAACGTAGCCAGGCTCGCCGCTGCAGCAGTCGCCGCAGCCAGTGCAAGAAAAACGCAGCCCGTCGCGATACCAGAGCATGATAAGCCAGGGGATAGTGGGTGGTGAGTGGTTGCCGAGCGGAGAGTTAGTGCGCCGTCAACAGTCGGGCGATTTCGGGCATCAAGCCGTAGGATAGGGCCAACAGCTTAATCGGATGAAACGTCGGCTTCGTCGTTCCTTGCTCCATCTGCATTTTACAGGCTGAGCATTCCGTTGCGCCGGCCTGAAGATCCGGATCTCGCAGCCGAGCCATGAGCCGGCGGCCCGCTCGCAGGCTGCTGCGCAGATTCCGCTGCTGGATGCCGAAAGTGCCGGCCATGCCAGAGCAGCCGGCCTCGATGTGTTGCAGCCGCAGACCGGGGATGAGGCCCAACAGACTCTCGCCGGGCGTCCCGACCTGCAACGCCCGCAGATGGCAAGGCATATGGTAGCCGACGCTCAGGTTGAGCGGACGCAGATCGAGCTGGAGTTGGCCAAGCGTGTGCATGTGCCAGAGAAAACTGCACGCCTCGCTGCTATTGGCCGCCACGAGCTGGGCGTCGTCATCGCCCAGCAGTTGCGGATACTCGTGCCGAAGACACAGGGCCGCGGCCGGCTCGGTGGTGATGACGTGGTAACCCTGGCGAATCGATTCGGCCAACAGGGCGACGTTGTGAGCGGCCAGCCGCCGGGCGTGATCGAGCGCGCCGGTGGCGATCGACGCCATGCCGGCCTGTTTCTGGTCGGGATGAACGAAGACGTTGATCCCATTGTGCTCCAGGACGGCGACGGTCGCCTCGGCCAGTTGCGGGTCGAAGTAGTTGGCATACACGTCGACGAAGTAAAGCGCCTTCTGCGCGCCGCGCCGAGCGGGGCGCGTCAGACGACGCCAAGCCGCGCGGCGCAGAAAGCTCCGCGACGTCACGCGCGGCAGCTTTCGTCCCCGAGCGATTCCCAGGGTTTTTTCCAAGAGCCATCGCATCTGCCGATTTTCGGTTGCCCAATTCGTTGCCGGGGCAATGACTCCGCCGAGCGACGCCAGCAGATCAAGCCGTGTCACGGCCCAATCGGCCAGCGACCGGCTGTGGGCCGCCATGTAGGCTGCCTTGCATTCACGCATCAGTCGCGGGACATCCACCCCGGCGGGACACTCCAGCCGGCAACTGTGACAATGAACACACAGTTCGGCGACATCCTCGAACTCGTCGCTGGTGACGAGACTCAGATCGATCGTGCCGGCCAGCAGGCCGCGCACCAGATTGACCTTGGCCCGAGGCGAAGCCTCTTCGCCTGGAAAAAACCGGAAAATGGGGCACATCCGGGTGTCGGCGGCTTGCGTGCGACACTCGCCGCAGCGGTTGCAGACCTCCACGGCGTCGCTGACGCGCGACGGCTCCCAGTCCAGTTGCAGCTCGACGAGATTCCGCAAGCCGGGCGATGCGTCATCGGTTGCTTCGAGTGAACTCTCCACAACAGGGCTGGCTGCCTCGTCGATCCGCGAAACGGCCGCGGGACGGTCTTCGACGACGACCTCGGCGCTGGCCATTTCCGCCGCTGCGGGGCGTTGGATCGCCGGCCGCAAGTGCCGAGTCATCAGTTGCGGATCGTCGCCCAGCAGCTTGCCAGGATTGAAGATGTTCTCGGGATCGAAGATGCGTTTGATTTCTCGAAACACGTCGAACAGCGGCCCGACCTGGCGATGAACGTACGGCGTACGGCTCAAACCGCAGGCGTGCTCGCTGCTGATGCTGCCGCTGACGGCGAACACTTCCTCGTAGAGTTCGTCGGCCAGCCGCTGCATGCGCCGCACGTCGTCCGGGTTGTCGAGGTCCAGGAACGGCTGAAGGTGAATCTGTCCTTGCCCCGCATGGCAAAACAACGAAGCGGTCACTTCATGGCGTTTCAGCACGTTCTGGACTCGCACCATGAAGTCTGGCAACAGCGCCGGCGACACGGCCATGTCCTCGACGACCGAAATGGCACGGCCCGGTCCCGCGACACGGTGCAGCATCGGCTGCACCTTTTCGACAAGTCGCCAAAACAGCTCCGCCTCGCCATCCTCGTGAAGCGGGTAGTCGGTGTGCTTCGGCATGACGGCCTGACCGGCAAACGCTTGTCGGGCGCCGAAAATCACCTGTTTCTGTTGCCACAACTCCTCGATCAGCCGATGGAGTCGGCCGTGGACGTCCAGCGCGTCGTCGCCGTCGAGCTCGACCAGCAACACGGCCTCTGTTTCGGCCGGAATCAATCGCTCGAACCGTGGATCGGCGGCTCGGCAGAGGCCCAAGTGCCGACGGTCCATGAGATCGCACGCGGCCGGGCCATGCAGGAGAATGTCCGGCACGATGCGAGCGGCCTTTTCCAGGCTGTCGAGCAGCAGCAACGCGACCGCCCGCGACTTGGGCCGTTCTTGCGTCGCAATGGTCGCTTCGGTGATCAGTCCCAAGGTTCCTTCGGAACCGACCAACAGCTTGGCGACATCCAGATGGTCGTCCCCCAGCACGTCGGCCACGTGATAGCCGCAGTGATCCTGAGGGCTCTTGAGACGGTGCTGGCGGATCAGGTTGGCGTGTTGACGCAGCAGGGCGGCCAACAGGTCGATGATTTCTTGTTTTCGTGGGATGGTGCTGACGCTGCGGCCATCGACCAGCGGCTCGCGACCCAGTTCAAGAATCTGCCCGTCCGCCAACACCAACTGAAGGCTCTCGACATGGCGCCGGGTCGAGCCGTGTTTCAGCCAGCGACTGCCGGACGCATCGACCGCGACCATGCTTCCGACGGTCGTCACGTCGCAAGCGGCCGGATCGGGTCCAAAGAGCCGGCCGGTCCGCTGGAGCACGGCGTTGAGCCGCCCGTAGACCAAGCCCGGTTGCACTCGAACGCGGTTGGCCTCGATGCGGATGATGCGGTGAAGATGGGCCGAGAAATCGACCACGATCCCGTCGCCCAGCGATTCACCGGCCACGCCCGTACCGGCGCCGCGAGCGTGAATGGGAATGTGCCGCTCGGCCGCATAGCGCACGCAGGCCGAGACATCGGCGGTCGAACGCGGTCGCACCACCCCGAGCGGCTGAATTTCGTAGATGCTGGCGTCGCTGGCGAAGAGGCGTCGAAAAACGTCGTCGCACCGAACCTCGCCGGACACCAGTCCGCGAAGGTCGTCCTGAATTCGCTGTCGCTGTTGATCCAGCAGGCTCATACGGGCGTTCCGACACGGACTCGTGGCTTTCGTGCACCGACACATCACGCCGGACAACGGCCGCGACCCAAGCGCGTTATCGCCGGTTTCCGTAAATCAACGTCATCAGTTCCGCCCGGGTCGAGGCCTTGTTGCGGAAGCTGCCTTTCATGGCCGAGGTGACGCAAAGCGAGCCCGGCTTGCGAACGCCGCGAATGGTCATGCACGTGTGCATCGCCTCGATCACGACGGCCACGCCCTTGGCGCGCAATTCCTCGACCAGCAGGTTCGCAATCTCCTGTGTCATGCGCTCTTGGACCTGCGGCCGACGCGCCACCTCGTCCACGACGCGCGCCAACTTGCTCAAACCAATCACCCGGTCGCCCGGCAGGTAGGCAACGTGGACCGTGCCCATGAACGGCAGCATGTGATGCTCGCACATGCTGTTGAAGCTGATGTCGCGCACCAGCACGACTTCGTCGCACGTTTCGGTGAAGAACTTCCGAAGGTGACGCCGCGGGTCTTGGTGCAGCCCGCCAAACAACTCCGCGTACATTCGCGCCACGCGATCGGGCGTCTCGCGCAAGCCCTCGCGATCGGGGTCCTCGCCGATGGCCGCGAGGATTTCTCGCACGGCCCGGGCAATCCGCGGCTGGTCGACCCGCGTTTCAGCCACCTGGGGCTGCGACTCCAATTCGCCTTCCAGGCTGCCAGAGGCCGAACCGTGCATATTAGGGATGGATGCCACGCTTTTACGCCTTGAACGATTCCAGAAAAGCTCCATTTTAGTCGCGTCCAGGTGGTCGGTCAAGCGCGGAAGAACCGATGCCATGGGGCCTGTAAAGTGCGACTTGAAGCGCCGGGCGAGGCATTCCGTCATCCCGATCTCAGCGACGGATCTCATTGGAGTGACGTAGGTTACGCTGCATGGCACGGGCCCTGGGATGGCCTTGCATTCCCGGACAACCTCCAGCCAAACGGCGGTTCGGGGCCTGGGCATTTTCATGGGCGACCGCTGCGCATCGCTCGATTTTCGACGGCCGCATTTTCTCACTTGACACGGCGACCGATTTTCGGACAATCCGCCCGTTGATAAGACGCGATAGGGACTCGCCCCCCCTGAGGCATGGAGGCCTTCGGCTATGCAAGTTTGTCCCGACTTGGGACATCTCGTGAGTCTGCGTGAGGTGTTGCCGGAAGCCGACATTCAAGGCGCCGACGATGTCGCGATTAGCGGCTGCGCATGCGACTCGCGGCGAGTCCATGACGGTGAGTTGTTTGCGGCGTTCGCCGAGCGTCGCGATGGCCGCGAATCGATCGCCACGGCGGTTGCTCGCGGTTGTGCGGCCGTGTTGATGGAAGACGGGGCCGGAACGACTTGGAGAGAAGAGGCCTCCGCTGTCGTGCCCGTGTGCGTGGTCCCGAATGTCCGGGAGAGCTATGCTCGCCTGTGCCAAACGCTGGCCGGTCGGCCAAGCCGCCGGCTGAAAACAATCGGTGTGGCCGGGTCCTCTGGCCGCACGGCCACGAGTTGCCTGATTGCCGGCGTGCTGCACGCTGCGGATTATCGCGCCGGCATCCTAGGTGAACTTGGCTATCTCGATGGGCGAAACATCGAGCGAGGGCCGTGGACCACACCGCCGCCAGACCGGCTTGCGCCGCTCCTGGCCCGAATGGTTCGCAATGAATGCTCCCACGCGGTCATGGAACTCTCTGACAGCGCCTTGGAGCAGTCGCGTGTTGCGGGCGTCGAGTTCGACGCCGTGTGCGCGGCGAGGATGCCTCGCCGACAACGTCCGGGGCACAAGCAACTGTTCGGTCAGCTTGGACCGGAAGGCTTCGCGGTGCTCAACGCGGACGACGTTGGCTCGGCGGAATACGTTCGCCGGCTGGCGTGTCCCGTGCTGACCGTTGGCATTCGGTCGCCGGCCGAAATCACGGCGACGCCGTTGGAACAGTGCATGAGCGAGCAAACCTTCTTGCTCACGGCCGGCAGCCAGTCCGTGCCCGTGCGAACGCCCATGATCGGAAGGCAGCACATTGCCAACTGCCTGGTCGCGGCGGCGGTGGGTTTGGGCCTGGGCATCGAGTTGACGACCGTTGTTCGCGGGCTGGAATATGCCGGCCAAGTGCCGGGGCAACTGGAACGAATCGAGTGTGGGCAACCGTTCGGCGTGTTTGTTGACCGTGCGAGAACGCCGCGCGGCTTGGCTCGCGTGTTGAAAACATTGCAAGACGTCACCGTGGGCCGAGTGATCAGCGTCTCCGAGGGAACTGGGGATCGCAAGGCGGCCATCCATCGGGCGCTCGGCGCCGCTCGTCCAGGCGATTGCGTCTTGATCGCCGGAAGCCAAACGCGGCGACAGGGGCCCGACGACCGTGAAATCGCGCGAAACTGGTTATACCGGGGACGCTGGATTACGAATTGACTGCAGTGAATCGAGGAGTGGTTTTTTGTTCCGGATAGGAATGAGAACCGAAGCGAGAATGTCAGAACCAATGTGTGGACTCCGTCGTTTGTGCCGGGTTTGCGGGAATCCGGCGCTACCCTCCCTCCTTGGGTAAGGAGCAACAAACCGCCGGCAATGCGGCTACTGGGTCAGCCGCGTCGACGGACGCTTCGCGGTGGAGTCCAAATGCTGAGCGCCGGGGCGGCGCGAACCGCGCCGTCCCGGCAGCTCAGGGATATCGATAACGAAGCACCCCGGATGATCGATGCCTAGCGAGCCGTTGGCTCGTTCCGGCCGAAACGTGCTTCGCGGTCTTGGTTGCCAGGCTCCCACGCCACCCGGGCAGCTCTCCACGAACACATCGGGCAGACGGTTCGTACCAAACAGACCACAAGTTGTGCGTGCAGGGGACTGGCACGCCTGGGCAAGGGGACTCAACCATGGTGAATAACTCGACGCACATTGTCTTTGCAGGCGGCGGCGCGGCCGGCCACCTTTTTCCTGGGCTGGCCGTGGCGCAAGAAGTCGCCGCGATGGCGCCGCATGTCCGAATCACGTTCTGCGGAGATGGAAAACCGCTCGAACGGCAAGCCGTGGCCGAGGCTGGCTTCGGCTACTACGCGCTGCCGTCGCGACCGTCGCCCGAGCGACCTGCCGAGGCCGTCGCCTTCGTTTTGGAGAATCTGGCCGGATACATGGCCGCGCAATGGTTTGTGCGAGAGGAGCATGTCGCGGCGGTCGTCGGACTCGGTGGGCACGCCAGCGTGCCGGTCGGACGCGCCGCCGCAAGGCGACGGCTGCCCTTGGTGCTGCTCGAGCAAAACGTCGCGCCCGGCAAGGCAACGCGTCGCCTCGCGTCCCGGGCGTCGCTCATCTGCACGGCGTTCGACGAGACGGCGGCCGAGCTCCGTTGCCGTTGTCCCGTGCGCATGACGGGCAACCCCGTCGGCCGCGCGTTCCGCGAGACGCCTGCCCGCACGAGCGATGAGCGGTCGTTGCCGACGCTTCTGATCCTAGGCGGCAGCGGCGGCGCGAGCCCGCTGAACGAGAGAGTCCCGCCGGCGCTCTACAAAGTGCGTCAACTGTTGCAAGGATGGCGCATTGTGCACCAGTCGGGGGAAGCGGGCCTTGAGGCGACGCGGTCGCTCTATGGCAAGCTGGGGCTCCAGGCCCAAGTCGAGCCGTTCTTGACGGACATGCCCCACGTGCTGGCCGCGACCGAGCTGGCCATTTGCCGGCCCGGCGGAACCACGTTGGCCGAACTGGCCGTCATGGGTGTGCCGGCCCTGTTGTTGCCCCATTGCCAATCCGCCGACGATTACCAAGTGCAGAACGCCCGGGCCTTTGCCGCTCGCGGCGGCTGCGTTACAATCGACGAGCGTCAGATGCCAGGCCATCTCGACGACCACGTAGCCGACGTGCTTTGTTTCGTGCTGGCTAACAGCCGGTTGCGGCGTGAAATGTCGGCCGCGATGCGCGACATGGCGCGACCGTTTGCCGCCCAAGACGTTGCCGAGTTGGTGTGGTCGCTGGTCGCCAGTTGTTCGAGGCGCGCGGAGCCGGCAGCCGTGTAGGGGCCGCGAACGTGTTTTGTTCAGCAGCCGTCGGCACGGCGGCCGAGCCGTCCTGGCCCTTGCTTGTTCACCGGGAAACAACCACGATGCTTCGCTGGCGACTGCTGCTCGGAACGTTGATTGTCGCATCGCTGGCGGGCCTCTGCTGGCTCGACGCGCAGGCCCGCGAACCGGGGCTTTGGCTGCTGCCCATTGCACTGATCGCGGCCATCTTGGCCACCGGCGAAACGCTGCGACTGCTGGGCGCGCTCGGCATGCGGCCCATGCCGTGGGTGATCTGTTCGGCCAACCTGCTGATCGTTCTTTCCGGCTGGGCGTCGTCGCTCGAACGGCTGATGAGCTTGCCGAAGCAAACGGCGGCCGCTCTGGACGGCGCCGCCATCGCCACGGCCGTCTTCGCCCTGTTCTTTTCCGAGATGTACCGCTACCGCAAGCCGGGCAGTGCGTTGGCCAATTTGGCCGGCGGCGCGTTTGCGATTGTCTACGTGGGACTGATGCTCCGGTTTGCCATTTGGCTGCGGCTTCTGCATGGCATGGCCGCGATGGTCTCCTGGATTGTCGTCGTGAAGATGGGCGACACAGGCGCCTACACGGTGGGCCGCCTGTTTGGTCGCCACAAGATGGCCCCGCTCATTAGCCCCGGGAAAACGATCGAGGGCGCGCTGGGCGCGTTCCTCTTCTCTTGCCTCGGCTCGTGGGTCGTGCTCGGCTGGCTTGCCGACGGCTCGACGCCCTGGCACGGCTGGCTGTTCTACGGACTGCTTGTCGGCGGCGCCGGCATGATGGGCGACCTGGCCGAGTCGCTCTTGAAACGCGACACGGGTGTCAAAGACTCGAGCACGTGGATGCCCGGCTTCGGCGGCGTTCTCGACATCCTCGATTCCCTGCTTCTTTCCGCGCCGGTGGCTTGGCTTTGCTGGGCAACCGGCTTGGTTGGAAAATAGGCTGCTCGGACAAAATGGGCAGTTTTGGGTGCTTGGTGGTTGGCGGCCCGGCGATCGCGAGGATAGCGACGTTCTTTCGGCCGCTCGACAGTCAACGCGATGCGGTCCGCGGATCGATTGCCCCAATCCATGACTGCGCCCCCTTTGACGTTCAGCCGGCCATCGCGTACAAAGAATAGACGGCTGAACGCCGCGGCTTCCGATGAGGGGTCCCCGCAATGGGGGCCTGCGAACCTGGTCAGGGACGAAAGTCAGCAGCCATAAGTGGTTACCTCCAGGTGTGTGGGACCTCTCATCGGACGCCGCGAGAGAAATGAGGGATTAGGGACTGGGGATTAGGCTCGCCGGAAGCAGTCCGGCGTTCTAGCCCTCGATCCCTAATCCCTTATGTCTCTTGAAACTTCCAAGTCTGACGAACCCCAGTCGGCCGCCGATCCACAACGGTACGTGGTCGTTGCGCGGCGCTACCGGCCCCAGACCTTCGTCGAACTGATTGGCCAAGAGCACGTCGCCCAGGCGTTGAGCAATGCCATTGCGACGCAGCGAGTTGGCCACGCTTATCTGTTCACCGGCGCCCGCGGCGTCGGCAAGACCTCGGCGGCTCGAATCTTTGCCAAGGCGTTGAACTGCGAGCATGGCCCCGCGACGGTCCCCTGCAACGAGTGCGACATCTGTCGCAGCATCAGCACGGGCGAGGACGTGGACGTTCTGGAGATCGACGGCGCCAGCAATCGCGGGATCGACGAGATCCGCCAACTGCGTCAGAACGCCGGCGTGCGGCCAAGCCGGTCGCGCTACAAGATTTACATCATCGACGAAGTCCACATGCTCACGCGCGAGGCCTTCAACGCCTTGCTGAAGACGCTGGAAGAGCCGCCCGAGCATGTGAAGTTCATCTTTTGCACCACCGAAGCGACGAAGATCCCAATTACGATCTTGTCGCGGTGTCAGCGGTTCGATTTTGCGGGCATTCTGACCCGTTCGATTCACGAGCGATTGCAGCAAATTGTTGACGCCGAGCGAGTCGAGGCCGATCCCGAGGCGTTGGAGGTCCTGGCGCGCCGAGCTGCCGGCTCGATGCGCGACAGCCAGTCGCTTTTGGAGCAGTTGCTGGCGTTTTCGTCTGGGCGGATTACCGTGGCCGACGTGCATGGCATGCTCGGCACGGCTGGCGACGAGCGGCTCGGTTCGCTCTTAGGGCATCTCGTCGCGCGCAACCCGGCCGGCGCGCTGGCCGACCTGGATGCGGCCATGAACGCTGGCGTCGACGCGGGCCAGTTGATCGAACAGCTTTTCGGCGTCCTCCGCGACTGCATGGTGGCCGCCGTCGGCTGTTCGGCCGAGACATTCCTTTACACGTCCCCTTCCGGGGCGAGCGCCGTCCTGGAGGCCGGCAAGCAACTTGGCCTGAACACGCTGCTGGCCGTGATGCAAATCCTCGACCAGACGCTATCGAGAATGCGCTACAGCACCCAGGGCCGCATTCTTGCCGAACTGGCCCTGGTCCGAATCAGCCATCTGGAAGACCTCGACGAGCTGGCCGACGTGATCGGGCAATTGCGGTCCGGGACGCCGGCTCCCGCAGGCGCGACGGCCTCGGCCGCGCGACCGGCCGTTTCGCAGCCGCCGATGGCTGGGGAAAAAAAGTCTGAGCCGGATGTGGTGCCGCAATCCGTTCAGGGCCCCCAGGCTGCGCCGACGCCGTCGGCCGACTCGCAACCGGTTGCCCGGCTGGAGCTTTCGGCGGAGAATGCGGTCGCCGTCTGGACCGGGGCGCTCAAGCGGTTGTCGGGCATGGTCGTGGATCAGGCGCGGCAGTTTGATTCGGTGGCAATTGGCGCGCCAAATCGTCTGGTCATTCGGTTCAAGCCCGGCTATGCTGTCAGCAAGAGCGTCTGCGAACGACCGGAGCAGGTTGCCCGATTCGAGCAGGCACTGGCCGAGGTCACAGGACAGCCGGTTCGGGTGACGTTTGCCCTGTCGGAGGAAAGCCAAACCCAGGCCGAGGCGCCTCGGCGTGCCGTGTCGGCCCACCAGCGATTGGCCGAGGCAGCAGAGCATCCGCTGGTGCGTCAGGCCACCGAGCTGTTCGGCGCTCAACCGGTGCGTGTGGAAGGACCGTCGGCAAACCCGTAAGGAATCGAGAGTCGTGTTCAAAGGCATCGCCAATTTTGGCGCCCTGCTGAAGCAGGCGCAACAACTCGGCGGCCAGATGGGCCAGATCACCGAGGAAATGAGAAAACAGCGTGTCACCGGAACGGCCGGCGGCGGCATGGTCGAAATCGAGGTCAACGGCCTGATGGAGGTCCTCCGTTGCCGCATCGATCCGCAGCTCTCCGCTGACAACGATCGTGAGCTGATCGAGGACCTGGTCGTTGCGGCGGTGAACCAGGCCATCACCAAGGGCAAGCAGTTGCACGCCGAGACATTGCGGGACCTGACCGGCGGTCTGCCCTTGCCCGGCGCATTCCAGGACGCCCTGGCAAAGTTTGCTGGCGGGGAGCTTGAGAAAGACGAGACGAAAGGTCCGGCCTAGATCGCCTTCATCCAGGAACGAGTTCTTGAACAGGCAGAAACAGAGGAGACAGAGACCGACAGTCTTCGTTCTTCTCCGTTTTCTCGGTTCCCTCCTGTTAGAACGTTTTCGTAGCCCAGGCGTTTGGAATGTCCGAGCTGACAGAATCCGTCGTCCGATTGATCGATGAGTTTGCGAAATTGCCCGGCATTGGCAAGAAGTCGGCCGAGCGGCTGGCCTATCACATCTTGCGAATCCATCGCAACGAGGCGCTCGGTCTGGCCGATGCGATTCGCAAAGTCAAGGAAAACGTGCAGTATTGCAGCAAGTGCTATAATTTGGCGGAAGGAGACCTGTGCGCGATCTGCCGCGACGCGAGCCGACAGTCGGACTTGCTGTGCGTGGTCGAGCAGCCGCGCGATTTGATGGCGTTGGAGCAGTCGGGGGTCTATCGAGGGCTTTACCATGTGCTGCTGGGGCGCATTGCGCCGCTGGAAGGCATCGGCCCCGAGCAACTGACCATCGACGCCCTGGTGCGGCGAGTGCGCGAAGGTCAGTTCAAGGAGTTGGTCATGGCCACCAATCCGACGGTCGAGGGCGATGGCACGTCGCTGCACATCTCCAACTTGCTGGCCGGCCTGCCAATCCGAATCACCAGGCTTGCCCGCGGGATCACCAGCGGCAGCGTCCTGGAGTTTGCCAACAAGGAGATCCTTGCCGACGCCCTGACTGGCCGGCGGGAGTTTTAGCGAGTCGAGGAAGTCGAGAGCCGTTCCCTAGCCCCTTAGCCCCGAACCCCTCATCCCTATCTCATGCGTCTATCGCTCGGTCAAGACCTCCGGATGGTGCAAAAGCAGGTGCTGGCGCCGCGGATGATCCAGTCCATGGAGATCCTGCAGTTGCCCATCCTCGCGCTCCAGGAGCGGATCGAGCAGGAGATGGAGGAGAACCCGGTTCTCGAATTGCAGCAGGAGCAAGAAGATCCGGAAGAGCGAGAGTCGTCCCTTGGGGAGCCCGATGCCGAGGATCGCGTGGCGCCCGACGCGCCGACTGAGGAAGAGCGCGAGTTGGTCATTGACGACGCGCACTCGAACGAGAGCGATTTCGAGCGGCTGATGAAGATGGACGAGGAGTGGCCCGACCACTTCGAGGATCGGGCGCACCCGTCGCGCGGCGAAATCGAAGAGGCTGGCCAACGCAAGACGGACGCCATGGCCAACATGGCCGAGCGGCCGCAATCGTTGCAGGACTATTTGCACGACCAGCTTAGTTGGTTCGATCTCGATCCGGCGCTGCGGGCGATGGCCGACCGCATTATTTACAACCTCGACACCAACGGTTACGTCCAAGGGCGGCTCGAAGACCTGCTGGGGCCCGACGCAACGGCCGAGGATCTGGCGCTGGTCCAGCAAGCGCTTCGCGTGGTGCAGCGGCTCGACCCGCCCGGCATCGGCGCCCGCGACCTGCGAGAGTGTCTGCTGTTGCAGCTAGTGCCCGGTGTCCCGCATTACGAGCAGCTTCGGACACTCATAGCCAATCATCTCGAGGACTTGGAGCACAACCGACTGCCGGCCATTTCGCGCAAGACAGGCTATTCGCTCGATTTGATCCAGGAAGTGTTGGCCGAGTTGCGAAAGCTCAATCCGAAGCCGGGCGCCGAGTTCAACAGCGCCCTGGTGCCGCCGGTCACCCCCGACGTCTTCGTCGAGCTCGACGAAAACGGCCAGTATCAGGTGCGACTGGAAGATGCCGACACGCCCAGCCTGTTCATCAGCCCGTACTACCGGCGGCTCTTCCAGGACGCGGAGACGAGCCCCGAGGCTCGCGAGTACATCAAGCGCAAGATCAACTCGGCGCAGTGGCTCATCGACTCGATCCAACAGCGACGGAGCACGCTGCTGAAGGTGTCGAAGGCGATCACCGAGCACCAGAAAGACTTCCTCGACAAAGGCCCCGAGGCGATCGAGCCTTTGAAGATGCAGCAGATTGCCGACAAGGTGGGCGTCCACGTGACCACGGTCAGCCGGGCGGTGGATGAAAAATGGATTCAAACGCCCCGAGGCATCTTCCCCTTGCGGCGATTCTTCTGCGGCGGCACGACCGGCGCCGACGGCGAGGAAGTCGCCTGGGACACGGTCCGCCGCAAACTTCAGGAACTCGTCGACACCGAGGACAAGCAACACCCCATGAGCGACGACCAGTTGGTCGCCAAGCTCGGCGAGGCTGGCGTCACCGTCGCCCGCCGCACGGTCACCAAATATCGCAAGGCCATGGGCATTCTC
Organism: Thermoguttaceae bacterium; assembly: GCA_039698035.1. Taxonomy (GTDB): domain Bacteria; phylum Planctomycetota; class Planctomycetia; order Pirellulales; family Thermoguttaceae; genus JAJFUI01. Next base: position 41,945 of record JBDKSW010000004.1, on the reverse strand, counting down.
AGCTCTCGCCAACGCCGCAGTTGGAGCGGTGAGACGAAGGCCGGCGAGGAATCTTAGCGCGAGTCCGAAGACTTGCTGGGGGCGGTCGGTCGGCGCTAAGCGTCTTCGCGATCATTCAGGTATCGGCGTTCCAGCTTTCGCATGGCCGCTCGATCGCGCGGCTCAAGATCATCGTGGCCGACCAGGTGCAGCGTTCCGTGGATGACGTAGCGGAGCAACTCCTCTTCGGGCGAGTTGCCGTAGCGCGGAGCGTTCGCGGCCGCCGTGTCGGAGCTGGCGACGACCTCGCCCTCCAAGCACTGCGGCGAGCTTTCCAGCACAAAGCTCAGCACATCGGTTGGATCGGGATCGTCGAGAAACTCCGCGTGCAACTTGGCGATCGTCGGGTCATCGACCACCGCGATGCTGATCTGGGCGTTGTGGACCTTGGCGTCTCGAAGAATTGCACGGACGACTCGCCGGATGCGCCGGCGGTCGATCGGCAATCGCTTCTGACGGTCCGTGATGGCAATGGAAATCAAAGTCATTCACCTATGGAAAGGCGCGGCTGAGAAACGGCCGGCGATCTTGCCAAAGCCGATGGCCGACCGCTTCTTCACGCGGTTCTCTGTTCGGGATACTTGATCCGTCCGTGATAGATCGACGCCAACGACATGGCCATGCTCTTTTCGATGGTCCGCAGCTCGCGGAGCGTGAGGCCGCTCTCGTCGAACTGCCCGCCATGAAGACGTTGTTCCGCAATCTGACGCACGAGGCTCTCGATCCGGGCGGGGGCCGGATCAACCAGGCTTCGGCTGGCGCTCTCGACGGCGTCGGCCAGCATCAGCACGGCTGCTTCCTTCGTCTGCGGCTTGGGCCCCGGGTAACGATACGTGCTTTCATCGACTTCGCTGTTCGGATCCGTTTGCTGCTGGGTCGCCCGATCGTAGAAGAACTCGACTCGCGTCGTGCCGTGGTGTTGGGCAATGAGGTCGATCAACGGTTGCGGCAACCGATGTTGGCGCGCCAGGTCGGCCCCGTCTTTGATGTGGGCGATAATCACCAGCGTGCTCATGGCCGGCACGAGCGTCTCGTGGCGGTTGGCGTCGGGGCCTTGGTTTTCCGAGAAATAGTCGGGCTTCAGCATCTTGCCGATGTCGTGGAAGTAGGCGCCGACTCGGACCAGGAGCGCTCGGGCGTGGATGCTTTCGGCCGCCGCTTCCGCAATCGAGCCAACCGTGATGGAATGGTTGTAGGTGCTCGGCGCTCGACGCACCAGTTCCTGCAACAGCGGGTGCGCGACGTCGCCCAGTTCCAGCAAGCTCAGGTCGGTCAAGACGCCGAAAAGCTGCTCGATGAACGGCAGGAGCCCGGTCATGAAAAAGCCCGCTGCGACGGCCCAGGCGCCCTCCCAAAGGGCGTCGGCCGCCAGAGTCGCGTTCACGGGCTGGTCCTCGATCATTCCGAGACAGAGCCGCAGCAAGACCGCGACAGCGCCGGCGAATAGGCCGACGTGAATCAGTTTCGTGCGCGTGCGAATGCGCCCCAGGCTGAGGATTGCCGCGCTGGCAGCGCCCATCAACAACACAAAACCGGACAAGCCATGTCCCAACGCGATGGCCAGCGTCAGGGCCACGACGCCTGTCAGCAGCAAGGCCAACTCCCGGCGATGGACAATGGCCATGGTCATGCCGAACAGCAGGACGGGCAACAACTCGGCCCGCCAAGTCTCACTCGCCAAGCGAGCGACGGCGATCGTTGCAACCGTCAGCAGCATGAGAACGATCAGTTTGGTCAGGCTGGCCAACGGCCCGCGCTGGCGATATCGCATGTAGATGCCGCATAGCACGAACGCGGCAAAGACCAAGCTGGTAATGGCCGTCGAACGGCTCAGGAGAAACCAGAATTGCCGATGATGCCGGTAATACGTCGCCGCCGCATACTCCAGTTGCAGCAGTTCCATCTGCTCGTTGTCCAGACGTTGGCCGGCATTGGCCAGAATCTGTCCCGGCGAGTATTCGACCAACACTTCGGGCACGGCCCTGACGGCCGCGGTCATCTCGGCCTTTGTCGCTTGGGCGTCTTCGTGGAGCGTCGGTTTGAGCTGAGGCCCAAGCCATGCGAAAAGCCGATCGGCGATCGGCGCCAGTTGCGGGTTCTGTCGCAGCGCATCCTGAATCGCCGCCCCGTCGCCAATCAACACGTCGCTCACGCGCACCGTCTGCGGTCGCATTTCCGGGAACTGGGCCGGATAGACCAGAATTTCCTCCTGGTTGCCAGTGCCGAGCGTTTGACTCAACTTCGTCAACAGACCTCGCTTCTCGAACGGAAGGAAGACCTCGGCCAGGGCCTTGTCGATCCGATCGAGCGACTCTTGCGGGGTGACGCGGTTGCGAAACTGCCGATACAGTTCTTGCTGTTCTTTGGGCGAAACCGATTTCTCCGACTTAAGCCGGAACGCAGGCCAGGTTCTCGGATCGAGCTTGGTCAGCGTTGGCGTTGTGGCCACCTCGACCAGCGTGTTCCGCAGGGCGGCCCGAAGCTGCACCAACGGCTCGGCGTCTTGCGCATAGACATAGCGGGCTTGGCTGCGAGCCTGTTCTTGCTTGGCTTGAGTGGCGGCCGGATCGGCCTTGGTGAAGCCCACGGTCGCGACAATGTTCCGCCGCGGCGTATAGCCGGCTCGATACGGAAACGGCGGGTCCCAGCCATGAATGACCGCGCAGACGGTGACCGCGGCCCAAAGCGCCAGCGCGATTCGGCCCAACACGTCGCGCCGGCTCAGGCTTGCCCACGCCCGCTCCCATTGTCCGGGCGGGAGCTCGAGTGCGGCCACCCGCTCGAATCGTTTACTCTTTCGCAACCCCAAGCCCATAGTGTAGTGTAGCTTTCGCGGCCAACGGTCGTGCCATGTGTGGCAACCGCCGATGCGGCGGCCTGCCCCCTTCGGTCAGACTCGAAGTCTCATTGGCCGCCGAATCCGCGGGTTGAATGTCTACTGGTGGTGTCTTTTCGGATGGTCCTCGTAAGCGCTCACAATCCGCTGGACCAGCGGATGGCGCACGATGTCCGACGCCTTGAGCTGGACCGATGCGATTCCATCGATTTTCCGTAATCGCTCGAGAGCGTCGATCAGTCCGCTGCGCGTTTTCGGCGGCAAGTCGATCTGCGTCACGTCGCCGGAAACCACGATCTTCGAGCCCGCGCCCATCCGCGTCAGGAACATTTTCATCTGCGATACGGTCGTGTTCTGGGCCTCGTCGAGAATGATGAACGCTTCGTTGAGCGTCCGCCCGCGCATATAGGCCAACGGGATAACCTCGATCAGGTCCTCTTCCGTGTAGCTTCGAATCAGATCGTGGTCCATCATCTCGTGCAGGGCGTCGAGAAGCGGCCGCAAATACGGGTTGATCTTGGCCTGCAAATCGCCGGGCAAGAAACCCAGGCTCTCGCCGGCCTCGACCGCGGGACGGACCAGCACGATCTTGCGGATGGCCTGCCGCTTCAGCTCGGCGACGGCCATTGCCACGGCCAGGTAGGTCTTGCCTGTGCCGGCCGGTCCGTAGCAAAAGACGATGTCGTGTTGCCGGATCGCCTGCACGTAATGGCTTTGGCCTGGCGTTCGCGGCCGGATCTGTTTGCCGCTGCGGAAGACGTCGATCGGCGTCTGGCCGGTCGAGGGTTGCCCGCTTTGCACGCCCGTCAACACGCGACTGACGTCATCCGTCGAAACCGAGCCTTGCACGCTGGCGCAGGCCTGCAACTGCTCAAGCACCTCGGTGGCCTGTGCCACGGCCGTTCCCGGACCGGTCACGTGAATTCGACCGTCGAGGGCCGTGATGCTGACGCCCAGCGCAGCGCGAATGCGTCGCAAGTGTTGGTCACAGGCGCCGAAAAGCGTCAGAAGTTCTTTGGAACTAACGACCGACAGAGTGGATTCCATTATCCACAATTATACTAGAAATCACGGAGGCTGGCGATGTAGGCGTGGCAGTGCGGACAGATGTGGACCTTGTCGAACACTTCCCGGTGGCACCGGTCGCACCGCTTATGCGCTTTGCTAAGGATTCCCGACGAGGAAGTCGACTGTGGGCCGTCCAGCCGTCGGAATCCCGACTTCGCATCGCTGCCCTCGGCCGGGGGATCGGCTCCCAGCATGTCCATGATGACGTCCTCTGAGACGTCGCTGGCCGCGGGCCGTGGCACAGTCACACGGCTTTTGCACGCCGGACACAAGGCCGCCCTGCCCGCCAGCGCGTCGTCGGCCTTCAGGATATGCCCATTGGGACACACGCATCGTATCGACATCGGAAAGACCTCCTTCGCCTTGGAGAACCAAGGCGTTTGTCGAAATACGCTGGTGCACGAACCTCGCGGCGGATGAACCTCCCAAGAAAACGATAGGCAGTTCGCCGTCTCAGACAAGAAGCCCCCTACACGCACACCCGTTATGATACCACAGCAATGCATGTCCGTGGAATAGTCGCCGTGGGGGGGTGTCTGCGCACATCCGCCAAGGCGATCGCGCAGAAAAACGGCCGAGGGCTTCGACGGTGAAGCCTCCTCGGCCGTACGCTCTTTCAGGCTTGCGGCGACCGCCTAGCCGACGATCTTCTTCGCCTGGAGGTACTTCTCCTCCATCCGCTGCTTGGGAAGATACTCGTCCTCGAGATTCTTGTAGTCCTTGAGGCCGACGAAGTCCGTATACTCCTCGAAACTGGCGATCCACTTCGTCTCGCCCGGCAGAATCCCATTCGGCGCGGCTTTCAACGCGGTGAAGAACGCCATCAGCGCCTTGTGGGCGACCATGCACGAGGCGACTGGGATGGACACGCGACCGACGCCCATCTTGGCCAGCTCGGGAATCGGGATCAGCTCGGTCTTCATGCCCGAGATGGCGTCCATCAAGTTGACCGACAGCGGGCCCTTGACGGTCGCCACGGCCTTCTCGACGTCCGCGCGACTCTTAATGCCGTCGATGAACGCCAGGTCTGCGCCGGCGGCCAGATACATGTTGCAGCGACGAATGGCTTCCTCGATGCCTTCCTTGGCGAAGACGTCGGTCCGTGCGTTGATGATGAAATCCTTGTCGAGCTGGTTGCGCACGTCGGAGCAAGCGCGAATCTTGCCGGCCATCTCTTCGGCCGAAATCACTTCTTTGCCGGCCATGTGACCGCATCGCTTCGGGAAGATCTGGTCTTCGAGATTCATGCCGGCCGTGCCCATGCGGATCAGCCGATCGGTGACCCATGCGGCGTTGATCGCGTTGCCGCCGCCCGTATCGACGTCGGCCATCACGGGAATCTCGACCGCCGCGACGATGTTCCAGGTCATGTCCAGCACGTCTTTCATCTGGACGAGCCCGACGTCTGGCTTGGCGAGGAGGCTGGCGGCCAGTCCGTACCCCGAAATTTGAATCGCCTCGAAGCCGCACTTTTCGATGACCTTTGCGCTCAGTGCGTCGTGGGCGCCTGGGACCACGACGGCTCGGCGGTCCATAATCGCTTTTCGCAACACGGTAGTCTTCTTCACGAGAGTCTCCTTGGGTTCACAAGTGGGGTGCGTCAAATGCACCATGCGTTTAGTTTTTGTGTCGTGATTTCAGCTTTGCCCGGGCGTAGGGCAACAGCCCGCCGGCTCGGCGAATCGCGAGAATCTCCTCGGGCAACGATGGGAACGAAAAACTCCGCTGGCCGACGCGAATCGTTCCGGCCGCCGGATCCAGCTCGACCGTATCGCCTTCGCGGAAAGCATCGACCGCGTCGGGGCACTCGACCAACAGCAGGCCCTGGTTGATTGCGGCGCGGAAAAAAATGCGTGCGAAGCTTTTGGCGACGACCGCTTCGATGCCCGCCGCGCGAAGGCCCAGGGCCGGCTGCTCGCGCGAGCTGCCGCAGCCGAAATTCTTGCCGGCCAGCAGCACGTCGCCGGGTCGCACATCGGCCGCGAATCGCGGGTCCAGGTCTTCGAGCAGATGCGGAAGGATTTGCTCGGCCTTCGAGCAAGAGTAGGTGTACTTGCCCGGAAAGAGCATGTCCGTGTTGATGTCGTCGCCATAGCGCCAAACGTTGCTCATTGGCGAACCTCCTTCCGTGGATCGCGGATGCTGCCATGCAGGGCCGACGCGGCGACCGTGGCGGGACTGGCCAAGAAGATGTCCGCTTTGGCGCAACCCATCCGCCCCTTGAAATTGCGATTAGACGTAGAGAGGCATCGCTCGCCGCCGGCCAAAACGCCCAGGTGAGCGCCCAGGCAGGGACCGCAGCCGGGCGGCAACAGCATTCCGCCGGCCTCCAGCAGGGCGCCCATTGCGCCGGAGGCCATCGTCTCTTTCAGGATTTCCCGCGAGGCCGGCAGCAGCAACAGTCTCGCGCCGGAGGCGATCCGCTTGCCGCGCAAAATGGATGCGGCCAGCTCGAAATCGCTCGTCCGGCCGTTGGTGCAAGTGCCCAGCACGAACTGATCGATCGGCGTTCCCTCGACCTGTTCGATCGGAACGACGTTGTCCACCGTGTGGGGTCGCGCCACGACCGGACCGATCGCGGCAAGCTCGTACGTTCGCTCTTGAGCGTAGACCGCATCGGCGTCGGCCCAGACCGGTTGATAGCGATCGGGCGGAACGCCGGCCGCCTTGAGATACTCGACCGTTCGGGCGTCAACGTTGAAGACGGCCGCTTTGGCCCCCATCTCGATCCCCATGTTGGCCATGGTCAACCGCTCGTCGATCGAGAGGCGGTCCGTGTCGCCGTGAAACTCGACGCACTGGTAGTTGGCCCCGTCGGCGCCCAGGTCTCCGATGATCGACAGGATGAGGTCTTTGGCTGTCACGCCGGGCCGCAGGCCGCCGCACAGCTCGATGCGAATGCTTTCGGGCACGCGGAGCCACGTCTGGCCGGTCAGGATCAACGCCGAAGCTTCGGTGCGGTCGATGCCGGTGGCGAACGCGCCGACGGCCCCGTACATGCACGTATGCGAATCGCTGCCAACGATCAACGCGCCAGGCCGCGCGAGGCCCCGTTCGACCATGATCTGGTGGCACACGCCCGCGCCCACGTCGAAAAAGTGCTGGACGCCGTATCGGGCGACGTACTGGCGAATGGCTTTGTGATTCTCGGCGTCTTTTTCGGTCGATGCCGGCACGACGTGGTCGAGCACCACGACGTGCAGATCGCGATTGGCCACGCCAAACTCGGCCAAGTCGTCGGCGATCTTCTCGACGATGGCGGCCGTGTTGTCATGCGACAACAAATGGTCAGGCCGAACTGTGACGATCTCGCCGGGCCGGACCGAGTCTTTTCCGGTCTTCCGGGCCAGCAGTTTTTCCGCGAACGTTTTTCCCATGGCAATGTCCCCTCTCCCCGTGGAAGAAGGCTAGGGCCGTCCATCCTTTACAACTTGGCGATAATCGCGTCGGTGATTTGCTCGGTGCTGGCCGCGCCTTGCTGGATGGCTGCCGGTCCGCCGCTCAGCCGCATCATGTCATAGCTGCGGACCGCGCCTTCAGCCACGACCTTGGCAATCGCCGCGCGGATTCGCCCGGCCGTCGCCGTCTCGCCGATGTGGTCGAGCATCATGCAGGCGGCCAAGATCATGGCGATGGGGTTGACGATCGACGGTTTCAGTTCGGCGTACTTTGGGGCCGAGCCGTGCGTCGGCTCGAAAACGGCCACATCGCGTCCGATGTTCGCGCTGGCCGCGAAGCCTAAACCGCCCACCAGCCCAGCGAATCCGTCCGAAAGGATGTCGCCGAACATGTTGGTGGCGACGAGCACCCCATAGTCTTCCGGGTTCTTCGTCAGCCACATCATCTGGGCGTCGATGTTCGTCGACCGCAGAGCGATGTCCTTGTAATCGGCCGCGATCCATTTGGCCTCTTCCTCCATCATGCCCGAGGTCTCGCGGATCACGTTCGGCTTCTCGCAGATCGTGACCGACTTGTAGCCGAACTTCCTGGCATACTCGAACGCCGCCTGGATAATCCGTTGGCAGGCGGGCCGGGTGAGGATTCGGCACGACACGGCCAGGTTGCGGCCATCGACGCTGGCGTAGTTTCTCATCTGCGGATGTGTTTCCAGCGCTTCGCGGACCAGCCTGGGCGGGTTCGTCCATTCGACACCCGAGTACAGCCCCTCGGTGTTCTGACGGAAGATGACGGCGTCGATCTTCGGCTCCTCGATGCCGTCCTTGCCACGACGCACGAAGTTCAATGGATTGCCGGGAAACGAGGGGCAGGGCCGGATGCAGATGTCGAGATCAAACAGTTGCCGCATCATCACGATGGGGCTGAAATAGACGTGGCCCTTGCCTTGCAACTCGGGCGAAAGCTCGGCCTCGGCCGCCTTCTTCGGCTTCGAGGTGATCGCGCCGAACAGCCCGAGCTTGTGCCGGCGAAGCAGGTGGATCGTCCGGTCGGGCAGCGCGTTGCCTTCGCGCTGCCAAAACTCCCAGCCGATGTCGCCATGCACATAGTCGGCCTCGAAGCCGGCGACCTCCAACACCCGGATCGCCTCCGGCAGCACGACTTTTCCAATCCCGTCGCCGGGCATGGTTACGATGGTCTGCTTGGCCATGACTTCTCCAAAACGTGTGTGGACTGCGTCGTTGTCAACCAAGAGCCGAGAATTGATGCGACCTGGCACAATCTCACGAGTGCGTGGATGGTCCCGGGGCGGTTGGCTCTCGGCCATATTCGGTGGGCCCGCCGAGTTGGCGGCCGCGAACCACTTGCATCACCTCAACCCTTCGCGGTTGCCGCCACGGCTTCGCGGAACACGACCATCGCGGCGTCGATCTGTTTTTCGGAAATGGTCAACGCGGGGCAAAAACGCACGGCGCTTTCGCCGCAACCGAGCACCAACAGTCCGCGCCGGAAACACTCCTGGATCACGCGGTTTCGCCGCTCGCCGTCGGGCTGCCGGCTTGCGCGGTTCACGACAAAGTCGGCCGCGACCATGAGCCCAACGCCGCGCACGTCGCCAAGGACCGGGAACTCTTGCTGCAGCTCGCGCAGTCGGGCCATCAGGTGCGGGCCCACGTTGGCCGCGTTGTCGATCAGCCCGCCTTCCAACAGGTCGAGCGTGGCCAGCGACGCCGCGCACGCCACGGGGTTGCCGCCGAAGGTCGAGGCGTGCGAGCCGGGCGGCCAGTTCATCACCTCCTCGCGGGCGATGATTGCGCCGAGCGGCATTCCGCTGGCAATGCCCTTGGCCACGGCAATAATGTCCGGCTCGACGCCGACGTGCTGGACGGCCCACATCTTGCCCGTGCGTCCCATGCCAGACTGGACCTCGTCACACACCAACAGGATGCCATGGCGGGTGCAAAGTTCGCGGAGCCGTGGCAGAAAGTCGGCTGGTGGAACGACGTAGCCGTTTTCGCCCTGAATCGGCTCGACGAAGATCGCGGCCACCTCTTCCGGCCCGACCTCGCGTCGGAAAACCGTGTGCTCGATCTCGTTCATCGTGAAGTCCACCACGGTCTTGGCGTTGGAGACTTCTGTGGGCCGATACGGATTCGGATAGGTGACGTGCGTGATCTGCGGCACCATCGGCATGAACCGTTTCCGATGGATCGCCTTGCTGCCCGAGAGCGACATTGCGCCGAACGTTCGCCCATGAAACGCGCCCCAAAAGGCGATGACGTGCTGGCGTCCGGTCTGATGTCGAGCCAGCTTGAACGCGGCCTCGTTGGCCTCGGCGCCCGAGTTGGTGAAGAACACTCGGTTGTTGCCGGCCATGGGCGCCAGTTTGGCCAGCCGCTCGGCCAGTTCGATTTCCTGGTCGTAGTAGAAGTCGGTGCCCGACATGTGTAGAAACCGGGCGGCCTGCTTCCGAATGGCCTCGACCACGTATGGGTGGGCATGGCCCGACGAGGTGACGGCGATGCCGGCCGTGAGGTCGAGGAACCGGTTGCCGTCCGGGTCGAAGACGACGGAACCGATAGCGTGGTCGATCACGAGCGGATAATCGCGCGTGTACGACGGACTCATCACGCGCTGGTCGCGCGCGACGAACTCCTTCGCCCTTGGACCGGGAATCTCGCAAACCAACGCCGGGGCATTGGGCTGCTCGGGAATCAACTGAAACTTTGGATTCGCCACAGAAACGCTCCTTTCGAACGTCAACCACCAGCGGCTTTCGAGTCGGTCGTGGACCGCGGAAAGCCGAAGGCTGACTGCTACTTCGTTACGTCTGCTGCAAAATCTTATTTCTGGTTCCCACGCGTCGCGTGGGAGCAGAGTTCAAAGCTGATGGCTCTTCCCCGCTACTTCTCCTCCAGGATCTTGTCGGTGTCGATCTGTGCTCGTTGAAGTTTTCCGCTGTAGTCGATATAAACCGTCTTCCATTCCGAAAAGATGTCGAGTCCGACGCGGCCCGCCTCGCGGTGGCCGTTGCCGGTGCCCTTGACGCCGCCGAACGGCATATGGACCTCGGCGCCAATGGTCGGGCCGTTGACGTAGACAATGCCTGCCTCGATCTCGCGCATGGCCCAGAGGGCCTTGTTGATGTCGCGCGTGTAAACGGCCGAGCTGAGCCCGTAGGCGCAATCGTTAAGCGTTTCGACGGCCTCTTCCAGGTTGCCGACGCGGACGACGGAGAGCACCGGGCCGAAAATTTCTTCCTGGAAGATCCGCATGGACCGTTTGACGCCAGTGAAGATCGTCGGCTCGATGAACCAGCCGTGCTCGACCTTTGGCCCGGCCGCGCGGCGACCGCCGCACCGAAGCTTGGCTTGATCTTCGTCGCGGCCCACTCGGATGTACTCCATCACGCGTCTGTATTGGCTCTCGTTCACCAATGGGCCGACTTCGGTCGTCGGTTCGATGCCCGGTCCAAGCCGCAATTTGGCCGCGCGGGCCACGAGTCGTTCGACCAACTGATCGTGGACCTTTTCATGCACGATCAGCCGGCTGGTGGCCGTGCAGCGTTGCCCCGATGTGCCGAAGGCGCCCCAGAGGGCCCCGTCGATGGCCAGGTCCAGGTCGGCGTCGTCCATCACGATTTCGGCGTTCTTGCCGCCGCATTCCAGCGACACCCGCTTGCCTGTCCGTCCGCACTCGGCCGCCACGTGGCAGCCTGTTTCGGTTGAGCCCGTGATGGAGATGAGGCGGATGGTCGTGTTGCGGCACATGGCTTCGCCGATCACCGAGCCGCGACCTTGGACCAGATTCATGACGCCGGGCGGCAGCCCCGCGTCGACCAACGCGCGGACGAACTCGGCCCCGCACAACGGCGTGTCCGAGGCCGGCTTCAACACGACCGTGTTGCCGCAAATCAGCGCGTGAAACGATTTCCAGGCCGGAATGGCCACGGGGAAGTTCCACGGGGTGATCAGGCCACAGACGCCGATCGGCTCACGAACGGTCATGCAAAACTTGTTGGGCAACTCAGATGGGGCCGTGTCGCCGTAGAGCCGCCGACCTTCGCCGGCCGCCAGCTCGGCCATGTCGATGGCCTCTTGCACGTCGCCGCAGCCCTCCGTGATCGGTTTTCCGGCCTCGCGAGCGATCACCGCGCCAATGGACTCCTTCCGCTCGGCCAGAATCTCGCCGGCGCGGCGCAGGATGGCGGCACGCTTGGGGGGCGGCGTTCGTCGCCAGGCCGCGTAGGCCCGCGCCGCCGCGTCCACGGCGCGATCCAGCTCGCTCGCTGGCGAGTCGGGCGTTTCACAAACCACTTCGCGCGTGTCGGCCGGGTTGATCGACTGGATGGCGGCCGCTGCCGTCGGCCACGACCACTGCCCATCCACGTAGTTCATCGCTTTGGTTGGCGTCGTCATGATTGGTTCCGTTTCTTTCTTGCTGGGTGCTTTTTGTCACACGGGCGATTGCCGACGGGCGGCCTCGGCGGCCGTGAACAGCACCGAATCGGGACAAACTTGCGAACGCAAAAACAAAGCCGCGGTCAACTGAGCAGAATGATTCTGACGCAATTGATCGCGGCTGTGCCCCATGAAGCGTAACTTGATGCGACATCAATAGGACGAAGAAGCCCTTAGCCTACTGCCGCCGCAAGGGAGAGTCAAGCATTGCCGCCGATTGTCGGCCGCTATCCGAAACCCCATGCGGTCGCCCGCATTCGGACCGCGGTCCGAATCGGTGTGCGGCGGGACAAGCCGGCTGGGTAATTTCCAACGAGACGGCCAAAAACGCCGAACGCCCCTTTTGGGCAAGATAATTGTCCGGCAGCCGCGCCGTTTCGGCAATTATGTCGGCCAGGTGCGTTCGATGAACGTCGTATCGACGCGCGCTTCGTGGAACGCCGTGTGGTCAAGAATCTTCTGGTGAATCGGGATCGTCGTCTTGACGCCCTCGATGTGCAACTCGCTCAGGGCTCGCTTCATGCAGGCGATGGCTTCGCGGCGCGTCGGCTGATGCACGATTAGCTTTCCGATCATCGAGTCGTAGTACGGCGAAACGACGTAGCCCTCGTGGACGTGCGAGTCGAACCGGACGCCAAAACCGCCCGGAACGCGAAGTTTTGTGATGGCGCCAGGCGTCGGGCGGAAGTTCTTTTCCGGGTCCTCTGCGTTGATACGGCACTCGATTGCCGCCCCGCGCTGTTGGATGCTCTCCTGGCTGAACGGCAGCTTTTCGCCCGCCGCCACCAAAATCTGCGATTTGATCAGGTCGACGCCCGTGACCATTTCCGTGACCGGATGCTCGACCTGGATGCGGGCGTTCATCTCGATGAAATAAAACTCGCCCGACGGCGCGACGATGAACTCGATCGTCCCGGCGTTCGTGTAGTTCGCGGCGCGGACCAGCCGCACGGCCGCCTCGCACATGGCCGTGCGTGTTTTGGGATCGAGCCGCGGGCCGGGGCTTTCCTCGACCAGCTTCTGGTGCCGACGTTGCATCGAGCAGTCGCGCTCGAACAGGTGAACCACGTTGCCGTGGTTGTCGGCGATCACTTGCACTTCGACGTGGCGAGGGTGCTCGATGTATTTTTCCAGATAGACTTCGCCGTTGCCGAAGGCCGCCTGGGCCTCGGCCTGGGCCTGCTGCATGGCCGATTTCAGCGCCAAATCGTTCAGCGCGACGCGCATGCCGCGACCGCCGCCGCCGGCCGACGCCTTGATCAGCACGGGAAAGCCGAACTCGTGGGCCAGCGCCACGGCCTGCGCTTCGGTCTCGATGGCGCCGTCGCTGCCTGGGACCGTCGGCACGTTGACCTGTTTGGCGAGCCGCCGGGCCGCGTTTTTGTCGCCAACCAGGGCCATCGCCTCATGGGTTGGCCCAATGAATTCGATCTCGCAACTGCGGCAGATTTCGGCAAAATGGGCGTTTTCGGCCAGAAAACCGTAACCTGGATGGATCGCCTGGACGTTTCCGATCTCGGCCGCGCTGATGACCCGGTCGATCTTCAGATAGCTGTCGGCCGCCTTCGGCGTTCCGACGCAATAGGCCTCGTCCGCCAGTTGCAAGTAGGCGGCGCCGCGGTCGGCCTCGCTGTAGATGGCGACCGTCTCGACGCCCAGTTCACGGCAAGCCCGCAGAATGCGAAGAGCGATCTCGCCACGGTTGGCAACCAGGATTCGTTTGAACACGGCTATTCCCCCGCTTCGACTTTGAACAGGGGCTGGCCGAATTCGACCGGCGCGCCGTTTTCGACCAAGACCGCAACGATTCGCCCAGCCACCTCGGCCGGAATTTGATTGAAGACCTTCATGGCCTCGACGATGCAAACCGTCGTGTCGGGGCCGACGTGATCGCCAACCTTGACATACGGAGGCGAATCGGGATCGGCGGCCGAATAGAACGTGCCCACCATCGGGCTCTTGATCAGCAGAGCGTTCTTGCCCTTGCCGCTGGCCTCGGTCGGTGCCGCGGCGGGCTGACTCGGGGCGGCGGGGGCTGCCGCCGGCGGCACCGCGATCGGAGCCGGCGTGGCGATCATGACGGGCGCCGTTGCGCAAGCCCGACGAAGCTGAATCCGCACCTCGCCTTCCTGGAGGTCGATCTCGCTGAGATCGTGTTCCTTCATCATCTCCACCAAGCGGCGGATCTTGCGAACGTCAAATATGTCCTGATTGGACGCAGCGGGGGTATTCATGGTCAGTGTCTCGCGCGGCCACAAGGGGCAGCTCACCGTGGTCAATAAAAAACGAATGCCGTACCAACGAAAGTCGCTCTTGGCAAACCCAACTATCCAACCACCATTTCCTCCAGCTCCTTGGGGCAGTGCGTGAGGACCTCGTGGCCGGTCCGAGTCACAAGCACGTCGTCCTCGATGCGAACACCTCCCCAGCCCGGCAGATAGATGCCCGGCTCGACCGTCATGACCATACCGGGCTTCAGAACCGTCTGGCTCTTGACGGCCAATCGCGGCGCCTCGTGAACCAACATCCCCAGGCCGTGGCCCAGACCGTGGCGAAACCGACGTCCGAAGCCGGCCTTGGCAATATGGGCCCGTGCGACGTTGTCCACGTCGGCGGCCAGCACGCCAGGCCGAATAGCATCAATCGCCCGCTTCTGGGCCTCCAGCACAACTCGATAGACTCGTTCTAGTTTGGGCGAGATTCTACCGGTAACAAGGACCCTCGTCAAGTCGCTGTTGTAAAGGCCCTCGTTGGCCCCCCAGTCGATCAGGACGAAGTCGTCCTCGCCAATTTGCCGTGCGCCAGGTGTTGCATGTGGCAACGCGGCCCGCGCACCGACGGCCACGATGCTCGGAAACGCCGCGTTCTTTGCCCCGAAAAGCCTGAACTGGTGCTCCAACTCGTCGGCCGCGTCCTTTTCAGTCATTTCAGGCCGCAACGTAGACCGCAGAACGCCGAACGCCCTTTCGGCCTGCCGAATGGCCGTTTGGATTTGGGCGATCTCTTCCTTCTCCTTGATCAGGCGCAGCCGCTCGACGAGGCCTGCCGTCGAAGCCAATTCCAGTGTCGGCGACTCCTCGGCGATCTGGTCCCGGAAGCCGACGGTCATCGAGTCGGCCTCGATGCCCAACCGGCCAATACGCCCGGCCCGCAAGGCTCGAAGCAGGCATTGCAGCATCGAAACGCCCGGCGCGCGGATGCTCAGGTCGACGTTGGGGCACTGTTCGCCCAATTGGTCAGTATAGCGAGGGTCGCTCAGCACTAGGTCACCGTCGCGACGGACGAGCAGATAGCTGTCGTCGCCGGTGAATCCAGTGAGATAGGTAACATTGGTAAAGCTTGTGACCAGCAACGCATCGAGCCGGGCCTTTTTCAAGGCCATGCGGAGCCGGTCGCGTCGCGCTTGGAAATCCATGATTTAGCCTCTCGGAGTCAAATGCCTGGGTCGCCGGTCTGCGGCGACTGCGTCGGCCGGGAGTATGTATTCGACCAGACGGGGGGCCCGTCTGCAAGAGCCAAAACGTCGCCAGGACATCCCCTGGGGTGGGGTATCGGTTCGGTGCATGGTCGTTCAAAGCACCGACACGAGCACGTCGTAGGCCGCGTGGCTGCCGGCCGCAATACCGAACCCACGATAGATGAAAATGGCCGAGAAGAACGCCCCGGCCAAGGCGCGAAAAAGGAAGCGGTTTATCAACAGCGGATGCTCTCCGTAGGGTCCCATGTGGTGGGCTGCCGCAAAGAGCAGGCCGTTGGCGATCACGGCCACGAGCATTCCAGCCCTGGGCGTCATGCCCATGCGCCGCAACGCCCAAACCGAGAGCGACAACAGGATCAACCGAAAAAGCAGCTCCTCGTAGATTCCGGCCCCGAGCAATGCCAACAGGGGGCCAACGCCCTGACGCATTGTCTCGCCCACGCTGGCCGATGGCGAAGAGTTCCACACGAGGCAAAAGACGCACAAACACAGCCCCAGACAGACGGACTCGGCAGCCATCCTGGACAAAACGCTGCCGGAGAGCCGCCAATATTGTCGTGCCACGTGATGCCAAGCCAGCAGGACGCAGATCATCAGCACGGGCAGGACAAAATGCTGTCCGAAGCCGAGCATTTGAAGCACCCACCGCATGAAGGCATCCGCCCCGTTTTGGGCACCCAGCCAAAGGACGCCCGCCTCGTAGACGATCAGCAGCGGCGCAATGAACGCTAGGCTTTCGAGCGGTCGCCGCGACTCGAGCCAGTACCGTTCGACCTCGCGGCTTGGCGATGCATTTTGCAGCTTCCCATCCATCTTACTCATCTTCGACCTGATGGCCCGCGGTGCTTGAGCCGGACCCCGCCCAGCGGTACCATGAACCGGCCATGCTCAGCGAAGTCTACCGCCGCCTGCTCGACGCCTTCGGGCCCCAGCACTGGTGGCCCGGCGAAACGCCCTTCGAGGTCGTCGTCGGGGCCATGCTTACGCAGAACACGAGCTGGCAAAACGTCGAGCGGGCGATTGGCAACCTGCGCGACGCCGATTTGCTCGAACCGCACGCGCTTCATGCCGTGCCGGTCGAGGAACTGGAAGAACTGCTCCGCCCGGCCGGCTATTTCCGGGTCAAGGCGCGGCGGCTCCGCTGCTTGCTCGATTTCCTCATCACGCAATACGACGGCTCGCTCGATGCGATGTTCGCCACCGGGCTGCCGGACCTGCGACAGCAGTTACTCGATGTCCACGGCGTGGGACCCGAGACGGCCGATTCGATTCTGCTTTACGCGGGCCAATTGCCGGTCTTCGTGGTCGATGCCTACACGCATCGTGTCTTCAGCAGGCACGGCTGGATCGACTTCGACGCCGACTATCATCGGATCCAGGATTACGCGCAAAGCGAATTGCCGGCGGATGTGCCCACGTACAACGAGTTTCACGCCCTGTTGGTGCGATTGGGCAAGGACGCTTGCCGGAAGACGAAGCCCAAGTGCGCCGAGTGTCCACTGTGCGAGCTGCTTCCACCCGGCGGCCCGCTGGAACCCAATAGCTAAGTCGGCGACACGGCCGCCCGGAGCAAGATCCATGTCCCTGTTTGACGCCAGTGAAGAAGCGAACCGACGCCGCGCCCAGCCGTTGGCGGCCCGCATGCGTCCCCGAACGCTCGAAGAGTTCGTCGGCCAGCGACATTTTCTTGGCGAGGGCAAACTGCTGCGCCGGCTGCTGGCGGCCGACCGGTTGGGGTCCGTGATTTTCTACGGTCCGCCCGGCACGGGCAAGACGACCCTTGCCCGACTGCTGGCCGGCGCCACGCGGAGCCACTTTTGCCAAATCAGCGCGGTGGCAAGCGGTGTCAAGGAGTTGCGCGAAGTCCTGGCAGCGGCCTACGACCGACTCTCGGTGTCCAGCCAGCGCACGCTTCTGTTTGTCGACGAGATTCATCGCTTCAACAAAGCCCAGCAAGACGTTTTGCTCCCTGGCGTCGAGGAAGGCGTGGCCATCCTTGTCGGCGCGACGACCGAAAACCCTTTCTTCACGATCAACAGCGCCCTGGTGAGCCGCAGCCGGGTTTTTCAGTTCCAGCCGCTCACGAACGACGACATCAAGACTCTTTTGCGGCGTGCGGCAACCGATCGCGATCGCGGTCTGGGCCAGCGCGAAATCCAACTGCACGAGGACGCGCTCGATTTTCTGGCCGAAACGAGCGACGGCGACGCCCGCCGCGCGCTCTCGGCCCTCGAAATCGGCGTCCTGTCGAGCCGCGAGTCGCCGGTCGTGTTCACGCGAGAGCTGGCCGCCGAGTCGGTCCAACGAAAGGCCGTCCAATACGATCGGCAGGGCGACGCCCATTACGACTCGATCAGCGCGTTGATCAAGAGTATTCGCGGCAGCGATCCCGACGCGGCCCTTTATTGGCTCGCTCGGATGCTCGAAGGCGGCGAGGACGTCCGCTTCTTGGCGCGTCGGCTCGTGATCCTTGCCAGTGAGGACGTGGGCAATGCCGATCCGGCCGCGCTGCCGTTGGCCGTGGCCGCCGCGCATGGCTGCGAGCTGGTCGGGCTGCCCGAGTGTCAACTGACGCTTGCCCAGGCGGTTACGTACTTGGCCTGTGCGCCCAAGTCCAACGCGGCGACCGTCGGCATCGGCGAGGCGCGTGCCGACGTGCGCGAAGGCCGGTTGCTGCCCGTGCCGGTGCATTTGCGAGACAGCCACTATCCGGCCGCAAAACGGCTCGGCCACGGCGAGGGCTACCAGTATGCGCACGACGCGCCGGACGCCGTCGCCGCGCAAGATTATCTCGGCGTCGAACGCGAATACTATCGCCCCAGCGGCCGCGGTTTCGAGCGCGAGCTGGCCGAGCGGTTGGCCAGCATTCGAGCGAGACTGCGCGGTCAGGATCCGCAATAGCGATCGTGCGGTGACACGAACAACCGCCGGCTCCGAGGCGACTCGCCGCGGCCGTCGTGACGCCATCGCTAGAAGAGTCTGTGTTGCATCGGCCCGCCCAAGGGGCGAGCATCGTGCCCGGCCTCGCGCAGCCGATCGACGAAGCTCTCGGGTCCGTGCGTGCAGAAAATAACTCGCGCGTTGACCCGCTCGACGGCCTCGAACAGTTCGTCGTAGTCGGCGTGATCGGAGAGCGGGATCGCGTGATCGACGCCGAACCGATACTTGGCTCGCTCATCGACGGCCCAGCCCGTCACGGCGATGCGGACCTGACGGTCGAGCCGCTCCAGCGTCCCAACGTTCGGCGGCACGACAATCGCGCGGCCGGGCGTGACCGTCGTCGTCAGTCGCTTGCAGTCGCCCAGGCTCACGCCGCACGCTTCGTAAACTTGGCTGATGGCAAACACATCGCGGTGCTGAAGCACGGCGATGCCGGCGTCGGTCAGAATGCGTGTCACCTCCTGGGCCTTGCCAAGCGCGTAGGCCTGAATCACGGGCGTGGCGTCCGCCGCAAGCGTTTCGTGGACGAGCGAAAGGAGCTGGTCAATCGCCTGCTGTCGCGGCGGCAAACGGTGTTCGGGCTGGCCGTAGGTGCTCTCGATGACCAGGATGTCGGCGTGCGGCAGCTCGGCCCTCGCGGCCGTGGCCGACTCGCCCAGCTTGAAATCGCCCGTGTAGAGCAGCGACTGCTTGTCGTCTTCGGCGAGCAGCATGGCCGAGCCCAGGCAATGGCCGGCCGGATAGACGCACAGGCGCAACCCGCCCCAATCGATCGGCTCGCGGTAGTGCATCGCCAGCGTTGGCCGCGGTCCGAGCCGATGTTTGTACAGCGCGGCCGTTTCCGGCGTGCAGAGCGCGTACTCGTGCCGGGCGATGTGATCCGCGTGGGCGTGCGAGATGAACGCCCTCGGCTGCCGCCTGCAGAAATCAATCGCCAGGTCGGCCCTGGTCAGCTTGAGTCCGTTGTCCCAGTGGAACACAGTGGTGGAGAGTGAGTCGTGGGGAGTGTAGAGAGTCGGGCGAATTCCGGCGCGAGACGACGCTTTGCCTGCGTTCCCGCTGACCCCAGTGTACCGCAAAAGATCGCGTGGCGAGAGGAAGTCGCCGCAACGGGTTAGCGGGGGGGGCCGCTCGTTTCGGCCGAACGCGCGTTGGCGGCCGACCGTTGGGCCTTTCGCTGCAAGTAGTCGGACACGGCCGCCGAGACGCCGGCCTCGCGGGCGTGAAATTGTCGCAACACGTCGAGCGCGTCCTGGGGCGTCGAGGTGTCGATGACCGTCGGGCCCGAGGCGATCAGGTCGAGCCGGTCCCCGAGCACATCGGAGATCACGAGCGACACGAGACGCCCGGCCCGACACGCTCGCAGCAGTCCGCCGCCCTTGATGCGGCTCAATTGCTTTCGCACCGTGTTGAGCTGTTCGATGTTGGCGCCGGCCGCGCTCAGATGGCGCGTTACGGCCACTTTGTCGGCCAGCGCAATGCCTTCGACCGGCGCCGGCATGAGGGCCGAGCCGCCGCCCGAGAGGAGGCACAGACAGAGATCGTCCGGCCCGAGCGAAGCGACCAGTCGCAGCATCTCTTCGGCGCCAGCCACGCCCTCGGCGGTTGGCTCATTGACGCCGACGGGTCGCGCGGGATGTAAATGAATCCGTTGCGTGGGCGGTTGCCCCAGGTCGCCGGCTGGCACGTTGACCCAGCCGACCAAACGCTTCTCGGCCATCAGGTCGGGCCCCAGCACGGCCTCGACGGCCCGAGCCATCCCTTGGCCGGCCTTCCCGCCGCCGACGACCGCAATGCGACCAATCGAATCGAGCGGCAGCGACTGGCACGAGGCGGCATTGGCCACCTGCCCGACCACGAGCGTCCGTCCTTCGACCCGAAGCCACGCTGGTACGAGTCGCTGCGGTTGAACCGCGTCCACGCCGGCCCGCCAAATCTGGACGGCGTCGCGTCGCAGTTCCTCGATCGGCCGGGATGCGCTCATGGGGGCCTCTTGATGCGGGAAATGGGCCGGGGCTCGGGCGTCGCAACGTAGCTCGGTCGTCGCGGCGACCTCGTCCAAGTCGCCTCACGTGAACTCCAATGTCAATATCCACCTTGTGCCAAGCTTACCGCTCCGCTCTCCAGCGGCCAACACGTGTTTTCAGCCGCCAGGGCACGTGCTAAAATGAGACCCTTCCTCAACGCTTGGATGGAACGCATCATGGCCAAAAGCAAAATCCTTATCGCCGACGACAATCTAACCAACGTCGAGCTGGTCGAAGCTTTCCTCGACGGCCTCGATTGCGAGACGGCCGTGGCCGTCGACGGCCAAGACACGCTGGCCAAGGTGACCGAGTTCCAGCCCGACCTGATCCTGCTGGACATCATGATGCCCAAGCTGAGCGGGTTCGAGGTCTGCAAGACGCTCAAGCGCGACCCGGCCACCCGGCAGATCATGATCCTTATGGTCACGGCGCTCAACGAACTGGGCGACATCGAGCGAGCCGTGGCCGCCGGCTGCGACGACTTCCTCAGCAAGCCGGTGAACAAGATCGAGCTGCTCAAGCGAATCGAAAACATGCTGAAGCTCCATCACGTCACCGACGAACTGGATCGGCTTCGCCGCTACATCGACGGCATGGACGAGCCGCCGCGGCGAAAGGCGTAGCCCGCGACCATCATCCGTCCGGCGACCGAGGATGCGCCGTTCGTCGGCTACTTGCTCAAGCACGGCTCGACCCAAACCGCCCAAGCGCTGGCCAGCGGCCCCGCGCAATCGACTTCCAAGATTAACGTTCGCACCGACGCCACGGACACGTTGCAGGTGTCGGAATCGGCCGAGGTCTTGATGACCTTCGACTGCCATAGCAATTTTCCATCGCCCACCACGCGGAACCGCAACGGCGTGGGCAACGCTCGCTGATCGGCGATCGTGGTCGCCGCCTTGAACGTTCGATAGCGGGCGTCCAACGTGTAAATAACGACCATCGCTCCGTTGGGAACCGGATGTGCACACAGGGCGTGCGACGGGACGACGCCCTTCACCTTGCATTGCGTTCCAGGGTCGGGGCCTTCGCCATGTTTTCCGAGCTGGCCGCGAGCCAACAACAACTTTTTCGGCTCGAGATCGTCGGCGAATGCCATGCCGGCCGCCTTGCGGCGATCGGGCAGCGAGGCTGTCCGACGGCCGGCCGGCCGGAAGGTCACCGAAGCCAGGTCGATCGGCCGCCACGTCTTCGCGGTGAGCGGATACGGAAGGACGCCAATCTGGCAATCGCCCGTCCGTTCGACCTTGATCGTGCCGAGGCTCACGATTCCGAAGTTGCCAAAGCCGCCCGTGTTCGGAATGGGCCCCGCCAGCCCATTGGCCCCATTGATGCCGATGGCCAACACGGCGCCGTCGAACGGGGTGGCGACCCGGGCGGACACCTCATAGACGCCCCGCTTCGGAAACTTGACGTTGCTCCAGGAAAGCCAGTCTTTCGCGTTGACCCAACCAGTGACGTGCTTGCCGTTGTCCGGCCCCTGATCCAACCGAATCTGCGATCCGTGCAAGACGGCCGATTCCGCCTTGAGCGTCACGACGGCGTCCTTCTTGTTCGGCGTTGCTCGCGAGCCGCTGTTGGCATCCTGCGGCGTCAGCTTGGCGATTTCCTTCAGCCGTTTTTCAACCGTGAGCCGGTCTGTTGCACTGAGCCAGGGCCTTGCCCGCTCGTACAGGTCGCCGGCATGCAGTAGCATGGCGTCCTTCTGGAACTTTTCCTGCGACGCCCGCCCAGCGGCCCACCAAGCGTCCGCGATCTTGACCAACTCGACGGGCAGCGCCAACCTCGACGACACGTCGCGCTTTGCCAGCGACTGGAGTTCGGAGTCGCCGCACTTGGCCAATCGCGGCAGCCCCTTCTCCCAATCCACCTTGATGAAACATAAGAAGCCGCCAACCGTCCGATTGGCGTTCGGCTCGTCCGGTTCGCGCTCCAGCAGGCTCATCGCGGCCGCATAATCGGGATACGCCTTCGCGGCGCGCTGAACCTGTTCGAGCCGCGCCCGGGCCGCGCCAAGTTGCTCCTTGTCTCGTCCCTTGCCAGCCTCGATCTTGGCCAGCTCGGCAACGTCCGTCGCCAGCTCGAACCGCCCCGCATCGAGCGCCAGCTCGGAAACGTCCAACGACACGTCAGCCAGCGAGGCGTGATCGGCCGGCTGGCGGACCTTCTTGGCCAGCTCTTTCAGCGCATCGCCCTTCGTCTGAAGAACGTCGATGCGAAACATCTCGCCGGAGGCATCGATGACCCGCACAACCGTTTCGCCATCGGCTGCCGCAACGGCCAGCTCGCTGGCCAGCGAGAACAGGGCAAACGCGCTGTCCGGGGTGCGCTGGGGCTCCCTGGCCATCGCCACGACCTTGGTCGCCAGCGTCCGCTTCGCGTCGGCGGTCGTCGCCTTCGCGGCCTCGCTTTCCAGCAGGGCGCGAGCCTGTCGGAGAGCCTGGTCCTGCGATTCCTTTGCGGGAACCGGCAACCGCGGATCGCCCAACTCGTCGCGGTTGTCCGCCGACTCGTCGGGCGATGGTTTTGGCTCCGCTTCAGCCCGTTTCACTTCGTGTCGAGGAATCTCGGGCAACGCCTGGCGCGGCACAGCCTTCGGAAGCGAATCGTCCTTGTTCGGCTTGACCGTCGCGCCATCGGCTGGCTTTGTCGTCTCGGCCGGCTTGCTGGGCGATGACGAAACGGTCGGCCTCTTCACCACGTCAGCCGGCGTTTTGGTCGCGACCTTCCGCGGGTTGATCCTTGGTGACGCAGGCTTAGCCGTTTCCACTCGCTTGGCAACCGATGGAGAGCTGTCGTTTCGACAGACGCTCGCCCCGACCACGACCAAAACGACCACCAGTCCGACTGCGGCAATTCCGGCAACGGTCGCCCCCGTCCGCGATCGGCCACGCGCCCGCGACAAACTGGACGACCCGTTCGACCGCGATCCAGCGGCTCCGTCCAGGACGGCGGCCAGCGCCGGGTCGATTGCGTCGGTGGTCGTGGCCAACTGCGCTTGCAGTTTGGCGTCGTAGGCCGCTTTTTTCGCAACATTCAGCAGGCAAACCCTGGCGGCGGAGACCTCGTTGAGCAGCTTTTGTGAAACGGCCGAGTGCTTGCCCATCTGAAAGGTGCGGAGATGCACCATCTGCCGGTCGGCCGCGCTCTGGAGCACGTCGGGGTTGGACTCGAACAGCTTGACGCCAAGCAGTCGATAATGGTTCGGCGGCTGGTCTTCCGGCGGAATGCCGAGCCAAATGTAATAGGGATCGAACGAGCGATCCATTGCCCGAGCCCCCTCTGCGAAATAAGAATCCCTTACCCAGCCTAGCGGTGGGCTATCCCAGGGTCAAGGGCCACGCTCCTGGCCCCGCCCTCGGAGGTGGCAGGGCCAAGAAGGGCTTGACTTCTGTTGGGCGGCGCTGGACACTCGCCCGGTTTGCGGTAAATTGGAAAGCCAGAACATTCCCCCCACTTTGCTGAGACCAGGAAGAATCATGGAAAAGCGCGTCTATAACTTCTCGCCAGGCCCTGCCGTTTTGCCCCTGCCCGTCCTTGAAGAGGCCCAACGCGATCTGCTCTGTCTGCCGGGCGCCGGCGCGTCGATCCTCGAAATCAGCCACCGCTCGAAGGCCTTTGACAAGATTATCTCCACGGCCGAGGCGAACCTCCGCAAGCTGATGGGCATCCCCGACAACTATCGGGTGCTGTTCCTCCAAGGCGGCGCGCTGATGCAGTTCGGCCTGATTCCGATGAACCTGCTCCGCGGCACCGGCAAGTCGGCCGACTACGTTGTCACCGGCACTTGGAGCAAGAAGGCCAGCGAAGAAGCGAAGACCCAAGGTCCCGTCCGCATCGTGTGGGACGGCAAGCCCTCGAACTTCAACCGCGTTCCCAACACGGACGAGCTGCAATTCAGCCCGGACGCCGCCTACGCCTACGTCTGCTCGAACGAGACGATCCAGGGCGTCCAATTCCCAACCCTGCCCGACACGGCCGGCGTGCCGCTGGTCTGCGACAGTTCTTCCGAGTTCCTGTCCCGGCCGCTGCCGATCGAGAAGTTCGGGCTCCTGTATGCGTGCGCTCAGAAGAACGCCGGGCCGGCCGGCGTGACCATCGTCGTCATCCGCGACGATCTGCTCGCCCGCTCCCAGGCGGACGTTCCCTCGTTGCTGAATTACAAGCTGCTGGCCGAGGCCAAGTCGTTGCTGAACACGCCGCCGACCTTCGCTATCTACATCGTCAAGCTCGTGACCGACTGGTTGCTGAACCACATCGGCGGTCTCGACAAGATGGCCGAATTGAATCGTCGCAAGGCCAAGCTGCTGTACGACGTGATCGACGCCTCCGGCGGCTTCTACCTGGGCCACGCCGAACCGGGGTGCCGCTCGGTGATGAACGTGCCGTTCCGTCTGGCGAACCCCCAGCACGACGAACCGTTCCTGAAGCAAGCCGCCGAGCGAGGGCTGTGCGAGCTGAAGGGCCATCGGTCGGTTGGCGGATGCCGCGCATCGATCTACAACGCCATGCCGATCGAAGGCGTGCAACTGCTGGCCGACTTCATGCAAGAGTACTGCAAGAACAGGTAGAACCTTGCTTTGAGAGCGCGCCGGCGTGCCGCCTGGCGCAATGCAACGAACGCTGGCGGGGGCTTCCCGTGGAAGCCCCCGCGGCCGATCATGGTTTTGGTGAAGAGGAGTCTTCGGTTTCGTTGGCGGCGGTCGAAAAGGGGCCGGCCGCGAAAGAGCAGAAAAAGGGGCCCGGTTGGGACGCCAGTCCGGGCAGCTTTCGATGGACGCCGCTGTCTGGTGTTACCCCCAAGGATTCGGTTCATCGCCGTTCGATGGGGTGCGACAATCCGAAACGGCGCGCTCCATCGAATCGCGCTACCCAATGAATCAAACCATCCACCGAGCATTCGTACCGCGTTGCGATCGATCTTGACGGCGGAAGTCCAGCGGCCGACGCCACGCTGGCTCAGACACCCCGCATTCGTTTTCCGATAAGCAAGAATTTGTTTTGCCACCCCTTCCCGCGATTTTCAGGCCGTCCGATGCCGAATCCACTGCTGCTGCCCGAATTGCGTGAAATGCTCGACACGGGCGACGCCGACTCGCTCCAGGCCGTTTCGGCCGAACTGCATCCGGCCACGGTGGCCGACTTTTCCGAAGGCTTGTCCGTCGAGGACACCTGGAAGCTGCTCGATTACGCGCCGGTCGAGCGCCAAGCGGAGATCTTTTCGTTCTTCCCCTTCGACAAGCAGATCGAGATGGTCGACGGCGTGGGCCGTGGCCGAATGTCGAAGCTCATCGAGGCCATGTCGCCCGACGATCGGGTCGATTTGCTCAAGCGGCTCGATACGGCCGTCGCCGAAAGCCTGATTCCGCTGGTCACCAAGGCCGAACGCCAAGACATTCGCACCCTGCTCTCGTTCCCCGAAGGGAGCGCCGGCTCGGTGATGACCACCGAGTACGCGACGCTGCCGGCCGACGTGGCCGTGGGCGACGCCGTGACGCTGCTGCGTCAGCAGGCCCCGTCCCGCGAGACGATCTACTCGATCTATGTCGTCGACGAAGTGCGGCATCTGATGGGCTTCGTCTCGCTGCGCGATTTGATACTGGCCAAGCCGACGATGCGGATCGCCGACCTGATGCACCGCGACGTGATTTCCGTGCGGGCCGATCAGGACCAGGAGGAGGCCGCTCGGATGCTGGCCAAGTACGACTTCCTCGCCATTCCGGTGGTCAACGACCAGAATCAACTGATCGGCATCATTACGCACGACGACGTGATCGACGTGATGATCGAAGAAGCGACCGAAGATGCCCAGAAGATGGGCGGCGTCGTTCCGATGGTCGAGGACTACCTAGAGGCTCCGTTCGTCACCGTCTGGCGCAAACGCGCCGCGTGGCTTTCTTGCCTCTTCGTGGCCGAACTGTTCACGTTCTCGGCGCTGGCCTACTTTGAGGATGAAATCAAGATCGTGCTGGCCTTGAGCCTTTTTGTCCCGCTGTGCATTTCGACCGGGGGCAATTCCGGCTCGCAGGCGGCCACGCTGATCACGCGCGCAATGGCCCTCGGGCAGATTTCGGTCGGCGGGTGGTGGCGTGTCTTGAGGCACGAGTTGGTCGTCGGCATTGCGCTGGGGCTGACGCTGGGCGCCATCGGCTTTGTCCGCGCGTCGATGACGCCAGCCACGGTGCTGGGAAACGCCGACCGCTGGATGCTGGCCCTCGTGATCGCGCAGTCGGTGGCCGCCATCTGCCTCTGGGGCACGCTGGTCGGTTCCATGCTGCCGCTGGTTTTCAAGCGGCTTGGCTTCGACCCTGGTTATGCATCGAGCCCCTTCGTCGCCACATTCGTCGACGTGACCGGCATCGTGATCTACTTTTCGATCGCCAAGGCTTTTCTGCTGGGGCCGTAAGCGGAGACAACCCCGTCACCGCCGCTCCTCGCTCGGAGGCGGAACGCCGCATCAACTCGGTCGCGCGAGGGGCCGGTTGGCCGGTCTGCCCCGTGTGTTCCTGCCTACGACTTCGTCTTGCGTTTTGCGGTCTTGCCCGGCGTTTTTGCGGCCGGCTTCTTGGCGCTCGCCTTCTTGGCGGCCGGTTTCTTGGCAGCCGGCTTGGCCGGCGTTTTGCGACGCGAGGCGCGCTTGCTGGGCCCTGCGGCCGCGCGCTCGGCCAGCAGATTCAGTGCGTAGTCGAACGTGATCTCTTCCGGCGATACGCCGCGCGGCAGTGAAGCGTTCGTCGTGCCGTCGGTGACGTACGGTCCATAGCGGCCCTGCAACAGTCGAACCGGCTGCTGGGTCACTGGCGATGCGTCAAACGTTTTGAGCGGCTCCTTCTGGCCGGTCGCCCCGCCGCCGCGACGCACCTTTGGCTGGGCCAACAGCTCCAACGCCTGCGTCACGGTCACGTCCAGCGGGGACAGGTCGCCGGGGAGCGAGCGCGTCTCGGCGCCGCACTTCACGTACGGTCCATAGCGGCCATTGTGGGCCACGACCGGTTCGTGCGTCTCGGAATGCTCGCCTAACGTTCGCGGCAGCGACAACAGCTTCAATGCCGTTTCCAGATCGACATTCGCGGCATCCATGCCCCGTAGCAACGAAGCGTTCTGCGGCTTCTCGTCGTCTTCGGCCGTGCCGCGTTGCACATAAGGCCCGAAACGGCCGACCTTCACGAAGACGGGCTTTCCGGTCTCCGGGCAGACGCCGAGCGGCTGATCGCCCTGGCCCGCCTTGTCGAGCAGTTCGAGGGCCGATTGCAGCGTCACTTCGTCTGGCGGCATTCCCTCGGGCAGGCTCGCCCGGCGGTCGCCTTGTTCCAAGAACGGCCCATAGCGGCCGACGCGAACAAAGACCTCTTCGTCGGCGGAACGAGTGTCATTCTGCCCGGATTCCGGCTGGTTGCCCGTCTGCCCTGCGATTGGCCTGCCCAGGGAGATGCGACACACGTCGCGTGCCTCGATCTCGTTGAGCTTGTCGGCCAAGAGTTGCTTGAGGCCGTGATGGTCGTTCCCGAAGTAGAACATCCGCAGATAATCGACGTGGCTCATCTCGCCGCGGCTAATCTGGTCGAGTTCGTCCTCCATTTCGGCCGTGAACTGATAGTCCACGAGATCCGGCAGATGGGTTTCGAGCAACTGCGACACGGCGAACGCCGTCCAGGTCGGCACCAATACGTTTCCACGCTTCGCCTTGACGACGTAATCCCGGGCCAGGATTGTCTCGATGATGGCCGCATAGGTGCTTGGCCGTCCGATGCCCATTTCTTCGAGCGCCCGGGTCAACGTGGCTTCGCTGTAACGATTTGGCGGCTGCGTCGTGTGGCTCTTGGGGCTCAGTTCGACGCAATCGAGCGATTCGCCGACGGCAAGTTTCGGTAGGACTCGCTCGCGGTCGGCCAAGTCCGACTCGGGATCGTCGGCCCCTTCGACGTACGCTCGGAGATAGCCGGGAAACTCGATCGTCTTGCCGGTGGCTTCAAATGTGACCCCGGCCGCCTGTTGTGCAGTCGTCGCGTCCAACGCGGCCTCGATGCCGATCGTCACGCGATGCCCCTGAGCGTCCGCCATTTGGCTAGCGATCGTTCGCTTCCAGATCAGGTCATAGAGCCGGAACTCGTCCGGGCTGAGCCGCCCCCGAAGCGTCTCGGGAAAAGCGAACGGATGACCGGCCGGGCGGATGGCTTCGTGCGCCTCCTGCGCGTTCTTTACCTTCGTCTGATAGACGCGTGGCGTGGGCGACAAGTATTCGCTGCCATATTGTGAGGCGACCAACTGCCGCGCGGCCTCGATCGCCACGCTGGCCAACGTGGTCGAGTCCGTACGCATGTAAGTAATGTGGCCGTTTTCATACAGGCTCTGGGCCACTTGCATCGTATGCCGGGCCGTGAAACCGTACTTCCGGTTTCCCTCCTGCTGGAGCGTGCTGGTCGTGAACGGCGCGTAAGGCCGCGTCGAGTACGGCTTGTCCTCGATCTTGGCTACGCGCCATTGGGCCGAGCGAAGCCGGTCGAGCAATTGGCCCGCCGCGAGCTCGTCCATCAAGAGGAGATTGGCGTCTTTGAGTCGGCCCGTCGACGGATCGAAGTCGCGGCTTGCCGGCACCCGACGCCCATCGACGGCGGTCAGTTCGGCCTGAAAGTTGGCCCCGCCCGACTTGGCAAACGTGCCGAGCAAGTCCCAGAACGTGGCCGAAATGAAGGCCATCCGTTGCCGCTCGCGCTCGACGATCAGACGCACGGCCACGCTTTGCACCCGACCGGCCGAGAGTCGGGGGCGGATCTTCCGCCACAGCAGCGGCGAGACGTCGTAGCCGTAGAGCCGGTCCACGATGCGACGAACCTCTTGCGCCCGAACCAGGTCCTCGTCGATTTGCCGCGGCTGCTTCAGGGCCTCGCGAATCGCCTCTTCGGTGATTTCGTGAAACACCAGCCGATGGACTGGCACTTTGGGACGCAGCACTTCGCACAAGTGCCAACTGATGGCCTCCCCTTCGCGGTCTTCGTCCGTCGCCAGATACAGTTCTTTGGCGTCCTTCAGCAGGTCCTTGAGCTTTCGGACCTGCTTCGCCTTTTCACGCGGGACAACGTAGACGGGCTCGAAGTCATGGTCGACGTTGACGCCCAAGTAGGCCCAGTCCTCCTTCTTGTACTGCTCCGGAATCTCCTTGGCCCCCTGCGGCAAATCGCGGATGTGGCCGATGCTTGCCTCGATGGTGTAGCCGCGACCGAGAAACTTGCCGATGGTCCGGGCCTTGGCCGGCGACTCGACGATCACCAGGGATGTCCCGTCGGAGGAGGAGGTTTTCTTCGCCATGAGAAAGTGTGGGTAATCTGGGTAAAGCTTGGGATTGTATCGCCGCGTGTGGCGGGTTCAAGGGGCAAACGTTGGGTGTCTGGGGTGTTTCGTTCGGACAGGCTGTTTGACAATGCCCGTTTGGACGCTGGTCGTCTACGTCGCAACTCCTGTTTCCACCGTTGCTTGCGGTGCCGGCCCGTAGTGACCGTTCGCAACCAACCTTGCCGTCGGATCAGCCCCCAATTGGCATTGCATTTGCGCCCAACCCGTTTAGAATTGCCGGATTGCGGCGCGGTGCGCGGATGCCGTGTACCGGCCTGTTTGCGACACCATTACTCCCGTAGGGGCCGGCTTGTCAAGCCGAGTTCATCGACACGCCCCCTCCAAAGAAGGACCGTAGCTAATGGCCAGCCCGTTCAGAGTTTTCCGAAAAAACCAGAAACTAGCGATGGCGGCGCTGTTGATCATGGTCATGTTCGCCTTCCTGTTTCTGCCGATGGTTACCGACATGCTCGGCCTCCGAGACCGCGGACCTGTGGACGAAGTTGTTGCAATGACCACGGCGTTCGGCAACCTGAAGCGGAGCGACGTGCAGCGTCTGCGTAATCGGCACAACCGGCTCGTCGGTGTCACCGTTAAGCTTTTTGAAACGGCTGGAATGCCGTCCCCGCAGGCGATGTCGCAGTGCCAACAGATCTTTGGTCCCTCCACCGATGACGCAATCGTTCAGGCGTGGCTTCTCGCGCGTTACGCCCAGAAGCAGGGAATCGTCGTCAGCGATGACTCCATCAATGAGTTCCTCAAGGCGGTGACCGGCGGTCAAGTTTCGTCCCGCGACATGCTGGTCGTTTTTCAGCAGGCGCAGCTTTCGGCGGGACAGTTCTTCGATCTGGTGCGCGAGGGGATCCTGCCCATCAGGCTCCAGCAGTTCATGCGATCGGCCAACAGTCCTGAAACGGCTACGCCGGCCCAGCGATGGGACTACTTCAATCGCGTGAAACGCTTCGCAACGATCGAGGCCGTCGCCGTCCCGGTTGCCAACTCCATGAAGGAGGTCGCGAAGCCCACGGACGAGCAACTCAAGGCCTTCTTTGAGGAGCACAAAAACCGCATTGCAATGCCCGATTCGCCCGAGCCGGGCTTCAACCAACCGCAACGGATTGGCTTGGAGTATGTGACGGCTGACGTGGAAACGTTTGCCAAGGCGATCACCGATCAGCAGATCAAGGATGAGTACGAGAAGAACAAGGAAGCGTATGACGCGCTGACGAAGAAAGTTCAGGCGGAAGCCGCCGCCAACCGGCCCGAGACGAAGCCGGCCGCGCAGCCAGAGAAGGCGCCGGCCGCCCAGCCACCAAAGAAGACGGTCGAACCCGCCAAGAATTCTCCGGCGAAGGAGACCAAGGCGCCCGCGAAGTCTTCGGCCAAGCCGTCGACGACGCCAAGCCAGAAACCGGTTGAGCCGAAGAAGACCTCGCAAAACGGCTTGCCGTCATCAAGCGCGGTCGCCGCGACGCCCTTCCAAATGGCCGCCTTCGCCGGCGCGCCCAAGGACCAGAAGAAGCCAGATGCCAAGGCAACGCCTGCCGTGACCTCAGCGAAGTCGGTTGCTCCGACCAAGCCGGCTGCCGAAACCAAGAAGCCGGAACCGCCGAAGACGGGCCTAACCGACGAACTGAAGGCCCGCATTCGTCGCTATTTGGCCACAATGGCAATCGATAAGTTGTTCGACGAACTCAAAGAACGGATCAGCGAATATGGCAGTGGGCCTTACGCCGATTACGTTCTTCAGAAGACCGAGGCCAAGGAGGGGGCCAAGATCGAGTTGCCGCCAGAACCGAAGTTTGAGGAGTTTGCCAAGAAGCATGGCCTCACGGCCGGCAAGACCGGGCTGATGGCTCTCTGGGACTTGCAAACGACCGACATCGGTGTGTCGTACGTGCCGGCAAGCCGCAACTATCTGTGGCAATACGCGTTTCGGCCCTCCCCGTTGTTCCGTTGCGAAACGGCCATAGGCCAGAAAGGCGACAAGAGAACCCTGTTCTGGAAGAACGAGGAGCGGGAGCAGCACATACCGAAGTTCGCCGAGGCTCGGGCGGAAGTCCTTCGCCAGTGGCAATTGATCCATGCACGGGACATTGCTCGCAAAACCGCCGAGAAGCTGGCTGCCGAGGCCCGCAAGGCCAACAAGTCGCTCAAACAGGCGTTCGTCGAGCGTTCGGAATACCACGTCATTCTGCCGGGGAAGTTCACCTGGCTAACCTTCCCAAATATCGCTAGCGGATGGCAGCAACCGGCCCGCCTCAGCGCGGTCGACGGCATTCCCATGGCCGGCTGGGACTTTATGCAGGAAGTCTTTAGGCTCGAACTGGGGCAGGTTGGCGTCGCCTTCAACGCGCCGAAAACCGTGGCCTACGTGATTCGCCCAAGCGAGTTCACGCCGTCCTATGTTGCGCTCAGGCTCATGTTTGAAAAGGAGCCGTACAGCATGTACTTCATGGCCGCGGAGAAGGATATCAACGACCTGCGACGTGCCTGGTTCGATGAGGTGAAGAAGTCCGTTGGCTTCGCTTGGGGCCCCGGCCGCGATACGACCGTGCGAGCGGCCGAGCAGCAGTCACTGCCCATCGGCGACGAGTAATCGGTAGCGTCAAATCAGGCGTTCGATACGTACCTTGCAGCAAAGCAGGAGACCACCATGATCTGTGCGATGCTTGGCAGCGGTTTGTTTGCGGACCAGACAGCGTATGATTCGAGCTACGCCATCGGCCAAGTTATAGGCTTCCTGTTGATTGCTATCGTCGTGCTCTGGGTTATCGGCAAGGTGTTTCGTCGCTGAGCTTCCGTCACGAACTGGGCGGCGGTTTTCGAGGGATGCATCCCGCCCTAAGGCCGATGGCGACGGATTCGGTTTTCCCTACTTCCCGGCCATCTCCGCCAGCCGGCGCGAGAGCGTTTCGAGCTGTTCCGACTCGGTCCGACGTTCGGCGTTCGTGCCTTGGAACTGCGGACCGGACGTGTGAGTCCTGGCGGCGAAAATCCGAGCGCCGAGCTGCGCCATGGCCGCCTTTGGCGAGTCCAACTTGGCCAACTCGGACCGCTTGTCCGCCGGCGTTAAGTCGCGGAACAGGTCGAGATCGTTCCGACGCACGACCAAAATCTTGAGTCGCTCGACGACGGGTTCCAGTCGCGCGGCGCTCCACGTCCCCTTCTCGTCCAAATCGGCCTCGATTGCCCGCAGGGCCAAATTGAAACCGGCAATCCGGCTCGTTAATTCTTCGATATTCACCTGGGGCGAGTCGCCGCGAGCGTGGCCTTCGATCTCTGGCTTCCGCACCGTCCGAACCGCCTTTGCGGTCTTCGATGGCTCTGGCGGCGGAAGACCGACGGCCGCGACTTGAAACTCGGGTCGCCGTGGAACGACGCCGGGCGTCTTCGCGCTGACACTGCGAATGGCCGCTTCAAGCCAATCGATCAGCCGGTCTTGCTGCTCGAACGGGCTGCCGGACGTCTTCCAGCTTTGCAGAACGACGCTCCAGGCCTCCTGCCACCGCCCGTACTCGTCGAGCTGGGCGCTCAACGTCGTGAAGACCTGAGTGCGATAGCGCTGGCCGAGTTGCTTGATAGCCTCTTGCTCGCGAGCATCCGTCTTTTCGACCGCCTCGCGCAGCACCGGCCAAGTGACCAGCTTGCGGTGCAGCAGGCCGCGAAAGTCGGCAATGTCCTTGGCCGCCTCGTTCGGCTTCAAGGTAATGCGCGCCGCACGTGCCTCACGCTTTTCCAGCCGACGAAGCCATGCCTGCTGTTCGTCGCGATTCATGCGCCCAACGCGCCCGAGAACCTGCCCGACGCGGTCGGCCGCCGGCATCGACTGTTCCGCGCCAAGGGCCACGGCAGCCCACAGCAATGCGGCTCCGATCCAGCCAATTTCCTTCGCCCGCATGTTATTTCCTCGTTTTGGCTCGAGCGCAGGCCGAAGCCAAGTCGTCGCGCAGACGCACGACGGCCGCGGGCCTCGACCACTCAAAACTAGGCCGCACGGCAGCCAGCGTCAACGCGCGTCTGCCAGTTTGGCAGGTTGGGGCCGAGTGGCCGCCGCCTGGGGTGGCGTCCTAACACATTTACAGTCCATATCTTAGGCTTCGCGGCCCGTTTTGGCGCGCCGATTGCTTTCCTTCAGGGCCACTTCGTCTTGCGCGCCTGTTTGGCAGACAACCATCCCTTTGGAGTTCATTGGAGATAACCTGGTATGGCAAAGAAGAAAGAATCGTCGGACCCCGCGAAGATCAAGCTCCAACCCCTGGGCGACCGGGTGGTCGTCGAGCGCGAGGAGTCCGAGACCGTGACTGCCGGCGGCATCGTTCTGCCCGACTCGGCCAAGGATAAGCCCACGCGCGGCCGTGTCGTCAGCGTTGGCGACGGCCGCATTCTCGATAACGGCCAGCGCAGCGTGTTGCAGGTCAAGCCGGGCGACCGCGTCCTGTTCTCGACCTACGCCGGCGACAACTTCAAGATTGGCGCCCGCGAGCTCCTCTTGCTCCGCGAGGAAGATATCCTGGCCGTCATTGAATAATAACAAAGGGATTAGGGGTTAGGGGTTGAGGATTAGACCGACCATCGGATCCCGAATCCCCAATCCCTAATCCCGCCTCTCAACTCACCAAAATGCTTTAGGAGTACGATTCTCATGGCAAAGATGATTGCATTCGATCAGGAAGCTCGCGACGCGCTGAAGCGCGGCGTCTCGAAGCTGGCTCAGGCGGTCAAGGTCACCCTCGGACCACGCGGCCGCAACGTCATTCTCCAGAAGAGCTTCGGCTCGCCGACCGTCACCAAGGACGGCGTCACCGTCGCAAAGGAAATCGACCTCGAGGACGTCTATGAAAACATGGGCGCCCGCATGGTCCGCGAAGTCGCCAGCAAGACGAGCGACGTCGCCGGCGACGGCACCACGACCGCCACGCTGATGGCCGAAGCCATCTTCAACGAAGGCCTCCGCGCCGTCGTCTCGGGCGTCAACCCAATCCAGCTTAAGGAAGGCATGGAGCGGGCCGTCAGCGACATTATCGATAAGCTCAAGAGCATGTCGATTTCGGTCAAGAACAAGAAGGAAGAGATCGCCCAGGTTGGCACCGTCGCCGCCAACAACGACGCCGAAATCGGCAAGCTTCTGGCCGACGCCATGGAGAAGGTTGGCAAGGACGGCGTCATCACGGTCGACGA
Organism: Thermoguttaceae bacterium; assembly: GCA_039698035.1. Lineage (GTDB taxonomy): Bacteria > Planctomycetota > Planctomycetia > Pirellulales > Thermoguttaceae > JAJFUI01. The sequence goes on along the minus strand of JBDKSW010000004.1, from coordinate 7,190 downwards.
GGGCAAGAGCCTGGCCACCGAGGTCGAGTGGGTCGAAGGTATGCAGTTCGATCGCGGCTACCTGTCTCCCTACTTCGCAACCGATCCGACCAAGATGGAGTGCGTCTTGGAAGACGCCTACATCCTGATCCACGAGAAGAAGCTCTCGAACGTCAAGGACTTGGTTCCCATCTTGGAGAAGGTCGTCAACGCCGGGAAGCCGCTGTTGATCATCGCCGAGGACATCGACGGCGAGGCCCTGGCCACGCTGGTCATTAACCGGCTGCGCGGCACGTTGAAGATTGCGGCCGTCAAGGCCCCGGGCTATGGCGACCGCCGCAAGGCCCTGTTGGAAGACATCGGCATCCTGACCGCCGGCCAACCGTTGTTCGAGAATCTCGGCAAGAAGCTCGAAAACGTCACGCTGGCCGAGCTGGGCCGCGCCAAGAAGATCGTCATCGACAAGGAAAACACGACGATCATCGAGGGCGCCGGCAAGAGTTCCGACATCAAGGGCCGCATCGAGCAGATCCGCCGCGAAATCGAGAACACCACGAGCGACTACGACCGTGAGAAGCTCGAAGAGCGTCTGGCCAAGTTGGCCGGCGGCGTTGCGAAGATCAACGTTGGCGCCGCGACCGAGAGCGAAATGAAGGAGCGGAAGGCCCGCGTCGAGGACGCCTTGCACGCCACCCGCGCGGCGGTCGAGGAAGGCATTCTGCCTGGCGGCGGCGTCGCTCTGCTCCGCGTGTCGGCCACGGTCAAGCCCGACGGTCTGACGCAGGACCAAGAGGTCGGCTACAAGATCATCCTTCGCGCGTGCCGCGCGCCGCTGACGCAAATCGCCACCAATGCCGGCCAAGACGGCGGCATCGTTTGCGAGCGCGTCGCCGAGGGCAAGGGCGCGTTCGGCTACAACGCCTTGACGGGCGAGTATCAGGACCTCGTCAAGGCCGGCGTCATCGACCCGACGAAGGTCACTCGCACGGCCTTGCAAAACGCCAGCAGCGTTGCCATTCTGCTGCTGACCAGCGACGCCCTCGTGGCCGACAAGCCGAAGAAGGAAAAGGCCCCGGCCATGCCCCAAGGCGGCGAAGAGGATATGTACTAACAAGCGGCTCCAGTCGGGAGCTTGGGAACCGGCATGCATTCCGTCCCCGTCGCCCTCTGGGAGAGGGCTGCCGTGAGGGCGGCTTCGGTCGGTTCTCGCTCTGGCAGGCCGTTGGTGTGAGGACCGCGTGGCATCGTGTTTGCCCGACGTGATCGGGCCGGCCATCGCCGCGCGTCCCTCACAAGTTCCACATCACCCTTGATCTGCACCTGAAAACGCCCGGAGGCCCCCACGGCCTCTGGGCGTTTTTTCGTGCCGTGGGGAATTGCATGAAACGGCCCCATCATCGAAGGAGAGGAAGTCGCCAAAGACCCGAATAAGTTCGGACGTTTTCACCACAGCCGACTTGGCTGCGGCGATGCGAGACGAAGAGACGAATAGGAAGAGTTCGATGTGCCCGCCGGTCAGATTACAGTCGATGCCAGCCTTGCAGACGAGTTTGCCCGTCGCGTGTCTGCGCGGCTTGGCTGCGACAATCTGATCGTCAATAAGCGGGATAACGTCTGTGATCGTCTCGTCGGATTCAGACTCGATCGACAAGTCGACGCCCGACCAGGCGTCCGAATAGCGGCCGGCGTCGACCGGGCCTTGATTGGCCGTGGCACGCAGCTTGCCGGGCCGGAGCACCAAGTCCCCACGTAACCGCGAGTTTGCATAGTCGCTAACGTTCGACGGGAAATTGCCGATCGTCAGCGGCGCCTCGCCGAACGACACCTACTGGACAAGCCAGCCGCGGCGCCCGGCGAGCACCTCAGCCCGCCAGACACTGCCAATGCCAGCGGCACACTGTCACTCACCTTCCGTCCGTGTCACCCCGCCGGCGTTCTTGGCGACCAGCCCGTCCGGCGTGTACGCGGTCTCGACCGTCACGTTCTTATCGTCGGCGACCGTGAGAGGATGTCGTCGACCGCGCTGGCTATGTCAGGTACGGGGTACCAAACCTACTTCACTTTTGATCCGGCGCACTTTTGGCATTCTTTAAGCAATCGCTTAACTGCATCCTTTTCGGGACCGTAGTTTGGATTCGTTTGCGTTACTGCACAAAATGAATCGGGGGTCATCTGTCCAACGTCTTCGCAACGAATCGCAAAGTCAACAAACACGCGCATCTGCACCTGGGTGGCATCTTCCGGCCATCGCCACGTTCCACCAATGCGTTTCGGCGACGTTGACTGTAAATCTTCCCAACCCTTCGGCCATTCGCCATTGCGTGCTACATGCGCCGCCACCAGATCAAGCACCAACAAATATGCTTGGTTAGTCCTCTCTGCTTCGAGGGAAGTCCGCGTTCCATCGAATACGGCCCAGCCGACAACGATAAGGCCACTGGAGGCTAACAGGACTAAAGCCACCATCACCCACTTAATGAGAGGTCGCGGCATGAGTTGGGATACCTCCAGGCACTGCAAAATAGGAGTCGACGACTTCTAAGAAGGACCAAATGTCCACCCCGATGGAAACTGAGGCATGATAGTCAGGGGCATGAATCCGCTCATGCAACAATCTGCAAGAGCATCATTGCTGTCAGTCTGGCAGTTCTCCATCAGCCCTGGGTCTACGTTTGTTGTTCTAGATTGTAAGCAATTGACGATATCGGCCATGGTAGCCTTGGAACAGGGTGTTTTGGCATTTGCCCCCCACTTGAGACTTCGCTCACGGGATACAGGAAACAATCCCCCAGAATAATCGTAATCCTTGCGTTCGAGCTTGTGGCAGGTGACATCTGGCCCCGTCGGCAAACCTGGAGTCGATCCCGTTTGGCCGCCTGTTGCCCCGTGATAAACCTTGCCCTGATAAACACTGTAGATGTCTATGTGTTTCCATTTGCACTTACGAGCTACCTTGTCGCCGCACCCTTGACCGTCAGGTTGTATCAACCGCTCGCAGTAGTAAATGCCATCGCTGTCAGGAGATGGCTGTGCCGGCCGTTGCGCTGGTGGGGTCGATGTCGGTATCTTACACTGCTTCTTACACTGTGCAATCCACGCCGCTCTCCCTTCTGCCGACATCTCTTCCGGGAACTTGAAAGCATGTTCACAGTTGCACGGATCCGAAGAAGACTCCAGCCCAAGGGGATCAGTCAGGATGATCGGATTGTCTCGGCAGTACTCATAAAGATTCATCCCGCCCTTATAACCAATTGGATCTCTGCTGATGAACCGCTCCAGGGAGGCATCATAATACCGGGCGCGGTAATAGTAGAGAGAAGTGGCAACGTCGAGCGTGCGGCCGGTATAAAGAACGGTGTTGGAATAGATGGATTCCTGGACGTCGTACTCGATCCAATCCGAATCGCGATACTGGACCTGGCCGTAGGGCGTGTAGGCGTAACGTTCGGCGACGTTCCAAACGGCGGCATTTGGGTTGTAATACAGCAGGCCGGTCACGTTGTAGTTCGCATCGCCGAGATAGTAGATGCGGTCGGACGGGAGCAGCGTCTCGTCGCCAGACGAGGACGACAGATATTGGTCGCGCAGAATCGGCGCGTCGATGTAACGCGGCGACCAGACGTACTGACGGTCGGTCGCCACCTCATTGCGAGTCTCGATCACCTGCTGGCCGCTGTAGTAATCGTCGTAGTACCATTGCGCATTCAGCAGGTGCGTGGTCATCCGTCGAATGCGGCGATTCATGGCGTCGTAACGATACGTCATGTCGTAGCGATCTTCCGTCGTCTCGGCGCCGTTCACCTTCACGAGGCGGTTCCAGGCGTCGTACGTGGCCGTGCGGCCCGACACGAGCGTCGTCATGTTGCCGGCCCGATCGTAAACGACCGTAACGCCTGCTCGTAACAAGGCTCGTCTGCTCGTTCGCCGCGTGGAACGCCGCCGCCAGAGAGACTGCTGCTGAATTGTCACAAATCAACGGTGTGCTCTATAGACATGGACAAGCCAGCGGCTGTGGGTGTCACTTTTGTCGTTCCTTGTGTGTGTCCCTGTCAGTGCGTCTCACCTCCTCTAGGATGGACATCAGTCTCTTGTCTGATCCACCGCGGTAATACTTACCGCTCACGCTAAACGCCGCTTCAGCGTCTCCTGTGTGGTAAAGAAGAACGCTGTAGGTGGTGCCGTTTGCCAATGTAATATGAAGCTCCCCTACTTCTACCCACTTCATGGGGCATTGGTCGAGGCGATTGGGCTCAAGTGCATCGAGAATGTTGGCGACTCTGGATCGTTCAAGCTGAGACTTTATCGGCGGCTGTTCTTGGTACACGCCCAGCGCTAGCCATGCAGAAACAATGTGTTTAACATCTGGCAATGACATACTATTATTGTCTCGTCTCACGAGCCAAAAGACCGTAGCGCCAACAAAGGCAACGGAAACTGCTAGACCGATAACGTGCCAGCAACGCATGCCCGCTGAATGCACGCCACGAGTTTGTTGGTGTCTAATATCGCCGTCCATTCTATTTACCTATTTACCTGTTGAACTGGCCTCGAACGGAGCAACATTATGCCTCCGACGATTTCGAGCGCTATGAAGTATAGAGCAAGTGAAGCTATTTGCAATTGCAACCATCACCTGGCTTGTTTGCTTTTGAGGACTTTACCGGTGGGTTGGCGCATATTCGCTGGCCATCGCACTTGTTTGCGCCACTCACGTTGCCCGTGCAACCACACACTTTATGTCCTAAGACGGTGGCCATGCTCTGTAAGCTCTGGCTATTGGAGGCTGTCTGGCAACCCTCTAGATTCACCGTCGCATCTTTACACAGGGTTTTGGCAATCCGGTTAAGTATGCTGCAGGAGGTGTTTGAGTTAATGCCGTCCGCGCCGCCGGGTGCGAGGGAGATTCCCGCGGTCCCCCCCCAACCATGACCACTTAGGTTCAGCGTCTTGATGCAGCCGCAAGCCGACTTCTCCTGTGGTCGAGCCTCCAAGATGCTGGCGATGTCGCCGGGGCTTCTCGCGCCGGAGTATATGTTCCCTCCTATGCCAGAGTCCTCCCAATCTTCTAGGTCCCCAGCCGTCGTCCTACTTGAGATTATCGTGACAGTATCGCCACAGTCTCGCCACTTAATTGGCATGAGTGGCGATGGAACCTGATACGGCAGAGGCGTTATCCCGCCGGTCATTGCAAGCGCGAACGGCGGTAAATCCGACCCGATGACGCCGGACCCGATATCAATTGGCCGTAGATAGACTGGCGCGTCTTCGCCGCTTGGATCTGTGCGAATGACTGGATTGTCACCGACATATTGATAAAGATTCATTCCGCCCTTATAACCAATTGGGTCTCTATTGATGAACCGTTCCAGTGCGGGGTCGTAATGGCGGGCGCGGTAATCGTAGAGGCCGGTGATGGGGTCGAGGGTGCGGCCGGTGTAGAGGGTCGTGTTGGAACGTTCGGACGCCTGGATCTGGTAAGACTCCCAAGTGATGTCGCGATACTCGACCTGGCCGTAGGGGGTGTACGTGTAACGTTCGTCGACATACCAAACGTGGTCCATCGAGTTGTAACACAGCAGGCCGGTCACGTTGTAGTTCGCATCGCCCAAGTAGACGAGACGCGCGAGAGGGTCCGGCGTCTCGGCGGCGTTGGGTTCCACGACAGAGGTGTCGCGCAGAATGGGCGCGTCGATGTAACGGGGCGACCAGACGTACTGGAGCACCTCGGTAGGGTCTCCTTCGATGCGGCTTTCGATCAGTTGTTGGCCTGCGTAGTAATCGTCGTAGAACGATTCGCTCGTCGGATACGTCGTCGTGTAGACGGTGATCGTTGTCCGTCGAATGCGGCGGTTCATGGCGTCGTAACGATACGCCATGTTGGAGACCACGGAAATACTGGTGATGTTGTTCACCGCGACCAGCCGGTTCCAAGCGTCGTAGACGAGCGTGCGACCGCCCTCGCCTGGCCACGTCTCCGGAGGGCGAGGGGACTCGGTCATATTGCCGGCCCGATCGTAGGTGCGCGGAAAGACTGTTGCCGAATTGCCAAGGATCATCGTCCACACCTTACACCAACAGGCTCTGCTGGACAAGCCAGCAGTGGCACCCGGCGGTTATGGGTGACACCGTTTCCGTCCTTAACACGGTGTAATAACGGCTATCGAGACCGCGACAATCCAAAGCAACAACAAAATAATCGCGATGCTAAACAAGACGCCAACTGCATCTCCAAATGGTGCCGAGATACGGCCGCGTTTGTACATTTGGTAGAGCAATACACACAGAAAACACAACGCGATCGGAACGCTTGCTGGAACGACAGCGTCAAATATCCTGCTCACTTCATTCATATGCCGTTTCCTATTATCCTCAGACTCCCGCGGGAGTCCGAAAAGTACATTGTGCAAGACTGCATCACCATTCATTGCCGAAAATGTTAACCTTTCCGCTGTGAAGCGTCACAGTGCATCCTGTGGCCTTCGCGATGGCGGCTTGCAACCCGGCTAGTTGTCCGATTTCGCATGCACGAATCTCGATGCTGCACGTTTTGCAGAATACTATGTTTTTGAACATGTCGACGATTCCAGTACCAAGTTGTTTGCCTTTCATGTTCGAGGCGGTCACAACATTATTCCCGATCGTTAACTCGGATTCTTGCACGCCGGCGCTGTCGGAATAGCCCCCGTGTGCTATTATCAAAATCGAACCAACACATTGCCCCTTTTTCAAGACCTCGTTCGGCTGGAAGCAGTCGAGGTCATCCAAATCGTAATTCCACGACCAAAAGTCGCCCCACGCCTCCATCCAATCGACTCCAGGACGATCTGAAACATAGGTGATGGATACCGGCTGCTTGCCCGTGGGAACCTTCGGTGGTTTCCGAACCGGCGGCTGATTTATGGTCACGGCGTCCTCGTCGTGTCGCGTTATGAGGCCACTAGGATCGGTAGCGATTAGTGGCATGTCGCCAACGTACCCATACAGATTCATCCCGCCCTTAAACCCGATGGGGTCTCTACTCACGAACCGTTCCAGTGCCGCATCGTAGTACCGCGCTCTATAGTAGTAGAGGTCGGTGGCGGGATCGAGGGTGCGGCCGGTGTAAAGGGTCGTGTTCGAATAGGCGGAGTCTTGGACTTCGTACTCGATCCAATCCGAATCGCGATACTGGACCTGGCCGTAGGGCGTGTAGGCGTAACGTTCGACGACGT
>JBDKSW010000003.1:0-239104 GCA_039698035.1 Thermoguttaceae bacterium | reverse complement strand
AGTTAGGTCTTGTGAGCCTTTTATCAGAGTCGCAGCGTTTTAAGCGTATAAACTGAACCGCCGTGTACGGAACCGTACGCACGGTCGTGTGGGAGGACGGGGCGGCAACGCCCCCTCCTACCCGATTTCAACGATCCTACGGCGTGCACGGTCCGAGCCCGTTCGCGAATTGGTGGCGGAAAAAAAGCCAGCCGGACGGCATGGCTGCAAAAACAACGCCGATGCCCTCGGACGAAGCCAGCCGTGGCGCCCGAAACGCATGTCGCCATACGGCTACGGCTTTACCGCCTTCTCGATAAACGCCGCGAGCGCATCGTAATATTCGGCTGGCATCAGGTTGTTGTGATTGTGGTTGCCGAGCAGGAGGAACTGCTTCGGTTGCTGGGCCGCGTCGAACAGGCGGCGGGCGTTTGCCAACGGCACGAGCGTGTCGACGGCGCCATGCGCCTGAAACACCGGCCCGTGATATTGACCGATCAGTGCGGCCGAATCGAGTCGAGTGCGCATCGCCCAGCGGACCGGCAACCACGGGTAATGATAGGCCGCAACCTCCGGCAGACTGTCAAACGTGCTTTCGAGGATCAACGCCCGGGCGCCGTCGCGGGCGGCCAGATCGACCGCCACCGCGCCGCCGATCGACTCGCCCAGGATGACGATGTCACGCTCGGCCACCTTTTCGCGTTCGGCCAGCCATCGCCGCGCGGCCCGAGCGTCGGCCAGAATGTTCTCGCCGTTGGGCTTGCCCTGGCTCCGGCCGAAGCCCCGATAATCGAAAACCAGGACCGAAACCTTGGCTTGCTGATGCAGCATGGCCATCGCAATGGCTCGATGCGTCACGTTTCCGGCGTTGCCATGGCAGAACAGCACGGTCGCCTGGGCGTTCGGATGCGGCAGGTACCAGCCGTGGAGCTGCGTGCCGTCCGGCGTCTTGAACCAGGCGTCCTCGACAGGCAGGTCGACCGGCTGCCAGTTTCCGGCAGGATAAGCGAACGGATAGAAGATCAGTCGGTTTTCAAACCACATGGCAACGAGGATCAGTGTTAGGTATCCGGCCAACAGCAGTCGGGCGGCCCGCCACGTGCGGCGAAGCGTCTTCTGGCCGACGGTTGGTGTGGTGGATGGCATGAATTCTTGTAAAGGGCTTTCCGACGACCGTTCTCCAGCGAAGGCATCCCTGCGATTCATGGCATTTGTGGCGGCGAGTCTTCAAACAAGGCCTGATCGCAGTCGTCGTACACCTTGCCGGACTCCTGAACGGTCACCGTTCGGTAAATCAACGCTCCACGCGGGACGTCCGGGCAGGTCTCGAAGATTCTCTTCCGCAAATCACGCAAGTCCGATTCGGTCTCGATGCGGCCGTACACGAAGACGACGAGGCCCTTGAGGGACGAACACTCAAAAGCGAGATTGGCAAATCGCGAATCGCCAGAAAACACCTGATGCAACTGAGATCCAGTCACTCGCTCCATTCGGTGGTCTTCGATGAAATCTTCGAAGTCACGATTGAACCATGTGGGCTCTACTACGATCTTCAGAACGACGATTGCGATCAAACACGCAACAAATCGACGCAAAAATTGAAATCTTCCTGCGTCGCCAAAGGCCCGGTAGACCAGATACGTCGCGCCGCAGGTGAGGAGCCCGAAAAGGATCGCGAACGCGGTGCCCAACAGATAGTTGCCCCAAAGGATTGCACCGCCGACGATGCAAACGGACGCAATTGCGATCAGCAAACGTTGGGTCGCAAAACGCAAGTGGCTGGCTCGCTAGATGGAACGGAGTGCATTGGCCCTCAGCGCCGCCCAATTTACACATGGCTCCGATAAACTGCAAGTGCGCCCGGGTTCCGCGCAATCGACCAGGCGCTCAAGTGTCCAGCCGTCAGCGCTCTCTACGATGTCCAAGAAACAACGGCGGCCGAACCCGTGCAGGAGTTCGGCCGCCGATTCTAGGTCAGACCAAGCCTTCCGCCGGTCGTCGGAAGACAGAGGCGACACCTTCCGTGCATCGCCTGCCCGCACCTGGGTATGCGGGCGATCACGCTAGTCGCAGCAACCGGCCGGACCGCATGCCTTCGGAGCTTCGCAGCAGGCCGGGGCCGGGCAAGACACCCGAACCGGAACCTGCTTGCAAACCACCACCGGCACGCACTTCGTCACTGTGTAGGCGACCTGCTGTGGCACCAACCGCGTGCAGTTGATCGTCTTGGTGTAGCACACCGGCTTGCACACCGTGTACGGCACCTGCTTGACGCACTGCTCCTGCACCATACGGCACACCTTGTACGTGCAGGTCTTCACGCGCTGCTCGGGAACCATCTTGCAGACCTGATAGGTGCAGGTCTTCACGCGGTTCTCTTGCACCATATGGCACTCTTTCCAGCAAACCGTCTTCACACGCTGCTCAGGCACCATCTTGCAGACCTGGTACGTGCAAGTCTTGACGCGCTGCTCGGGAACCATCTTGCAGACCTGATAGGTGCAGGTCTTCACACGTTGCTCGGGAACCATCTTGCAGACCTGATAGGTGCAGGTCTTCACACGGTTCTCTCGCACCATGTGGCATTCCTTCCAGCACACCGTCTTCACACGCTGCTCAGGCACCATCTTGCAGACCTGATAGGTGCAGGTCTTGACGCGTTGCTCGGGCACCATCCGGCACACGGTATAGGGAATCCGCTTCTCGCAGAGCTCCCGGGTCATGTGACAGACTTGGTACGTGCAGGTCTTCACACGCTGCTCGGGAACCATCCGGCAGACCGTGTAGGGAACCTTCTTGACGCAGGTCTCTCGCACGTACTTGGTGCACTCGATTTGCCGCTCTTCAACACACGGCACCCACACGCGGCACTGGCGAACGGCTTCGCAGCAGTTGGCCGGCGCACAGCTATTGGCCGGCTCGCAGCAACCAACGGATCGCGTCTCCCAGCGGCCAGTGCATACCCGGATCGTCTTCGTGTACTGTACCGGCTTGCACACCGTGTAGCACACTTCACGCTCGCGGGTCTCTTGAACCGGCTTGCAAACCGTGTAGCAAATCTCGCGGGTCTTGGTCTCCCAAACCGGCTTGCACACCGTATACTGACAGACCTTCTCGCGTTGCTCATACACGGGCTTGCACACCGTGTAGCAATATTCCTTCGTCCGAGTCTCGTAGACCGGCTTGCAGACCGTGTAGCAAACCTCTTTGCTCTTGGTTTCCCAAACCGGCTTGCAGACCGTATAGCAGTACTCCTTGGTCCGCGTTTCCCAAACGGGCTTGCAGACCGTGTAGCAGTACTCCTTGGTCCGGGTCTCGTAGACCGGCTTGCAGACCGTGTAGCAAACTTCCTTGCTCTTGGTCTCCCAAACCGGCTTGCAAACCGTGTAGCAAATTTCCTTGGTCCGGGTCTCGTAGACCGGCTTGCAGACCGTGTAGCAGTACTCCTTCGTCCGGGTCTCCCAAACGGGCTTGCGCACCGTGTAGGTGCATTCCCGATAGCAAGTCTCCGGAACGTACTTGACGCAGTTTACCGTCTTCTGCTCGCAGACCCGCTGATAGCAGGTCTTGTAGCAGGTAAACTCGCGCTGCTCATAAACTACCTGCTTGCAGGTCTTCATGACCGTGCAGCACGGCGCACAGCATTCCGCCGGGCAGCAGGCGCGCTTGCTGCAGAGGTACCTTGCTGCGCCGCAGTAGCAGGCATTCGCCGTGCTTGCTGCAATCACCAGCAGGACCACCGCCAACAGCGGCACTCCTAGCAACCTTCTCATCGCATGCCTCCTTCACGTCGCTTTAAACCGGGATAGGGCCTGGGTCTAACCGGCAGACGAGTCTGCCTTGTAGCATACTCGTCTTATCTATACATCCCACATTAGCCGTTCTTTCTGAAATCCCCCAGCTACCCAAGCGCGCACTTGCGGGACAAATAGCGCAGCTTGTCGGCTCGTGTGGCAGCACTTTTACTGTCATCGTCACACTAGGCCCACGACATTGACCTCGCCGGCCAGGGAATGCGAAAGTCTCGCAACGGTAAAACGGGTAAAAAGCACGCTAGCGGTTGATCGGCCTTTGAGACCCGAAGCGGTTGTGAGGAAGGTCAATGCCCCCTTTTCTTGACGGAACACGTCCCGCGACCTAATAACTAATTGGCATGTTGCCGGGGGGGCTGTTCCTGTGTGGGTGCATTTCATCATGGCGAGACATCATCGGCCCGGTTTCGCGCCGATCGAAGTTCTGGTCGCAGTGGTCGTCGTGGTCGTGTTGGCCACCGTCGTCCTCCCAGAATTCTCCGTCTCGAACGGCGACATCAGGCTGAGTGCGCTCAAGTTCAACTTGCACACGGTCCAGTCTCAGATCGATGCCTATCGCGACGATCATCGAGGCCGATCGCCCGCCCTGGCGACCTTCATGAGCCAAATGACCAACAAAACCGATGCCCACGGCACCATCGGCCAAGGATCGGCTTTCCGCTACGGACCCTACCTGCAAGGCCCGGGCGGCATCAACCCGTTCAACGGCTCCAACTCGCTCAAGGCGACAACCGCTACCATGGACACGCATGCCAGGACCGCCGTCGATGGCAGCACCGGTTGGCTCTACAACGAAGCGACCGGCGATTTGTTTCCCAACACGCCCGAGTATTATCGCGATTGACCGGCACGGTTGCCCCTCGGTCCGCACGCTTTTCCTGACCGGCCTTTCTCGAACCCCTTTGGCCACGCCATCGGCCAGCAAGGCGGTCTCCCAATGGACACGCGGGCCGCGGCGCGCATAATCGGGGGCGATGGCCGAACTCGCTCCAATTCGACGCCGCTTACGCATCCACGCCGCTCATCAGAGCATCGGCGTCGGCAACTGCTTGTCTGCCACCGACGGCTGGGGCGAACTGGACGACTTTTCCGACAGCCCGGACTGGCGGACGCCCGAGCCGGATCGTCCGGAAAATGAAGACCACGCCTGAGCTTCGTGCGGAACGTGGGCGCTGGCTCAGCGTCCCAGACGCTCGGTCAGTTCCTTGACCGTGACTTGACGGACGAGGAAACGCTTCTGGTGCGACGTTTCACCGGATAGCAGTTCGATTTGCGATTTCTTGAGCCGCAGCGACTTGCTCAGCAACTCGACGATCGCCTTGTTCGCTTTCCCGCGCTCGGGCGATTGCGTCACGCAAACCTTCAATTGGCCGTCCTGCTCGCCGCGGAGCTCGTTGCGGCGGGCCCCAGGCTGGGCACGCACGGGCAGGATCACACCGTCGGCATGAGGTTCGAGCTGAAGCATGGCGAAAAACAGGAATGAGAGATCGGGGACGAAACGCTGCGGACGAACGACGGCCTTCCAACCGCTAATTCGCAATCCCTTCAAACAACGCCGAGCCGACACGCACGAGCGTGGCGCCTTCTTCGACGGCAACCTCGAAATCGCCGCTCATCCCCATCGAAAGCTCGTCGAGCGTCGCTTCCGGCGGACAGCGCGGCCGCAAATGGTCGCGGAGCTCTCTGAGCGATGCAAACTCGCGCCGCGCCGTGTCCAGGTCCCCTTCCAGACCGGCCATGCACATCAGCCCGCGCACGCCGACATGCCGACACTCGGCTAGCGACGCCAAAAGCGGCTCGACCTCGGCAGGCCGCAGCCCGTGCTTCGCGGTCTCGCCCGACACGTTGACTTCGAGCAGAACGGCCTGGCGTCGAATCGCCGTGTCTCCGGCGTCGGGCCGCCTTCCCTCTCCCGAACTTGCCGCTGGCAAATGAGCCAGCTCTTCGTCAATGGCCGCCAGCAGCCGAGCGCTGTCGACCGAGTGGATCAGCGAGACCACCGGCAGCGTCCGGCGCACTTTATTCCGCTGCAAGTGGCCAATCATGTGCCAGCGGATGGGAAGACCGACCAGGTCGCTCGCTCGCTGCCAGATCTGCTGGGGGCGGCTTTCGCCCAGTTCTTTGCAGCCGGCCGCCACGACGCCGCGAACCGCCTCGTCCGAAACGTACTTGGTCACCGCTACGAGCGTCACCGCGTCGGCCGCCCGGCCGCTTCGAGCGGCGGCGGTGGCAATCCGCCCGCGCACCTCCGCGACGTTCTCGGCAATTCGTGCGACCGCGTTCGACATGTTCACTGAAGCCGCCCTGGTCTGACTGAAAGACGCCTCGAAGACGCGAAGGGCATGGCGGCAGAGAACCGGGCTCATGCCGAGACGCTCAGGCGAAAAGGAAAGCAAATCGCCTTGACGCGACTCCCCCTTCGATCATTCACGCTCTCGGTGTTCTCCGCGCCTCTGTGGCCCTCTTCCTCTTCCGCGGTTATTCTTTGGCGACAACATACGGGGCGTTGGAAAGCAGCACGCATGACGAGTGATGCCGAGCGAGTCGCGCCAGCTCGTCGGGCCCCGCCACCGGAATCATCTCAAGGTCCTCGACCAGCGACGGGTCGAGCTGGCTCAGCAGATAAACCTTGCCGCGATCGAGAGCCGACGCCAGTTGTGCGGCTGCCAGAGCGTCGATCGGGCGGTGATGGCTGATGTGACGCAAGGCCGCCTCGCGCGAATCGGCATGGGCCAGGCTTTGGATGCCAGGCCCCGGCTGCGCCGAAAGTCCGCAACAAACGGCAATCGCACCCCCCTCCTCGACAAACTGGCCCGCAACCTGCAATGCGCGGCCGACGTTTTCCCACGTCTGCTGACCCGCGCCCCCCTCGAGCGCCGCGACGACAAGGTCCGCGCGAAGCGAAACGGGCCAATCCCAGGCCGTATGGTACAGCTCGCGTCCGCGTTCTTGCACGGCGTCGGGATGGCCGGCCAGAACGTGCATCACCCGCTCCCCGCCTGCCGGAACGACCTGAACGGTGAAGTTGACGCCCAGCAGCCACGCGGCATTGTTGGCCTCGGCCACCAGTTCGTCATGCCGGCAGGGCCGAGTCTTGCCGCGGGCCGACCGCTCGCCCCCCGAGGACTTCGCCGAGTCTTTCCCCGAGGTCTGCAAAGACCCCAGCCCGCGGAATCGCTGAAGCGTTTTCTCATCCGAAAAGCTGGGGTAGACGCAGTCGTGAATGCCGAAGTAGCCGGCCGAGTGGTCGCCGCGAAGACAGCCGATCGACAGAATCATGTCTGCTTCGTGAATCGCCCGGTTGACCAGAATGGCCTCGCCCGCCTCGTTGGCGGCCAGGTAGGCGAGCTGTCGGCGGTCGGCCGGGTCGTGCGTCGCCACGGTAATGCGCTCTCGCAAGGGGCTTGGCAGCAGTTGGCACGGGTCATTGGCCCCGGCATTTTGGTCCCCAGGCGAACGCAACACCGTGATCCCGTCGGCCGCGACGCCTGCCTCGACCAACGCCTCGACGACCGCAAGCACGATCGACGCCGCCTCCGGAAGGCCCCGATCCAGGGCCAGCACGACGCGGTCGGCCGGCGTCACGCATTGCGCCAGCGGCGGAAACTCCAGCGGCTCGCGGACGGCCGTGGCCGTGGCGGCCCGCGCGTTGTCCAGCGGCTCAGCGCGCAGCGTCCCCACTTCGTTGGCCACGCGACCGTCGTCCAGCTCGATCGCCACTCGCGAGTTGTCCCCGTAACGCACGTCAGTCATTGGAATAGCGAAAATAAAGTGTCTGGGCAAGAGGGCTGCCAAATCGCTCCTCATTATCGCGGCCCGGGCCGAGGCGGTCAAGAAGTCGGCCTTTCGCCCAACGGCCGTTCACGATAATGTCGTTCCAAGCGGTGGAGTCCATCGCTTGCGGGGTGCGTTTTGCGCACGCCACCGAACGGTTCGCGCGATTCACGGAATGATCCAGGAGCCCCATGCCATGCCGTGTTTTTCTCGGTCGCTTTCTCTGTCGGCCTCGTTGAGCCTCGGCCTGATGCTGGCCCTTTTCGTCGGATGCCAACGCGGCGAGCCGGCAAAGAAGCCAGATGCGGATTCGTCGAAACAGGCCGTCGACGCCAAAGCCGAATCGCAACCGACGGCCAAGCTCACCAACGCCCGGCAAGTGCTCGAACACATGATCGCCGCCTATCGCAAGGCGTCCACCTATCAAGATCAAGGCACCATCCGCCTGTTGGCCGAAGCCGATGGCCGCAAGGTGCGCGACATCACGGCCAGCTTCTCCATGGTCATCGAACGGCCGAACAAGGTGCGCGTCGAGGCCTACTCCGGGCGTTTGGTGAGCGACGGCAAACGTGTCTTTGCGGCCGTCGAGGGGCTCCCTGGCCAAGTGTTGCTGACCGACGCCCCCAAGTCGTTGACGCTCCGGTCCGTCTACCGCGACCTGGTGCTGACCGATGCGATGACACAAGAATTCGGCGGCGCCATGCCGCAGGTCATGTTGATGCTCGGCGAGCAGCCCATGGCGGCGCTGACCCAGGGCGGCGCCGAGCCCATCTTGGCCGAATCGGGCGAGATCAATGGCCACGAGTGCTATCGCGTCAAGATCAGCCGGGAGATCGTCGGTACGACCACTTTCTGGATCGACGCCAAGACGTTTCTGTTGCGACGTGTCGTCCTGCCGGCCGACGAATTGCGGCAAATGCTGAGCCAGGAACAGCCGATCGATTCGATGTCGGTGATCGCCGATTTTCCAGGCGCAGCGTTCAACGAGAAGATCAGCCCGACGGCGTTCCTCTTCGAGGTTCCGAAGGTGGCCGTCGCGGTGAGCTATCTGATCCCGCCGCACGTGGGCCAGTTGCTCAAGGCCAAGACGCCGCCGTTTAGGTTCCAGACGCTCGATGGCAAGCCGGTCACGCCCGAAACGTTGGCCGGCAAGACGGCCGTCCTCCTCTTCTGGTCCATACAGTTCAACTGCAAACCGAGCCTCCAGGAAATCGAGCGGATTTACCAACAGTGCAAGAGCAATCCGAAGGTGGCGTTCTACGCCGTGTGCGTCGATCCGCCAGAGTTGAAGAACGCCGACGCCGTTCGCGCGATCGAGGACCTCAAGGTTCACGTCCCCTTGCTCCGCGACCCGGACCAGACGCACCTCGGGCTGAAAGTGCAACCGCCGACCGTGTTGATCATCAGCGACAAGGGAATCGTCCAGCACTGCGAAAGCGGCTTTGCTCCCACGTTTGGAAAAACGTTGGTGAAGAAAATCGAGAAAGTGATCGCCGGCGAGGACGTCTACCACGACGCGCTCAAACAGTATCAGCAGATCCTCGACCGGCTTGGCGACTACGCGAAGCTGGCCGATCAGCCCGAAAACGCGCCCGCCGCGGACAAGCGCGACGCCGAAGTGAAGCTTCCCGAAACGAAAACCGCGCCCAAGACCGAGCCGGCCCACTTGAAACTGACCTCGCTTTGGAAATGCACGGAAATCAAATCGCCGGGCAACATGCTCGTCCTGACCGGCGCCGGCGGGCCCCGCTTGCTGGTCGTTGAAAATTGGAAATCGCTGGCCGAGGTCGGGCTCGATGGCAAGCTGCTCGCCCGGCATTCGCTGAACGTCGCGCCGGATGAGTACGTCGGCTGTCTGCGGACGGCCACCGACGGCGCCGGCCATCGCTACGTGGCCACGTTCCTCATGTTGCAGCAGCGATGCCACCTGCTCGATGAAAACTGGAAGGCCGTGGCCGACTATCCGCAAGACGCCCTCCAAAACCCGCACAGCGGCATGACCGACGTGCAACTGGGCGACCTCGACGGCCGCGGCCGTTTGACCCTGTTCGTCAGCTACGCCGGCCTGGTTGGCGTTCAGGGCGTGACGCTCGACGGTCGCCGGCTCTGGTCAAACCGCACGATCGCCAACGTGTCCAGCTTGGCAATCGCCGGCCCGAACACCGAGGGGCATCGCGCGTTGCTCTGCGCCAACGCAAGCCAATCGCTCAGGACGTTGGACGCTCAGGGAAAGACGCTCTTGGACGTTCCCGTTGCCGATCTGGCGCTGCGACGCATCGCCGCCGCCGATCTCCGTGGCGATGGCCAACCGCTCTTCTGCGGCTTGCCGGCCACGGCCGTAGGCGAAAACCTTGCGATCGGGTTCTCGCTCCGCGGCGAACAGCTTTGGAAACACCAATTGCCGGACGGGGTGCCGCCACGGCCGATCGAACCGATCATCGCCGGTCGAGTCACGCAGCACGCCCCCGGCCAATGGCTCTTGCCCGGCCCCGATGGCTCGATCCACATCCTCGCCGCCGACGGCACGCTGCTCGACAAGTTCAACTACGGCGAGCCGCTGCAAGGCATGACCACGGTCGATATCGACGGCCGCCCGACGCTCGTCGTCGCCACAGAGAAGGCCATCGAGGCCTGGCGCGTCGATGCCGAGCCGCGCAAGTAGTCCAGGTCGCCCAACAGCACGGTCCGATGCCACGGCAAAGACCTTGTGGGCAAATCCTACGAATCGCAGCGAGAAATTTCGCCAAGCGCCGCAAAACATCCCCGCTGCGCTCGGAATGACGGGGACGGCATCCCCCGCCGCCCCCGCTTGTACGGCGCGGCAGTTGTTGCTACCTTGCCATCTCATGGCTTAGCCAATAGGAGTATCGCAAATGTCTATGACCACCGAATCGATGGCGACCTGGTGTCGCAAGCTTCTGGGCGTCGACTCCAGTGAACCGCGCAAAACGTTGGAACAATATCTGACCGGCATTCCTCGGCTCGATTGCCTTGGAAAGCTGCCACGCGGGACGGCCGTCCTGGTTCGCGGCGACGTGGACGCCAAGCCCGGCCCGACCGTCGGCGACGGCGACATCCGCCTTCGCAGCATGAAACAGACGCTCCAGTACGGTCGCGACCGTGGCTGGAAGCAGATCATCTTTGGGCACATCGGCCGCGAGCCGGAAAAGTCGCTGGCCAAAGTGGCCGCACGCCTGAGCGAGATCCTGGGCTGCCCCGTGACGTTCGTCGAGGATTGGCTCGACCCGGCCACAGTGACCGTCAAGCAGGAGGCGGTCGATGCCCTCAACAACTGCCCCGAGGGCGGTCTCGTCATGCTCCAGAACACCCGCAAGTATCCGATCGAACGGGTCTTGTGGAAGGCCAAGGCAGCCGACCTGGACAAGTTGGCGCCCGATCTGGCCAAGCTCGCCAACGAACTCGCCGCGAAGGTGGCAAAGGTTTACGTCCACGAGGCCTTTTCCGCCGGCAGCCTCGATGCGTCGAGCGTCGCCGTGCCGGCCGCGATGGATCAGGTGGCCCTCGGCCGTTACGAGGCCGAGCAGTTCGATGGCCATTTGAAAGAATGCCTGCGGGCCGAGATGGTCGTTTTCAGCGGTCTAAAGATCGACAAGCTCGACGACCTGGAAGCCATGATCGGACGCGGCAAAATCCGCAAAGTCATCGCCGCCGGATCGCTGGCCATGGCCCTGAAAAAGGCTTCGGCCGAGTTGGAAGGCAAGGCCTTCCACCTTGGCCTGTCGGAAGATCCTGCGCACAAGGACAAGTCCTACTATATTCCGGCCGAGCGCATCGAACAGGCCAAGCAAATGCTGGCCCAAGGACGCGCCAAGGGAATCGATTTCGTCCTGCCGGTCGACTTTGTGCTCGGCGACGGCTCCGTGGCAACCTCGGTCGGCCCGGGCAACCAGCAGTTCGACGTGGGCCCCGCCTCGAGCGCCTTGTACGAGAAGGCGGTGAGCGATTTCATTGCCGCTCACAAGGACGACAAGCCGGCCGCTGTCGCTTTCCACAACGGCGTCTTCGGCATGTTCGAAGATGCCCGTTTCGAGCAGGGCACGCGGAAGTTCATCGCCCAACTCAAGCGGATGACCGACGCTGGCATCAAGGTTTATGTCGGTGGAGGAGAAGGCGGGACCGCGCTCGAAAAATACGGTCAACCGGATTGGGTCACCTACTGTTTCACGGCCGGTGGAACGGTGCTCAACGCGTTGGGCAGCGAGCCCGTCCCCTATCTGGTCGCCTTGGAACTCGCGGCACGCGGCATGGGACCGAAGCCGCACGCCTGATCGAGACGAACCCGGCACACGGCCGTGGGGTGCGTCGCCGACGCGCCTCACGGCCTCTTTCATTTAGGGCTCGCCCGGCTGACCGCTTCGCAGGCGGCCACAGAGATCGACCAGTTCGAGCACCGAGAACCGGATTTGCTGCTCCGGCTGTTGATCGCGGATGGCCGATTCCACCCGGCCGGCCGATGGCGAGACTAACTCGAAGCCGTAGCTGCCGGCGGCGCCCTTTAACTGGTGGGCCATCCGTCGCAGAGACTCCCAGTCCTTCTCTTCAAGGTGCTGAAGCAACGCGGCGATGCGCTGCGGCATTTCCTCGACGAACATCGCGACGATTTCCGCAAGGTCCGGGTCGTTGCCGAGCTGCGAGTAGACGCAAGTCTGCGTGTCGTCATGCGGGCTCATCTCAATGCCTCTTCTCGAGTGCCGACGGTCGAAGCCGCGCTCAACGCCGCTTGGCTGACCGACACAAAACCCTACGTTACGCGGTACGCGGGTCGCGCGATTTCGGTTCGTTTCTGCGGTTTTTTCGTTTCCCTCCGACAAAGGCAGGCTGTCCGTGATCGTCGCAACAGGGCCTGCCCAGCGTAGTTATTGATACACGCGCAACGAGCGTTACAGACGGACGGCAAACTTTAAGAGTTTTCGGCGGATTAAGTTCCGGACTAAGGAACCGGCGGGCCCCGGTTCGATAGCAGTATCCTAGATTGGACTCAGACCCCGTTACTGCGCTGTTTCGCGCGAGTATCCCACAAGGTCTTTCCCAAACAAGGAGTACCCCCATGTTCCGTCGTATTCTGTTGCCGGCGTTGGCCATTGCGGCCTTGGTGGCCGTGGTCAGCGTCTCCAACGTCCAGGCTGGCTGCTGCGACAAGGTCGCTGGCTGCTGCGACAAGGCCGTGGCTGCCTGCGAGCCCTGCCACGTGAAGGTCTGCAAGGAAAAGTGCTACCGCGTCAAGTGCTGCCGCGAGCGTTCCTGCGCCCCGAAGTGCTGCGAGAAGGCCTGTGCCGCTCCGAAGTGCTGCGAGAAGGCCTGCGCCGCCCCGAAGTGCTGCGAGAAGGTCTGCAAGGAAAAGTGCCGCCGCGAGCGGTGCCATCGCGTTCGCACCTGCCGTCCGATGTGCGCTCCGAAGTGCTGCGAGAAGGTCTGCGCCGCCCCGAAGGCTTGCGAGAAGGCCTGCGCCGCCCCGAAGTGCTGCGAGAAGGTCTGCAAGACCAAGGTCTGCAAGGAAAAGTGCTGCCGCGAGCGGTGCCATCGCGTCCGTTGCTGCCGTCCAGTCGGCTGCTGCGACAAGGCTGTTGGCTGCTGCGCCCCGGCTTGCTGCAAATAAGTGAGTCAGGCTTGGGCTCACCCCCGATCCGAGCCTGAGCAAACTCCTTTACCACAGTGCAAGCGGCCCAGTCGAACGTCGGCTGGGCCGCTTGATGTTTCTTGAAACCCGCATCCTCGCAGCCGTGATTGCCGCTCGCCCGTTTGCAGAAGGCCGATCGGCCGCGAACGCGGCTTGGCCAACGCCAATGGCTCGGGGCCTCTTCCGCCGGTCCCAGGACTATTCCGGATACAGCCGCGTCGAGAGATACCGTTCGCCCAGGTCCGGCAAAATGGCGACGATCAGCCGTCCCGCCTGATCCGGACGCCGGGCCACTTGAAGCGCCGCCCACGCCGAGGCGCCCGAGCTGATGCCGCACAGAATGCCCTCGCGACGGGCCAACTGTCGCGCGGTTTCCATCGCATCCTCGTCGCAAACGCCGATCACTTCGTCGATCACGGCCAGGTTCAGCACTTCGGGAATGAAGCCGGCCCCGATGCCCTGAATGCCATGGTTGCCGTACGCCAGCGGCCGACCGGCCAACCGTTGAGCGATGACCGGGCTTGCCGTTGGCTCGACCGCAACCACCCGAACGCTCGGCTTGCGAGCCTTCAGGGCCTCGCCGACGCCCGTCAGCGTGCCCCCCGTGCCCACGGCAATCACAACCGTATCGACCGCGCCGGCCGTGTCCCGCCAAATCTCTTCGGCCGTCGTGCGACGATGGGCTTCCGGGTTCGCCCGGTTCGTGAACTGCTGCGGCATGTAGAAATTGGGATTCGCCGCCACCAGCTCCTCGGCCTTGCGCACCGCGCCCGGCATGGCCTCGGCCTGGGGCGTCAGAACGATTTCAGCGCCCAGCGCGGCGAGCAGCCGACGCCGCTCCGCGCTCATGTTCTCTGGCATCGTGACCATCAGCCGGTAGCCCCGAGCCGCGCAGACGAACGCCAGGCCAATGCCCGTGTTGCCGCTCGTCGGCTCGACGATGACCGTCGCCGGGCCGATCCGTCCCTCACGCTCCGCCGCGTCGATCATGGCGACGGCAACGCGGTCCTTGATGTTCCACAACGGATTGAAGCTCTCGACCTTGGCAACTACCGTGCCCGCGCAGCCCTCGGTAATGCGCCGCAGCCGAACGAGCGGAGTCCCGCCGATGCACTGGGTAATGTCGTCAAGAATGCGTCCCGAATCGGCACTCATCGTTTCTCCTCTCGTTTTCTCGGCACCGGCTCAAAGCTCCGCCGGTCCCGATTCTTTCGTGGACAGTCCGCTGGACGGCCGTTTCGCCGCCGGCCTTTGAGGTGGTTCTGGCGGCTTGCCCGACGGCCCCGCGTCGGCCTTGCCCCCTGCGCGGCGTCATCCCGCATCACTCGGCGCGCCGAATCGGCCGCCGCCGTTACAGGTCTCGCTCGTAGATGCGGTAGGTCTTGTAACGGCGGGCGCCGACCGCTTCGATCGTGCGGTTCACCGAGCGGTTTTCCTCGAACGTCCAGCTCAGTTCCGCGCCCGTGTAGCCCAAATGGTTCTTGCCATAGTCGAGCGTCTTGAGAATCAGCAGTTCGGCGACGCCGCGACGGCGGTACTTTTCGAGCACGTTGAGGACCAACATGCGGGCCGTCTTGATGCGGCGCTTGCCGCGAAGGAATCGCAGAAAGCCCAGCGGAAGGCCAAACCGCGTCAATCGACCGTTCAACGGGCGAATCGCCTCGTTGATGTCGGGCAGCGTGATGCTGGTGCCCACCACTTGGCCGTCAATCTCGGCCAACAGCACTTGCTCGGCGATGGCCAATCGCTGCAGTTGGCTGGCGAGCGTCTCGAACTCGGCCTCCGTCAGTTGCGGGTACATCCACTGATTGTCCATCGTGGCGTTGTACACCTCGCGACAGCGTTGCACCTCGGCCGCGAAGTCGTCGAGCCGAAACGAACGGATGTGGATGTTGCCACGCTTGGCGAGTCGCTCGGCCCGCCGTCGCCACTGGTTGGCCAGATCGCGCGCGTCTTCAAACCACCAGGCGTCGAGATCCTTGGCCTTGTGTAGCCCCCAGGATTCCAGCAGGCTGGCGTAATAGCGCCGATGATGGTTCATCATCACCCGCGGCGGCGTGTCGAACCCCTCGATGAGCAAGCCGGAAGGGTAATTCAGCGAGTAGTCCACCGGGCCGACAATTTTTGTCCGGCCTCGAGCGCGAAGCCAGCCCGCCGCCGCGTCGAGCAGCCCTTGGGCGGCCTGCGCGTCGTCGAGACACTCGAACATGCCAAAACAGCCGACGTTGCCGCCGGATTGCTTGTTGTAGAGCACGTCGTCGCTGACCAGAATGCGTCCGACGGTTTCGTCGCCGCGCGTCGCAAGAAACGTCGTCGCTTCGCCGTGCTTGTAGAACGGGTGCTTGCGGCGATTCAGGAACGCCTTGACCTCGCTGATCAACGGCGGAACCCAATGCGGGTCTTCCGCGTAAATCCGCCAGGGCAACCGAACGAACCGATCGAGATCGCGGCCCCCAACCAACTCCCGGACCGCCAGCGGCGAACGGACCGACAGCGACGCCGCGGCGCCGGCCGCCAACGCAACCGACGAGCTCCTTCCAGCGGCCGACTCATGGCCTTCGGGGGCCGGCTTCTGATCGTCGCCGGCCGACCAGTCCATGTCGTAGACGCGATACGTCTTCGTGATCTTGGCGCCACCCTTCTTCAGCGCGCCATACGAAAGCCGGTTCGATTCGAGCACCCACGAGAACTCGGCTTCTTCCAGTCCCCACTCCATCGCCTTCGGAACAAGGCCCGTGAGCAAAACGAGGCCCAGACCAAGCCGCTGATACTCGGGCAGCACGTTGGTGCTGATGACCCGAATCCGCTTGATTGCGCGGCGGTTCCGCAGCAAGTGGATGAAACCAAACGGAAACAGCCGACCGTCGATGTCCTTGATGCGGGGGTTGTAGTCGGGCAGTCCGAAACAGGCCCCGACCATGTGCCCGTCCACCTCCACGGCGACGGTTAGTTCCGGCACGATGATTTGACGCAGCCCGCTCGCCATGTGACGCACCTCGGCGGGCGACATGGGAACGAAACCCCACGTGTTGACCAGCGATCGGTTGTAGATCGACAGGAACGACTCGACATCCTCGCGGAACCGCGACGTGTCGAGCGAGCGAACTTTCACGTTGTAACGCTCGACGATTTGCTCCGAAATAGGCGTCAGTTTGGCCGCGATGCCAGGCAGCATCGACACGTGGCCCCAGAAGGCGTACATGTCCTGGCACTTGCGAAAACCATAATTCTCCATCAACCGCGCATAGTACGGCGGGTTGTAGGTCATCATGAAGACCCGCGGCGTGTCGAAGCCCTCGATCAGCAGGCCAACCTCGTAGTTCAGCGACGGATTCACCGGGCCGCGAAGCTTCTGAATGCCCTGGTCGTTGAACCAGCGGCGGGCCGCGTCGAACAGCCCGTTGGCCGCCTCTTGGTCATCGACGCAGTCGAAAAAACCGAAGAACCCGCGGCGGTCGTTGTATTGGGCGATGTGCCCCTGGTTGAGAATCGCCGCGATTCGTCCACAGACCTCGTTGCCGCGACGCGCCAGAAAGGTTTGAATCGAGTTGCGCGCGTAGAAGGGGTGCGGCCGGTACCCGACCATCTCCTTCTGGTCATAGCGAAGCGGCGGAATCCAGTTCGGATCGTCCCGATACAGCGTCCACGGAAAGTTGAGAAACTGCTTCTTCTGCCGACTTGTCGTGACGCGCTCGATGATAAGGTTAGACATGAAGGCCGATTCTAGCGGCCTTCGCCCACCGCCGCAAGCGAACTGTGGCCCCCTCAGCCCCCGGCCGTCTTCGGCTCGCCGGCCGCCCCCGATTGCTCGGCCGGCCGTCGGCCCGTCTCGGCCGTGCCTGGCACGATCCTGGCGCTCGGCGAGTTGGCCTCGATAAGCTGCTTGAGCTCCTCGTTGTCGATGACTTCCTTCTCGATCAGACGCTCGGCCAACGCCACCAACGCCGGCCGCCGAGACTGAAGGATGCCGCGAACCCCCTCGAGCGCCTCGCCAAGGATCCGAGCGATCTCCTGGTCGATCTCGCGGCTCGTCTCCTCGCTGTGCGTGCGCTCACGCGGAAAATCGTCGGTGCCTGCCAAAAACGCCGGGCGGCGACCTTCACGGTACGTCACTCGGCCAAGTCGGCTCATCCCGTAATCCATGACCATGCTGCGGGCAAATTCCGTCGCTCGCTCCAGGTCGTTCTGCGCGCCGGTCGAAACGTCGCCAAAAATAATCTCCTCGGCCACGGTCCCCGCCAACAAAACCTGGATGCGGCTTTCCAACTCGCTCTGCGTCATCAGGTACCGGTCTCCCTCGGGCCGCTGCATCGTGTAGCCCAGGGCGGCCAGACCGCGGGGAATGATCGACACCTTGTGCACCGGATCGGTGTTGGGCAGACTGTAGGCGACCAGCGCGTGACCGCTCTCGTGGTACGCCACACGCTGCTTCTCTTCCGTGTGCATCACACGCTGCTTCT
The DNA here is from genome assembly GCA_039698035.1 of Thermoguttaceae bacterium. Lineage (GTDB taxonomy): Bacteria > Planctomycetota > Planctomycetia > Pirellulales > Thermoguttaceae > JAJFUI01. Next base: position 221,441 of record JBDKSW010000003.1, on the reverse strand, counting down.
TCTCCAAACCAGCCGTGACGCGCTCCACGCCCTCGTTGAACTCCTCCATCGTGACCGTCGGCTTGGCCTTGCGGGCGGCCAGCAACGCGGCCTCGTTCACCAGGTTCGCCAAATCCGCCCCCACAAAGCCCGACGTGATGCGAGCGACCGCGTGAAGGTCAACCGCGGCGTCCAGCTTCACCTTGGCCACGTGGACCTTCAGGATCTGCTCGCGGCCCCGAACGTCGGGCCGATCCACCAGCACGTGGCGATCAAATCGCCCAGGCCGCAACAGGGCCGGATCGAGCGTTTCCGGCCGGTTCGTGGCCGCCATCACGATCACGCCGCTGTTGTTGCTGAAACCGTCCATCTCGACCAGCAGCGCGTTCAACGTCTGCTCGCGCTCGTCGTGGCCGCCCACGACGCTCGTGCCGCGGGTCTTGCCCAAGGCGTCCAACTCGTCGATGAACACGATACAGGGCGCTTTGGCCTGCGCCTGCTGGAACATGTCGCGGACGCGCGCCGCGCCGACCCCGACGAACATCTCAACAAAATCCGAGCCCGATAGGCTGAAGAAAGGCACGCCCGCCTCGCCGGCAATGGCCTTGGCCAGCAACGTCTTGCCGGTGCCAGGCGGGCCGACCAGCAGGATGCCCTTCGGGATGCGCCCGCCGAGAACCTGATATTTCTCCGGCGTCCGCAGGAAGTCAACCACCTCACGCAGTTCCTCGACCGCCTCGTCGATGCCGGCCACGTCGGCGAACGTGACGCCAAGATCCTCTTGGGCGTAGAGCTTGCCCCGACTCCGGCCAAAGGCCATCGCCGAGCCGGCCCCCCCCATGCGTCGCATCCAGAAGAAGAAAATGAGCATGATGACCAACGTCAGCACGAACATCGGCATCAAACTCTTCCATCCGCTGGGCGCCGATTCGCCGCTCACGTCGGCAAAACCTTGCGACTTCAGAAGGTCGAAAAGCTTGTTGTTGTCGTTTTCGAGACCCACACGCGGCGTGTGGAAGGCCACTTCGCGCTCCGGCTTCTCGACTTGGCCCTTCTCGCCGGTCGGCATCATGACCTGGCGGGTCACCGTCCCCGTGACTTCGTTCGGCCCAATCTTGATATTGTCGAGGTCCGAATAGCGGACAACTTGTCGCTCTTTGCCAGGCTGTCCGACCGTCACGTCAATATGAGCCTTCAGGTTTTTCGCGGGCGTGCCCTGTTCGATCAGCCTGACCAAGTCCATGTACCGGAGCTCGATGCGCCCTCCGGCGTCCACCATGCTGATAAAAATCAGCGCGGCCGCCCCCAAAGCGAGCAGATACCAAGCGGCATTGCCACCCAAAAGAGGAGGTCTGTCCTGCGGCGGCCGGTTAGGCTGGCGCGGTTGTTCGTCATTCATCTTGCGTAACCCTTTGAATAAATCACCGATATGATTGTACCACGTTCGGGCGTCGCTGGCTTGACCCGGCCCGACACCCAAGCGACAAAGCCCGGCTTGGCCGCCAATTGTACCACTGGGGGGGGCTCCTGGACGGGGCGAAGGTTCCCGGTCGCCGAGCTGTGTGGATTGAGGCAAAGCTTCCCTGGAGCCGCAGTGACGCTTCGCTACGCTCGGAATGATGCCGTGCGAGGACGTTGCAGTGCTCTCCGGCCCCCCCATCGCTGTTGCGCTTGACCGACGAAGCCACGGGCGATAGAAAGGTTGGGCTATGGCACTAATCACGCTGAGGGTGATCGACGGAGCCGACCGTGGTCGCGTTTTCGCCGACTTGCCTACCCCCCTGACGATCGGACGCGAGGAAGGCAATCCCCTCCAGCTCAACGACGAGCGGGTCAGCCGTTTCCATCTGAAGATCCAGGAAGATCAGAACAAGGTCGTCCTGACCGATCTGCAAAGCACCAACGGAACGAAGGTCAACGGCGAAAACGTCCAGCTTTGGGTCCTGCGGCCAGGCGACGTCATTTCGCTCGGCCACACGGTCCTCGTCTTTGGATCGCGCGAGGAGATCGCCGAGCGGCTGGCCTCCTTGCGAGACGCCGACATCGCGTCGGGGGTCACCGTCGATGTCGACGAGTATGCCGACGAGCCAAGCCCCGCCTCGCTCGACTTTGAATTGAACTTCGCCGACGATCCAATCGCCGAGGTGCTGCTGCACACGCTGATGCCGCCCGAGTTGCCCGAGAGGCTCAGCCCAGGCCAGACCGCTCAACTGGCTGAAATCCTTCAGTACATCCATCTCCGCATGCGCGGCCTGCTGCAATCGGTCAAGTCGAAACCCCAGAGCGACCGCGTCAGCGTCGAGCAACGCCAGTGGCAGAACCTCGTGGACGTCCAAGACCTTCTGGCCGGCTATCTTCGCAAGATTGGCGAGCCGCGCGAGTAACGCCCTGGTCGGACGCCGCCGCCCTTCTCAATTCGGTTGCCCGAATCATTGCAGCTCAGACAGGAGTGCCTGCAATTCTTGGTCGCCCGCCCCGTCCTGCCGCTCGATGAGCGTGGCCGCCTAATCCCGCTGGCGCGCTTTCGCCAGACACTCGCGGATGCGACGCTCGATTTCAGCAAGCAACTCGTTTTCATCGCGGCCCACAATCTCCTCGGCCGGAATCGGGTTGCCATAATGAATGCGGATTCGGCCCAGCCGCGGCAGTTTGCGCGTCCGGGGCCAAGCGTCGAACGCCCCGTCGACGCCGACCGGCAGGATGGCCGCGCGCGAGCGAACCGCCAAGGTGGTGAAGCCGGGCCGCAGAACGCCAAGCTGGCCGTCGCGCGATCGCGTGCCCTCGGGAAAGATCAGAACCATCTCGCCCCGTTTCAGCCGCCGCAACGCCTCCTTGATCCCCGACAAGCCCGTCCCTTCACGGTCGAGCGGGATCGCGCCCACCGACTTAAGGAACCGACCGAACGGCCCAAAATCGAACAGCGTTTGGCGCGCGACGTAGTTCATCCGCCGCGAGGATCCAACGCCGACGAGCGGCGGATCAAAATGGCTCTGATGGTTCGAGACCACCAGCACGCCGCCTCGCTTCGGAATGTTTTCTTGCCCCGTGAAGCGGACGCGGTAAACCAGCTTGGCGGCTCCCAACAGCGACAGACGCAGCGAGTGGTACCAGACGTTGTTCAGGAGCGAGCGTTTCATGAAGACAGTGGCCTCGGGGCTCAGGACTTGGGACTACGACTTCGCCGTCTTTCCGACATGCGTTCCTCGCACCAGTTGCTCCAATCGATCCACGACCTGCTCGACGTCGAGCCCGTCGGTGCAGACCTCGATGGCGTTGGCCGCCGGACGCAACGGGCCGACCGTGCGTGCCGCGTCGCGTCGATCGCGTTGCTCTTGGGCCGCCAGCACCTGGTCGAGCGTCACCGGCTCGCCCTTCGCCTCAAGATCGCGCCAGCGCCGACGGGCCCGCTCGACGGGGCTGGCCGTCAGGAAGATCTTGCACTCGGCTTGCGGAAACGCCACGGTCCCCTGGTCGCGGCCCTCGGTGACCGTGTCCCCCGACGCGGCCAGCTTTCGCTGAAGCTTCACGAGATGTTCACGAACCTCCGGATTGTCGGCCGCATACCGCGTGACGGCCGTCGCCTCGGTCGTACGCACCGCTTCGCTCACGTCGTCCCCGTTCAGGAGAATGCGGTCGCCGACGATGTCGAGGTCAAGCTTGCGGGCGAGTCGGGCAAGGTCCTCGGGCGCGTCCCAATCAAGCCCCGCACGCAAGCCGGCCAACGCCACGGCGCGATACATGGCGCCCGTGTTAAGAAACCGAAATCCAAGCCGCCGGGCCAAACCTTTGGCCACGCTGCTCTTTCCAGCGCCAGCGGGTCCGTCGATGGTGATGATCATGCCAGGGATCGTGCGTTGTCAGACGCTGCGTGCAAACATCGGTGAGAGAGGCGAACCATGCGACAACCCGAAGATTATAGTTCCCTCCCGAGAGCCGCAGCAAGGCCCGGCACGCGCTCAGTGGGATCCGTCCATCACCGTCCGCAGAAAGTCGTTTACCCGGTCCGCGTGCGTGACGTTGATCAGGTGACCGCCGTCCGGGATCCAGACGTCCGCCTGAACTCGATTGGCCGGAATCATCACGTCCCGCCGTCCGTGGATCTGAAAAACTGGCGTCCCTTCAAGCGGCGCCGGGGTCCAGCCGAGAGCCGCTTGCGCAACCCACTGCATGAACGCCGAATCCATTTCACGGAACATCCCGACCAGAAGCGCACGGTCGGCCGGCGGCATGCGACTCCTCGCTCGCATGACGACGCCCGCCGCCAGCTTGGCCCCATCCCAGGCAACCAGCGGAACGAACGGCAGCAAAGGACATCCGACGCGGAACCCAAACCGCAGCGCGCGGCGACCGCGGCAGCTCGCAATCTGTACGACCGCCTCGCACTTCAAGTGCCGAGCCATCTCGTAGGCCAACATGCCGCCAAACGACACGCCGCCGAGCACGAGTCGTCCGTTGCAAGCGGGCCGCACGCGCTCGGCCATCCGCGCGGCGTAGCTGGCCAGCGATTCGTCCTTTGCCGGCGGAAACCAGGGCGGAATCGTCAGCTCGGGGAACGCACGCCGCTGCGGTGCGAGCAGTCGTTCGTCAGAACCCAGGCCGGGCAGCAGGATCAGTTGCGTTGCGGGCTTCACTGAAAGTCGACCTCCACTTCGACCCACTGGTAAGGTCCGATGGGCACCTCGACACGGTCATCGCAGATCGGCAACTCGACCGCCGGCATGTCGCCCGCAGGGGTCTTCCACGCGGCGGCCACCGCCCGAAACGACCGCAGCCCGACCCGAACACTCCGGCCCTCGGTTTCCAGCAGTCGCACGCGAAAGCCCGTGGGACTGGCCTCCCCTTCCGCTTCCGAACGCGGCGCCCGCCGGCCACCATAGGCCCAGTGGGTCGCCAGCACATTGCGACAGTCCAGATGAAACAGCCAGCCGGTCGCAGACGGCGGCGGCGGCCGATCGTCCAAAACCAGCGGCCGCGCGAGGAACGCCGTGGCGGCCGCCATCGGCTGCGGCACATCGATCCCAATGCCCAGCCGAAAGTGCCGGGCCGTCTCGCCGTGGACGACCAGCAGCGTGTCCAGCTTGCGGCCAAAGCGGCGATGGTAGGGAAGCCCTCCAAACAGGAGCGTCGTCCGTTGATTGCCTCGCCGAACGTCCAGAAAATGCGGCGATTCAAACTGCGCGAGTTCCGTCGGCGCCGTGGCCAGATTCACGTCGCGATACAGGGCCGCGCTCGCGTCTTTCCACGCGAATCGGACCGCGTAATAGGACTCCCACGGGTTTGGGCCAGGCGGCCGATCCACGTCCAGCTCGATGGACAGCTCGATCACGCGACTGCCACGCCAAACGCGCGTGGTCTGCTGGAACCCGGCCAGACGACGACCGTCGTGATCGACCAAGCGGCCGCGAGCGACCATCTCGCCCAACACCGGGCCGGCCGATGTCACGGTCAGCGTGTCGGCCGCCATGATCGAATAATCGGCCTCGCCGCCAACGCCGTCACGCGCTTGTCGCAGGGCGATTTGTTGGCCGACTCTCGGATCCCGACTGTAATCGTCCGAGATCGAGCGGATCGCCCCCGTGTGCGGATCGAAGTGAATCTCGCAGAACTCGTTGCGCAGCACATGCGCTTCGGCCAGCGGCGGTGGTGTCCTGGTTCGACCGAGGCCGAACCACCGCAGGCCGCTCGCACGCCGTGACGCCGCCGGCTGGCCTGCCCCCGTGCTCTCGGCGCCCATCCACGCAAACCCCATCGCCGGCACATCCACCACCGCGCGACCTGGCATCGCGTTGCAGGAGGGCTGCGCAAAGCTCCACGGGTTGACGATCAGCGTCCCACGCTGCGTTGACGTGGGCGATCCGACCAGCGATTGGCCGAGCGCCCGAAGCGGCTCGCTCGACAAACGGGCCAGTTGCTCGTCGAGCGCGTCGCAACGGTCCTCATCCAACAACGCATCCTGGATCGCCGCCGCCAACCGCTCTTCCGTCGCGGCCGCCGCTTCTTGCTCGGCCGGCGTCGTTGCCCCACGGACGGATGCCTCCATCAGGCAAACCGCCTGCCAGGCGTCAAGCGTCGCGCAACGCTGAAAATAGCGGACCCAGCGAGACAGCGGATCGCGGCGGCCGGCGGCCGCCTCTTGCATCAGGTAGGGCGAGCGGTACTCGTCCGGCTGGTACTGGCCATAGCGGCCGGCCGTGCCCAACTCGCTAAAATACTCGCCGAGGGTCGACAGCTTGCCCAGCACCGAGCCGTAGGCGGCGATGCGTTGCAGGTCATCGTACCACCGGCTGACGCGACCGGGCCAATGGGCCAAAATGACCACGCCGGTCTGCTCCATGCCCATCGAGTCGCCCAGCTTTTCGGCCAATTGCAGGAACGAGGTCGCCCGGCCCGCGTCCAAGGGAATCGTGCCAAGGGCTTCCACGGTCGAGCCGTCGAGACCTTCCCATTGGAAACGCCCTTGCTGGGCCGTCGGAAACCGACCGTCGTCAAGCGTGCAGTGAAAGGCGGCCGTAAAGCCCAGACGGTCGAGAATCTGCGGCAGTCCCGGCGTCAAGCCGAACGGCCGCCGCCCGAAGACCGTCGGCCGACGTCCCAGGTGACGCTCGTAGACGGCCAAACCACGCGACAGCTCCAGTGCGATCGGCTCGGGGCCCAGCAGCGGCAGCGGCAACTCGCGGAACTCGCCACCGACGAGCGAGACGCGATCGTCGGCCAACGCCTGTCGCAGACACGCCAGCGTGTCGGGGGCGCGATTGGCCATCGCCTCAATCACTTCGCCCGAGCAAAGGACGTTTTGCGGAAGTCCCCGCTCCAGCGCGTTGCGAAACGGTTCGCCGTACGTGCCGTGCGCGAGCAGCGTGAGGTCCAAGAGCGTCGTATCGATCGGGTAGTAGTATTCGCGCGCCTCGTGCAGCCGGTCGAACGCCGTCTGAAGGTGCCCCCGGGCGGCGGCCCCATTGCCGACGAGCGCCTCGCCGGCTGCAGCCAACACGGCCGTTTGCAGTCCCTGCTCGTCCAGATTGCTGCTGTAACGCATCTTGCGAGTCAGCAGCTCGACCTGAATGTGGCAATAGCCGAGGGCCAGGAAGTCGGCCGCGACCTCGCGATCGAGCTTGTCCAAGCCGTACGGCGAGGCAGCCTCGTCGCACGTACGCAGCAAATCGAGGGCCGCGGCCACCATCTGGTCGCGATTCTCGAAGTTCCTCAGGACCCAGGCCCCGCCCTGTTCCGCCTCGGCAATCCACCCGTCAGGCAAAAGCGTCGCACAGCAGTCGGGAATCACAAACAGAGAACCGCACGGCTCGGATGGGGGGGTGTCGGCCGGCTGCCAAACCGGAATACGCTTGGCCGCCGCCAGAAGCGCCGGGTGCCAAAGACTCGACCAGGCCGAAAGCAACTGTTCGGCGTCCTCGTCCCGCCGTTGCAGGTCGAGGTCCTCGAGGCTTGAGCACGGCAGCAAAGCGACCAGTCGATCGAGCTTCATAGGCATGCGTGCGGGCGGTTTCATCGGTCGCCAGGCGGTCGGACGTCCCACAACCATAACCGCCCCGACCTGCCAAGGCAACCGTGCGGGTGTTATCGGTGGTCCCGGCTCGCCCGGAAATCCGGCCGTCACAACCCGTTTGCCCACTGGCTAGCCAAGCAAGGCGACGCTGGCAATCCCGGTCCTCATGGTTGACAATCCCGACAAGGCGACGATACATTAATAGGTAAGAGGGATAGACAGCCTGTTTGATCACATCTTGGCAGGCCAGCTTCGGGCCTGGGGCTGTCAGGAACAGAGTGAACGTGTGCGCTGGCGTCTGGCCGTCCCCGGTGGCGTCGACGGAGGTCCCATATGGCAGGCGGTGCGGTTTGGGGTATTGACATCGGCCAGTGCGCCTTGAAGGCCCTGCGATGCCGCGCTCTTGAAGAAGACCCCAAGAAGCTGGTGGCCGAGGCGTTCGACTACATCGAATACCCCAAAATTCTCAGCCAGTCCGGCTCCGATCCGGCCGAGCTCATCGACGACGCGATGAAGCAGTTCCTGTCACGCAACAGCGTGGTGGGCGATCGCGTGGCCGTCTCCGTGCCAGGGCAGGCCGGACTCGCGCGATTCATCAAACTGCCGCCGGTCGAAGCCAAGAAAATTCCGGACATCGTCCGCTACGAGGCCCGCCAGCAAATTCCCTTCGACCTGAACGACGTCGTCTGGGACTATCAGCGCATGGGCGGCGGAAGCGTCGAAGAGGGATTTGCGCTCGAAACGGAAGTCGGCCTGTTCGCCATGAAACGCGATGCCGTCTTTCGCGCGCTGACGCCATTCCTGAAGCACGACGTCGAAGTCGACATCGTCCAGCTCACGCCGCTGGTGCTGTACAACTTCCTGGTCTTCGACCAGATGGAGACGCTGCCCGCCCCAGACGAGTACGACCCCGAGAACCCGCCCCCATCCGTGGTCATCATCGCCATGGGCACCGACGCCACGGACCTGGTCGTTACCAACGGCTTCCGCGTCTGGCAGCGAAGTATTCCGCTTGGCGGCAGCCATTTCACCAAGGCGCTCGTGCGCGAGCTGAAGCTCACGTTTGCCAAGGCCGAGCATCTGAAACGGAACGCCACCGCGGCGGCCGACCCCAAGGCCGTCTTCCAGGCAATGCGCCCCGTGTTCAACGACTTCCTGACCGAATTGCAGCGGTCAATCGGCTACTTCTCGAATCTGAACCGGTCCGACACGATTGGACGTGTCGTCGCCATGGGCAATGCGATGAAGCTGCCCGGCCTCCGTCGCTATCTGTCGCAAAGCTTGGGCTACGACATCGAGAAGGTCGAGGCCTATCGCGGTTTGGTCGGACCCCAGGTCCTTGCCTCCCCCTCGTTCCAGGAAAACTTGCTGAGCTTCGGCGTTTGCTACGGTCTGACGCTGCAAGGTCTGGGCATGGGCAGCGTCCATACCAACCTGCTGCCGAAGGAGATCGTCAACCAACGGCTAATCAAGCAGAAGAAACCCTGGGCCGTGGCGGCCGCAGCCATCCTCCTGCTGGCCTTCTGTGTTCATTTCGCCGCCGCGTCGCTCGGCTTGAACACCGTGGACGATAGCTCCTGGAGTCAGGCCGAAACGCAGGCAAAGTCTCTCGCTTCGCGGTTCAGCCAACTCAAAAGCGAGTTCGAGCAAGCAAAAAATGAGTTTCAAACGACCGATGAGATTGGCCAACATCTCATCGGAAACGTCGAGGGCCGGCTCCGTTGGCTCGAACTCATCAAGGCGATCAATACGTGCTTGCCCCCTTACGAGACGCCAAAACCGGAAGATCCCGCGACGCCCATCGTCACCCGGATCGCATTGCGCGAACAACTGCACGTGACCAGCATCGAGTGTCAGCAGGTTGAGGATGTCTCGGTCTGGTACAACGGTGTGAAAGAGTGGGATAAACCGGCGGACGCCGCAGACGCGGCAGCCGGCCCGACGCCCAAGAATCCAGGCGGTGCCCCAGCACCCGGTGCTCCCCAACAAACACCGGCCGGGGCCCCAGCCCCCAGCCCCGCCGAGTCGCCCAAGGGACCCGGCTGGATCGTTCAAATCAGCGGCCGCCATTACCACAACTTGGATCAGGCCAATCAGGGCGAACACTACGTTCGCACGACGCTGATCCAGAGACTTCGCGACGGTCGGGTGCAACTGCCGACCGGGATCGGCGAAAAACCCGAGATGGTTAGCATGAAGGACCTGGGCATCAGTTGCCCCGTTCTGATCAACCCTCGCAAGTTGCATCCCGCCGAAATTGTTGATCCCAATGCCGATCTGGCCCCGGCAGCCAAACCCACGAAGGATCGCTCGAAAGAAAGCGATGCCGTGCCGACGAGGACCATTACGCTGACGCAGTTTGATTTCGTCGTCCAGTTCTGCTGGCAACCGAAGACTCCTGCCGAGCGGCGGGAGGCGAACAAAAAGCAGGACAAGCCCTGATGGACAAGCTCAAGATCATCCTCTCCGACACGAAGAAGTACCAGTTCTGGATCCTTTGCGGGGTCGTACTGGTCGTCTCGCTCGTCTGCTGGTGGTTGGCCACCGGTGATATGGATGCGCAGTTCAAACGGCGCAAATCGGCCATCGACGCCAGCTTCTCGAGCATCTCAATCCCCGGCCAGCCGCCAAACCAGACGAAAGTCGACGAAGTGCGGAAACTGACCGAATCGCTCAAACAGGGTGGCCAGGGCGTCTATCCCGCCTGGGAAACTCTCTATCGCCAGCAACAGGAAAACAATCGCGTGCCGGACAAACTCGGCGCCCCGTTCAAGAAGGCCTTCGATGAATTGAAGCCCGGCGAGGAGCTTGCCGATCAGTACCGCGGAATCTACCAAAACTTTATTCACACCTACATCCCGTCGCTGCGGAAGATCATCAAGGCGTTTCCACGAGTCCAGCCCGATGATGGCACGCAAGGACCGGCCTCGGCTGGCGGCGGCAAAAAGTCGCGCAGCTCAGGTTCGTCCGGCTTGGCCGCCGACGACCGTGGCGAAGGCGAGCCCAAGGGCATCGTGGACTGGGACGACTCGGATTATCAAAAGTGGGAAGACCGTTTCCAGTGGGAACTGGTGCCCACGACCACCGCGGTCGTCTTGGCGCAAGAGGATCTTTGGGTTTGCGAGGCGGTCCTCCGGGCCATTGCACGCACCAACCAGGGCGCGACCAGCCAGGCAAACGCCGCGGTCAAGCGAATCGAGGCGATCGAAATTGCCGACCCGGCGGCCGAGGCCGCGAAGGTTCCGGGCAGAATTATCGGGCTCACCGTCGAGGGGCCAACCACCGCCGTGCCACGCGAAAGAAAACCGCGCAGTATGGAAGCCATTCCGCTGGAAGAGCAAGTTCGTCGGCAACTCTTTCCCGACCGTTACGTCGACGACAAGGGAACGCCGCTGGCTTACGAGGCCTCGTTGCCGCCTCTGTACGTCAAGCATCCCTACGCCGAGTTCAAGATCATGCCGCTCCATCTCAAGCTCGTGATGGATCCGATGCGCATCTCCAGCTTGCTCGTCGAATGCGCCAACTCGCGGATGCCGATCGAAGCCCGTCGCGTTCGCGTGGTGGGCGACATCCCGGATGCCGCGGGTCCCGCCCAGGGTGCGGCCCCCGCGGGGCCAAGCGTCGGCGTCGTCGCAACCAAAGTGGAGGAAGAAGCCCAACGGATCGAGGTGCCGGTGGAAATTCATGCGGTCATCTACATCTTCAACCCGCCCGACCGCGAAAAGTTGGGAAAGGGAGCCGCAACCGGATCGCCGATCCCCGCAGGGTCCCCGGGGAACGGCCGGAGATGAGCCATGAAAAAACCTAAAATGCAGTTGGACGCCAAAAGTATTCAGGCGCTCCTGATTCAAAACGTCGAAAAAATCGCTCTGGGCCTGGTTGGCCTGCTCGGTCTGTTCTTGGTCTACAAGGCCACGACCGTCGATCGCTATCAGCGGACTCCCGATGAGCTCATCAAGAATGTTCGACGCGGCGAGGATTCCATCGCCAACACGGACCTGAAGGTCGCATTGACCGCGAAGGACTACGTCGCATTGGCGCAACAGAGTCGGCAGCCCATCGCCGATCGCCCCTATCTCACGACAACCTATTGGGACGCGCCCAAGTTCGACAAGAGAAAACTGCGCGAACGCCCCAAAGTGTTCGCCGTGCAAAACGTTCGCGGACAGGCCGAGGTGGGCGCCGTGAACATGGCGACGCAAGCTCAAGCTAAGACGACAACGGGCGCGGCCACCGCTATTACCAGTGAAGTCCGCCTTCAACGATGGATCGTCCTGACCGGCTTGGTGCCCATCGAAATGCAGGAAGATGCCTACACCGAGGCATTGCGAAAGTCCGTGCACTTCAGTGCGACAAGTGACTATCCCATCTACGATGACTATCTCGTGCAGCGCATCGAATTGCCCGACGGCGAAGACCCCGCGGAGCTCGATTGGAAAAAGGCAACCCGCTTCACGTTTCGTGCCGAAGTGAGAAAACGCACCGCCCAATGGGCGCAGAGCGGCACGTCCGACGTGGTCCCAACCGATTGCATCGACGAGGCCTTGACGTTTCCTTTGGCGCCCTTGGTCGGAAGCAAGTGGGGAAAAAGCGCTGCCCACCCAAAGGAAATCCCCGTCGTTGATCCCGACGCCAAAAGTGGTCGGGTGGAAGCCGCCGACAGTCATTCGTCGGACGGTGTCGGCAAACCCGCCGCGCAACCCGGGACGCCTGGCGCGGGAATTGGCGGCAAACGGGCCGCTCCGGGAACGCGACGCCACGGCCGCGGCGACACACGCTCAGCCTACGACGACCCCGCCGCCGCAAAAGCGCCAACGTCTACCCAAGAGGCGGCCGAAGCCAAGGATGAACCAAAGGCCGCCGCGTTTTGGTTGCTCCGGTTCTTCGACTACACCGTCGAACCGGGAAAACGCTACGTCTATCGCTTCCGCTTGGCGCTGGTCAACCCAAACTACATCCCGCCCAGTGGCTCCACCGGTGGTCTGAGGTTAAGTCACTTGAAGGATTCGGCCGAGGCCAAGAATCCTTGGATCGAGACCGAGTGGTCCGAGCCAACCTCGGTCATCTCCACGCCCCCCAATGCGCAAACTCTCGCCGTTGCCGTGTCCCAAGGACGCGAGCCCGCCGCACGCGTCGTCGTCGCCAAGTGGGTTGAGCGCGGTTTCCAAGCGTTCCATGAATTCACCGTGATCCGCGGCCAATTCATCGAGTTCGCCGGCACAACCTTCACGCACGCCGCAAAGAAGTACGATGTGGACTACCACTCGGGCGCCATCGCTCTCGACTTCCGCGGTGGCGAACGCGTGGGACGCAGCCGATTGACCACGCCCGGCGAGGTGCTCCTGTTCCAGCCCAACGGCGACCTGACCGTCAGCAACGAGTCGGAAGACAAGTCGGTGATCGACCAGTTGAAGGCCGACGCGGCCACGCACGCCCAGCCCGCCGGTTCCTCCGCGAAATCCCCCACAGCAACGCCCAAGCCCAGCAGCGGTCTCAGGGGCCTCGGCGACTCCGGTCCAAGGACGCCCAGAACCCGATCCAGGGCCAGATAACGCACCGACCGGCTGAACTTCTTCGCTCCGTCGCAAGCGATCCGCGCCGACGCCATCCTTCGCCGCCGACCATGCTCTCCACGAGTGTGGTTTCGCTCCTCGCAATCGCCAAGCAGGCATTTCTGGCGGGCTGGGTAATGCCGCCAGCCGCCACTCGGCGTTTTCTGGCCCAGAGTTGAAGAAATCTTCTCGGAACTGATCTTGACCCCATCCGGCCGCCAAAGGTATTTAACCCGCTCTCATCTACCGGAATTTCACAATTTGACCTCGAACACGGCCCACTTCGAAGAATTCCCGGACGGCATGGACGCCGGCACGAAGCGGATGAGCCTGACCAAGGAGAACTCGTTTGAAAACGACACCACACGCACTTGTCGGCTGGATGGCTTTAGTGACCGTCCTAGGCACGAGAGCAGTCGTGGCTGGACCCATCCAGGGTACGCTGCCGTCCACGCTGGGCGCAGCAGTCGTGGGACAGGCGGCCCCGGCGGCCAATCCAGAGTCGGCGGACCGACAAGTCGCTGACCTGTTGACCCGCGCCCGGGCAGCCATGAACGAGGGCGACCTTGACGCGGCCGAGTCGCTAATCTCGAAGGCCGAATCGCTCGGCGTTCAGTACGGCCCCTTCCACCTCGGCGACACGCCAAAGAAGGCACGGCACGACCTCGAACGGAAACGCAATGCCGCGGCCGCCGCGCCGGCCAAGCCGAGCCGGCTGTTCTCGCCTGCCACCTCCGACAAGTCCAGAAAGACGGGCGCGACCGATCCGTTTGCCGCTCGCGACGCGGCAAATCGTCCGGCGACCGCCGAACTCAGGCCGTTGCCCCAAGTCAACGGTCCTGCCGCCGCCCAGTCGTCGATGGATCACACCTATCCGACCACGCAACCCGGCCAAGGCGATGTTCGTACCCCCGGCTCGCTGCCAGGGAACGATTCACCAATCAATGCCCCAACCCCGCCGGCCAATGCGGCTTCGTTGGCCAACGCCAGCCCCCTCAAAACCGCTCGACTCGCGCTGGCCGTCGGCGATGTCCGACGCGCCGAGGACTTCATCGCCCGTGCCAGGGCCATGCATGTCAATTATCGGCCGACCGACGACACTCCAGAACGCGTCGAGGCCGCCGTTCGTCAGTGCAAGGATCTCGCCGGACTCGACAAAACCACCGAAGCCTACAGCCGTATGTACGCACGTAGCCTCATGGAGCAAGCCGACGGGCTGGCACGCTGGGGCGAGTACAGCGAGGCCGAGCGACTCGCCGAGCGGGCCGCCGGAATTCGCATCGTCTACGGACCCTTCGAGCAGAAACCCCAGGAGTTGCTCGGACGGATCTCCGCCGCTCGACGCCAAGCCGGCGCTCCCGGAGCGGCTCCGACGGCAACTCGGCCGGCCGACGCAATGCCCCAACGTGCGATCGAGCTGGTCCGCCAAGCTCGTGATGCCATCAACGTCGGCCAGCTCGACCGCGCCGAAGGTTTGGCCTTGGCCGCCGATCGTCTGCAGTTGCCTGACGCCGCCTACGCCGGTGGCGATCGCCCGGCATTGGTTCTGTTGGACATTCGAGAACTGCGCAACCGCGGAAACGGGGTGACGCTGGCCAGTGGACAGTCCACCGGAACGGATCGGAACGCCAATCGCGCCTATTACGACGCCAACAACGATCCGACGCACAACACGCCAGTCGCAAGCCAACAGCCGGCTAACCGCGCGAATCCGTGGCTGGCCCAAAATCAGGATCCCTACCCGACGCCCGAGCAAACACCGACTCCGCCGCCCGAGCCGCGTTCAGGCGCTACGGCCGCCCGCACGCCCGGCATGTCCCTCTTCTTGCAGGGCGAAGAAGCTCTCAAGGCGCGTGACACCAACCGCGCACTCGAGTTCTTCCGCCAAGCGGCCAAATATCCCAACGACTTAGACCCCGTCTCCGCGCGACGACTCCAGGACTATCTGCAAATGCTTTCCGGCCCGGCTCGTACGCAGCCCGGTGCCCCGCCGACGATGGCCGACGACGCCATGGCGCGTCAGCAAGTGCTGGCCCGACAGGTCGCCTCCGATCTGGCCCATCGCGAGTCCAATGCTCGCGCAATGCGCGAGACGGATCCAAAGGGTGCCCTAACGGTCCTCGAAGACGCCAAAAAACGCGTCGAACAGTCCGGCCTGGACCCGACCATCCGCGACCAGCTGCTCCGCCGTGTCGATCGGGCAATCGCCGACACCAAGCAGGTGATCGAGCAGAACCGCCCGCAGATCGAGTTGAACGAAAAGAACAACCAGGTTCGCTCCGATGTCGAGCGACGCCAGAAGGTGAAGCTCGAAGTCCAAGAAAAATTCGCCTTGATGGTCAACGACTGCAATAAGCTCATGGAGGAGGAACGCTATCCAGAGGCCATGGCAAAGGCCAAGCAGGCGTATGATCTGGATCCGAACAATCCCGTCGCGACGCAATTGCTGTGGCAGACCAAGTTCGTCGCCAACTGGCAGCGGGCCAAGAGCATCCGCGACCGCAAAGAGCAGGCCTTCGTCGACACCATGGACAATGTCGAGGAAGCCAGCTTGCCGTTCGACGACAGGACGCCCTACGTCCACGGCGACGCCAAGGATTGGGAAAAGCTGAGCGCACGGCGCCAGAAGTTCGCCCACGACGGTCGTCGGGCACGCTCCGAACGCGAAGTCGAAATCGAAAAGAAGCTTCGCACGCCGGTCGCTCCCCAATTCAACAATGCCCCCCTGAGCAAGGTCATGGAGTACATGGCCAAACTGGGTGGCGTCAATCTGTACCTCGATCCGCAGGGATTGGCCGAGGAAGGCGTCACGACCGACACGCCCATCACCATCGACCTCCGCCAGGAGATCATGCTCAAGAGCGCGTTGAACCTGATTCTCCAGCCGCTCCACCTGAGCTACGTCATCAAGGACGAGGTGCTGAAGATCACCAGCGAGCAAATGCGCGACGTGCACGTCTACACGGTTACCTATTACGTCGGCGACCTGGTGCAGCCAATCCCGAACTTCATGCCGGGAAACAGCGGCCTCGGAAAAGCCTATGAAAACGCGATGGGCTCGGTCGGATTCGGCGGCGCAGCGCCGTTCGGCTCCTCCACCAGCTCTCCGATGACTGTCGCACGCGACAGCAAATCGCTCACCGCCGCCACGGATCCGAACGTCTTGGCCCAGCTCGCCGGCGCAAGCCATGCGGGCGCGGCGAGCGCCTCGAAGCTGCTTCCAGCGGCCGGTGGACCCGGCGGCGTCGGCGGCGGAACCCAGCCCGACTTCGACAGCCTCATCGACCTCATCAAGCAAACCGTCAAGCCCAGCTCGTGGGACGACGTGGGCGGAGCCGGCTCGATCGCCAACTTCGAAAACAACCTGACCCTGGTCGTCAGCCAGACCCAGGAAGTTCACGACGAGATCGCCGACCTGTTGGACCAGTTGCGACGACTTCAGGACTTGCAGGTCACCATCGAGGTGCGATTCATCACCCTCAACGACAACTTCTTTGAAAAGATCGGCGTTAACTTCGACTTCGCCATCAATGACAACATCGACAGCGCGAATTACTCCACCTTCCAGCTTCAGAGCACCAGCGCCCTGACCAGCACGGCCACCGGCCAAGGCTATTCACGCAACTTCGCCAACGCCGACACCAGCCGGACCGTGACCGTCGGCCTCAGCTCGCCGACGACATTCAGCTCCGACTTGGACATCCCGTTCACTCAGAGCAGCTATTCGCTCGCCGTGCCGCAGTTCGGCGGCTACGACGCTACGGCCGGCGCTCAATTGGGCTTCGCCATCCTCAGCGACATCGAGGCCTACTTCTTCATCTCGGCCGCTCAGGGCGACAAACGGAGCAACGTGTTGCAGGCGCCCAAGGTCACCCTGTTCAACGGTCAGCAAGCGACCGTGGCCGACACGTCGCAAAGCCCGTTCGTCATCAGCGTCGTGCCGGTGGTCGGCGATTTCGCCGCTGCCCAGCAGCCCGTCATCATCGTCCTGAACGAGGGGACGCAAATGACCGTCCAAGCCGTCGTCTCACGCGACCGGCGGTTCGTCCGATTGACGGTCGTTCCCTACTTCAGCAAAATCGACTCGGTCAGCACGTTCACGTTCACCGGCTCGACGACCACCACCACCGAATCGACTCGAAGTGGTCTGTTCGCCGCCGCCACAGCGTCGAACAAGCTGTGGAACGATAAGAGCGACACGTCCACGAGCACCAGCACCGGCACGACCGTGCAGTTGCCGACGTTCTCCTATGTGACGGTGACCACGACGGTCAGCGTCCCGGACGGCGGCACCGTCTTGCTCGGCGGCATCAAGCGTCTCAGCGAAGGCCGCAACGAGTACGGCGTCCCCTTGCTCAACAAACTGCCTTACATCAACCGGCTCTTCCAGAACACGGCCATCGGCCGCGAGACGCAAAGCCTCATGATGATGGTCACGCCGCGAATCATCATCCAGGAAGAGGAAGAAGAAAAGATGGGCATCCAGCAGTAGCTCGATTGCCCGAGCGGCCGCGCACCTCCCATGGCCGGCCGACGATCGAATAGGGCTAACGCCCTCCCTGTGCCGCCGCTGGCTTACCCCCCCTGAGCCGGCGGCGGCCGCGTTTCTTGACCGCCCGCGCTCGCCGCACGGCGTCACCGTGCCAACGCCGGCAGTTGGAAACCAAAGTACCGGGCCGCGTTGCCATAGCAAATGTCGGCCACCACGGCCCCGACCAGCTCCAGATCGTCCGGCAAAAGGCCCTGCGCCATGTCTCCGCCAAGCACGTTGCACAGAATCCGGCGAAAATATTCGTGCCGCGGATACGAGAGGAAAGACCGGCTGTCCGTCACCATCCCCACAAAACGGCTCAGCAGCCCCTGATTGGAAAGCGTGTCCAGTTGCCGCTCGATCCCGTCCTTCTGGTCATGGAACCACCAGCCGCTCCCGTGCTGCATCTTCCCAGGCGTGATACCGTCCTGAAAGTTGCCGAGCATCGTCGTCACAACGTCGTTGTGCGCCGCGTTCAGATTGTACAGGATAGTCTTGGCCAGCCGGCCCGCGCGGTCCAGGCGATCCAGAAACCGGGCCATGGGGCGGGCCACCTGAACCTCGTCAATCGAATCGAAACCCGTGTCCGGTCCGATCGCCTCCAGCATCCGCGTGTTGTTGTTTCGCAGGGCGCCAAAATGAAACTGCTGTGCCCAGCCTCGTCGGCAGTTCATCGAAGCCAGCTCATGGAGCACGGCCGATCGGAACTTGACGCCCGCTTCGGCCGTAAGCCGCTCTCCCGCTCGCAACCGCTGAAACGCCAAGGCGACCTCCCTGGGCGTCGAGTCCTCGGCCCAGAAGGATTCGAGTCCGTGGTCGGCCAACCGGCAGCCAACGGCGTGAAACACCCCGTGTCGCTGGTCCAGCGCGTCGAGGAACCGGCCGTAGTCGTCTCCAATCGCGATCTCGCTCGCCGTGGCCAGCCGCTCGACCCAGGCGTTCCATGCCGAAGGCTGGGCAATGGCCAATGCCCGGTCCGGACGAAATGTCGGCAGCACCTGAACCGGGAACGAATCGTCTGCGGCGATCCTCCGGTGGTGTTCGAGCGAGTCGGTTGGATCGTCGGTCGTGCAGCAAAGAACGACATTCATTTGCCGCATGATGCCGCGAGCGGAAAAGTCGGGCTGGGCAAGCTTCGCGTTACACTCGGCCCAAATGCCGGCCGCTGTCTGCGGCGACAACAGCCGGTCACGGATGCCGAATGGCCGTTTCAGTTCGAGGTGTGCCCAGTGATAGGCCGGATTGCGCAGCGACTGCGGGACTGTCTCGGCCCACTTCTCGAACTTCTCCCAGTCCGGCGCATCGCCCGTGCAATAGCGTTCCGGGACGCCGGCCGTCCGCATGAGTCGCCATTTGTAATGATCGCCGCCAAGCCAAATCTGCGCGAGATTTGAAAACCGGCGATCCTCGGCGATCTCGGCCGTCGGAAGGTGGCAATGAAAATCGATGATCGGCAACGCTGCGGCGTAACCGTGATACAACGCCACGGCTCGGTCGCTTTGCAGCAGAAAGTTTTCCGTGATGAACAGGTCTGCCATGATGCGTTGGAATGGGGCTGGTCGCGGCCGCCTGCTCGTCCCCGGGAAATGCCGCATGCCCAAATCAAAATTGGCCCACGGCAACAAAAAAACCCCGCCGCTCGCGGCGAAGCGAAACGGCGGGGCCGGAACAGAGAAGAGGCCAATGCTTGTGATAATACAGGTTTTTTCCGATCTGTCCAGTACCCTGCGAAAAATTAATGAAAATATTTTTGCGGCCGTATTTTGGCGACTTCGGACACGCTTTTTACCTAGCCATCGTGGCAGCGGCCGCCGGCAATCCCACCCCAAATCGCCGCGTCCATCTGTCGAGACGCCGCCGAACCCGATACACTGATGCGACACAATCCATTCCCAACCGACGCACCAGTCGTTCGGTCGCGTGACCGCTTATTGCGCCAACCGAAACTGACACAATAGTCGCAGCATGGAAAACGTCACGGATTATCTCCGCGTGTGCGAGGAGGCCGTCAGAGCGGGCGGCCAAGTCATTCAAGACTGGGTCGGCCGCGTCGACGTTCGCCGCAAAGGCCCCGCCGACTTGGTGACCCAGGCCGATTTGGCCTCGCAAGAAACGATTCGCCGAATCGCGATCGGCGCGTTTCCAGAGCATGATTTCCTGGGCGAAGAGCGACTGGACACCACGTCCGCCAACACACGGTCAGAATATCGATGGATCGTCGATCCGCTCGACGGAACCACCAACTACGTCCACCGCATCCCGCACTATTGCGTCTCGCTGGCCCTCGAACGGCAAGGCGAGCTGCTCGTCGGCGCCGTCTTCGATCCGTCGCTCAACGAGTGCTTCACCGCTTCGCTCGGCGCTGGGGCTCGGCTCAACGGTCGGCCGATTCGCACGAGCCGCGTTGCGTCCCTCGCCGATGCCCTGGCGGCCGTCGGCTTTCCACCGGGCGCTGACACCGATTGTCCCGACATGCGGCTGTTCTTGGACATGTTGCCGCGCTGTCAGGCAATCCGAAGGACCGGCTCGTCGGCGCTCAACCTTTGCTATCTGGCGGCCGGACGTTTCGACGTCTACTGGTCGTTTTCCACCCAGATCTGGGACGTGGCCGCCGGCGCGTTGATCTTGCAAGAAGCGGGCGGCCAAATCGCATCGCCCAGCGGCGGGCCGTTCTCACTCGAAGAGGCTCGATTCCTGGCCGCCGCCAGTCCAGCCCTGCTCGAACAGTTGCACGCGGCTGCCACGAACGTACACGCTTGCTAACCGCCGACGCTCGTTGCGCAAGCTAAAAGCTGACACGTCGCTCGTTGGCGCCGGAGGCGCCCAAAGGCAAAGCATGTGCTGTCAGTCGGCGCACCGGCGGCAGCAACATGAGCATCCCCAAGATCGTGCTCAATATGCCCGGAAGGATAAGAAAAAGTCCCGCGACAATCAGCAGGATTCTTTCGAGTTGCGCCGTGCCGAGCGGCTCCGGACATTCGCCACCGAGGCGATCGGCAATCAGGCCCGCCCAACGCCACTCGTAGTACCCGATCACCAGGATGCCCATGCCTCCGGACAACAGCGATTCCACCAGCGGAAGCTGCCACCCGAGCAGAAAACACACCGGAGCGAACAGAAGCAGATCGACCGCAACCAGCGCGCAAACGATCGCCATAAACGTTCTAAGCCGCATCGCACACCCCTCGTTCAGCCAGCCACTGGCCGAAAATCCATTCCCCTGACGAGACGGCGCCGTTCCCCAATTGGCCGGACCAATGAAACGATCGCCGCGGATGACATCTTTAGTCTAGACATTTCGACCATGCGACGCAAGCCACTGCCCCCCCAAGTATGCTAAGCCAGGTAACCAGGGCAGTGTTTGCGGCTTTTCGACGCCGCCGCTTTATTGCGTTGTGACGCCTGGGTAGACTAGAGTCAGGAACAGCTTGTCATCCAAGAATATTGCACCATCGCCGTGTCATTGCTTCCCGCGTCGCCAAGGAACCTCGCTACCGCCAAATTCGGCTGCAACAGTCGTCTTTGGGCGGTTGACCATGGATCCCCGGCCGTATCGGCATCAATGCTCGCCGCGAAGGCTGCCTAGCCAAAACAAACTCTGAGGCTCAGGGCGATTCACCGCCAGAGCCGCGGGAGGCGTATCGCTTGAGCCGCGCTTGGTCCCTAATCCTTCTGGTCGCTTGTTGCCTGACGCCGTGCCAACGCGCCGCGTCGGCGACGCCGAAGGTTCAGATCGAGGAATCCCGCCCGTCGGTCTATTACCTGCCCGACAAAAACGGAAACCTGCAGGCAGTGCTCGGTTTCGACTATGCCGACTTCCTCGAACTGTACCACCTCAAAAACCAGTTGGGACGGCCGGACCAACCCTCGCGTTTTCGCATCGAGCGAATCGTGGCCACCGGCGCTGCATCGGCGGCCCATGCCGAGTTGCAGGTTCGGGTCCAGGTGGTGCTTCGTGATGACGGTTGGGTGTGCGTCCCGTTGCGCCTCGACCAAGGACTCCTCCGTGGAATCGCAAACTACGACGGGCCCGGCGAGCACAGCATCGATTCCGACCCAGAACGCGGCGGCTACGTCAGTTGGATTCGTGGCGCCCCCGGGTCGCGCCACGTCGTCACGCTGACGCTCCTCGTTCCGCTGGAGACCTCAGGCGATGAGACGCGACTTAATCTGCGATTCCCAAAAACGGCAGCCGGTGAAATGACGCTGTCCACGCCGCTCGCCAAGGCGTTAGCCACCGTGACGCCGGGGGCAACGCTGTTGGAATCGCCCGCTAAACCCGCCGGAAAGACGCCCCCGGGCCAAGCCGCCACCACGTTCCACGTCGTCGGGCTGCCGACCGATTTCCAGATCGCATGGCGCAAGCCCAGGCCGCCAGGCGAAGAGCCACCGCCCGTGTTGGATGCCTCGGGAACGGTCCTTGCGCGTCTTGACGGACGCGGCGCGACAACCGACGTGACGCTCACGGTGCGCAGTCTCACCACGCCCTTCGACCGCTTCACCGTGCGGCTCCCCGTCGGCGCGAAACGGCTGCCCGGGCCGCGCGACGAGCCCGACGTGGCGATTGTTCCCGCTCCCGATCGCGGAGCGGCCGCCGCCGAAGACGCTCGGCAGCCCTTGGTGGAGGTCAGACTGCGAAAACCGACCGCCGGGCCCGTCGACGTCCGGCTCAGATGCCGCCGCGAGTGGAATTTGGCCGACGGCGACGCATGGCGCGAGCTGGCCGGCTTCGAGGTCGTTGACGCGGCACGCCAAGGTGGGACGATTGCCGTCGCCGCCGCCGACGATTGGCAAGTGCTGTTCGGCGTGGGACGCCAAATCCGGTCCCTCGATGCCTCGCCGGATGTCCGGCAAACGGAAAACCTGGTGGCTCGCTTCGAGTATTTCGGCCAACCCTATAGCCTGCCGGTCCGTCTCGCGGCTCGCTCCGCGCGGCTCAGCGTCGAGCCTCGGTACGTGCTCTTTGTGGACCGCGACCAGGTGCGGCTCGAGGCAACGCTCGCCTACAGGATCCACCGAGCCAAGCTATCGACTCTCGAAGTGGCGCTCCCTGGCTGGGTGCTCGACGACGCCGGCCCACACCCTCTCGTGCGGTCCGATGGTCCGGCGCTCGGGCTCGACCAGCACACCACAACAACCAACGACGCGACCGCAGACTCGTACAACGTGGCGATTCCGTTGGCTCGGCCCGTCTCGGGCCCCGTCGAGCTCCATTTGCGAGCGCACAGGGCCATTCCGAACGGTGCGACTTCCCTCGCGGTTCCTTTGCCGCGACCAAAGGCCGACACCGTGGCGGCCGCTTCACTGATCGTCGTGCCCTCGGATAATGTCGAGTTGATCCCAGATCGGCGATCGATCGACGGACTGGAGCCCGCGCCCATGCCCGCCGTCACGCTGCCTCTCCGCGAGCAGACGCCGTTGTGCTATCGCGCCGCGGGCCGAACATCGCTCTTCGGCGCAACGCTTCGCATCCTCCCGCCGCGAATCGACGCCGACGCTGCCGTTGGGGCGATCCTCGTCGATCGGGCCTGGATCCAATCCTGGTTCACGGCATCCGCCCGCGAGGACCGGGCCGTGTTCCAATTGACGACCGATCGAGGCAGCCTCCATGTGTGGCTGCCGGCCGACGCCGACGCCACGCAAGCCGACGTGCTGGCCGACGGCCACGCCGTCGAGCCCCGATTGGCCGCCGACAACCGCCTCATCGTCCCACTGGCAGCGACAAGCCGGCGGCACGTGGTCGAAATTCGATACCATTTGCCAGCGCGGCGATCGCGGCCCGCAAGCCTTCTCTCGCTCGAATTGCCACGCCTCGAAGAGAACGCCTGGATGCGGCGAGTCTACTGGCAACTGGTGTTGCCCCCCAACGAACATCTGATCGGCAACCCCGACGGGCTGACCGGCGAATTCGCTTGGCGCTGGCAAGGCTGCTTTTGCGGACGCAACCCACTCCTCGATGAAGTCCAATTGGAGTCTTGGGCGGACGCTGTCCCCAGTGATCGCTTGCCGGAGCGGGCAAACCGCTACCTGTTCAGCGCCATCGGACGGCTCGATCGGGTCGATGTTCGCACGGCAAGCCGGACCTGGATTGTCCTCGTCGCGTCGGGTGTCGCGCTGGTCGTCGGTCTGCTGTTCATTCGCGTTTCGGCGTTGCGCCGCCCCGTGTGCCTGTGTGTGCTGGCCATAGGACTCGGAGCCGCTGCTTCGATCGCGCCCGAGCCAACCCTCTTGTTGGCCCAGGCCGCCAGCCTCGGCTTGCTGTTGACCCTCCTGGCCGCCCTCTTGGAGCGTGCCGTGGCGGGGCGCGGCCGTCGCACCGCAGCGAGGGAATTGGCCAGATCGCGGACCGAGTTCGGCTCCAGTCGCGCGAGCGCGACGACATCGCCGGAAAATCCGCCTTCGACCGCCCTGTTGTCGCCGACGCCGCCATCATCGCCGGGGGAGACCGTCGAATGAGGCTCCGCTTGGCCGCGATCCTGCTGATTGTCGCCCAATGCGCCGCGGCCGCCGAGAACCGGTCCGACGACGTGATCCGATTCCATCGCGTCTTCACCCCCGAAGATCGCGTCAAGGACTGGCCCACGGATGGCGAAAAGTATCTGCCGATGGACGCCGCCGCCTTCGAGCGACTCGTCGAGGCCGCAAAACCCCGGTCCGCCAAGGATCCGATCCGACCGCTGGCCTCGATCGCCGCCGCTCGATACGAAGCGCGACTGGTGGGCGAGCGCCTGCTCGGTCGGGCCACGCTCGATGTGGTCTTGTTGGGCCGCCGTGCCGTCCTTTTGCCCGTCGATCCGTGCAACTTGTCGATGCTCGCGCCCCGCCGGCCCGCCAAGCCCGCGCAAAACGCTTTCGCCGAGGCCCTGTTCGGGCTCGCGCCCGATGGCACGCTCGCCTTGCGAGTCGAACGCACTGGACCGCTTGCTTGCGAGTGGTCGCTGGGCGGACGCCGCGACGCCGACAACACGCTCAGCTTTCGCCTTGAATTGCCGCCGTCCCCTTCCAGCCAGATCACGCTCGAACTGCCCCGCGGCGCCGTCCCCGAGGTCGATCGAGGAATCGTCGTCGGCGACGAGTCGGCCGACGCAACGCCGCGACGTTGGCGAATCGAACTCGGAAGCAATGCGGGCTGTCGGCTGCGCATCGTCCCGGGCGGTCCGGCGTCGGGCCGTCGCTTGCTCGCCTTGCTGCAAGAATCGCGGACGTACGAATGCTCGGCACGCGGCCTCGAACTGTCCGCCCAATGGCGGCTCCAGGTCCACAACCGACCGCTCCGCGAAATCGCCGTGTCGATCGATCCCGAGTTGCGCCTGGTTACCGCCCGGCTCGGCGAGAGGGACATCCCCTGGTCAACCGTTCGTGGCACGGCCGGCAACCCGACCCGGCTTGTGTTGACGCTGCCCGAGACCATCCGAGACTGCGAGCGCGTCATTCGATTGGGCGCGATCGGGCCCACGACGCTCGACCGGCCGTGGCGCCTGCCGCGGATCCGAGCCGAGCGGCTGTTTTGGCAGGAGGGCGCGTTCACGTTGCTCGTCCCAGAGCCGCTCGAAGTTCATCGCATCACCCCGGTGCGTTGCGCGCAGACCGATGCCGGTCCGCTGGCGTCGCCGCGCAAAGGGCAATCGGCCAAATTCCAATGCTTCGACTCCGAGGCGACCGTCGAGCTGCTCTTGGCCTGCGCCGCAAGCGGCCCGTCCGCGGCAGCGCGTCGTGACGCGAGCGACGATCGCGACCCATCGGGCCGTTCTGTGACGGTTGCAGAGAAGCCAGCCAATGCCACGACGGCCGCGGCGTCCGCCGACCTCCCTCCCGTTGTCAGTTGTCGCTTGCAGTCGTGGTATCAACCCAGCGGCGCGGCGCGTCATGTCGCCACCTACGAGTTGCAGGGCGCCGACCGACGATGGTTCGAGCTGAACCTGCCTGCCGGCTTGACGCGGCACGACATTCGCACCGTTCAGATCGACCGCATTCCGGCCACCTGGCGCTGGGTGGACGACCACGACCGACGACGTGTCGCGGTGCTGATTCCGGCCGGCAGGGAGCGCTCGTGCGCCTTCGAATGGACGGCGACCGGCGGCCCCCTGGGCGCGATCGGTTCGGTCGAAGTCGCCATGCCCGAGCCTGAGACCGGCCTCCCCCAATACCAATGGATCGTTGATCGGCCGCCGGGCTATGAAATCGTGTGCGGGTCAACCGTGGCGCCGACGCCATCCGCTTCGGAATCGTTCCCAAGTTGGTCCCAGCGGCTTTTCGGACCGCTCGGTCGGCCGCCGGACGCCGATCGGTTCAATCCCTTTGCCACCGAGCAGTGGCTGGCGTTTTGGAACGCCCAGGCACCCGCGGCGACGACGACCCCCACGTTCGCGATGGATGTCGCGGCCGCCGGGCCGGCTCGCGCGACCCTCGTCCATCGCCCAACCGTGCAGTTGCTTGGTGTGGTCGTGCTGTTGGGAACAGCGGGCCTGGGTTGCTGGGCCGCTGGCCGCCGACCGACCCTCGTCGCGGCTTGGCTCGTCGTTTGCGCCTCGACCGCGTTGACGCTCCCGGCGGTCTACGCGCCGATCGCCACCGGCGGCGTTCTCGGCTCCCTTTTCTGCTTGCTGTGGCAACGTGTCCGTCGTCCGCCGTCGAACGCCGACGGCCTTCGGCCGCCGACACCTCGCCGCAACCCGGACAGCACCCTCTCGATGGCTTGGCCACTGGGCGTCGTGTTGCTTGGCGTGACTGGGCTGCTGTTGCTCGGCCGCGTGGCGCGGGCCGTCGCGCCGCCAGAGCCACCGCCCGAGACGCGATCCTTGCCAGGACCGACGCCGACCGCGCCAGAGGAACGCCATCGTCAAGGACCGCACGACTTTGCCGTGTTGGTGCCGTGCGACTCCCAGCGGAATCCGACGGGCGGCAAGCTATACGTGCCCGAACCGTTGTACCAGGAATTGCAGCGAGCAGCGGCCCTTGCTCAGCGGCCCGCCGCTTGGATCATCACCGGCGCGACCTACCGTGGCGAGCTCCTGCGTGCCAAGACCGGTTCGCTGGCCGTCGACGCGATTCGTGTCGCGTACGATCTGCAGGTGTTCGAACGCGATGCCGTCGTGCAGATCCCGCTGGATCGGTTTGGGGCCAACACGTTGCTCGATGGTCAGCCCGTTGCCGCCGAAGAAGACGATGCGGAGTTCGACCCCTTGAAAAAAGGGCGATTGCCGCTGTGTTCAATCCTGGTGGCCGAGCCGGGCCGCCATCGGTTGGAGTTCTCGCTGCGACCGCTGACGTTGAAAGGTGCGCCGACCAACGGATTCGAGCTGCCAATTCCTCGTGTGCCGGCCGCCCGGCTCGAAATGACGCTGCCGAGCCACACGCCCAAGCTGGAAGTGCCGTCGTCGCGCGGGCCGATTCAGGTTGCCAACGGACGTCTTGCGGCCGAGCTGGGCCCGACCGATCGCCTAAGAGTCGAATGGCCCGAAACCGCGTCGCGGGCCGCCAGGAAATCGGCCGTCGAAGCCGAACAGTTGCTCCTGATCGAGGTGCGTCCGGGATCGGTCGTCATTGCTACGAAGTTCAAGTTCCACGCGGCAGACCGGCTCGAGCAAGTGCAACTGGCCGTTGATTCGCGGCTGCGACTGTTGCCGCCGCGAGGCGACGATCCGCCGACCGCCGAGATCGGCCCGGAAAGCGGCCGGACCCGCCTGATCACGCTTCGCTGGCCTCGCCCCGTCTCCGGCCAAACCACCTTGGAAGCCACGTTCCTCGTCGGCGGCGCCTCGGGCGTCGGCAACCTGTGGCTTCCGCAGATCGATCTGCTGGACGCCCAGGTCGCCGATCGCTGGATGGCCGTCCGCACCGATCCGTCCCTCGACTGTGAGGAGCAGCAAACGCAATCGCTTGTCCGGATGCCGGTCGCCGAGTTCTTGAAACGGTGGAACGGGGCCGCGATGCCGCAAGAGCCGGGAACCGCGCGCTCGTCGCTGTCCCCAAAAAACGGACACGCCACCGCTCGCGAGACGCTTATTTCGCGGATGGCCTATCGGCTGCCGGCCGGGCCGACAAACTGGGCCTTGGCCACGCGACCCCACGAGCCGCGCTGCACGGCCGATCAGAACGTTACGCTCAGCTTGGACGCGAATTACGCGGACGTGGCGTTCGAGGGCCTCGTCTCGATTGCCGAGGGCTGCGTCTTCGAGCACCGGCTGGTCGGGCCGCCCGGCCTCCGCATCGAGCGAGTGTCGGTGCTCGAGGCAGACGTTGAGCGCGCGCTCCGTTGGTCGCAGGACACCGACGGCCGCCTCACGGTCTTCCTCAGCGGTCCCGTCGCCGGTTCGCAGAAGGTCACTGTTCGCGGACGGCTGCCCATCGCAGGTTCCGAACCGTCCGGCGTGGTGTTCGACGAAAAACGCCCGCTGCCCATCTTGCGGCTCGAACGGTGCGACGTCCGTTCAACCACCGTTCGCGTGTACGGCCGTCCCAGCGTGCTGGTGACTGTCGAAAGCCCGGCATCCGATGCCGCGGCGACGCAGCTCGGCAGCGATTCCGAGTCCGCCTTAGGACGGCCGGTCGCGACGATCGCCTGGCGCGGAGTTCAGCAGCCGCGGGCCGTGGTCACCGTGAAATCCGCGCCCGCGCCCGTTTCCGCGCCGGCAGCCAGGCTGAAATCGACCGCCGACGGAACGCAATCTGCCCGGGCGCGGCCCATCGTCTTTCGGCCGGACGCCGATCCGCTCGCTCCGCGGCTGCTGGCTGCCGGTTGCGCGCTCCTCCTCGGCGCACTGACGATTCTGGCCTGGCGACGCGGTTGGCTGAGGCCCCTGACGCGTCGTCCCTGGGCCGCCGGTCTGATGCTTGGCGTGGCCTGGTGGTTGTGGCTTTCGCCGAGCGCCCTCGGGCTGCTGATCGCGCTGGTCTGCGGTCTTGTTGCGGTTCGACGCCGAATGGTGCAAACATCGCGGTGACGCGACGTTTGCACCGTCGGAAAAAGTCGCCCTCAAACACCGCGTTTGGTCTCCAGTTCCTATTGGTAAATTCAAGGCCGTGTGCTAAGGTATGACCCCGCTGGCGAACCACCAGACGAATCGGCCGCAGCACTCCGCGAGCACGGCCGAAAAATGTCGCGTTGGGCGTCCCCTCGGGGCCGCGCTAAGGCGTTGACCGAACCAATGGGCGATTGGCCGACAAGGAAGGAGGCCGACGTGCAAATCGATCAGCAGCGAGAGTTGCGGGTCCATATTCGCTGGCTCATTCGCCGCGATATGCCTGACGTTTTGGCCATCGAAAGCCAAAGCTTCGAGTTTCCCTGGTCGCAGGACGATTTTGTCCGCTGCCTGCGCCAACGCAATTGCATCGGCATGGTCGCCGAGCATCAGGACAAGATCTGCGGGTTCATGATCTATGAACTACGCAAGAGTCGCATCCACGTCCTCAATTTCGCGGTCGCCGACGACTGCCGCCGTTCCGGCGTGGGCAGCCAGATGCTGGCCAAGCTCTGCGGCAAACTCTCGTCGCAACACCGCAGCCGGATCGTGCTCGAAGTGCGCGAGACGAACCTGGCCGCCCAGCTTTTCTTCCGCGAAAACGGTTTCCGAGCCGTGTCCGTGCTTCGCTGCTACTATGCCGACACGCCGGAAGACGCCTACATGATGCAGTACCGCTGGCGCCCCGAGCGGCAACCCATCCAGGGCGTGCGCCCGATGCGGATGGCCGGATAGATCCGCCAGAGCCGCGATGGCAAACTCGCATCGGCGGATCACCGCTGGTCCACGCCGATCTTCGTCACGGCCATCGACGGCATCTCGACGACTCCCACCGACGGTTCGTCGGTCCGCGAGAGGGCGCCCGGGTTGAGAACGAGCGTCTCGTGATGCCGCGTGCTCGAAAAAGCGTGCGTGTGGCCGTGGCAGACCAAGTCCCACTGCCCCGAGTGGATCGTCTGGTGCAGAAGCTGGATGTCGTCGCCATGCAGGAACGCCACGCGGCGGCCCTCGACCTCCAACGAGCCGAGGTTGAGGTGGAATGCATGTTCCGACCGGCTGATGGCTTCGCGGAGCCTGCCCGGATCATCCACGTTGCCGTTGACGAAGTGGACACGCCGCCCGCGAAACAACGGGATGACTTCCAGCCCGATGTCGCCGCAATGAATCATCAAATCGGTCTTCTGTCCGTCGAGAAGCTCGAGCGCTCGTTGGGTCGAGTCAATTTCGCCGTGGGTGTCGCTAATGACGCCAATCTTCATCAGACAATCCTGAGGGGCGGGCTGGGCAATGCCCTGCGGCCCAATCGGTAAGGCCCCCGGTCAAGGGCGCAGTGTTTCTCTGTTATCGGCCAAGAACGCCCTGATTCTTGGCACTTGAGTCTTTCTAGCGCTAAGAACCCATGTCGCCAGGGTGACCTCTGTGGCGACTGCGGTCGGCGACCGGAATAACCACGAGCCCCGGGCGTTCGTTGCCTTTCATGTGTTCTCTCGCAACGGGAGGTTCTCGTCGAAAGTCGACGTGCGGTCCCCAAGCACGGAACCGCTTTGTCCCGGCCGCCGTGCGTCTGGACAGAGCTGATCCAATACGCCGCGACCACTTTCAGACGGAACCCGAGAACATAGCACGCCGCCAGACGATTGCAAACAAAGACGCAGCTCGCCAATCGCGCAAGGCACGGAGTGAATCCGGTCCCCCCCAGCGCAGCCAGCAGTCAGACGTGTTCCTGCCCGTGCTGGCGTCGGAGACAATCCAAGCTGGCGCTTCCAGGTCGCTCGCGCCGACGCGATGCCGCCCGCGTCTGGCGATTGGTTGTCAGCCACAGCGTGGACGCTCACCGATCGCGGCCATGTCATTCGCCCGAGTTCTTTTGGCGCCGTGTCACCACGAACGCAAACCTCCCGACGACCCCTCGTGTCAGCGAGTAACCCCGCAACGGGCTATGGTCGCATGGCTACGACATGCTATAATCGCACCCAAGCTGGATGCCACCTAGGTTTCTGGTGGGGTGGTGTTGGCCGTCGTCGTGTTTCGTCAATTTCAAGGTGCCACATGTCCAAGGGAGGTGCTGTCGTGAGCATATGTCAACTCTGTGGAACGACTGACCAATATGGCCCCGGTTTCAAAGTTGAGTATTGCGACAATTGTGGAAAGAACGTGTGCAATCTGTGCACGAGTAATGGCCGACACTCGTGCAAACCGTGTTACATCTGCAATAGACGGAACGTCAAAGTGTTGAAGTGTGTCATGTGCGAACAATTCTGCTGCACTCAGGATCGAAGCAGGGTCAATAAACAGGCCTGCAAAAACTGCGTGCCGTGAATGAAAAAAGGGGATAGGTCCAACGGGTGAACCTATCCCCTTGCCGTGTCGGGGCGAGAGGATTTGAACCTCCGACTTTCTGGTCCCAAACCAGACGCGCTAGCCAGGCTGCGCCACGCCCCGAAGTGTGCCATTCATGGTAGCAGTTTTCCACGCCGTAGCAAGCGGCAGCTCAGAGGTCGGCCGTCAGGGAATATTGAGGACTCGGTGCCGCAGCGCCGCCAAACAAAGCCTCGAATCCCAACCCCCACACCCCTACCCCCCGCACATCTGCCGCTTCAGCCGCTCGAACTCCTCGTGATTGCGGAAGAGGACGACCAGCTTGCCGCGGCCCCGGGCGTTGTGCGTCAGCTTGACCTTCATGCCAAGCGAGGTCCGGAACTCCTGCTCCAACGCCGCAATCTGCTCGCTCTTCACGCCGGCCGAACGGCTCTTCTTCGGCGGCGTCTTGACCATCGCAAGCGGCTCGCGGTCGATCGCGTCGATCGTCTCCTGCACCATCGCCTCGGTCTGCCGGACGTTGAGCGCCTCGCGCTGAATTCGCTGACAGAACTCGATCTGCTCGCGCTCATCGCCAAGCGGCAGCAACGCCCGGGCGTGGCCCTGCGAAATCTGACCGCGACGCAAGGCGTTCTGCACCGCGTCCGGCAGCTCCAAAAGTCGGATCAGGTTGGCGATAGTCGACCGGTCAAGCTTGAGCCGCCCGGCCAACTCCTCCTGGGTGCATTGGTACTGATCCAAATACTTCTGGAACGATGCGGCCTTTTCCAAGGCGTTCAGATCCTTGCGCTGCAGGTTCTCAACGATGGCCAGCTCGGCCGTCTGGCGATCGTCGGCCTCGACGACGTTCACCGGTACGTCGGCCCAACCGGCCTGGATCGCCGCACGAAGACGGCGCTCGCCAGCGACCAGTTGGTAACGATCGCGGACACGTCGCACCACGACCGGCTGCAACAGCCCGTGCGACGAAATGCTCTCGGCGAGCGAACGCAACTCGCTTGGGTCGAACTCCTGCCGAGGCTGCGCCGGGTTGCTGTCGATCTGGTGGACGTTGACGCGACCGAGCTGCGCATCGTCCACGCGGTTGTGCTGCGCGGTCTCTGAATCCGACGTCGACGCCATCGTCCCGGGCCCAGGCTGTTGAACCGGCGCATGGTGTGGATTCTGCACCGGCGCCGGGTGCGCGCCGTCGAGCCAGAACATGGCTTCGTTCGATGGAATGGCAGCCGGCGTTGGCGCCTGTGTCGGACCCTGCGACGGTTGCGGACCGCTCTTCGCGGCCAGCGACGCCAACTGGGCCGGCAGCGATGGCTGTTCCGCGAGCGGCTCTTTGCGGGCGGGCATCTGCCCCAGCAACGCTTCGAGACCACGTCCCAATCGTCGTTCCTTATTCACGACCAAGTACCTCCATGCAAAGTTCGACATACGCACGTGCCCCGCGTGAGCGGGGGGCGTAATCAATCACCGATCTCCCGTGACTCGGCGATTCCGAGACCGCCACGTCACGCGGGATGACCGTCTGAAACACAATGTCGCCAAAAAAGTCCCGCACCTCTTCATCCACCTCGCGGGTCAGTTCCAGGGTGTGGTCGTACATCGTGAGGACGATGCCGCCAAACTGGAGCGACTCGTGCGACCGACTCCCGCTCTGCCCCACGAAGTCCGACCGCTGACCGACCGGCTCCTCCGCGCCCTGCATCACGTCGCGGATCACCTCGATCATTTGGGCCAGCCCTTCCATCGCGAAGTATTCGCACTGGATCGGCATGAACACCTCGGTCGAACTGGCGAGCGCCGTCTTTGTCAGCGGCCCAATCGACGGCGGGCAGTCGATCAGCACGAAGTCGTAGCCGGCGTAACCGGTCAGCAGTTGCTCCCGGATTCGGGCCGAAAGCTTCGGGTCGTCGCGGGTCAGCAGTTCGATGTCGCGGACGCTGCGACTGCCCGGCAGCAGGTCCAACCCGGGCGTCGCCGTCGTCACGGTGGCTTCGACCAGCGGCCTGCAGTCGGCCACCGGATGGCTCGCCGTCGGTTGTCCTCCCAGCCCGGTCGTGGCGTTGCACTGCGGATCGAGGTCGATCAGCAAGGTGTGCCCGCCCGACCATGTCAGCCCGGCGGCCAGATTCATTGCGGTCGTGGTCTTGCCCACGCCGCCTTTCTGGTTGGCCACGCAAAAGACACGAGTCACGAGGAACCTCCGCGATCGACGCGCACCGCGAAACGGCGGCGGAACAGCCCACGCCTAAACAAACAGGCGGGATTCTAGCAGGGAGCCGGCTCGGGGGGGAATGGCAGTTTGACCGCGCCTCCAGGCGGCCGACCGCGGGAACGCGCCTTTGCCGTCATGTTTCCTGTGAAACCGCCAAACAACGCCAACTACGCCGTTTCACGGGGAACAGTGGCGAGCAATTGCAGTGTGTGCGGCCACCAAGCGAGCAACCGCATGCGCGTTGCGGTGGCCACGACGCCGCCGAGCGTCTGCATCACCAACGAGATCTTCCAACGACTGCCGCAACTCGTTCTCCGAACGCCATGGCCGAACTCTCGATCTCGCTATCTCGGCCACCCAGCAGTTGATCGCCGCAGCGCTGCCCGGCCACGTGTTGCCCCCGACGGCCAACTCCATCGTCGGCCCGATCGCCGCGATGGTCATCCACGGCAGCAGGTCGTCTGTGCCGAACCGCGCGACGCCCAGTTGGTTGCCAAGCCGAACGCTTCCGACGGCGCGGCCAACGCCGGTGACCGGTCTTTGGCACGCGCGGCATTGCCGCTCGGCTCCGATGTCGCTTGCAACATGACGCCAATGGTTGCCGATTATCGCAGCCGCAACAAGAAGCGGAACAGCACGCAGAAGACCGCCGACGCCGCGCGAACGAATGAAATCCGGCAACCGCTTTCTGACACGCGGCCTCGCATCAAGATCGACCGCCGGGCGGTTTCACGTGGAACCGGGAAGCGACCATGAACAGGTGCAAACCGTCGCAACAGAGACGCGATACCGCTTCTTCCGCGGGCCTCTGTTCAAGCCGCGACAGTCCTCAGCGATGGCTGTGCCGCACGGCACGGCTTCAAGATCCATCGCGCCGCGGCGGGCCATCGACTCGCGTGCCAGTCGCAACACATCCCCAGGGACGTGCGCCATGCGCTCTTCCCCGTGCCACTCGGGCGACTCGATCCTCCGGCGAATGCCCAATGCCTCCAGACCGGCAAGAAAGTCGTCGTTGCCCATGCCAATCGCGGTGGCTGTTGCCCCAATGCGTCCTGCCGGTCTGCGAATGCGTTGCCAGCTCGTCAAGACAATCGCAACCGTGGCAAATCAGAATCGTGACGTGCCAAAAGAGACGCCGGTGCTGCGCGTCCGCATCGAGCGCCGACCGCCCCGGATCGCCTCGGTCGAGGCGGCCCGGCGCGATCGCCACGAGCCCGTCGATCGGCGCCAGCGCGCCGCCGCGAGCGCAACGGCCGCGCCGGCAAAGGTCAGAATTCGAGAGAGCCGACGCGGCTGCAAACGGACACGCTGGGCCGCCACGCGATCCGTTGGGCGATCGTGTGTTGGCATCCCCTCAGATGGTGGATGCGGCGCTGACAACGACCCTTGGCACGGGCGTCGTGCCAACCGTGCCAGTCGTCGAATCTCGGCCAATGCTCGATCGCGGCCGCTTAAGACTCTCGGTTCAGGGGCCTCGGCTTCTCGCCCAACTCGGCACTCCCAGGATGCTCTGGCCTCTGACCTCGGTGTCCTACTCCAGCGGATTGATGACCAGTCCGCTGAGCAGCTTCGGATAAAAATAGGTGCTCTTGGCCGGCATGCGTTCGCCGCCCATGCTGATCTGGCGAACATGCTCGACCGTGGCCGGCATGACGACGGCCGCCAGCGGATACTCGCCCGTCTTCAGCCCTTCGGCCACCTCTTCGATCAGATGGACGTAGCCCGGCTTCGGCAACTTCTTGCAGCCCAGCAGGTCCTCGATGATGAGCCGGTGGAGCAGGCTGACGCCCAGGCCGCGCCAGTCGTCCGTGTGGTCCTTGGCGACTTCGGCCATCCGGGCTTTCCCGGCGTCGGTCACCGTGGCGATCAACCACTTGCCGTCCTTCTGGGTGTAGAGGCCAATCGCGCCTTGGACGCCGCCCGTCTCGATGTCTTCCCAGACGGACGTGGCCGCGTCGGGACCGTCGCCGGCCGGACGGGTCGTGAAACACGCGCCAAGCTTGGCCTTCAACTCGTCGCTGGTCATTGCCGGAACGCCTTGGAACAGGCGGTGCGTCGGCATCACGATCAGGCCCGGATCGTCCATCGCGACGCACATCATCAGCGTGTAGTTCGCCGGATGCGTCGGCGACAGGGCCCCGCTGTCGTGGATCTGGTCGCGGTAGTTGCAGGCCGTCTCGTAGCGGTGGTGCCCGTCGGCGATGAAGATCGGCTTCGGGCCCATGATGGCCGAGAGCTTCGAGATGACGGACACGTCGGTCACAGGCCACATGCGATGCACGACGCCCAAATGGTCGGTGGCCACCAGCGGCGTCTTGTCGGCCACGGCCTCGTCGAGCAGCCGCTGGGCCTCGCACTCGGCGTCGGGGTAGAGTCCGAAAATCGGGCTCATCTGGGCCTTGGTCACGACCGTGAGCATCAGTCGATCGACCTTGGCGGCCGGCAGCGTTTCCTCGTGCGGGAAGACCTGGCCCTCGCCGAACCGCGTCAGCCACTGCCGGCAAAGGAATCCGCGGCGGACGTACTTCGTGCCGGCGGCCTCGAACTCCTGGTGGTACACGTAGACGGCCGGATCCGACTCGGTCGTCAGAATGCCCTGCTCGCGCCACTGCTTGTAGAACTTGGCCGCCCGGATGTAGCGGTTGTTCTTCTCGTCGTCGTCGCCCGGCTCGATCTTGTTCAAGTCGATCCGAATGAAGCTGTTCGGGTGCAGGTTGTAGAAATGCTCTTGCAGCTCGTCGCCGATCACATCGTACGGCGGCGTCACCACGTCGCTCAGCGATCCAACGCGGCCAAGGTTGTAGCGGACTCCACGGAAGGCTTGAATGTCGGGCATGGGAATTAGGTCTTAGGACTTCGATTTTTGGGGGCTTTTGGTGAATCTACACGCTGATTTGCCCATGTTATCGCCTCCGGCGGCCCGCGCCCAGAGGCATGGCCATTCGGTTGGCGAAGAGGGTGAGGCGAGGAAGGCGAAAGATCCAACCGACGCGACAAAGTGCTTCTCTAAACCGTCTGATTGGGGTATGCTTCAGCCATGATGACGATCCGCGCCCATTTTGACGGGAACGTGTTCGTGCCCGACGAGACGGTGGACGTGCCGGTTGGCAAATCGCTCGAATTGCGGGTCGAGTGCGTTCCGGCGACCGCCGAGGAGCTATTGTCGCCGGTGATTGTGGGCCTAGCCCCGGCTCTCTCGCAGGCCATCGCCTTGAACCCCGAATTGGCCGCTGAGAACATGTGACGCTTAACGCTCGGCGATCAGCCCGCGGCGAAGGGGTTCACCACCCGCAGGCCATTGTAACCGCGCTCAGGAACGTCCTCCGAGTACAGTGTCTTCACCTCCGAATGGATGCAAGCGGCAACAATCAGCGCGTCCCAATAGTGGACGCCGAACCGTTGCTGAATCTCTTGGCATCCAAGCCACAATTCTGGGGTTCGTAAGAGAATGGCGTTTGCCATCCTTTGCATGGCTGAAAGCGACTGCCATGCCTGCTCCTGAGTGAAACCGAGAGGCTCAAGCTTTCTCGCCGCCGCAATGAACTCGCAACCTACCTGTCACAACAGCCAAAGCGGTTTGGTGGTCCGAATGAGTTGCTGTGCAATCTCTTGCTTCCTGACGTCACGTTGATCGTGGCTGCAAATCCATACGTTCGTGTCAATCGCGTTCATGCAACTCTTCCCGTGACGGATTAAGGACCGATGGATCTGAAAGTGGACTCCCGCGAGATAGCCAGGAACCTTTCGCGGGCAGCCTCTCGTCCTTCCTCATCCGCCTCCTCGGGGAGCAGGATGATCGCCTCCACCCGGTCTCCGCGATGGCACGGAAGATCGGCTATGTGGAGCACGCCGTCGGACTGGATCGTGGTCTCAACGCGGATAGAAGTCATGTCACGGCCGCATCAGTGTGCCCCTTGATTTTACCACGCGGTCGGTGTATAGCCAAGTCGCCGAAGAGGTGGTTAATCTGGGCGTTTGGCAGCCGACCCTTTCACGCATGGAGTCGCAAAGCGATATTCAGGTCAGCACTCTGCAACGCCTGATGAGCACCCTCGGCGGAGAGTTGGAACTCATCGCCCACCTTCCCAGGCCAGGACATCCGTATCCGGCAGGTCCGCGACTCGGCCTAATGGCCTTTCAAAGCTTGGTCAGCCCAAATAATGCCAGTCCTTGGTTTTGAAATAGTAGGTGCGATGGTCCATTCCGTGAGGATTGTACCAGAGCACGGGCGGCTCTTTGGTGCCACCCCTCACGTAGAAGAATACGCCCATGATTGTGTACTGGGCGTATGGCACATGGTCGATGAATGTCGGCACGAGGTCATCGAGTTTCTGCGGGTAAACCCCATTTGCCGCCCGATAGCTTTCGATGGCCTTGATAAGTCTATCAGCGTGCAATGGAGCGATATACGCATTCACGTTGACCATGGCGACGGCCATGACAAACGTGCCCAGAAAGATGCAGACATTCCTGAGTCTTTTGCGTCGTTCATCTTGCCGCAGATACAAAAGCGGAAGCCCCACCACCAATTGAAAGATTGCAGTCAGCAATGACAGGAAGACAACATTCACCATCAAGGCATCCATGACAAACAAGAGACTGGCAACAACCAGCACAGCAGGAAGACTGGCTGGCTTCAACATTGCGCGGATCCTCTCGTAATGGGATTTTGGGTGAGAGGGCGCGAGCGTCTCCCTTTCGCCGAGAGAACTGGCGAGTCGCGGTGTCATTGCGTCAACCAGTCCTCCAGCCGAAGGCCGGGGATGTTCTGGAAGTCCTTGGTATTGTGGGTGACCAACGTCAGGTCAAACAGCAGGGCGACGGTCCCGATCAGGAGATCCATTGCGGCGATGCCGATCCCCTGCTGGCGAAGTTCCGCCCGAAGCCTGCCACATTCCTTGGCGCAATCGCTGTCAAACTCGATCGTGGCGACCTCGTAGAGCAGCATTTTATCCACAGCAGCCAGTGCAGCGGCGGAGTCGGGCCGTCGGTAGGCCCAGTCGTACAACTCCGCCAATGCGACACTGGATGTATAGAGCCGGCCGGAGTGTTGCATGAAACGGTGTTGCAGCCCGGCCGGACGGCGCAGGTGGGCCGAGAGAATGTTCGTGTCGAGCAGATAGCTCATTCCGCAATCTCCCGAAACACCGACCGCCCGCGCTCTTCGTGGATTTCGTTATGAATCCGGTCATCCTCGGGCGTCCAGGCATCCGCCAGCATCCCCGCAGCCGTTTCCGTGCTTCCAGGCTTCCAGGCCGGCGGAGGCCCCGGCAACTGCTTGGTCCGCAGAATCACTTCGACAACGCGGTTGTCTTCGATTCCCGGGTCGTCATCCAATTCGACCGTTCGGCCGTGGACAGTCCCATGCAGCACGACGTTCATGATTCCCTCCACTTCTCGGACCGACTTCCGCCTCCTGTAGTTTACCACAGCCGTTGGGGACCCAGGAGCGTCCGGTTAGTGCGTTCCCACGCGGGAGCGTGGGAACGAGGCCGTCGACCGGTTTTCGGCTCTAGCCACTCGCCACTAACCACTAGCTACTAATAGCGATAGTATTCCGGCTTGAACGGCCCGCTCACCGGAATGCCAAGGTACTCGGCCTGGGCTTGCGTCAGCTTGGTTAGCTTCACGCCGAGCTGCTCGAGGTGCAGCCGGGCAACTTCCTCGTCGAGGTGCTTCGGCAGCGTGTAGACGCCGATCGGGTACTTGTCCGACTCGGTCCACAGGGCAATCTGGGCGATCACCTGGTTGGTGAACGAGTTCGACATGACGAACGACGGATGGCCCGTCGCACAGCCAAGGTTCACCAGCCGCCCCTCGGCCAGCAGGATGATCGAGCGGCCGCTGGACAGCGTGTACCGGTCCACCAGCGGCTTGATGTTCACATGCTTGACGCCAGGCAGCTTCTGCAATCCGGCCACGTCAATCTCCAGGTCGAAGTGCCCAATGTTGCAGACGATGGCGTCCTCGGGCATCTCCTGCATGTGTTTGGCCGTGATAATGTCGCGGCAACCCGTGCAGGTGACGAAGATGTTGCCACGCGAGGCGGCCTCGTCCATCGTCGTCACTTCGTAGCCTTCCATCGCCGCCTGCAGCGCGCAGATCGGGTCGATCTCGGTGACGAGCACCCGGGCGCCGTAGGACCGCATCGAGTGGGCACAGCCCTTCCCCACGTCGCCGTAGCCGCAGATGACGACCACCTTGCCGGCCACCATGATGTCGGTCGCCCGCTTGATGCCGTCGGCCAGCGACTCGCGGCACCCATACAAGTTGTCAAACTTGCTCTTCGTGACCGAGTCGTTGACGTTCATCGCCGGGATGCCCAGCTCGCCGCGCTCGTGCATCTGATACAGCCGGTGGACGCCCGTAGTCGTCTCTTCCGAGAGGCCGCGGATGCCAGAAAGCAGTTGGCGATACTTCGGGCCGTGGACAATGGCCGTCAGGTCGCCGCCGTCATCGACGATCATGTTCAGCGGCTGGCCATCCGGGAAGTAGAGCGTCTGCTCGATGCACCAATCGTAGTCCGCATCGGTCTCGCCCTTCCAGGCGTAGACAGGCACCCCCGTGGCGGCTATCGCTGCGGCGGCGTGGTCCTGCGTCGAAAACTTGTTGCAACTGCTCCACTGCACCTCGGCGCCAAGCTCCTTGAGGGTCTCGATCAGAACGGCCGTCTGAATGGTCATGTGCAGACAGCCGGCCACGCGGACGCCCGCCAACGGCTTGGTCTTGCCATACTTGCGCCGCAGGGCCATGAGGCCAGGCATCTCACGCTCGGCCAGTTGGATTTCCTTGCGACCCCAATCGGCCAGCGACAGGTCGGCGACTTTGTATGGCAGCTTCGTTTCGACTTTGGGCACGGTCTGGCTCCTAGGGGGGGCGATTCCACAACGATTGAAGAATCACCATTCTAACAAATCCACGGCCCAGTGGAAAAGTGGCCGCTCGGTGCGTTTCCCCAACGCCACTTGGCCGAAGACATCGGCCCTCGACGGCCGATAAAGACCTTGGGAGAGTCTGCGCTGAAGGACCGCGCAATGCGAAAGCCAGGATGGCAACGATCGCTGACCGTTCGCCGATCATCGGTCGGAACGCCGATCGTGCTCTGCCTCCTGATCGCGGCCCTCACCGGCGTGGGGGTCTTCCGCTGGGGCTATCCCCGATGGACGCCTGTCAAAACCGTCCCCCCATTTACGGCGACGGCCTACGCCCTAGACCGCTCGCCGGGCGAAACGCCGCAGGCCGACCCGATTCAACATCGTCCGCCAACGGTTCACCGAGTGCCGTTCGTCGTTTCAGACACCGACTCGGACCGCGCGGCGCAGGCCGCTGACCGCTTGGCCGAGGCCCATGTCACTTGTCAACGGGCCGCATGGCAAAAGGCCATCGATTCGGCCTGCGCAGAGGCTCGGCAAAAAGCAGTCGCCGCACACCGGCGCCTGGCCAAGTGCGAGTCCGATCTGACATCGCTTCGTCAACTATTGGCCGCCCGCTCCACGCCGCCGCAAACCGCGACCGAGCCGTCGGCGACGGCCGGCCCCCGACTCGTGGACAATCCCGAATGGGTCGCTCTGAATCAGGAACGCTCGGAGCTTCGCCGTCGTTACGACGATCTGCTGGAAAAACGCACCCCGGCGCACCCGGCCGTGCAAGACGTGGCACACCGCATCGAGGCCGTCGAACAGCAGTTGGCCGTCACCCGGCGGCAAATACCCGATTCGCGGGCCGCCAGTGCATCGGCCGGGGCAATGGAAAAGGCCCGTCGCGCGGATCGTGATGAGTCCGGCAAGGACCGCGCCGAGCAGGCCAGGCAAAAGCCTCGGCTGGATGCGGCGATCGAGGCCGTCGCCGACGCCCGACGCGACTCCGAGCAAGCGGAACGCATCCTGAAGCAGACCGTGGCGGCGCACGCGGCCGGCTCCCCCTATGCCGTCGAACGGGCCAAGGTGGTCGAGAATCTCTCGGCGGTCGATTACGGCCGTTGGCGTCTGCTGGCCACCGCGGCCGCAGCGGCCCTGGCGATGGGTTTCGGTGCAGGCTTCGTGACCTTTGCAAGTCGCATCGAGTTGCCCGAGCTGGACGTCGCCCAAATCCGATCCGATCTGGGCGAGTCCGTCATCGGTGTGATGCCCTCCTACGACCCAGTTCCCGCAATCGTTAGGGTCGCCGCACGGCGACGACTTCGCAGAGTCTCCCTAATGGTGGGGTTCTCTCTGATCGTTGCCACGCCCCTGGTGGCGATGTGGGGCGTGTTGGGGATTTGACCCGCCAGCCGTCAGACCATTTATTCCGTCATCTGGCGCGTGCCGAATGGATGGAATGGGAAAATCCCAGGACGGCGCGACCGTGCGCTGTCCGCGTCACGCCGCCGGGCCCCCTTGCCGAGGGCGCGACGCATTTCAAGACACTCTCGAATAGCTGGAAAGAGTGACGATGTACGACGCTTGTTTCGGATTCAGCAGACGCCCGTTTTGCTCGGCGCCCCAGGTGGATCGTTACTTTCCTGCCGCCTCGATCGAAAGCGCTCGGACAACGTTGGTCCGCTGCGTCGAACGCGGCGAAGGCGCCGGCCTCGTCATCGGACCGGCCGGAACCGGCAAGACGCTCCTGTGCATGTTGGTGGCCGAGCAGTCGCGACGCACCCTCCAGGTGGCCATGCTCAACAGCGGCCGCCTGAGCACCCGGCGAGCCTTGTACCAGGCGATCCTGTACGACTTGGGCCGGGCGTACCGCGGCATGGACGAAGGCGAACTGCGCCTCGCCGTCGTCGATTATCTGACCATCGGCGATGGCAGCCCTCGCGGCATGCTCCTCCTGGCCGATGAGGCCCAAACGCTGCCGTTGCGCCTTTTGGAAGAAATTCGCCTCTTGAGCAATCTGACGCGAGCCGGCCAGCCGCTGGTCCGGCTGGTGTTGGCCGGCGGTCCGGCCCTCGAAGAGCGGCTGGCCAGCCCGAAGCTCGATTCCCTCAATCAGCGGCTCAGCGCCCGTTGCTATCTCGAACCATTGAGCCGTGGCGAGACGAAGGACTACATCCAATCGCAAATCAACTGGGCCGGCGCTCAGGGCGATTCGATCTTTCCCGAGGCCACCTGCCAATGCGTGTTTCAGGCCACCGGCGGCGTCGTCCGTCTGATCAACCAAGTGTGCGATCATGCGCTGCTGCTGGCCTACGCGGACGGTCAGAAGGTCATTCCGCCCGCACGCGCCGAAGAGGCCTGGGCCGACTTGCAACAGTTGCCCGCGCCGCCTAACGCCCAGCCAACCGAGGAATCCGGCGCCGGCGGCGTGATCGAGTTCGGCTCGCTCGACGATTCGGACGACGATGCAAGCCATGCCGCGTCCCCGACCCCAGGCGTTTTCCGCGTGACCCAGCTTGACGACCAGGAAATGCCGACCGAGGCCGCCGAGCCGGCGGTGCAAATCCATCGCATTGAACAACTGTTGGCCGAAACGGAGGACGACTTCCAGCCGGCCGGCTCGATCGGTCCCGAGGTCGAGCTCTGTTTCGACGAGACGCCTCACCCCTTCCGCGAGGCGTTCGAGCAGGAAGAAGTGGTCGCCGATCGGTATGCCGGGGCCTGGCGCAGTCAGGTCGGCCGACCTGCCCAAACCCCGCCCGTGTCCGAATCGCTGCCGTTTGGGATGCCCCTGCCGCCGAGACAGGAAATCAAGCTCGAACCGCGAGTCCCCGTTTCCCCGCCGGCCAGAAACGTGCTGGCCGAGGCGTCCGCCCGCAACCGGGCGGCGGCCGTGCCCACCCAAGAGCCCGCGGCTGCGGCGACTGTCGAGACGAGCGTTGCCATCGTGGACGAGGAGCCGCGGGCCCCCAGAACCACGCCTCCGCAACAGTATCGACAGCTCTTCGCCCGGCTGCGTCGAGGTTAGAGGTCTCATGACTCAGACATTGGTGGAGTCGACGACGGACCGAATCGCCCCGCTGATCGTTCCAATGCCCTGCATCGAGGATGCGGGCGTTCGGTTTGCCTTTCCCGAAGTCGACGAACCGAAGGCAAGCTGCAACGGCGACGACGGACCGCGTCTGGCTTGGCCCGAGTCCGAACGGCCCCAGACGGCCCACGCCGTGGCCGAATTGGCCCAATCGATTCGCTGGCGTCTGCCCGGCGATCGGCCGTCCGTCTTGGCCGTCACAAGCCCAAACGACGCCGATGGAAAAACGAGTCTCGTGATCGAGCTCGCGCGAGAATTGGCCCAACGAACGCCGGGCGGCCTCTTGGTGGTCGATGCCGACGCCCGCGGCCGTGGGCTGATCGCGCGACTGGCCGAGGCCAACGTCACGACCACTGCGCCGCCCGAAACGTTGTCCGACAACCGGGGCCTTGTTTGGCCAACCACCGTTCCAGGGCTCAGCGTCCTGTCAACCAGCGCAACGCCGCAGCCCGACTGCCCCTGGCACAACGACGCCTGGATCGCAAGCCTCCGCGAGCGGTGGCAACTGACCCTCTTCGACTGTGCCTCGTTGGAACAATCCGAGACAGCGCAAACGCTCGGTCATTGTGACGGCGTCTTTGTCGTGGTGCGACTGGGCCATA
Source organism: Thermoguttaceae bacterium (assembly GCA_039698035.1). Taxonomy (GTDB): domain Bacteria; phylum Planctomycetota; class Planctomycetia; order Pirellulales; family Thermoguttaceae; genus JAJFUI01. Next base: position 177,836 of record JBDKSW010000003.1, on the reverse strand, counting down.
CGTCGCGCCGGGCCGTCGTGGCGGCCAGCCAGATCATCCCCGCGTGCGGCGGCCGTCTGCTAGGGTGCATCGCCGTCGCGTGACCCGCCAGACGCCTTCTCTTTGGCGGCCTCCTCGCTCGGCTCATCGAGAAACGCATACTCGGTCCAGCGGCAGCGGACCTCGGGCGTGAAGGCATAGTCACGCCAATCGTGAAACCGGCCGACCTCGCCGCTTACGTCGATGGTCTCGACGTGCTCAAGGCAATCGACGCCGCAAGGACCGACAAGCCCAAGCGCTTCGGAACTCTGGCGATGCCACAGCCTCGGGTAGTATCGCAAGATGCGATCCCGATCGTTGCACGTGATCAGCATGCGGTCGGCGATCGACGGCGCCAGCCCGTGGCGGCCGTCCGGCGCAAGCCAATCGGCATCGAGCGCGGCAGCCATCAGCACGGTTCGCACCGGATTGCGTTTTCCGCCTTTCCAGGCCGCGACCGTTGCTTCCGGCATCGCTCGGCAAGCCAAGGGGCCGCCGGCCAGCAGGTGCAACGCGCCGGTGATGATCCGCGGACCAAAGCTGTGCCCGGCCAGGCAAATCCGCGTGCCCGGCGCGAGACGATTAAGCCATGCCGCCAGATAGTAGCTCTCCGTGTCGCACTCCTCGGCCTTTGCCCGAGTGCTCCCGCGATTGAGGATGCCGAAGAACCGGTCGGCGGGCCACGACCAGATGACAAAGCGGAATGGCTTGTCGCCCGCTTGCAAGCGAATCGTGTTGTAAACGTAGAGACCCTTGGTCAGCGCCTGATCGGCGTCCGTGTTGTTCCCGTGGACGAAGACAACCATTGGCGTCGTGACTTCTTGCGCCGCACGGAAGTCTTGGGCGTCGGTCGCGCGCCGGCAACAGTCCGCGTCGAGCCGCTCGTGCTGAATCTGCTCAACGACCTCGTTGGGTTCGCCGCACCCATTGACGCAGCGCGTGTCCAGAATCCAAATCGGTTGCTCGGCGGCGCGAGCGGCCGTCACGCCCAGCCATGCGGCCAATGCCACAAGGGATGCGTGAGCGATCGGGCTGCCAAATCCCAAGCGGCGACGCGATCTTTTCGACAATTGGCGATCCATGCGCATGCTGTGGGCTGCCCGACCGGCCTATCCGTGACGGAAGGTAAACTCGCCTTGGCTCACCACAATTGTAGCCTGCAATCAACGAATGTGTGGAAAAATGACAACATGGGTGTTTCACAGAAAAAACGTCGTTTGATTTGCACATCATCGATCCTGGTGTAGAGTTGCTTGGCGAGAAGTCTGGCGATCGAAAGATACCGTTTGGATGGGAGATACGAGGAATGAAGAGGCTACTGACAATAGCGGTTCTCGGAACGCTGCTGTGCGGCGTGGCGGGATGCCGGTTCTGGAATTGCCTGTGGCGCGGCCCGCAGAACCAGGGCTGCACGCAGACGGTCGCCCCGTGCCCAAGCGCCTGCCCAACCTACAGTCCTTGCGATCCTTGCGCCGGAGCGACGACGGCGACAACGCCCGTCGTGACGCCTGGCACGCCGACCTACGCGCCGGGACCCGCATCCTGATTGCGAGGAGGCCAACCATCATCATGAAAAAGTTACTACTGCTTACTGTCTTAGGAACCTTGCTCGGCGTCTCCGGCGGCTGCCGCATCGGCGAGTGCTGGCGCTACGCCTGGAACTCGCGGTTCCACCCCGAACGCAATTGCAAGCAACAGACCTGTGTCATGGTCGATCCGTGTGACGACCCGTGCTCCGGAGAGACGGTCATTACGTCGGAACCGACCACCGTGGTCACGCCTGCCCCAAGCGGCGGCTGCAACTGCGGCGGCGGCTCGGGCGCCGTCATGCCCGGTCCCGTGGGACGGTAAGCGACAAGACTCACTCGTTGAGTAAGCTGCGATTGTCCCGGCTCGTCTCCAAAGCGAGTCGGGAAGGCATCGCTCGTAAACACGTCGCGCCGGTATAGGAGTTCATCGCGCGTCGGCCGCACCCGCCTGGAAGCGGCCGACCGCGATGAACGCCGGTTCGACGCCAAGCGATCAGCTCTCCGCAGCGACTTCTTCGTCGAGCCGAGACGCGCAGATCGTGCGCCCCTGCCACCATCGCGCCAGCCGCAGCAGTTGTGCGCGCGGCGATCTAAGCGGATAGTGGCTCAGCCGTAAAATGGGAATCAACCGCGTCTGAAACTGCCGCTTGCTCGCCAGCGAACCAACGCCCATGTCGTAGAGACGGTCGCCTCGGGCGAAGCTGTCCTCCAACGTGCGGGCGAGCAGCAAATTCCCCGCGCCGTCCGATGCCCGCTCCGCATCGCGTCCGCGCCGCAGCCCATAGACGTAGCCGCCGTACTGATAGCCGTAGATGAATGCCAGCGGCGCGTCGTCCAAGAGCAGCAGGCTCATGTCGACCGCGCCGGCCTTGGCCGCAGACTCGTGCACCTCGCGCAAAAAACCCCGGACCGACTCGTGCGATAGCGTCGTGCCGTCGGTGGCCGAGCCTTGCCAGCTTCGGCGAGCCAAATCCTCGCAGGCGTCGTAAAGGTCCCAGCGGGGCGAGCCGTCGCCGTATGCCGCGCCGGCAGGCCGATAACGCACGAATTCGAGACGGCCAGCCGCCGACAGCTTGCGTTCGTCGTGCCGAAGACGTCGCAGCCATGCGCCGTTCCGGGTCGACCGGTACGTCTCCCAGTCCCCGTCGAGATCAACGACCGACGCACGATCCCAAACGGTCGCTTGGGCGGAAAATCCCGACTCGATCAGGGTGCGTTCGAGTTGCCGGGGGGCCGTGCTGGGCGCGCCCTGCCATCGCAGTTCCAGAACGTCCCAGCAGGGCTTCGTGTGTCGAAGGTGATCCAGCCCAGCCGCCAGCACGGCGCAAGGCTCGGGACCGATCGGGCCGTAGAACGAACCCCATGCGTGCAGCGGAAACGTGACGACCCGAAGCGGGCCAACCTTGGACGTTTCGTGGCGTACCACCAGCGGCAGGATCCCCGTCGGCCGGTCGCCTTCCTCACGGATTAGCACGCGCAGCAATTGCCCAGCGCCAAAATGCCGCCAGTAGGCCTGGAGCCATGCCAGTGACTGGAAAAACGACGCCCCCGGCGTTTGCCGAAGCAAGTCGTCCCAGGCGTCGGCCAGCGGGGCCAGTCCCTCGATCTGGTTGATCTCCACGATTCGCGGCATCTTCAACTCTACGTTACAGGCAATACTCCGTTTAATCACGCCAAGCCGCCAGAACCTCATTCCCGGAATGCCGAGCCTCAGAGAGCGGGCGCCGCGTGCGAAAACCGCCGACTCGAACCGGCCGAATGGCCCTCCGCCCGATTCGGCGCCCGACGGCCGCCCTTGACTGCAGCGGGCAATCGGATATCGTAACATGCTTCGGAGGGCAATGCCCCCCGCGATGGCTACTCGCTGGACGATTTTCGGGGCATGGTTTTATGCCTGGTTCATCGAGTAAAAATGATATAGAAGAACGTCGTTGTTTGTTCCATTCTGTCTCGTGGAGATGTTTCAATGGCAGCGGTAGTTGATTCCGAAAAATGCACCGGATGTGAGACGTGCGTCGAGTCGTGCCCCTTGGACGCGATCTCGATGAAGGACGGCCTTGCGGTCGTCGATGCGGACACGTGCGGCGGTTGTGGCGCCTGTGTGGACGTCTGCCCCACGGAAGCCATCACGATGGAATAGAGCGGCCTTTCAGTGAAAGCGATTCTCTCGGAAGCCCGCCCGTCCTTGATGGGTGGGCTTTTTCCTTTGGCATGGGCCAAGAATACACCGACCTGCTGATTCACGTCTCACGCCGCGCAATGGCCTGCGACTTCGAGGTCTGCTTTCCGGCCGGCCGCTATCCGGACGGAACCCGTTGGGCGCTCGAATCGCTCGACGCCGTCGAGGCCGTCGAAAGCCAGCTATCGTACTTTCAGCCCGAAAGCGGCGTTTCACGCATCAACCGCCTGGCGGCGGCCGGTCCCGTTCCGGTCGAACCGTGGCTGTTCGAGCTGCTCACGCTGGCCGCCCGGCTGTACGCCGAGACCCACGGCGCATATGACATCACGTCGGCCCCGCTCTGGGAAGCCTGGGGATTCGCACGCCGAGCCGGCCGTATTCCATCCGATCAGCAACTGGCCGAGGCCCAAGCCTGCGTCGGCGGCCACCTTTTGCAGCTCGATCCGGCAAATCAATGCGTGCGATTTGGGCGACCCGGCATGAGGATCAGCCTCGGCAGCATTGGCAAGGGCTATGCCCTCGACGTTTGCGCCGAACGGCTGCTCTCGCTCGGCCTAAACGATTTTCTGCTGCACGCCGGCCAGAGCAGCGTGCTGGTTCGAGGCTTCCGAGCCGCAGACGACGACGCCCAGCGCGCCGCTTGGGAAATTGGCGTCCGCGATCCGCGGCATCCCGAGCGACGGTTGGCCACGGTTCGGCTCCACGATCGGGCGGTCGGCACGTCTTCGGCCCAATTTCAGTCCTTTCGACATGCCGGGCGCCGCTACGGCCACATCTTGGACCCGCGAACGGGCCAGCCGGCCGACAACCTCCTGTCGGCAACCGTCGTCGCCCCCACGGCCGCAATGGCCGACGCCCTCTCGACGGCCTTCTACGTCCTGGGACCCGACGCGGCGCTGGATTATTGCCGGAATCACGAGGAAATCGGGCTCCTCATGCTTTGCCCAGGCCAGCCGCATGGGGCCCTCGAAATCAGAACGGCCGGCATCCCGCCCGGCGACCTGACACGCTTGGCGTGATATGTTGCCCAACATGACGCCGTTGTGGCGGTGGGGCCATGTCGGTAAAATGGCCTCGATACCTCGACGAATGAATCGCATGCCCCCCCGGGAAAATGGTTAACCCGTTCCTTGAGCCCGGCTCTTATTTAACGATCACCCTGGTGTTGATCCTCACCGGTGCAGGGCTTCCCCTGCCCGAGGAGGTTCCCATCATCGCGGCCGCCATCCTCGCGGCCAATGGCACGCTCGACCCCTGGTTGGCCCTGGCCTGCTGCCTCGTCGGAGCTCTCCTCGGTGACGTGGTCATGTATTGGGTCGGCTACCATTTCGGTCGCGGTGTCCTTCGGGACCATCGCTGGTGGGTTCGCTGTATCACGCCCGAACGCGAAGCCCGCGTGGAACAGATGTTCCACCAGCATGGCTTGAAGGTCTTCTTCGCCGCCCGATTTCTCGTCCTCCTGCGGTCGCCGTTGTATCTGACCGCGGGCATCCTTCAGGTCTCGTTCCGCAAGTTCGTCCTGATCGATCTCATCTGCGCAAGCGCCGTGGTCAGCACGTTCTTCGGATTGACCTACTTCCTGGGCAAGAACTACGCCGAGCTCTTCAAAATGGTCGAGGTCTGGGCAACCATCGCGGCCGTCATTGCTCTCGCAGGCGTCGGGATTTTTCTCTGGCGGCGGCACCGCCGAAAAGCCGCCAAACGCGACCCGATGGCCGCTGGCCCCGACCACCCCGTCGCCAACTGCGATCAGACGGAGGTGCAGTAAGACCATGCGCCTCGGCAGACTCCTGCACCAAGCGGCTTGCTTGGCCGCCCTGCTGTTTCTTCTCGGCCCGGCCGGCGTCTCGATGGCCGACGACACCCTGTTGACCGATGTCCTGACCGGCAAGAAAATGCGATTCAGCAATGACCGTTGGCTCTGGGTCAACGTCGTCAACGGCCGGATGTCCCTCAAGTGCACGCAACTGATTCAGTTCACGACCAGCGCCGACGGCTTCGGCACACGCGAGACCTTCAAGGTCCAAAACGACAACGGGCGGCCACGCCTCCACTATGAGCGAAGCGGCGGCCAGACAGTCCTGAAAATCGAGCTGGCGGCCGCCGGCGACGATCTGCACATCAGCCGATCGGTGCCGGCCAAATCCAAGCAACTGCCGCTGGACTTTCGGCAATCGGCCACCACGCCCGCCGTCCTCACCATGGGCGCGGACGCCCAGAAACAAGTCTTCCGCGCCGGCGACCTTTGGGAGTTGCTCATCGAGCTTCCGTCCGAATGCCGCGAGCAACTGCTTCCGCTTCTGGACATGCTGCGGCCCACCAACAAGCTGTCCGACATGGTGGCCGATGTCGAGACAAAGCTCTGGGAAACGGCCGGCCGTCAGGCCGAAGCCGAGGAAAACCGCTGGTCCACCCTGGTCCGACAACTGGGCGACGACCATTTTGCAACGCGCGAGGCGGCCGACCGCCAACTGCGCGAGGGCGGCGCCGCCGCCCTCGCCTACCTGCGTCATCTGGACTTCGGCGCGCTCGACGCCGAGCAGCGGTTTCGGATCCGACGCATTTTGAATGCCGCTTCCGCCCAGGTCGAGGACGATCTGCCGCAGCAAGTCGCCGCTTCCTTGGCCGGCACGCCGAGCGTCTGGTTGGCCCTGCTGGAACGTCCTCAGGTCGAGACCCGCAAAATCGCCGCCCGCCAACTCACCACGCTGCTGGGCCGGCCCATCGATGTCGATCCGACGGCCTCGCCCGACTCGCAAAAAAAACAGCGAGAAAAGCTGCGACAGTGGATCAAGAAAAAGTAATGCCTTGGGACGTGGCCATCGTTGGCGGCGGACCGGCCGGGCTCATGGCCGCGGCCTGCGCCGCCTCGCGGGGACGCCGGACGCTCCTGCTCGACCGGAACCGCGAGCCGGGCGTCAAAATCCTGATTTCTGGCGGCACACGCTGCAACCTGACCCACGCAACCGACGCCCGCGGCATCGTGGCCGCGTTTGGCCCGCCTGGCCGATTCCTCCATTCCGCACTCGCCGCCCTCGGACCGCAGCAGGTCGTCGACCTCTTCCACGCCGAAGGCGTTCCGACCAAGGTCGAGCCCGGCGGCAAAGTTTTTCCCGCCAGCGATCGCGCGGTGGACGTCCGCGACGCACTGATGCGGCGTGTCCATCGGGCTGGCTGCGAACTGGCGTTGCAAGAAACGCTCCTCGATGTCGTCCGGCTCTCGCAGCAGACGGCCGGCAACGAGCGTCCGGCCCCCATGTTTCGCCTGGTCACGCAACGTCGGATGATCGACGCCGAGAAGCTGATCTTGGCCGTCGGCGGACAGTCCTATCCGGCCGTTGGCACGACGGGCGACGGTTACCGTTGGGCGGCCGCGCTCGGGCATCGCATTGTGCCGCCCCGCCCCGCGTTAGTGCCCGTCACCAGTCACGCCCCTTGGGTGTTGGCCCTGCAAGGCATCACCCTGCCGGATGTCACGGTGCGGGTGGTCGAGCAAGACGGCGCCTGCTTGGCCAGCAGCCGCGCCGCAATGCTGTTCGCGCATTTCGGCGTGACCGGGCCGGCCGTGATGGACGTCAGCTACGCGGTGAGCCGGTCGGCAACGCCGAGTTCGCTCGTGTTGCGTTGCGATCTGCTGCCAGAGGTCAAAGAGAGCGAGCTGGACAGACAATTGGCCGCCGGCGCCACGACCGATGGCAAACGACGCGCTGCAGGCCTGATGCAGCCTTGGCTGCCACGCCGTGTGGCCGAAACGCTGCTCGACCTGATTGGCACGCCGCCAGACCGCCCGGCCGGCGAGTTCTCGAAGACCGAACGCCGTCGCCTGGCCCGGACCATCAAGCAGCTCGACATCCCCGTCAGCGGCACGATGGGCTTTCGCAAGGCCGAACTGACGACCGGCGGCGTTGCGCTCGACGAGGTGGACTCGCGCACCATGCAAAGCCGGCTCGTGCCGAATCTGTATTTCGCCGGCGAGTTGCTCGACCTCAACGGTCCGGTCGGCGGCTACAACTTCCAGGCCGCCTTTAGCACGGGCCACTTGGCCGGTCAGAGCGTCTAAAAACAAGGGGGGACGCCAGCCCCGAACCGCCAGCGACCGCAGCGCCCGTGCAGTCCGCCTGTCGGCCCCCATGGGGGCTCAACCTGCCTCCCGTGGAACAAGCCTCCCGAACGAGGTATAATTGCCGGCGGGCGCGGAAGGCTGGTAACGGTATGGGCATACGGTTCCATTGCCCCAACGGGCACAAACTGAACGTCAAGGACTTCCTGGCCGGGCAGAAAGGCATCTGTCCGGTCTGTGGCGTCAAGATGCAGATCCCGTTGCAGAGCACCCGCCCCAGTTCGAGGAACCCTCGGCACGACGACGCCCAATCGTCGCCATCGCCTCAGCCGCAAGAACCAAGCGATTCGAGCGGTGTGAATCAGTTCGCTTTCTTGCACGAATCGCCGCAAGAAGCCCCTCCCGATCCGACGCCCTCTGCAAGCCAAGAGACGCCTTGGGCCGATCCGGTCGATGTGCCAGATGCTCGGCCGGTCGAGACGGCCGATGCCCTGGCCGCCTCGGGCGCGGCCGCCTGGTTCGTTCGAACACCGGGCGGCGGACAGTTCGGTCCGGCCAATGCCGAGTTGATGCGAAGCTGGTTGGCCGAGGGGCGAATCGGCGCGCAAAGCCTCGTCTGGTGCGAGACCTGGCCCGACTGGCAGCTCGCCGCCGACGTTTTCCCGCGGTTGGCCGAGTCGCAGGCGTTTCCAGGGCTCGAAGCCATCGTCGCCGAGCCGGCTGTCGCAACCTTGCTTCCCCACGTGGCCAATCACCACGCGCAACCTCGGCGCGTGCCGCGAGCGCTGGTCGGCTGGCTGGTCGCCGCCGCTCTGGGCCTGGTGGCCGTCCTCGCGTTCATCCTCTCTCGCCAAAGCCAATGAAAATCCAGCAACTGCTCGACCATCACGGAATCGCCTCGAATCCGTTCGCGGACGAGGACGCCCAGACCGACTTGGTCTTCAAGGGCGCCTGCATCCGCAACACGTTCCATCCCAGTTGGGACAAAATCTACGGCGACCCGACCGAGCCGGCCACGGCCGTCGTCTTTGGCGAGAAAGGCTCCGGCAAGACGGCCATCCGCCTGCAACTCGCGCGACACTTGGCCGACTACAACGCCGAGCACCCAGACGCCCAGGCGTTCGTCGTCGCCTACGACGATTTCAACCCGTTCCTAGACCGTTTCCGCGACCGCTTCTCGGGCCGACGACGCCGAACCGAACGCATGCTCGAACAGTGGCGTCTCTGGGACCATATCGACGCGATCCTCTCGCTGGCCGTCACGCAGCTCGTGGACCGCATCCTCGAAAACCGTCAGGCAAGGCATCCGGCCGCCCGCGACGAGGCGCTGCCCGTCGAACTGCTCGATGCCGCGCAACGCCGCGACGTGCTCCTGTTGGCCGCCTGCTACGATCAGTCCACCGCCGAGAATCGCTTCAAGCGTTGGGACCGCCTGCGCCGCAAGCTCAAGTTCTCGACCTGGCGATCGAAATGGGACTTGGCCGTCGGCACGCTGGTTACGCTGGCCGTCCTCGGCCTGCTCGGCGGACTGCAAAAATGGGATTGGTTTGCAACGCCCTGGCCATTCCTGGCCATCGCGGCCGGCTGGGCCCCACGCCTGTGGCGACTCCTCCGCTGGTCATCGATGGCCTGGCGCATCACACGCAACTCGCGCGCCCTCGGCCGTTCCACCAAGCTCCTCTGCCGAACGCTCCTCCATTTTCCAGGCGCTCAGATCGTCGGGCAACCGCTGCCCGCCTGGCAACGCACCGACGACCGCTACGAACTGCTGGCCAAGCTTCAGGGCCTGCTCCGCTCCATGCACTTCGACGGAATCCTCGTCCTGGTCGATCGCGTCGACGAGCCCTATCTGATCAACGGCTCGACCGATCTGATGCGGGCGCTGGTCTGGCCCATGCTCGACAACAAATTCCTCAAGCATCCAGGGCTGGGGCTGAAAATGCTGCTGCCCATCGAGCTCGAACGTCTCTTAGACCGCGAAAGCCGCGACTTCCATCAGCGCGCACGGCTCGATAAGCAAAACCTGATTCGCACGCTCGGTTGGACCGGCCAGTCGCTCTATGACATGGCCAACGCACGAATTGCCGCGTGCGCCGCCGAAAAGCGCACCCCCAAGGTCTTGGACCTGTTCGAGGGCGTGGACCAGCGACGCTTGATCGACGCCTTTGCGTCGTTGCGCGTCCCACGGCACCTGTTCAAGTTCCTTTACCGGCTCTTCACGGCCCATTGCAACGCGCACACCGAGGAGGAGCCGTCCTGGAAGATTTCCTCCTCGACGTTCGAGTCCGTCTTGGCGCTCTACGCGCGGGACCAAGACGCCTTCGATCGCGGCGTCGGAGCCGGGTAGGCCGACCGCTGGTATTTCCTGCCTAGTCTTCGTCTGGGACTGCGGAGTCGACATTGCCGGCAACAGCTTCTGCAGTTCGTTCGATGAACTCGAAATCCTCATCGGGCATATCGATACTCTCGCGGTACTGAAATGCTTCCGGCTCGGCGTGGTAGTCGACGGTTCCATGTCGCGACTCGACAATGTTTCTGATTTCATCGAGATCGACGCGGAAAAACTCTTTTCGCAGGTTGATCTTGTTTACCCGCCGCTTGTGAAGCTCCTTATGAAGCGCGTTTTCGAGCGATGGTGCGTCGTCGCATGAAATCATCATGTGAACGTCGTACGGAAATGGCACCGATGCGCTGCTGAGTTCGTTTACTCTCTCATAGGGATCAAGTCTCCGTGTCATGCCTACCTTGAACATGCCTTCTCCGAAAGAACCGATATTTGAAAGAACGTATACATGCCCGGCCCTGGTTAGTTGCGCCTGCGAAATCGCCCGTTCGGCCCTTTCCTCTGCCTCCTTGAGTTTAGTCCTTAGCAGCTCGACCTCGGCACTGTGCTCGTCCTTGGTTTCTTTCAATGCTTTTTCCAGGGCGGCTGCTATGGCCGCGCGCTCCCTTTGAGCGTCTTTGAGTTGCTTATCGATCTCCCGTGCGAGGCTTTCCTCCTCACGAATCTGTGACTTGATGCGAGCTTGTTCCTGTCTGGCGAACTCGTTCCTAACCGCTTGCTCGAAATCCTTTTGAAGCACCTCAAGCATCGCTGATTGCTCCTCCTCCGAAACGCAGAAGCCAATGGATCGACATGCGTCGATGACATTCAATAGCCGCTGCTTGCAGCTAGAGAAATTGTTGGCGTTTAACCTGTCGCCGATCCAGGAAACGGTTTCTTTCAGATACCTTTGAGCAATCTCATTGGCCTTCTTGCTGTTCTCGCGTTGACGTTGTGCAAGAGCAGCCTGGTCCAGGTCCATCTTTTTTAGGTGTATGGTCAGATTAAAGCAATCCTGTTTGAGCCCATTGTTCTCTTCGACCAAACTGTCGTACTGAATATTGCGAGCGGCGAATGCGGCAATGTCACCATTGAGCGTCAACCGATCGCGTTCAAGTTTCTCCGTCAGGGCAGTTGTTGCTTTTCTGGATTCCGCGAGCCTTGCCGATTCAGCTCGCAAGCGCGTGTCCCAACTGACGACTCTGCAACGTTGCACGCGCAGTAGATGCGATATGCCAAGATAGCAGACCGCGAGTACGGTTGCTGACACAATCGCGCCCAGAAAGAAAAGGCACAGGTAAACCATTTCGCACTCCGGAGACTATCACTCGCGTGGTTTGTAGCTGTAATTGATGTGATAATAGCCTTCACTGCCGCACTTTTTGCATACACGCGGCACTAGGAAGAGCTTCTTCCCTCCCGTGCCATGCACACCGCAATGAATGCACATCCCAACAGTGTTTTCATCCAACCGAGTACGAAACCAAAGGCTAGGCGACTCATCTTTGGCGCAACAGTTGACGATCCCAAGCGTTTTCCAAATTGTGATGATTTGTGCGACCTCGTCGTGACCAAGGTTCAATTGACTGCCAAGCTCGCCTTCCAAGATACCGGGATACTTTTCCAGGTGATTCCATATTTGCTGAGCCGTGTGTTCCCGCCGCTTGGCAGCGTCAATGATGAGCGGATAGCCATGCTCGTGTTTTTGCAGGATGCGTGAGGAGCCTACGAATGCATCGATCGCTTTGATTGCTGCGTGATCGAAAAGCGGTGGTGCATAAGTACAGATTGTGGCGATTGCGAGCGGAAGAGCGTTTTTTGTTGTAATGCCTCGCTTTTTGTGATAGCTGAGAGCGGGGACGATGTGCTCAAAACAAGTGATGCACTCAGCAAAGACTGCAGGAAAGTCGCGGCGTTCCACCATTTCGCGAATTGCGAGCTCTTGATTTGCGCAGGCAATACAATGAGCTTCCAATTCAGCAATTTTCACAACACAACCTTGGGGTATCTTGGTTTACGTTGATACCCCCTCATGCTAGCGGCGTTATGCCACATAGTCAAGAAGTTGTGAGGCACCTATGTGAGGGAAAATCTGCAGGTGCCCAGATGGCAGAGGTTGCCATGGAGTTCTACGGCATCCCGTGGGCGACCATCAGCTCTTCCGTCTTCGGGTCGTACTCGTAGCGGTCGCCGGCCGGAAGCTCTGGCAGTTGGATCATCCCTTCCTTGATGATCCGCTCCATAAACTCGGCATGGTCCTTCGGCGCGCGGCCCTCCGTGGCCTTGAACAGTTGCATCGCCTTCGGAATCTGCACGTCGAACGCGAGCGTTTCCTTGATCGCCCAGTAGGTCTTCGGGGCATACATGCCGGCCGGATAGTCGCGGCCCTTCTCGCCCACGCCAACCTGGGCCTTCTCGCGCGCGGGCTCGGCCGGTTTGGCGGCCGGCGCTGGCGACGCCTTCTTCTCGGGCTCCACGGCTTGCGCCGGCGGCTGTTGTTGCGGCGGCGCGGGTCGATTCGCTGGCTCGCGATCGCAACCGATCAACAACGCAACGACCAGCATCGACAGAACGATTCGGCTCATGGCGTGCGCTCCTTTTTCTTCTTCCGCACCACGCGAATGTTGGAAGCAAAAGCCGCACCGACCGGCGACTTGCTGGACGAAGGTGCCCGCAGTTCAAACTTCCAGCGGCCCATCTCGGCCAACGCGGCCCGGCGTGTCAGGTCGTAGTCCAACGGCGTCAGCGACACCTTGCCCTTGTCGAGGGCCGACAGGTCCGTCTCGCCGGCCGTGGCCGCCGGCGGACCGCCCATCAGCCAATAGTAGTCGCGGCCCCACGGGTCGGACCGCTTCTGGAACGTGTCGCCGTACCGCTGAACGTTCATCGGCGCTATGCACACTTCGGGCACGCCGCCAAGCGCGGCCGTCGGGATGTTCAAATTATAGAGTTCGGGGCCAGGGCCCTTCTTTTCGAGGATTTGGCGAATCACGTCCCGCGCAAGCCGCGCGGCGTCGCCAAACCGCGCGTGCTCGTCGAATTCAAGGGAGACGGCCACGCTCGTGACCCCGAAAAAAGCTCCTTCGACGGCGGCGGCCACCGTGCCCGAGTACAGCACGTTGATGCCCGCGTTCAGTCCGCCGTTGATCCCGCTGACGACCAGATCGGGCTGCCGGGGGCAAAACTCCTGGATGCCCAGCTTCACGCAGTCGGCCGGGCTGCCTTCGACCGCCCACCCCCAGTGGTGATCGCCGCCCGCCTCGTCGTTGCGAAAGACTTCCTTCACGATCAAGGGCGTCAGATAGGTGATCGAGTGGCCGACGCCGCTCTGTTCCGTCGCCGGGGCCACGACCACCACGTCGCCCAGTTCTCGCAACTCGCGCTCGAAGGCCGCTAAGCCCGGCGCGTAAATACCGTCATCGTTGGTCAATAGGATTAGCATGAATCCATCATATCGGGCGCGCTGGCGGCTGACAATGATTGGCCGCAACGCCGTCAGCGAGGATGGCCGCCCGGCCATGCGACGACGCACCCGACGCCCGCAACGCAACCGCCGCGCTGCGGGCATGGCCCCGCTCGGACCGTTTGGGAACAGAACGCCGCCCTATTCGGCCGCGGCGGCTCGGCCCAGCTCGACGCCCTTGTCGAAAATCCGCTGGTTCATTTCGAGCATGGCCGGGTTCTTCTTGCCAAGCGTGTCGCTGATGATCTCGTGCAGACCGGCCTTGTCGTTCAGACCCAGAAGTCCGACGCACAGGCCGAACACCAGCATGTTTGCCGAACGAAGGCTGCCCATCTCGGCGGCGATCTTCGTCAGTTCGGGCGACAGGACCTTGACGCCGGCATGCTTGCCGATCGTCGGAATCAGTGATGCGTTGGCCACCAGCGTCGAACCCTTGCGCAGCAAGGGCGCAAACGCCTTGTAGGACGGCTCGTTCATCGCGACGAAAATGGTCGCATCCTCGACGATTGGCGAGCCGATGGGGCGACGACCCACTTTGACGTGACAGTGGGCCGTGCCGCCGCGAACCTCCGCGCCGTAGCTCGGAATGTAGGTCGCGTTGTAGCCCCCGGCAACGGCCGCCTGGGCCACGAGCTTGCCGATCAAAATCATGCCTTGGCCGCCGCTGCCGGCCAGAAGGATCTCGGTCGTAGACGGGGCGACCTTGGCCTTCGCGGCCTTCGCGACCGTCTTTGCCGCGGGCTTGCCGGACTTGCCAACGGGTGTCTTCTTACGCTTTTGCATGGTTGCCATTGGCGGCCTCCTTGTCCTTGTATAGGCCCAGCGGGAACGTCTTCATCATCCAGCTCTCGACTGCCTCGGCCGCCTTCGGCGGCGGCAACCGCCAGTAGGTCGGGCAGGGCGAAAGCACCTCGACGAGGCTGAAACCCTTCCCGTCAAGCTGCCGGCCAAACGCTGTGATGATCGCCTGCTTGGCCTTCCGCACGTTGGCCGGCGTGTTGACCGTGACGCGCGTGACAAAGCTCGGCCCGTCCAACGTCGCAAGCATTTCACAGACGCGAATCGGCGGGCCCTCCAGCTTTTCGCTCCGGCCGGCTGGGCTGGTCTTGGTCTTTTGACCGAGCAACGTGGTCGGCGCCATTTGGCCGCCCGTCATGCCGTACACCGCGTTGTTCACAAAAATGACCGAGATGTTCTCGCCCCGGTTCGCGGCATGAACGATCTCGGCCGTCCCGATGGCCGCCAGATCGCCGTCGCCCTGGTAGGTCATCACGAACAGGTCCGGCCGGGCCCGCTTGATGCCCGTCGCCACGGCCGGCGCCCGACCGTGGGCCGCCTCGGACATGTCGATGTCGATGTATTTGTAGGCCAGCACCGAGCAGCCGACCGGCGCAACGCACACGGCCCGCTCGCGGATGCCGTAGTGTTCAATGGCCTCGGCAACCAGCCGATGGACGATTCCGTGGCCGCAGCCAGGACAATAGTGCGTCATCGTCGGCGTTAGCACGGGCGTGCGGGCAAAAACTTTTTTCTCAGTGGCAATCATCAGCGTTTTCCTTGGCCGTTTCTCCGGCGGCGGCCGGCCGTTGCGGCTGTTCGCAACGGCTGTCGCAGCCACGGCGGGTAAGCATGGAAAGCCGCCGCGCCGGCGGCCGCTAAACGGGTTGATGCGATCCTATTCTCAAACGGTCACGACTTCTTCTTGCTGTCTTTTCGCGTCGATTTTTGCAGCAGCTTTCGGCCCAACGCGACCAGACCCTTCACCGACGGGGCCTCGCCGCCCGCATAGCCGAGGAACTCGATGGGCAACTGACCGTTCACCGCCAAGCGAACGTCTTGGACCATCTGCCCTGTGCTCATCTCGGTGACCAGCACCGTCCGAGCCTTCGAAACCGATGCCAGCAGCTTCTTGTTGGGGAAAGGCCAAAGCGTCATGGGCCGGAAAAGACCCGCCTTCAAACCTTCCTCGCGGAGGATGTCGGTCGCCTCGCGGCAGATCCGGGCGCACGTGCCGTAGCCGACAAAGACCAACGCCGCGTCGGATGTCCGGTACGACTCGCCTCGCGGTTCGCGGCGTTCGATCTCCCGATAGACCTTCTGCAATTGGCGGTTGTGCTCGGCCAATTCGGGCACCGGCAGCAGCAGCGAGCAGACGTAATGACCCTTGCGGCCCTTCGCACCGCTGACTGCCCAGGGCTTCTCGACGCGCGCCCTTTTCGGCGGGTCGCGCAGCTCGACAGGCTCCATCGTTTGGCCAATGCGTCCGTCGCTCAGAATCATCACCGGCGTCCGGTACTGATCGGCCAGATCAAAGGCCTCGAACGTGAAGTCCAACATCTCCTGCGAGCTCTCCGGCGCCAGCACGATGCAATGGTAATCGCCGTTGCCGCCGCCTCGCGTCGCCTGGAAGTAGTCCCCCTGGGCCGCGCCGATGTTGCCAAGACCCGGGCCACCACGCTGCACGTTGACGATCACGGCGGGCAAACGCGTGCCGGCCAGATAGCTGATCCCCTCCTGCATCAACGAGATGCCGGGGCTCGACGATGTCGTCATGGCACGCTTGCCGGCGGCCGCCGCCCCATGCACCATGCTGATCGCGGCCAGCTCGCTCTCCGACTGCAAGAAGGCAACGCCCAGCGGAGGCAGCCGGGCAGCCATCCCGGCGATGATCTCGTTCTGCGGCGTAATCGGATAGCCGAAGTAGCACTCCAACCCGGCGCGAATCGCGCCCTCGACGACGGCGTCATTGCCGCTCATCAGTACCTTTGTCACGTTGCGACCTCCTCGCGGCTGTCGGTGCTCTTAGGGCACCCTAGATCAAGCTGCACGGTGCGATGCACGCACCATACTCGGTTCAGGCGGACTCGCTAAGCTCTGGAGACGGCGCGGCGTCGACCGGCGGCGCCGATGTCGCGGCGCTCGCCGGCTTCTCGCTCACCGTGCGAAAAACCTCGATCGCCGTGTCGGGGCACATCGTCGCGCACAACGCGCAACCAATGCATTCCGCGCCCTCGCGCATCCGCATGGGATACACCCCATAGCGGTTCAGCGTGTCCGTTTGTTCGATGCAATGTTTCGGGCAAACCGCGATGCAAAGCTCACAAGCCTTGCACAGCTCCGCGGCGATTTCAATGCGGGACATCGAGCGATACTCCTCGTCGGTAAAAGCGGCGTTCCCCGCTTTCCGTGCTAGCGATATTCTTGGATCTTGATTTTCCGAGCCATCGCGGCTTGGGCCGCTGAGGCCAGCGCCGTCATCTCCTCGACCTCGGGATAGACGACAAACGGGGCGACAAAGCCGGCGTATTTGCGGATGAAACGGATCAACGGCTTCGACCGAGCCATGCCGCCCGTGACGACCACCGCCTTCACCTGGCCGGAAAGCACGGCCGCCGACGCGCCAATCCACTTGGCGATCTGATAGGCCATCGCTTCATAAACTTCCGCAGCCTTGGCGTCGCCCTTCGCCATCCGCTCTTCGACCTCGCGGCAGTCGTTCGTGCCAAGGTAGCTGTAAATGCCGCCTTGCCCGACAAGCATCTTCCAAATGTCGGCGTACGTCTTGCCGTCGGAAAAACACGCCTTGGCCAACATGCCCGTCGGCACCGATCCGCTGCGCTCGGGCGAGAACGGCCCGTCGCCGTCCAACGCGTCGTTGGCGTCCACGACGCGGCCCTTCCGGTGCGCGCCAATCGAAATGCCGCCGCCCATGTGAACGACCACGAAATTGGCCTTTTCGTAGGACACGCCCAACTCCCGAGCGGCTCGGCGGGCCGCCGCCCGCTGCGAAAGCGCATGCAGTCGGCTCTTGCGCTCGAACGCCCGATGGCCAGCGTAGCGAGAAAAAACCCAAAACTCATCGCTGGTGACCGGATCGGCAATGAAGGCCGGTGCGTTGCAACGCTTCGAAAGCTCCAACGCGATCGGCGCGCCCAAGTTCGACGGATGCTCGCCCCACTGGGCGCTGCGAAGGTCCTTCAGCATTCGCCCGTTCACCGCATAAACGCCGCCGGGAATCGGCTTCATCAGGCCGCCGCGTCCGGCCACGGCAAGACATTCGTCCAACGCGATGCCGTGATCGGCGAGGAACTTCAGCACCGCTTCCAGACGAAACTCATACTGGTCGGCAACGCACGTGAAATGCGCCAAATCTTCCTTCGGATGATTGATCGTCTCGCCAGCGATGCACGTTTCACCGCGAAATACGGCCAGCTTCGTCGAAGTCGAGCCCGGGTTGATGACAATCACCAGATCGCGCTTCTTCGCTCGCTGCGAAGCCGCCGACCGCTTGACGCCGCGCCCCTGACGGTCCACCGGCCCGGCCGACTTGGACGGCTTGCCAGCCTGTTTCACGCGACGGCGCAAATCGGTTTTCATTGCTCGCCTCCCGCCAAGACAACGCTCAGCGCCATGGTGTAAAGCTTCGTGAGCGAACTGTCCGACCGGGAGCTCATGACCAGCGGCGTCTTGACGCCGACAATCGCGTTGGCAATCTCGCGGCCCGCAAAATAAACCAAGGACTTGTAGAAAATGTTCGCCGATTGGATGTCAGGGCACATCAGAATGTCGGCGCTGCCGGCGACCGGTCCCGTGACGTGCTTCGTCTCGGCCGCCTTCTTCGAGACCGCAATGTCCAACGCATAAGGACCGGCGATGTCGGCGTTCGCAAACTGGCCCGACGCGCCCATCTGGTTCAGCACGGCCGCGTCCGCCGTGTCCGGCATCGCCTTCGGATTCACCTTTTCGACGGCAGCCAGCACGGCCACCTTGGGCCGAGCGAACCCAAGCCTGTGGGCAACCCAAATCGCATTGCGAACCATGTCCACCTTCTGGACCACGTCCGGCTTGATCACCACGGCCGGGTCCGACATGAACATGAGCCGCTTTTCGATCGGCGAATCGAACAGCGTCACGTTGCTCAAAAGGCCCCCTCGGCCAAGACCATGATCGCGGTCCAGCACGGCCCGAAGGATGACGCTCGTGTCGACGGCCCCCTTCATCAAAATGTCGGCGCTGCCGTCGCGGCACATGGCCACGGCCTTCACGGCGGCCAGCTTCGGATCGGGCTCGTCAACAATCTCGACGCCGGTCAGCGAGATTTTCAACGACCGGCACCGCCGCGTGACGGCCTGCCGATCGCCGATCAGAATCGGCTTGATCAGACCGTGCTTGCGAGCCGTGTCAACGCACTTCAGCCCTTCTTCCTGGTCGGCGCTGGCCAGCGCCAGCCGGTTGTTCCCAGCCGACTTGCTGCCGGCGATTCGTTGGGCGAGGACGAGAATGTCCTTCAGAGAGCGGATCTTTGGTTGGCGGGGCATCTTCAGACCTTTCTGCCCCGTTCCAGCCTGCTGGCTGCCTGGGTGTACGTTACGTTCAGAATCGCTCGCTTCAAGGTGCTTGCTCCCTCAAGGACAGCTTTTAGCCATTTGATCCAGCCGTTAGAATAGGGCAAGATTTGCCCGGTTGTCAAGGCGATGGGCGAAAAGCTTGGGTCCAGGAAAACGCACCATTGCCAAACATGATAATCCGCGGCCAACAGCTTGTGGACTGCTAATAACCGCGAGCCCCTCGCGGCCTATTCCGCATCGCGCGGTCGGACAGCACGTCTGCCGTTCCGCGCCGCCTCAAAACACAGAGCAAGGAACCATCGATGGATTGGCTTTGGACGCTCAAGGACGCACTGGCCCAGTTGGTGCATCCCGACTCACTGAATACGTTTGTGCTTGCGCATGAACATGCAATCTACCTGATCCTGTTCGCCATCATCTTCTGCGAGACGGGGCTCGTCGTGACGCCCTTTCTGCCGGGCGATTCGATGCTCTTCGCGGCCGGCGCCGTCGCCGGCATGGGAACGCTCAGTCCCGTTTGGTTGGTCCTGGTCCTGGTCGTCGCCGCCGTTCTTGGCGATACGGTCAACTACTGGATCGGCGCCTACATCGGACCGCGAGCCTTCAGCGGACATGTGCGATTTCTGAAGAAGGAACACTTGGATCGCACGCACGCCTTCTATGAGAAGTACGGCGGCAAAACGATCATCATCGCACGCTTCGTCCCGATCGTTCGCACCTTCGCACCCTTCGTGGCCGGCATCGGCGCGATGAACTACATGCGGTTCATCGTCTACAACGTCGTGGGCGGTGTCGCCTGGGTCGTGCTTTTCGTCATGGGCGGCTACTGGCTCGGCAGCCGGTCTGTCATCCGCGCAAACTTCCACTGGGTCGTCGCAGCCATCATCGTCATCTCGGTCATGCCGATGGTGATCGAGTACCTGCGAGCCCGTCTCCAGTCGTCCGAATAGAGAGCGGCCGCCAGCCCAATCGCGAAGAATCGCATCCTAGCCCAACAGCCGAGTGACGCTGTCCAACAGCCGGTCCATCGCAAACGGCTTGCGGATGTAGTCGTCAACGCCCAGCGTCTCGGCGTAGGCCTTATGGCGGTTCCCTTCGTTGGCCGTGCACATGATGATGCGCATCGGAACCGCTCGCGTGCGGCGAATCTTTTCGAGAACCAAAAAACCGCTCCGCTTCGGCATCATCATGTCGAGAATGAGCAGGTCGGGATCCTCACGCTCGGCCAACGCCAGGCCCTGATTGCCATCGCGGGCGATCAGCACCGTGTAGCCCTGCGATTCCAACGCGATCCGCATCGACTCGATGATTTCTCGATCATCGTCGACCAGCAGAATTCGCTTGGACGTTTTGGGCGGGTTCTCGATCGTGCTCTTCTCATCAGCCATGACGCAGCGAACTCCGGAGGGACTATTCCTTATTCGTACCCCATCGCGTGACCGCCTGCAAGGGGACTCGTGTCTCAGCCCTCAGCTTTCGGCAGCCACCGTTCCGCTTCATCAGAAGCATTCAATTCGCCGAGTTTCATGCGGCCCCCTCGCGCGAACCGAAAGACGGGCTGCCAACGCTCCCGGGCATTCGACGATCAGTCAATGGTGCCCCCTTGTGGTGGTGACTAGATAACTACTCTGTTGACGTACTTGACGGCTTCTTGTAGAATCCCTTGCGTGAAGTGCGAGACGCGCTGGGCGTCATGGCAAACATCATTGGGCGGCCGTTGCCAACGTCTGCCACAGCGGAAGGGTTCCGGCGGATGCGCGTTCGTCGATCGGCGACCGAAGTGGTAGTCGATGCTCCGGCCAAACTGAATCTTTTCTTTGAGGTGCTTCGCAAGCGACCGGATGGGTACCACGAGATCGAAACGCTCATGTGCCCCATCGATATCTATGACACATTACGCGTTCGAGACAACGCGGATGCGAGTATTCGGTTCGAGTGCCGGTGTGTGGGGGGGGCGGCTGACTGCGGCTTGGACCAGGTGCCCGGCGGTCCGGAAAACCTTGTCGTCAGAGCGATCGAGCTCGTTCGGCGGCAAGCCCGCGTCCACCGAGGCGCCGACGTGTCCCTGGTCAAGCGTATTCCAGCCGCAGCCGGTCTGGGGGGTGGATCGAGCGATGCGGCCGCGGCAATCGTGGCCGTGAACGAGGTTTGGGGGCTTGGGCGATCCCGCGATGAACTGGCCGATTGGGCCGCACAGCTCGGCAGCGATATTCCGTTTTTCCTCGTGGATGGTCCCGCAGTCTGTCGTGGAAGGGGGGAGCGAATTTCACCAATTCGCGGGATGCCAGGCCTGAGTTTCGTGGTCGTTCGCCCGCCAGACGGGTTGGCCACGCCGGACGTGTATCGGGCGTGTCGGCCGGCGCCGGCCCCGGTCTCCGTCGGCCAGGCAGTTGAGCGTTTTGCGTGCGGCGACCCGGCCTTGGCCGGACGGTGCCTTTGGAACGGTTTACAGGCGGCTGCCGAGCGGCTGTCGCCTTGGGTGAAAAGGTTGGAGGAACGGTTCGCCCAATTGGATTGCCTTGGACACGCGATGAGCGGCAGTGGCACATCGTACTTTGGGCTTTGCCGTCATGCGCGTCATGCGCGGCGTAGCGCAAGACGCTTGCGAGCGATGGGGCTTGGCGCCGTGTTTGCGGCGCGTGGCTGTCGTTGACCAGCCCGGGTCGTAAGGAGACCAGCCGTGGAAATCACCGAGGTTCGCATCAAACTGATGGACGAGTCGAGCGAACGGCTCCAGGCTTTCTGCTCGATCACGTTCGATGACGCCTTCGTCGTGCGAGATCTGAAGATTATCGAGGGCGGGACCGGCCCCTTCGTGGCCATGCCCAGCCGGAAACTGACCACGCATTGCCCACAGTGCGGTTCCAAGAACCATCTGAGAGCCGCCCACTGCAATCAGTGCGGTGGCCGCCTGAAGGAAACGCCGCCCGGCAAGTGCGACGAAGGACGTGCCAAACTCTACGCCGACATCGCCCACCCAATCAACGCCACGTGCCGCGAGATGATCCAGCGACGTGTCATCCAGGCGTTCGAGGAAGAGAAGGCCCGCGCCAAGTTGCCCGGCTACGTATCAAGCTATGACGATTTCGAGCCGGAGATCTACTCCCCCGCCTCGCCCGTCTCGCGGCCGGCCCACACGGCGACCACCCAGTTCCAGGCGGCCGAGAGCGGCCCTCCGCACGCGCCGCACAAGGTCTCGCCAAACCCCTCGCAGGCCAACGCCGTCGAAAAGACGGGTTTCGGAGCAGGCGTCTTCGATTGACGGATGCTGGCGCCCATCGGCTTTTCGCTGACCAGCAACGAGGCCCTCGGTCCGGCCCACTACATGCGCCACGGTTCCGCGGCCGTCAGTTGAAGTCGCGTCAACAGCTCGCGCACCATGCTCTGACGCTCGTGCAGTTCCGCCCGGATGGCCGAACTGCGCGTGTGGTGGATCTCGACGGGCAGCTCGTTCAGCTCGCGCTCCAGCAATTCAATGACCAACGCACGCTCTTGATCGCTCAGTCGCGGTTCGTCGTACATGCTGCACCTCCAGTCTCCATCGCTATTCTATGCGCGACGACAGGAGGGGGCCAGGAAAAAGCCCTAGGCAAAGTATTCGACGGCGTTGACGAACAGTTGCAAACCGTCGCCCGTGGCCCCGGCCTCGCCGCGAGTCCAGCGGGGATGCTGCGTGCGATCGATGTGCCGCTCCGGATGAGGCATCAGGCCCAGCACTCGCCCGGTCGCGTCGCAAACGCCCGCCACGTTGGCCATCGAGCCATTCGGGTTGTCGCCCTCGACGTATCGCAACGCAAGCTGGCCCGCCGCGCCCAGCTTCTCGAGCGTCTGCTGGTCACGAAGCACGAACTTGCCTTCCGCATGGGCCACAGGCAGGTACATCCGCTCGATGCCCTTCAAAAAGACGCACTTCGAGCCGGATACCTCGACGTGAACCCAGGCATCGTGATATCGGCCGCAGTCGTTCGTCGCCAGCGTTGCGGCCGGCCCACGCTCCGCGTCGGGCTCGAGCAGCACGGGCGACTTCATCAGCACCTGAAACCCGTTGCAGATGCCGAGCATCAGCTTGCCGTCGGCCTTGAACCGCTCCAACGCATCGCTCAGGTGGTGCTGAATCTGGTTGCCCAGAATTCGGCCGGCGCCCAGATCGTCGCCATAGCTGAAGCCGCCCGGAATGCAGAGGATCTGGAAGTTCTGAAACAGCGACGGCTTTTCCAGCAGCCGATTGATGTGCAGCGCTTCCGTCTTGGCGCCAGCCTGCTGAAAGGCCAACGCGGTCTCTGCATCGCAATTGGTCCCTGGGGCGCGAAGAACAAGCACGTTGGGAGTGGACATCGGTGACGCTCGGCCGCAATGCGATGTAGTTGTTTTCTAGCGATTTCGAGAGAATTGCAGTGTACTCGCGGCGGGTCGCTCTTGCCAGTGGGGGCGACACGGTAACGACCGGCTCACGCAGCGTCAACGGCACGCCGCGCGGCGCCCCACCGCATCCACGAACGCTGCCGCGGCCAATGGGCCGACCTCCTCGCCCGCAACCGCCCCGTTGGCGGCGAAACAAGAATGCATGACCAATAGCGGCATCAATCGTCGCCGTTTTTTTCTTTCCGAAGCCGCGAGACGAACTTGGCCAGGTCCGGCGGCAGCCCCGTCTCGAAGTGCAGCGTTTCGCCCGTCACTGGATGGACGAAGCCAAGTTCCACGGCGGCCAAGGCCAAGCGGGGCGCGCCGCTCTGGTCCGGCGACCCGCGGCGAAATAGCGGCTGATTGTAGACCTTTTCACCGCACAACGGGTGGCCCGCCTCGCTCAGATGGATGCGGATCTGATGCGTCCGGCCGGTTTCCAGTCGGCACTCGACGAGCGTATAGTCGCCAAGCCGCTCGATCGGCCGCACGTGCGTAATGGCCAGCTTCCCGGTCGGCAGGTCCGTGCTGCCACGCCGGCCGTCGCCCCGATCGCGGACCAGCCGGCTTTCGATCGTCTGCTGCTCGACCGCTCCACGCACCACGGCCACATAACGTCGCTGCACCGTGTGTTTGCGGAACTGCTGCTCCAAATGATGCTGTGCCTGCGCCGTGCGGGCGACGACCAGCAATCCGCTCGTCTCACGGTCCAGCCGGTGGACTGGCCGCACGCGACGCTGCTCGAGCTTCGGACGCTTCCCGTCTTTCGCCCGATGTTTTTCGCCGCCACGCTCGCGGCGTGCGATGATGCCCGGCAGCAACTCGTCCAGCGTCGGCTGAAGCTGCCGTTGACGCGGCGACAGTTGCCGCTCGTCCTCGTGCCGCGTGCTGGTCATGCCGGCCGGTTTCTCGACGACCACCACATGCTTGTCGAGATAGCGAATGCGGACATCCTCTTCCCGGGCAGGCGGGGCCGCCGAATGCTCCAGCAGCTTGATGACATCGGTCAGCCGAAGGCGGCGCCCCGCGTCGAGGCACAAGTTTCCGTTGAGCGTCACACGCCGCGACTTCAACAGCCCACGCACCTCGGACCACGATCGGCCGGGCAGCCATTCACGCAACGCGGCGGCGATCGTCTGATCCACCTGACGAGGCAAAACACGAAACAACTGCTCCCTGGACGCGACCATCGTTCCATCCTAACAGATGCGAAACCCATGGCAATGTCCCGTCCGAGGGGGGCCAAATTCTCCGGCATCCGCCCCCAATTGAAAAACCGATCAGCCCGGGGGGCTAGCAGACAACACATGTCTTGTCAGGTAGAATTGCATATCGGCGGCCCCGATCTTCTGCCCAACTTACCCAAAGGAACGTTGCGATGCGTCTGCCGATTCTGGTGACTTGCCTGCTCGTGATGCTCTGCCTCCCCATGTCCCTGCCAACAACCGTGCTGGCCGCGGACGAGCAGAAGCCGGTGGCCACCAAACCGGAAAAGGCGGAACCGGCGGAAAAAGCAAAGACCGAAAAGGCGAAGTCCGCCGACGCGAAGAAGCAGCCGGCCGCGAAGCCCAAGTCCGTGGAAAAGGCGGAGCCGGCGGAAAAAGCAAAAACCGAAAAGGCAAAGACCGCCGACGCGAAGAAGCAACCGGCCGCGAAGCCCAAGTTCGTGAAAAAGTCGAAGCCGGCCACGCCGCGATCGACCGTAGTGAAAATCGTCCTCAACGGCGACTATTCGGAAGGTCCCGCCGCGCCGGGCATGTTCGGGGAAATGACGCCTTCGCTGGGTACCATCGTCGGGCGCCTCGACGCGGCCGCCGCCGACAAAGACGTGGCCGCCGTCTGGCTCCGCATCGACGACCTCCAGGTCGGGCGCGGCAAGATCAACGAGTTGCGCGGCGCGATCGCTCGCGTGCGCAAAGCCGGAAAACCAGTCTTCGCGGAAATCAGCACGGCCGAGACCGGGCACTACCTGTTGGCCATCGCCTGCGACCAGGTTGCCATGCCCTCATCCGGCGTGTTGCTGATCCCCGGCGTGCGAATGGAAATCACCTACTACAAGGGCCTGCTCGACAAACTGGGCCTCCAGTTCGACGCCCTGAAAATGGGCAAATACAAAGGCGCCGCCGAGCCGCTTTCGCTCAACGAGATGAGCAAGCCGCTCCGCGAGAGCTACGAGGCCATCGCCGAGGATATCTACGACGACATCATCGCCACGATCGTCGCCGACCGTCGCCTGAAGGACTATCAGGTCAAAACCTACATCGATCAGGGCCTGTTCACCGCCGCCGACGCCAAACGCGCCGGATTGATCGACGAAGTGCTCTACTCCGACCAACTCGAAGAAGCCATCAAGCAACGCCTGAAGCTTGAAAAGCTCGACATCGTCACCAACTACAAAGTGAAAAAAGTCGACACCGACTTCTCAGGCTTTAGCGGCATGATGAAGTTGATGGAAATGATGATGGGCGGCAAATCGTCCACCGCCGCGAGCACGAAGCCAAAAATCGCCGTTGTGTACGCCGTCGGACAAATCGTCGAAGGCAAGTCGACCGATGACATGTTCGGCAACCAGTCGGCAATCGGTTCTGCGAACATGGTGACCGCCCTCCGCACGGCGAGTGACGATCCCAAGGTGGTTGGCGTTGTCCTCCGCATCGACAGCCCCGGAGGCTCGGCGACCGGCAGCGACCTCATTTGGCGCGAAACCGTCCGCCTGAAAAAACCGTTGATCGCCAGCATGAGCGATGTGGCCGGCAGCGGCGGCTATTACATCGCCATGGGCGCCAAGAAGGTTTTCGCCGCGCCCGAAACGCTCACCGGTTCGATCGGCGTGATCGGCGGCAAGCTGGTCACCGGCGGCCTGAACCAGAAGCTCGGCATGAACACCGAAGTGATCAGCCGCGGCGCCAACAGCGGCGCGATGTCGTCGCTCAAACCGTTCACGCCCGCCGAACGCAAGGCGTGGCTCGCCGTGCTCGAAGAAACCTACCGGCAGTTCGTCGGCAAGGCGGCCGAAGGACGCAAAATGCCCTTCAGCAAGCTCGAAGAGATGGCGCAGGGCCGCGTCTATACGGGCCGCATGGCCAAAAAGCTCGGCCTGGTCGATGAGCTCGGCACCCTCAAGGACGCCATCGCCGCCGCCAAGGTCGCCGCCGGGCTGAAGGCCGACGCCGAGGTCGAGTTGCTCGTTCTGCCCGAACAAAAAAGCTTCTTCGAGCGCATGTTCGAGGATCCCTCGGCCGAAAGCGACTTCGATTCGCTGCTGCCCGAATTGTTCCAGCTCGTCCGTCAAACCCGACTGCTTCGTCAACTTCTCTCCGAGCGGCTGTTGCTCTGGATGCCCTATACCGTGCGAGTGAAGTAGCGGGCGGTTTCGCATCCGCAAATCACGATCCCCTCTCCCTCTGGAAGAGCCGGCTTTCCGCCGCACGGCCGGTGGACGCAAGTCGCGCCGCGGCGATATAATGCGAGTTTCGTTTGCTGCGCACGACCCTTGCTGGGCCCTATCATGACCGCGGCCGGCCACATCGCACTTCGAGGAGTTCGGGTCCACAACCTCAAGTCGGTCGACCTGGACCTTCCCCACGGCAAACTGATCGTCTTTTGCGGCCTCAGCGGAAGCGGCAAGAGCAGCCTCGCCCTCGACACCCTTTATGCCGAAGGGCAACGCCGGTACATCGAGAGCTTCTCCGCCTACACGCGGCAATTCCTCCAGCGACTCGAAAAACCGGATGCCGAGCGGATCGACGGAATCCCGCCCGCCATTGCCGTGACCGGTGGGCACATGGGCCGTTCGAGCCGATCGACCGTCGGCACGGCCACCGAAACGGCCGACTATCTGCGGCTGCTGATGGCCAAGATCGGGCAAACGTTTTGCCTGAAGTGCGGGCGGCCCGTGCGCCGCGACAACCCCGAAAACGCTGCCGAACTCTTGGCCTCGCTGCCGGCCGGCACACGCTACATGGTTGCCTTCCCATGCCAACTGCCCGCAAAAACGGCCGAATGCGAACATGTGCCTCCATCGCCGGCAACTGAAAAGGACGAGTCTGGCCCCCTCGTTCCCGCGATCGGCACGGTCGAACAAGCGTTGGCCGCCCTGCGCGAGCAGGGGTTCGTGCGCGCCGTCATCGCGGGGCAAATCGTCAGTCTCGATGCCACGCCCGGCCATGCTCCCTCGGCGGCGCTCCCATCGTCGACCATCTACCCCGTCGTCGATCGGCTTGCGGCCGGCGGCGCGTCCGACAGCCGGCTCCGCGATTCGCTCGAAACGGCCTTCGACAAGGGCAACGGTCGCTGCTGCGTCTTCGTCGAACAAGAACAGGCCGAGGGCCAGCCTCCGCACACGCCACGCTTTTCGATCGACGGTCGCCCTTGGCGACGCATCGGCCTAAGCACGCAATTGGCCTGCGAGGACTGCGACATCACCTATCCCGACCCCGAACCGCGGCTCTACAGCTTCAACAGCCCCTTGGGCGCGTGTCCGGCGTGCGAAGGTTTTGGCAACGTCGTTGGCATCGACATGGACCTGGTCGTGCCCGACCCGGGCAAGTCGCTCCGCGAGGGGGCCATCGCCCCGTGGAGCACGCCCGCTTACGAGCACGAGCAGAAAGCGCTGATGACGCTCGCCCGCGACTATCACCTCCCGGTGGATGTGCCGTTCCGAGAGTTGACCGACGAGCAACGCAACGTGGTGCTTCACGGAGCGACGGAACGGCAGTTTGGCGGGCTGGACGGCTTCTTCGCTTGGCTCGAACGCCGTAAGTACAAAATGCACATCCGTGTGTTTCTCAGCCGCTGGCGAAGCTATCGCCCGTGTCCCGCGTGCCACGGCATGCGGCTCCGGCCCGAGGCCCTGGCTGCCCGGATCGGCGGGAAACACCTGGGCGAGATCTCCGCGATGAAGGTCCGCGACGCGGCCGCCTTCTTCCGCGAACTCCAGCTCTCCGACGCTCAGCGGCCCGTGGGCCGCATGATGCTCGAACAGGTGCAGGCGCGGTTGGCTTACCTCGAAGCCGTCGGGCTCGGCTACCTGACGCTCGACCGCACGTTGCGAACCCTCAGCGGCGGCGAGGTCCGACGCGTCGCCCTCACCGCCGCGCTCGGCTCCAGCCTGGTC
This sequence comes from Thermoguttaceae bacterium, assembly GCA_039698035.1. Lineage (GTDB taxonomy): Bacteria > Planctomycetota > Planctomycetia > Pirellulales > Thermoguttaceae > JAJFUI01. The sequence continues at coordinate 149,399 of JBDKSW010000003.1, read as the reverse complement.
AACATGCTGTACGTCTTGGACGAGCCCTCGATCGGCTTGCATCCCCGCGACATCGATCAACTGCTCGCCGCCATCCACAGACTCCGCGACCGCGGCAACACGGTCGTCGTCGTCGAGCACGAAGAGGCCGTCATCCGCGACGCCGATCAGATCGTCGAGATCGGCCCCGGCGCCGGTGAACGCGGCGGAAGGCTCATGTTTCAAGGCACGCCCGCCGACATGGAAAACTGCCCGGACAGCCTGACCGGCGACTATCTGGCCGGCCGTCGCGGCGCAGGCCCCGCCAGCGGACGCCGCCGCGCGCCCGAGCACGGCTGGATCCGACTCTCCGGCGCTCGCGGCAACAATCTGAAAAACGTCACCGTCGAGTTTCCGCTCGGTGTTCTTTGCCTAGTGACGGGCGTCAGCGGTTCCGGCAAGAGCACGCTGGTGCAGGACACGCTGTATCCGGCCCTCTGCCGCCGGCTCCGCAAGGAAGCGCCGAAACCCTACCCGCACAACGATGTCTTCGGCGATGGCCAGCTCGACGACGTCATCCTGGTCGATCAAAGCCCGATCGGTCGCTCGCCACGATCGAACCCCGTCACCTATCTCAAGGCGTTCGACGAAATCCGGTCCGTGTTCGCCGAGACGATCGAGGCCCGCACACGCGGCTTCGACGCCGGCGCGTTCAGCTTCAACGTCCAGGGCGGCCGGTGCGACAATTGCCAGGGCGAAGGCTACATCCAGATCGACATGCAGTTCCTCGCCGACGTTTACATGCGCTGCCCGCAGTGCAACGGAACACGCTACCGCGAGGACATCCTCGACGTGACCTATCGCGGCCGGAACATCGCCGACGTTCTGGAAATGACCGTCCGCGAGGCCTTCACCTTCTTCCGGGGACAGCCCAAGGTGCAAGTCCGGCTCAAACGGCTGATCGACGTGGGCCTCGATTACGTGCGGCTTGGACAGCCGGCGAACACGTTGTCGGGCGGCGAGTCGCAGCGCCTCAAACTGGCCGGCTACATGAGCGGCGTCAAACGTGGCCGCTCGCTCTTCATCCTCGACGAGCCAACCACCGGACTGCACTTCTCCGATGTCGTCCAACTGCTGGACTGTTTCGACGCCCTGCTGGCCGTCGGCCATTCGCTGCTGGTCGTCGAGCACAACCTTCAGATCATGAAGGCCGCCGACTACATCATCGACCTCGGCCCCGGCGCGGCCGACGAGGGCGGCCAGATCGTCGCCAAGGGCACGCCCGAGATGGTCGCCAGAGCGCCCGGCTCCGTCACGGCCAAGTTCCTGGCCGACGCGCTCCGAGACAAAAAGTGACGCGGCCCCGACCCTGCGCCGATCGCCCGCGCGGGTGCTATGCGTGCGCATGCGCCCGGTTCAACGCCGCCATCCGATGCCGCATGGCCGGCTGATGATCGAGCAGCCCAACGATCCGTTGCCATTCGAGCCGTTCGGGCCCCAACGCCTCGAACAACATCAAGGCGTGGTCCCAGTCCTCCTCGATGTCCACCGTCAGACGCACGTCGTCCCGGTCAATCGCCTCGGGCGCAGGAATCAGCCGAAGGTCGAACTTCTCCGGATGCGAATAGAGGTACGAAGTCACCTGCTCGCGGTCGAGCGGATCGCGAGCCAACCGATTCGCCTCGCGCAGAGCGCTCGAGCGGAACCATTCCGCATAGACGCCAACCGGAGAGAGAATCGCCGGGCGGCCGTCCCGCGACCCATAGCTCACATAGTCGCAGTCAGGCTCCGCGTCGGCCGTCGTCACCAGCCGATCGATCAGCCCCGGATCGACAAACGGATGATCGCCGCAAACGCGCACCACCGCCTCGGCCGGATAACGCTCCAACGCCCGGCAGAAGCGGGCCAGAGTGTCGGCCTCGTCGCCGACGAAAACCGGCACGTCGCTGGGCGCGAGCCGGCTCAACGCGCGGCACTCTTCGCTATCGCACGCCAGCACAATCACGCCGTCCAGCCGCATCGCCTCGGTCACGCGGCGAATGGCCCATTCAAGCAGCGAGCGGCCGCCCAGTCGTCGTGCGGCGTTGCTCCGCGATCGCGGCGTGTGAAAGCACGCCTGTACCACTCCCAAGTTCCTGAGCATGGCAACGCTCCTCCCTGACGCCCCCAAGCGGTTTCGGCTTTATCCGCGCCGCGGTCAATCTAGCACTCGGTCGCAAATAGCGTCAATAGGGAACTGTCTTAGCTCCGAATGAGGGAGCCGCCGGGGCGTGCGCTCGCACGCAATCAGCGTTCCACCGAAGCGATCCCCAACGCCTGATAAAGCTTGGCGTCGGCCAGACTCTCGACAACCAACGAGGCCGCGCCAAAGTCGTGCTGACGGCTGTGGGCCGCCGGCACGGCCACCGTGAATGCGCCGGCCGCCGCGGCCGCCAAACAGCCGTTCTGGCTATCTTCCAGCACGGCCATCTCGCCCGGCGGAACCCCAAACCGGCGAGCCGCCGTCAGATAAATCTCCGGGTGCGGCTTTCCCTGGCCAATGTCTTCGGCCGTCAGAATGAACTGAAAACGGCCCGCAAGATCAAAGGGCCGCAGGCAGGCGTCTACCAGCTCGCGGCAACTGCTCGTGCCAATCGCCTTCGGCATTCCCGCCCGCTCCAAGGCGTCGAGCAGCTCGAACAGGCCAGGCATCGACGCCAGCCGGGCGTCCAGCATCTCGATGAACAGCCGATTCGACTCGGCCGCCAGCGCCTGCCACGTATCCGTCAGGCCGCAGCAGCGGATCAATGCCTCGAAGGCCGGTCGCGGCTGAAGGCCCATCATCTCGTTCTTCAACGCGGCGGTGAATTCCAGTCCCCGTCGGCGCAGCACTTCGGTCCCCACGGCCGTGTACACGTCCTCCGTGTTGAACATCAGCCCATCCATGTCGAATACCGTGGCTCGCATCATTTTCCGTGGGCGCAGACAACACGCCGCTCTCACATTCCCAAGTTCCGCGATCAAGGTTGCAATCGATAAATGACGTACGTCGAATTCTCGTAAATCAGGTCCAGCTTCAGCAGGGCCTCGGTCCGTTCGGTAATCAAGAACGTTGCGCCGTACTTGCGGCCCAACTCTCGCAGCCGACCTTCGCTCAACTCCGACAGCGAGCCGTGCCACGCGGGGGCCGGCGGCCGCTGGCCCGTGCCGTGGATGTCCTCGATGCGCCGCCACCAGGCAACCAGCCCTTCCGCGCTCTGCGGCACATCCTTCCACGTTACCACGTTGCCGTGCCGGCTGTGCCACGAAAATGTCTGTGAGGCCCGTGGCACGAGAAACAGCGCGTCACGCGGGATTTCGCCCGATCGGGCAACCCACTCGCATGCCGCAATCCAATCGGCCGGCTTGGCCATTTTCTCCGAACGCGCAAAGCCCGGTCTGACCCGCTCCGACGCATGAATGCCCACCTGACTGCCGGCAACGGCAATCGCCAACGCCCAGCCCAGCCGCTTTGGCCATCGGCCCGATCGCCACGACTTCGCACGCTCCGACGTCCGATCCGCGGCCCCGACCAAAACCGAGGCCCGGCCGACGCCGACCAGCAGCCAGACGCTTTCCAGGGCCACGGCCATCGGCACGACGATGTCCGTCAGGCGGAACCAATAAAACCGCAGCAGCTCGGCCGCCAGACCACGCTGGACCACTGCCAGCCCGCTGATCGCCGCCCCAACCAGACTCAGCATGACCGCGCCGGCGACGAACGCCCGAAAACGGGCCAGATGGCCGGCGTCCGATGCCGAAACAGTGCATCGCCGCTCCCATCGACCCAGCAAGAGCCAAAAACCGCACAGCATCGCCATTCGGACGACGAACCACGGTTGCATTCCCGTCACGGTCAGGTGATGCGGCAGCCGCTGAAACACATAAATCTCGTGCGCCTTAAAAAGCGTCTCGCGGTCGACGCCCCAGTCGAGGCTCAGACCAGGCAGCAGCCCCGGCAACGCCAACACGAAACCGCCCAGGATGCCCGGCCAAAGCAATCGCAACGACGGCGCCGCGTCCGTTGTCGTTTCTCGCGGGCGCAGGCCAAGCCGCAGCCAGCCGACGGCGGCCGCCACGGCCGACCACCCGCCGACGACAACGTGGATGGCCGAGGCGCCGCCCAGACACAGCAGCCCTCGGTTCCATCGGTTCCGCACGATTGCCTCCAGGCCGAGAAACACCAGCACATAGGCGAACCCCTTCGCCTCGACGCCGCCGATGACCCATTCGCCGGCCATGTGGCAGTTCTCCGTCAGCCAACCGAACAGCAGGGCGGTCAGCACGGCGCACCCCGGTCGCGGCACGATGGCCCAGCTCAGACGACGCCACGCCCAGGCCAACAACAGCCAGGTGAGCGCCCGCCCCGTCCATGCCAGCGCCGTCGGCGCAAGCCAAAGCGAAAGCCAGCCAAACCCCACGTCGAACACCCGGTGGACGCCCGGCGTTTCCATGAAAAAATCGCCGCGAAGCCAATCGGCATTCCAGTAGTGAATCGCCTTGCTCAGATAGTGCGGCTCGTTCGAGTCGGGGACAGGCCACGCGCCTTGAAGGAAAAAGGCCGCGAAGATCAAGACGATCTCCGCCAGAACGAGGCCCACGGCCGGGCGTATCTTAAGTGGATCGGATGGCTGCATCGAACAATCCATTGGACCAGACGTTCGCCGAGGTCGCAAGGGCGAACCCCTGGTGCCGCCGCGGCCCGTTCGACCGCCGGCCTCTCCCGCCACCCCGCGACGATCGTCAACGCCAACGGCGATGCCTTGAGCCCGTATTGCACCGGCAAAGACATCGCAGCTTGACAGCCCCCCCGTTCTGCCGGTAGTCTATATTGAAGCAATCCCTATCACCGCTCAAGGACCGCCCGATGACACTGCCCCGTACGACGAACCCCTGCGAAGGTAGACACCCGCGGCAACGGCCGATCGTGTTGTCGGCGTTCCTGTTGCTCGTGGCGATCGGCTGCCAGACCGTCGTGGGGCAAAACCTCGCGGCCCCGGGAAAGACTCCAGCCGCCAGCTCGGGCCATTCAGCCGCCACGCCGTCCGAAAAGCCCGAGGCGGCCGATCCAAACGAGCGCCCGCTCCAGCCCGAGGCGGGTTGCGAAGAACTGCCCGTCGACAAGAACCAGGCAAAAAACAATAGCGCCATCTCCGAGATCCTCATCCGGGGTCAGTTCACGCCGGGCAATCAGCCCATGTTCGACGACTTCTTCACCAAATATTTTCTTGCTCAGTGGACCCAGTGGGAAAACGTCTCCAAGTTGCCCGACCTGCGCAGAAAACTCCAGGTGAGCTATCTCGGCCGCAAGAGCAATGGCGCCGAAGTCCATGACCATCTGAACACGCTCGTCCTGGACTTCATGAAGAAGCTCGTCGCGGGGTCTTACTATCGGGCCGTGCGCGTCAATGCGATGCTGATGATCGGCCAGCTCAACAGCGTCGAGCCTTCCACTCCCATGCCCGAGGCCCTCAAGGTGCTCGTCACCGCGGCCGAGAGCCAGAAGCTTCCGGATGCCTTGCGCATCGCGGCCATGATCGGCGTCTTGCGACATGCCGCGGTCGTTCGAGACGAAGACAGCCGAAAATTGATCGCCGCCGCCATGCTCCACATCGCTGGCAACGAACTCCCCGCCGGTCCCTCGGCCGCCGGTCGCCAGTGGCTCCTGGGCCAGGCGCTCAAGACCCTGGGCGTCCTCGGATCGCCAGGCGAAGCCGATGCCCTTTTCAAAACGCTGCTCGGCGCGGTCGAAAACACGAAACTCGCCGTTTGCACCCGAACGATTGCCGCCGATTCGATCGGACGACTGAACTATTCCGGCGCCCAGATCAACGTGGTTGATACGTCCAGCGCGCTGGGCCGGCTCGCCGCCGACGCTTGCTCCGACGAGCTGCGGCTTGCCAACTCGGACAGCAACGCCATTTCGCGCGCACGGCTGAAACTGCGATGCGACACCGTGATTGCGGCCGCAAAAAGCATGATTGATCTGGCCAAAGAGCCCCCCCACCAAGCCTGGATCGGCGAGCTCGTCAAAGCCGTCAAGACCGTCGCCGATGCGGCGGACGACGCGCGGCGATCGGCCGATGACGTGAAAACGGCTGTCGAAGGCCTGCCGAAGAACGTCGAAACGTGGCTTGAAAAGAAACCCAAGTAACTGGGTGGTCGCGCGTGCGCCGAACGGCCCCCTGTTCCCGCCTGACCGCCGATAGGCGGGCGGCCCACAGCGCGTCCATTTGCCCTTCTTGCCCCCAGGCGAGGCCCGCCAGGTCTCGCTCGGCAGGCCAGTTCGGCTTGACGCCTCATGGCGAAACCGGACAATGGGGCCATCTTTCTGGAGACGCTGGAATGCCCAAATTCGCTGTGATTCTGCCCGCCGCCGGTCGTGGCACGCGATTCCATGACAAGAGCTACAAGAAACCGTTCGTGCCGCTGGCCAACAAGGCCCTCTGGCTGCACTCGGCCGAACGGTTCCTCGGTCGCAACGATGTCGCGCAGACGATCCTGGTCATTTCGCCGCACGACCGGGCCGACTTCAACTTCAAATTTTCGGCGAACGTCGCCATTCTCGGCATCGACGTGATCGACGGCGGCGCCGAACGCGCCGACTCGATCCAAGCGGCCCTCGCTCGCGTCAAGCCCGACGTGGATTTCATCTGCGTCCACGATGCGGCCCGCCCTTGCCTGTGCGATCCTTGGATCGACGAGATTTTCGCCGCCGCGGAAAAAACCGGTGCGGCCATCTTCGCCGTCCCGGTGGCCGGCACCCTGAAACGCGTCGGCACGGACCGGCGGATCGTCGAGACCGTTTCACGCGACAGTCTCTGGGAGGCCCAGACGCCGCAAGTGTTCCGCCGCCAATTGTTGTTCGAGGCCTACGCCAAACGCGACGGCTTCAACGCGACCGACGACGCCCAACTGGTCGAGCGGATTGGCCATCCGGTCACCGTCGTGCCCGGCTCGCCGATCAACATGAAAATCACCACACGCGACGACCTGCGGCTGGCCGAGCAGGCGTTGCGAGCGCTGCCCAAGCCCAAGCTCGGCGGCGCGATGAACCCGTTCGCCGATGATGACAAGTGGCGTTAGCTGGGAGAACGACGGCTTCGGTGCATCGACGCTGGCAAACGTCACCGATCGGCGTAGACCGCCAGCGCAATGGCTCGACACGTCCGTGGTCGCATGAACTCCTTGAAGAGAAAGAATTCGCAATGATCGCTTCGCCCCTTCCCTCGCCCCGCTCCCCGCTCCCCTCCGATGTGATCGCCGAGCTCTCCTGGCGCGGCCTGATCGGACAGACCACGGACGACGCCAATCTGCCGCGGCTCTTAATGGAAAAACAGCGCACGCTCTACGCAGGCTTCGACCCGACGGCCGACAGCCTCCACGTCGGGCACCTGATGGCCCTGATGATCCTGCGCCGATTCCAAAAGGCCGGCCATCGACCAATCGCGGTCGTCGGCGGCGCGACCGGCATGATCGGCGACCCAAGCGGCAAAAGCGAAGAACGCAACCTGCTGTCGCTCGACGCGCTCAAGGCCAACGTCGCCGGCATGCAGTCGCAGTTGCAGCGATTCCTCGATTTCGACTGCGGCCCAAACTCGGCCGTCCTCGTCAACAACTACGACTGGATCTCGAAGTTCAGCTACCTCGAGTTCCTCCGCGACGTCGGCAAGCATCTGTCCGTGAATGTCATGCTCACCAAGGACTCGGTTCGCAGCCGCCTCGAACGGACCGACGCGGGCCTCAGCTACACCGAGTTCAGCTACATGTTGCTCCAGGCCTACGATTTCGTCCATCTCTACGACGAGTTCGGTTGCGAACTTCAGGTCGGCGGAAGCGATCAGTGGGGAAACATCACGGCCGGTATCGATCTCGCCCGCCGGCTGCGAGGCGCGCAACTCTACGGCTGCACCTGCCCGCTGCTGACCAAAAGCGACGGGGCCAAGATGGGCAAAACCGAGTCCGGCGCCCTTTGGCTGTCCGCCGACCGAACGAGCCCCTACAAGTTCTATCAGTACTGGATCAACCTCGAAGACGCCGAAGTGGGCCGCTGCCTCCGGTTCTTCACCGACATGCGCCAAGCCGAAATCGAAACCCTCTTGGCCGATCATCAAGCGGATCCCGGCCGTCGCGCGGCCCAACGCCGCTTGGCGGCCGAGCTCACCCGGCTTGTCCACGGTGACGAGGGCGTGCGCACGGCCGAGCGGGCAACCGAAATCTTCTTCGGCGCGGAAATCAGCGAACTCGACGACGCCCAACTGGCCAGCATCTTCGCCGACGTGCCCAGCCGCCAACTGCCACGCGACCGCCTGGCCGGCGACGGACTGCCGATCATCGACGCCCTGGTCGAGTCCGGCCTGTCCAAAAATAAGAGCGACGCCCGGCGAACCGTCACCCAGGGCGGGGCGTATGTAAATAACCGTCGCATCGATGCCATCGACCAACGGCTCACCTGCGTCGATCTGGCGAGCGAATCGACCCTGGTCCTTCGCTCGGGCAAAAAAAATTACGCGTTGCTGCGATTCCTAAGCTAATCGCACGAGGCCCTCGGGGAAACAACCGGATGTCGCGCAAGCTCCGCATGGTGTTGCTGGTTGGCCTCTGCGTCGCCGGGTTGCTGATCGTTGCCGTGGTCGGGCTCTACTGGGCCGCCAAGCACGAGCCGGCGTTCTACTGCAACGCCATGGCCACGAGCGAGACCGACCTGACCGACGGCAGTCAGCAGATGCTGCGCGAGGCCGCGGCCCTCGAAAGCGTCGGCCAGCGAAACGGCCGATGGCAAGCCGTCATCACGGCCGCTCACCTCAATGGCTGGCTCGCCGTGGATCGCGCCAAAAATCATCCAAATCTGTTGCCCCCGACCGTCCACGATCCTCGCGTGGCGATCGACGCCCATGGCATCACGATCGGCTGCCGCTTCGATCATCCCATGGTGACCACCGTCCTCAGCCTCAACGTCCAGCCATTCCTCTCCGAGTCGAACGTCGTCGGATTGCGGATCGTTCGCGCCCGGGCGGGCGCGATCCCGCTGCCGCTCGGGCAGGTGCTCGACGCGGTCTCCGAAACGGCCCACGCCGCCGACCTCTCGCTCCGTTGGCGCCACACCGATGGCGATCCGGTGGCGTTGGTCTCGCTGCCCGAGGACGACGACGCTCGCCATCTGGTGCGAATCGACAAAATCGAACTCCGCGACGGCGAAATCCGCGTTTCTGGCACGACGCGCCGGCAAAAGCCGTAAAGCGAAAACGCCGCTCTCAACTCAAAAGAAATCGCCACCGTCGCTCGTCGCTCGCCGAGCGAATGAAAGTCGCGATTCCGCGGAGCCGATCGCCGGCCAGTGTCACGTTCCATTCCGCCTCGTTGCGCCGCTCGACCGTGTAGACGCCGCGGTCCCAGCACGTCACGCTGCCGCGACCGCCGGAGATCGGGCCTTCGTAGTCAAGATATGCCAGGCGATGGTCCGGCAGCGAGTGACATTCCACGGCGACGCCCTGCCGTGGCGTCTCGGCAAACGACCACGTCTTCAACGCTCCCTCCGCTTCGAGCATGAAGTCGAAGTGGACGCCCTGCGCCGTTTCGTGCCGAAGGATCACGTAACGCATTGAAAGGGGATTGCAGGGGTTGCGCACGGTGTCGCTCGCATCAAAACACGTCGGTGCTGGCTTCCTCGGCGAGTGGCCGTGTCATGCCGGGCACGGTCGCCTCGACCCTGATGCGAAACTTGCCCGCCCGCTTCGTCCGCACCCGAACGTGATAGACCAGCGTATCGCCCGGTCGCAGTTCCGCCACCGGGTCGAACTGGACGGTCTGCTGTTGGATCGTCGCCTTGGCGCCGGCCGGACCGCTCACGCCGTTCCCCTGGGGAACCAGTTCGTCGGGCGCGACGACGCGAATCGCCACCTGCTGGCAGAGGGCCGTCCCGCGATTGCCAACGCGGATTTCGTAGCTGACTTCGTTCCCTGCGGCAACCGGGTTGCGCAGCCCGATGGCCGAAAGCGTCAAACCCTCCCCCGGCAACGCCGGCGGCATCGGCTTCCGAGACAGCGTCGGCGTTGGCGTCGTCGCCGGAACTCGAATCTCCATGCAGGCCTCGCCCTCCGCACGTCCGCCGTCCGACAGCGTCACCGTGGCCCTGCTGCAAGATCGGGCCGTCGCCGACTGGCACGCGCAATGAACGTCACGCCGGGTCGTCTTTCCGGCCGGCAGTTCGTCGATCTTCCAAGCCAGCGAGCCCTGTTCGATGCCATACCCGTCCGTGGCGAAACTGGGCATCAGCCCGGCGTCCCAACGAAAGAGGAGCTTCAAACCACGGAGCGGCACGCTTCCGTTGTTCGTCACATCAATGGCAAATTGCGCCTGTTCGCCGACCGACTGCCGTTGTGGGCCGCTCACGGTGACCGTCACCGGCGATGCGGCCGGCAGTCCTGGCGGAGCCGACCGACTTGGCATTGTCAACGCGCCCGGCCCGCCGGCGGCCGCCACCGTCAAGCAAGTTCGATGACTGGCCGATCCAACGTTCGGCCCGCTCACTTCGATCGTTTGGCAAAGCTGGCCCGGCTGCGTCGCGCGCAACACGACCTTCAGTTGCTGCGACTGCCCAGCGGCCAAGTCGCGCAACTCGTGCTTGATGACGCCTCCCTCGCCGGTCGCCTTGTGCTGCAAGCCCGGATCGAGCCGATCTTCGATCCGAAGGTTCGTCGCAGACGCCGGGCCGCGATTCGTCACCGTGACATCGAATCGAATGTCGTCGCCCACGACGGCCTGCTGGGGACCTTGTACCCGCACTTCCAGCGGAGACTGCCTTGGCGCTGGAGCCGCCGGAGTGCTTGCAGCCGGGGCCGCGCCGCCGAAAGTCGGCCCGCGCTGAGCGGCCGGAACCCCGCCGCCCTGACAGGGGCTTGGACATGGGCACGAGTCCGGCCCCTGCAAGAAGTACGGTTCCCGCTCGAAGATGTAATTGCCAGTCGGATCGATGCCCGATTTTTGGTTGTTCGCGCAGCCGACCACCGCCGCAACGCCGAGCGCAGCGGCCGCCGTCCAGGCCCAGCCGGTCGTCCACGAACGCCTCATGGCAATTCCTCAGCGGAAGGGGACGGCGTCAGGACCGTTTGACGCATCCCGAAATATTCCACTATGCAAACGTACCACGTTTCCCGACAAGATGGGGATTTTTCGCAACATGAAACGATGCCAAAAGGCGACGCGGACGCACATTCGTCAATTCCGCCATAACCGGACGCCCGCGGACATTGTATCACGGGCCGTCGACCGTCCATCCCAAGGCGATTGCCACCGTCGGCCGTGTCGGAGCATCATTGCCAGCCACCGGCGACCTATGTTTTCGCAGAAAGGGGTATCGCATGGCGGAATACATTCTCTGGAGACCGAACTTCAGCGTCGGCAACGACTCGCTGGACACCGAGCACAAAGTCGTCATTGGGCTGATCAACGAGCTTTATGCGGCCGTGTCGGCCAACGCGCCCGACGTCGATTTGAAAGCCGTCATGGACCGGGTGATTCGCTACACGATCACCCACTTTCAACATGAAGAGCAAGTCATGTTGGAGTGTGGTTTTCCAGACATCCAGGCCCACAAGCTTCTCCACGAGCGGCTGCGAAAACGCACGATCGACTTCCGCGACAACCTGACGCTGGTCACTGCCCGGGACCTGCTGCTGTTCCTGAAGGATTGGTGGTGCGCCCACATTCAGGAAAAAGACAAAGGTTACACGCCGTATCTCGAAATGGCCGTTCACTAAAGCGCTGACTTCGCCCCATCGTCTGCCAGTCCGTTGCCCAAACGCCGCTTGCTCAGGCGATCGGCCCACGCGAGCGGCTCGGGCAACCGCCGCCCTCGCAGCAGCCGCCGGACCAGCGCCTCGCAAAACACCACGTCCACCCTGTGCCCGGGCGAAATGAAGATCGGCCGCCGACTGCCGGCCGTCGGTCTCAGGGCGACTCCCAACGTTCCGTCTTGGCAAACGACGGGCCGCGATTCGCCGGCCGCCATGCCTTCCACGTCCACGGAACCGCACAGTTGCTTCTTCGTCACGCCGATCGTCGGCAGCCCGGCCGCTACCCCCAGATGCGAGGCGATGCCAATCCGCCGAGGATGCAAGATGCCGCTGCCATCGACCAGCAGCACCTCGCTCAGCCGGCCGGCCCGACGCACTTCGTCGAGCAGATCGAGGTACAGCGGAATTTCGCGGAAGCTCAAGTAAGTGCTGACGTAGGGAAAAACCACCCGACGCCGCACCGTGGCGGACCATACGAGCCGGCCCGTCTCAGTCTCGACCAACGCGTAGGCGGCCACGCCAAGCCCCGGCCGCGGATACGCCGCATCGACGCCGCCGACCAGTCGCGGAATTCGTCGCCTCGGCCGCACGAGGACCCGGCGTCGGGCCGCCTCCTGGACTTCCCTCAAACGCTCCAACGGACGGTCGGAGACAAAATCTCGAAACGCGAACCGCTCCAGATCAACCACGTCCTTCACCACGACCCCTTCGGCCGCCAATCGCTGCCGCTTGGCTTCGACCGGTCCCGCAATGAACGGCCCGAGCAGGCCGCCGAGCCGCAGAATCCGATGACAGATGCAAGCGGCGTCGTGCGGGTGATGCAGCGCCCAGTGGCCAACCCAGCGCGCCGCGATCCGATTGCCCAGGGCCTCGGCCAACGCGCCGCACGTCGTCACACGCCCCGCCGGCACCTGCGCAAGCAGCGCCTCCAGACAAGCGGTCAGGTCGGGGATCGCAGAAAACCGCTCGATCATCGGCGAAAACGCCTCAAGCGTACGGGATGCTCCCCTTCTTCGATGGCGCACGCGGCAGGTGGCGGTCCAACAGTTCGACGGCCAAGTCCACCGCCGGCCGTTTTTGCAGCTCCGCGGCCATCTTCAGCCGCGCCGCCACTTCGGGCGGAAGATGGAGCGTGACGGCAATCTTGTCGCTGGCGCCAGGTTGTGTCATCACCGAAACTCCCTTGCGTTGCAGGTCGATTTGCAGGCACGCCGCGAACGGCTCGGCATGCGGTCCCTTCCTACACGTGAACCGTCGCGCCAATCGTGTCCAGCTCTTCCGCCGAGAGAGCCAGGTTGCCGGCCGCCGCGTTTTCTATCGCTTGCCGAGCGTTGCGCGCGCCGCAGAGCACCGACGTGACGCCGGGCTGCGAGACGGTCCACGCAATCACAAGTTGCGCCGTGCTAACATGGTGCTGCTCCGCGATTGGGCGAAGCTGCTCCAGCATCCCGTTGACTTTTTCGATGTTGGCCGCCGTAAAACGCCGATTTCCACGCCGCAGGTCGCCAGACCCAAACTGCCGATCCGGCCGAATCGTGCCCGTCAACAGCCCATTGGACAGCGGCGAGTACGGCAGCATGCCGATCCCCGAACGCCGGCAGTAGGCGAGCCGCCCGTCCCGCTCGATGTCGCGGTCCAGCAGGCTGAACTTCTCCTGATCGGTGTCGATCGCACCGTATTCGGCCAGTTGTATCAGGTTGGCGTTGCAGACGCCGATGGCCCGGATTTTCCCCTCGTCCTTGAGCTTCAAAAGCGTCGCCATCGTGTCGGCGATGGGCGTGGTTCCCTCCTGCCAATGCGTCTGATAGAGATCGACGTGCGTCATGCCGAGCCGCTTCAGACTCTGCTCCAACTCGGCGCGAATGCTGTCGGGCCGCAGGCACTTGTAAATTTTCTTCTCGGACTCGCGAAAGGTCATTCCTTCCAGGCTCGAGTGGAAAAAAAACTCGCCTTCCTGCCGATCCCAGACCATGCCGCACTTCGTCGCGACGACCGCCTTCTCCCGGCGATCGTGGAGCGCCCGGCCCACGAGTTCCTCGGAGTGGCCGAAACCGTAGATCGGGGCCGTGTCGATCAGCGTGATGCCGTGATCGAGCGCCGCATGAATGGCGTCGACGGCCTCGCGCTCGTCCGTCCCGCCCCACATCCAGCCGCCAATGGCCCAAGCGCCGAAGGCGACCGTCGAAACCTCGATGTTCGAGGACCCCAGTTTCCGATAAATCATCTCGCGGTCTCCTGCGTGACGAAGGCTTGGGCGACATCCATGACGGCGACGCTCGTCGCTCGCCAACGCAACTCATGCCGCCCTCGGGCACTCGCCCGCTTGCCATGCGTGAAAAAAGTCCTGGCCACTATCCATAAAGCGGGCCGAAGTTCTGGCACGCACGGAAGTCCGCCCCCTCAAACCCGTCCGTGCCGAAGGCGCTCCAAGCCGTGGGCCGGAAGACATCCTGCTCCGCCACGTTGTGCATGCACACCGGTATTCTAAGCAGCGAAGCAAGCGCGATCAGATCGGCTCCGATGTGGCCGTAGCTGAACGCCCCATGATTGGCGCCCCAATGGCTCATCACCGAGTAGCCGTCCGTGAACGCTCCGCGACCCGTCAGCCGAGGCGCGAACCAAGTGGTCGGCCACGTCGGGTCGGTCCGCAGGTCCAACGTCTCGTGAACCTTTGCGGGCAACTCGACCGTCCACCCCTCGGCCAACTGAAGCACCGGCCCAAGACCGTGCACCAGATTGAGCCGCGACATCGTGATCGGCATTCCGCCGCGCGTGACAAAATGCGACGAGAATCCGCCCCCGCGGAAGTATTCCGTGATGGCCGGACACCAGGTCGTCGCGTCAAGACACGCCCGGGCCTCGGCTTCGCTGATGTCCCAGAACGGCTTCATGGCCGGTTGCCCCGCGATCGTCTGGCAACCCGTGCCGTCCAGTGCGGCCGCGCCCGAGTTGATCAGATGGATGATCCCGCCCGCGGCCACGCCCGTTGGCTCGTAATGGGCGACCCGTTTCAACGCCGCCGGGCTCCAGTACGTTCGCACGTCGGCGAACACCTGAGCCGTGCAGGTCAGCAGGTTGCCGAAAAGCATGGCCACGCCGTTCAGACTGTCGTTCTCCGTGGCAAAGACGTGCGGCGCTCGAATCCCGTTCCAGTCGAACGACGAATTCAGCATGGCTTCCATGAAATCGCCGTTCGGCAGATGGTCGCTCCAATGCCGTTGCCCCTGGAAGCCGGCCGCAATGGCGTTCCGTCCAAGCGCCTCTTCGCCAAATCCCAACTCGGCCAGTCGCGGGTTGCCGACCATCATGTCGCGAGCAATCATCGTCATCTTGACGGACCACTCCCAGACACGCTCCTGTTCCGGCCGCGACAGCCGGCTCTTCGGACCATTCCGATCTTCGCCTTCCTTGCAGTTCGCCTTGGTCCACGCCAGAGCGCGATCGAACTCTTCCAAGTCCAAGATGTTGCGCTCAATGCGGCGGATGATCTCGACCATGTCGGCCATCTCGACACGCATTCCAAGCCATCGCTCGAAGAAGTCATGGTTGACCGCGGAGCCCGCAATCCCCATCGACACATCGCCCAGCGACAGGTAAGACTTCCCTCGCATGGTCGCCGCCGCAAGCCCCGCGCGGACGAACCGCAACATCTTCTCGCGCACGTCCGAGGGAATCTCGGTGTCGTTGTGGTCTTGAACGTCCCGGCCGTAGATGCCAAAAGCCGGAAGGCCCTTCTGGTTGTGTGCCGCCAACACGGCCGCCAGATAGACCGCCCCGGGCCGCTCGGTTCCGTTGAATCCCCAGACCGCCTTCGGAAGCAGCGGGTCCATGTCCATCGTTTCCGAACCGTAGCACCAGCAGGGCGAAACGGTTAACGAAACGCCCACCCCCTCCCGGGCAAATTTTTCCGCGGCGCAAGCCGCCTCGGCGACGCCCCCAATGCACGTGTCCGCAATCACGCACTCGACCGGCGCTCCGCAAGCGTGCTTCAGGTTCTCCTCGATCAGTCGGGCCGCGGCTCGGGCCATCCCCATCGTCTGGCCTTCCAACGACTCGCGGATGCCCTTGCGACGTCCGTCGATGGCCGGCCGAATGCCGACCTTCGGCAGCGACCCAATCAACCGGTTCAACGAGGCGACTTTCCCATGTTGCGCGGCCATCTTCAAATCCTCCAAGGTTTCGTTGTTCAATGAGACGCCAGCCCCTGCGTCGCGATGCCGTTGCCTCGTTCTTCAACGCGGCCAAGGCCGCTCGGATGCGGCCCAACCCCGCACGGACCACCAACCCGTGACACGACCGCATCCCGTCGCCGTCCAAGGATTGCCGCCGTCCAACAGTTTCGCCTTCCGCCCCACGGTTCACAAGGGGGCCGCTTGGCCGGGACCAGAAAAACTGCAAGCGGTGTGCGGCATCGCCGCCAAAGGATGCACGGCGCCGGCGGCTACGCATCCTGAGCGCAGCGAACGATGTCGTTGGAGCAACGCAGGTTTCGCCGCGCGACAAGAATTCTTCGCCACGCCCAGAATGACACCTTGCGAGGACTTGGCCGCGCTCCGCTCAACGGAGACCGGCCACCTTGCAAATCAGCCAGTCACGCAACCGATCGGGCGCCATCTTGAACAGCTTGAACGGCATTCTGGCCTGATACCCAATGAAATACCGCGTTTTTGGGCGAGGGGACGTCAGCGCGTGAACCACGGCACGCACTACGTGCTCCACCGGTTTTGCGCCCCGCGCGGACTTGGCGACCACCTCGCGCATCGCATCCAGGTCCGCCTCGTAAAGCCCCAGGGCGGCCGGATCCACGTCCTGCGACATGCGATCCGCCATGCTGAACGATTTTCGCCAAATTGGTGTGTCGATCGGCCCCGGCTCGACCGCCGCCACCTGGACCCCGAACAGCCGAAGCTCGATGCGCAGGGCGTCGGTGATGGCTTCGATCGCGTATTTCGATGCCGAGTACGGCCCCATATACGGAATGGCCATCCCGCCGTTGACCGAGCTGATGTTCACGATTCGCCCAGGCGTCTTGCGCAACAACGGCAGAAATGCCTGCGTCATGGCGACCGTGCCGAGGACATTCACCTCGAATTGCGCACGCCACGCATCCAGCGGCACAAGTTCCACGGGACCCGGAAAGACCACGCCCGCGTTGTTGACCAGCCCTGCCAGGCCCGCCTCGCCGACGATCTTGGTGGTCGTCTCCGTCGCGGCAACAGTCTGCTCGCGATTCGTCACATCAAGCATCAGCGGCGTCAGCCGATCCGAGGCCGCGGCACGCAACTCCTCCGCCGCCTTTTCCGACCGAACGCCCGCCAGAACACGCCAACCCCACCGGTCCAACGCCAAGGCGCATGCCTTGCCAATGCCTGTGGATGCTCCGGTCACAACAACCGCTCGCGGTTGCTTGTCGGACATAGCAGCGGGTCCTCCATCGACGAAATAAATGGCGCCAAATTCCCCATCCCCAGTATGCCCCACAGACTAACAATCCAGCCTCCCGCCGTCAAGCGGCGCGAAATCGCGCAGACCGAATCGTTCTCCGAAACCTTCCCTCGGCATTTCCCCGGCGTTGAAAACCGCAATCTTCGCGCTACCATTCATCCGAAGCGTCATCTTCACAGCAGGCCAATGCTCAGAAAGGAATACGCCGATGTGCCACTCCAAGATATTGCTGTCCGCGTTGTTGGCCCTGAATCTGCTGCTCGTCTTGGCATGCTCGGCCCACGCCGACGAGGCCTTGAATGCCCAGGATTACATGAGCCGCGGCATCGACCACGATTCCCGTGGCGACAAGCAGGCCGCCGAACTTGACTTCACCGCGGTGATTCGCCTCGACCCCGGCAACGCCGAGGCATTCAACCGACGCGGCAATGTCCGGGCCGAACTCGGCAACAATCGCGGCGCCGACCAAGACTACACCAAGGCCATCGAGCTGAACCCCTACTACGCCAGCGCCTACGACAATCGCGGTTGGCTCCGCCGCCGACTCCATTTCATCGCAGGCGCAATTGCCGATCTCAACAAGGCCATCGAGATCGATCCGAACACCGCCGGCTATTATTACGATCGCGCGCTCTGCCTCTCTGACCGCGGTGACCAGCAGGCCGCGTTGGCCGATTTCAGCAAGGCCATCGACCTCAATCCGAAAAACGGCGTGTACCTGATCGATCGGGCACGCGAGTACCGCTGGAACAACGATCTCGAGAACGCCCTGGCCGACTACGACCGCGGTCTGGAAATCCTGCCGAAAGATGCCAACGGGCTGGAAGGTCGTGGCGAGACTAAACGCCTGTTGGGCGATTTCCAAGGAGCCATCGCCGATTTCAACGCCGCACTCCGCGAGAAGCCGGCCCGCTGGATCGACGAACACTGGTGCCATGTCCAACGCGGCTTGGCCCTGGTCTCCACCGGCGACTTGAAGGCCGCCTCTGCCGACTTCGACAGGGTGCTCGCCGTGCAACCACGCTACGCCAACGCCTTGTACGGTCGCGGGATGGTCCACCTGAAACAGGGCGACATCCAGGCCGCCCAAAAAAACTTTGACCTGGCCGTCGCCGTCCAGCCCGACCTAAAACAACAAGTGGCCGAGACGCTGAAGACCGGCGGCCCCACGACGGCTTCCCGCCCGCCCACGACCCGCTAGAGCGAGTTTGGCATCTGCTGCCCTGAATCCAAAAACGCTCTAACGCTCGTCGGCCTCTTGCGCGAGCTGCTCGAAATGCCGCCCGACCTGGTACAGAATGAGATCGGAGCACTGCGGATCGTCAACAAACAGATGGAGACTCTGCTGCCGGCCGTGAATCACGAATCGATGGCCGCGGAAAAAGAAATCCAGCCACGGGTCCGCTGGACCTGGCTCGACGCAATTGGCGATCTTGACGCCCGGCAACCGGAGCGTGTGATCGCGGACGCCGCTCCAGTTGGCTGCGTTGGCCAATTGGCTGAAATACCGCGAACCGTTCGCCGTGCGCTGATCGATCAGTTTCATGACACGGCAAGCTTAGCCAATGCCAGTGACAACCGGTTGTCAGCGCGCGCAAGATTTGTTGCCGTTTTTTTGCGGCAAATTGCGCAGGGCGCATCGCACCTGAGGAAATGCGAGACGCCGCCAGGAACCTGAAAACGACCTGGAGGCGCGACCGCCACATGGCTGAGAGCAACAACGGCCCGCCAAACGCCGGATCAACCCAACCCGCTCGGATGGTCGCGCCTCATGTCCAGCGCCGCACGCGGTGGGCAATGAAAAAAGCTAACGCCCCGCACAGCCAAGAGAAAACGCTCGGGCTGCGTCGTGATGAAAAGACCAAGCCGCGCGTTCCCAGGGCCCCTGGGAACGCGAAGCTGTCGGTATGGAACGTCAAAAAAACTGGCGCTGTGTCCGGCAATGCCGAAGCGATTACCAGTCGTCGCGACCGCCGCCGTGCCCGCCGCGTCCGCCGCCACGGCCACCGCGACCACCGCCGTATCCACCGCGTCCACCGCCGCCACCGGTCCGGGCCGGCTTGTCTTCGGCTTCATTCACCTTGATGGTGCGGCCGTCCAACTCGGTGCCGTCCATCTCGGAGATGGCCTTCGTCGCGCCTTCGTCGTTGGCGAAGGTCACAAACCCGAATCCACGCGAACGGCCGGTTTCGCGGTCGGTGATGACCTTGGCTTCGACGATTTCACCAAATTGGGAAAAGGCGCCGTGCAGACCATCGTCCGTCGTGCCCCAGCTCAACCCGCCAACAAACAGTTTCTTCGACATCCCTCAAAAACTCCTTCTTCGGCGATACCCAATTTGGTTGGCATCGCGCCTACGGAAACGGAACGGGTCTCGTGGGTCTTCCTGAAAAAGCCCTCGCTCCCCGAGGACAGCCCCCAACGGCTGCCACTGGTTCGTACGTAGCATAACAGGTTCCCCATTGGATGCAACGGGGAATGTGCAAAAAGGAACCAAAGACGCCTTCTGGAACAAGGAAAACCACTCGCGTGAGGGGAATTTCTCCAGAAAACGCGTCTTCCAGCCCGATTCGGTCGCAGACTTTTTCAAAAAATCCGGTCCCAATGCCCGATCCGACGCCTGACGGTCCCACTAGACTTCGCCTGCAATGGCGGCCGCGCCGGCCGTCGCAACCGCGTGGTCGTTCTCGACCCGATCGCCTGAAACGCCGATCGCCCCGATGACGACGCCGGCCGCATTCCGAATCGGGATGCCGCCAGGGAACGTGATCAGACCGCCGTTCGAATGCTCGATCGCGAACAGCGAACCGCCCGGCTGCGAAAGCTTGCCGAGCTCGCCCGTGTTCATGTCGAAAAATCTCGCCGTGCGAGCCTTTCGGATGGAAATGTCGATCGAGCCAAGCCACGCGCCGTCCATGCGCGCAAACGCCTTGAGATTGGCGCCGACATCGACCACGGCGATATTCATCTTCACGCCGATTTCCTGCGCCTTTTTCAGGGCCGCGGCCAACGCCGCATTGGCTTGCGTCAGAGTCATGTCGTCCATTTGCGGGCTCCTTGAAAGTCTCGTGGAAAAAATGCCGGCTCATTGTTGCCGGTTCGCTTGCCGTGTCAAGGGCCGCCGAGGGCATCCGCCAGGAGAGCAAGAGTGCGGCTCAGCGAACTGCGACGGGCGCCACGATGCGGTGGCGGCCCAGCTCGCCAATTCCGCCGAAGACCCGACAGACGCGCAATTCCGCAGCGACTCGAAGAAGTCGCTCCCTCCGGCAACAGACAACGTAGCGAGGGGCTGCCGCAACAAAAATCAAGATGCGGCGAAACCGTCTGGACATGCGCGCCGGCCGCCCATGCGGCCGGTTCGCCATCACGGCCCGAACGGATCGCTCGGGTCTACCGGCTTTTCGTCAGCCTTCTTTTCGGCCGGTTTCTTCTCAGCGGGCTTTTTCTCGGACGAATCCTTGGCCGGCGCTTCGCCGAATGGGTCGTCTTCCGCGGGGGCCTTTTCGGCCTTCTTCGACTTGTCCGTCGCTTTCTTGTCCGCCGGCTTGTCCTTGCCTGGCTTCTTTTCTTCGCCGGCGATGCCCTTGCCGATCGAGCGGCCAACCGAGCCCGCGACGCCGCCCCCCTTCTTCTTGCCCTTGGGTTCTTCGGCCGGTGCGTCGCCAAACGGGTTGCTGTTGTCCCCAGGTTGGGCCTCGGATTCGTCCGAGCCGAACGGATTGGCGCCATCGCCCGGTGCCGGAGACGGCGGAACCGCGTTGCCGCTTCCTGCCTTCGGTCGACCCTCCGATCCTTGCGACTGCTCTCGCAATACCCGAGATTCCTCGCGTCGCAGCGCTTCGTACCGGGCCTTCCGCAAACGCTCCGTCTGCTCGTAAGCCGACATGCGGGCGGCCGTGCGATACTTCTCGACTTCCAAACGTGCAGCGCCCTGCACGCGTTCAAGCGACTTGCCAACGTTGAAGAAGTTGTTGACGTCCTTGCTTTCCAGATCGGCCCCCTTGCGGAAGTCCGTCGCGGCCTCGGTCGGACGCCCAAGCTTCATGTAGGCGAATCCGCGAAAATAGAATGCCCTCGGGTCTTTCGATCCGCCATCAATCGCGGAGGTCAGCTGCTCGTAGGCCCGACTGTAGTCACTGGCGAAGTAGGCGTGAACGCCCAGCCCATAGGCCTGACTCAGAACGTCCTGGGCGGATGCCTGGGCCGCTTGAAATAGCAACAGCCCCCCGACCAGCACAACAACAGCGCGAGACATGGGAATGCACTCCTGCCTGATCCGTAAGAATTGCCTGGCTACCGGCGCCGTCCGTAGATTCGCCAGCCGCAATACCTCGATGATAGTTGCCATGACGCGAAAGATCAAGCAGATGGTCCCGCCGAGGGCGTCGGACGACACTGTCGTTCCAACGGGGGGTGGCCGCGACTTGACGTTTCACGATTGCGGCAACTATACTTGGACTAGCAACCAGTAGGGGTTGCGCAAAGTACACCAGCGAGTCTCTCGATGAATCGCCCGACGTCTCTCTTGCTCTGGTCGGTGGCGCTAGTGTTTTGCGCGTGTCCGATGGCACACGCTCAGAACGCTGCCTCGAAAGAGCCGGTCGCCAAGCCGGCCGCCCGAACGCCTTCGACAAGGTCCCCCTACCGTCCCTTGGCGCCGGGCGTCATGAAGTCCGTGGATCCAATGCGCGCGCTGGACGAGTCCGTCAGCCGCCACGATGTGACAGAGCTGGTCACGGCCGATCCCAAGCTCGACTGGGCCAAGGATGTCCCCTTCCGGCATGACATCTTCATCCTCGACATTCAATTCAAGCCGGTGCGGATGATCTGGGTGGACGTTCCGCAGCCCAGCGGCCTGATGCAACGCAAGCCGATCTGGTACATCGTCTATTCAGTCACCAATACCGGCAAGGTGATGCATCCTGTCCAGGACGTCGATCTGCAATACGAGACGTTCGATAAAAAACAGCTTTACCAGGTGAAGATGGAGGATCGCCCCGTCCGATTCGCCCCCGAGTTTTTGCTCGAGGGCCATCAGCATATGAAGGAGCAGGTCGGCTTCACCAAGGTCTATCCCGATCGAGTCATTCCCGTAGCGATGCTCGCCATCCGCAAGCGGGAAGACCCAAACCGCAAGTTCTTGACCACCGTCCAGATGTGTCGTGAAATTGCCGTCGACGAAACCCTCTGGGGCATCGCCACTTGGGAAGACATCGACCCCCGAATCGTTCGCTTTTCAATCTACGTCTCGGGTCTGACGAACGCCTACCGCTGGAAGGATGTCCCGGGCGAAAGCAAAAAGGGGCAGGTCGCAAGCGGTCGGCGGCTCTACCGCAAAACGCTCAAACTCAATTTCTGGCGCCCGGCAGACGAGTTTTACGAGCACGAGGAGGAAATCCGCTACGGAGTGCCCGGCGGGGTTGACTACGAGTGGGTTTACCGCTAAAAAGAGTGATTCCTTGGGGTGGACCCTCGGTCTGCCAAGGCATTCGTCAGGCGGATGAATTTCCGCCAAGGCAGGCCAGACGCCTGCCCCACTACCGATTTCACGTGGTGATCTATGGCACATAAAAAGGGACAAGGCTCCAGCCGGAACGGTCGCGATAGCAATGCCCAACGGCGCGGCGTCAAACGGTTCGGCGGCGAGCAGGTTCAGGCGGGCAATATCCTCGTCCGTCAGGTCGGCAACAAGTTTCACCCCGGCAGCGGTGTTGGCCAGGGGAGCGACTTCACGCTGTACGCCCTGATCGACGGCTACGTCAAGTTCGATCGCGGCGGCCGTCGCATTCAGGTCGTCGAAGCAGCCGCTCAATAAGCCGCGGCCGCCCTCGCATTGTCTTTTCCGGTGCAACAATTGCCGGCGGCCGCCAGCCGCCGGTTTGCGTTTGCGCGGTGCCGCGATTTCAACACGACGCCTTGCCGGACAACCAGGCTCGCCCAGACCGTTGCGCCTGGCCTCGCTCTCCTACTCAATCGACCGAAGATCGCCATGACCGCCACGCTTCTCGATGGTAAGTCCCTCTCCGAACAACTCCGCGCCGAAGCCGCCGACGACGTGGCCGCCTTCGTCAAGCAAACCGGCGTCACGCCTTGCCTGGCCGCCGTCCTCGTCGGCGACGATCCGGGCAGCCAAGTCTACGTGCGCAACAAAGAGAAGGCTTGCGAAAAAGCCGGCATTGCCAGCCGAATGCTCCGGCTGCCGAAAGAGACCACCACCGACGAACTGCTCGCATGGGTCGATCGGCTGAATCGCGATCCGGCCGTCCATGGCATTCTCGTCCAATTGCCGCTGCCAAAGCAAATCGACGAACGCCGCGTCCTCGAAGCCGTCAGCCCCATGAAGGATGTCGACGCCTTTCATCCCGAGAACGTCGGCCGCATCGTCCAGGGCCGCCCACGGTTCCTCCCGTGCACGCCGCACGGCATTGTCGAGATGCTGCGACGCAACAACATCGCCACGGCCGGCGCAAACGTGGTGGTCGTTGGCCGCAGCGACATCGTCGGCAAGCCGATGGCCATCCTCCTGATGCAACGCGGTGCCGCGGGCGACGCCACGGTCACCGTGTGCCACAGCCGCACACGCGACTTGCCCTCCGTGACTCGCCGCGCCGACATCCTGATCGTGGCCATCGGTCAGCCAAGGTTCGTCACGGCCGACATGGTCAAGCCAGGCGCCGTCGTGATCGATGTCGGGATGAATCGCACCGAGACCGGCTTGGCCGGCGACGTGGACTTCGACGCGGTCAAGCAAGTTGCCGGCCGCATTACGCCCGTCCCAGGCGGCGTCGGCCTTCTGACCGTCGCCATGCTTCTGCACAATACGTTGGCCGCCGCCCGATTGCAGACGGCCTAGCCGCCGCCGGACGTCACGACGCGCTCGTCGGCCGGCTTTGCCGATACACGATGACCCGAGCCCGTTCCAGCGTCATGAGGCCCTCGTTCATCATTGCGTCCAGCTCGGGCAGCAATTCGGCGATTCGATCGGGCGTGTCCACGATCTCGACGATGATCGGCAAGTCTTCCGACAGACGCAGAATCTTCGCCGTGTGCATGTGGCTGTCGGCCCCATAGCCCATGATGCCGCGGAGGACCGTCGCCCCGGCCATGCCGCGCTTGCGGGCGTGCAGAACCACGGCCTCGTACAGCGGCTTGCCCTGATAGCGGTCGCTTTCGCCAATGAAGAGTCGCAGCAGTTCGGCTTCCTCGGGCAATCGCATCGCACGCCTCCTAGTTCTGAGAACGGCCGTCTCTTTACAACAAGCGACCCAAGGCCATGCCCGCCACCATGGCCGTGAAACCGCCGACGTTGTGCAACGTGAAATAGCCGACGGCCGGCAGCCACTGCGCGTCCGCAATCAGACTCCGGGTCTCGAACATGAACGTGGAAAACGTCGTGAATCCCCCCATGAATCCCACCAGTAAAATCGTCCGAACCTGGTCGGACATCGTCCGGCGCTCCTCCAACGCGGAGAACAGCAGCCCGAAAGCGAGGCAGCCGAGCAGATTCACCGCCACCGTGCCCCAAGGGAACAGCTTGCCCGAGCCTTGTTGCACCAAGCCGCCCAGCCCGTAGCGCGCCAAGGTGCCGATGCCGCCGGCCAACGCGATCAGAACCAATTTGTGCACAAACCGTCTCCACCGCATGTGACATTCGGATGGCCGCCGAACGCGGTCGCCCGTTCCGAACGCCGGCTGATTGTCGCTTGGACCAGGCCGAGGGTCAAGAGCCCAAAAACAGGCTCGCCTCACATGGCGACCGACTGCCGCCGCGCTTCGTAGGCCGCGACGGCCACGCTGACGGCCAGGTTCAGACTGCGGACTTCCGCGTTCATCGGAATCCGCAAGCAACGATCCGCGTGCGATTCGATCATCGCGGCCGGCAGCCCTCGCGATTCCCCGCCAAACACGAGCCCATCGCCCGGCGCGAACGCCGCGTCGGTGTATTCGCGACTCGCGTGTTTCGTGAAAAACCACAGGCGGCTCTCCGGCAGTTGTGCCAAGAGCGCCGACCAGTTGTCGACGGCCTGCCACGCGAGGTGTTGCCAATAGTCGAGGCCGGCACGCCGCCGCCGTCGCTCTTCCATGCGGAATCCAAGCGGTCGCACGAGCCACAGCTTGGCCCCGAGTGCCGTGCATGTGCGGCCAATGTTGCCCGTGTTCTCGGCAATCTCCGGCTCGTGCAGGACGATATGAAGCCAAGGCGTGATGTCGCTGCCCATCATGCGGTCCGGATCGCCGGGGGCGTCAGCTCGGTGAGGACCGGCCCTCCCATCTCGACGCTGACCGATGGAGCGCCCAGGTGTTCGTTCAGATTACGTCGCAGCGCGCCCAAGCTTTGCAACAGCAAAACCAGTCCCAGCAATATCGCCAACAGGGTCAGCAGCAACAGCATCACGGTCACCGCGAACGGGCTCCTCGTGGGCGGCGCAACCGCCTTCGGCCTCGACGCGGCAACGGGCGTCCTCAGCAAAACGCCCGGCGACGCCGTCGCCTCGGTATCCCCGGCCAACTCGGACGCGGCCGACTCGCCCGTGGCGGATTCCGACGCCACGCCAGAAATCGCTGCCTGCAACTCGGCATCGTACGCGGCCTTTTTATCCAGGCTAAGCAGGCACAACTTGGCCCTCGCCAACTCGTTGAGCAACTGCTGCGACTCGGCCGAATGCAAGCCGGTCTGGAAGGTTCGCACGTGGGCCATCTGCCGGTCCGCCGCGTTGCTCAGCACGACCGGGTCATTCTCAAACGGCGACACGCCCAGCAACCGGTAATGATTCGGCGGCCGCTCCGGTTCGCGGATTCCAAGCCACTGAAGATACGGATCGAATGGGGCGGACATACGGCCCATTATGCGTTGCTCGGGCCCCGGCGACAAGGACGGCGCGGCTGCAAAGGCCACGCCGGGGACGCCGTCCCTCCAAGCGAAGCGAAAAATCGCTTTCCGCCACGCAAGTCCAGTCCTGGAAGCCGCCGTGCCACCCCCTCCACTCGGCCCTCGGACGAGACCGCCGTGCGGCCGGCCGCCAAACATGCAAGACGGCTGACCCGGCGGGCGACAAAATCACTTCGATTTCTTGGCCCGCTGACAACTGTCGATCCACAGCTCAATTTCGGTCGCCAACGCTTGGTCGTCTTTCGATCGGGCAAGACTCGCCGCCTTCTTGGCCATCGCGATGCCTCCGTTGATTCGCCCTTCCGCAATATCGATCTCGGCGATTCCTCGGTAGGCGTCGATCGTTTCCGGCCTGTCGGTGCTCTGACAAACAACCGCTTCATATTCCTTGAGTGCGTCCGCCGTCCGGTTCAGCTTGCGATAAATGGCAGCCAGACTCATACGCGCCGGCAGAAAGGCCGGGTTCAATTGGATGGCGCGCTGGAAAGCATCGACGGCCTCGGGAATGCGGTTGGCCTTGAACAGGATCACTCCGGTGGCGTTTTCGCTGACGAAATTGTCGCAGTGATACGTCCGAATGCCCTTGAACATCTCAACCCCTTCATCCACCTTGCCCGAAACGATCAACGCCTCGCCATATTGAAGACGCGCGGTGGCGTTCTTGGGATTCTGACGCAGCAGTTCTTTGCATTGCGCCATCAACTCGGGAAGCCGGCCGCAAGCGGCGTACATGGACGCCAGATTCATGCGCGCAGACCCATAGTCCGTTCCCCCCAACATCAGCGCCTTCTGAAAGAGGCGGACCGCCTCGTTCTTGTAGCCCAACTGGTCAAGGACGATCGCGAGATTATTGTGCGGCTCGGCATACCCCGGCCATGCGGCAATGGCTTGCTCATAGTACAACACCGCCTCGGCCAAGTTGCGATTGTTCGTCGCGATTCGACCGAGTTCGTTGTAGAGCACCGCGCAAGTGGGATTGTTCTTGATGGTCGCCTTATAGAGCGTGTTGGCGTCTTTATAGAGCCCGTTTTGCTGAAAGCAGAGGACGGCCAGACTAACGACGGCCGCCGCCGACGTTGCTACGGCGGCCCCCCGAAACAAACCGTGCGTCCGGTCGTACCAAAGCCGCGCGCCGGCGGCCAGCAGCGTCACCACGCCCAGCAAGGCAATGTGCTGGTAATGGTCGGCCACGAGACAAAATCGCATGTAGGCAATGTCCGTGAACCCCATCATCGGGAACAACGCCGCCAGGAAAAACAGCCACGCGAAGAACACGGGCCGTCCCCACGCCGGACGATGCCGCGACAAAAAACCCATGCAGACCGTCATGAGGATTGTCGCCACGGTGGGAAGCCACCACCAGAAGACGCGCCAGTCGATATTCCACAGCGGATAAACATACAACAGATTCAGCGGTACCAACGCCTTGTTCAGATAAAAACAGGTGACAACGCCAGCCTGCAACAGGCGATTGACCGGACCGAAGCCGGGCCGAACCGGCGCTCCGCCATGCGTCTGGAACCAGATGTTCACCAGCGTCAGCGCCGCCGCAATCACAAAAAACGGAGCCAGTCGGACGCCGTCGCGCCAACTCGGTCGGCGTCGCCAGAAAATGACGATGACCAACACCAGCGGCAGAATCACGGCCGAGCCCTTGCTCAGCACGGCCAACACAAACATGATCAGACTAAACAAATGCCATCGCAGAACCCCCGGCGGATAAAACGACTCGCCGGACGCTTTCAGACCGTCGCCTCGAACGCCGCCGACCTGCGACGCCCCGCGGGACATGCCCCGCAGTTCCGCTTCGACGAAACCAAACACCGAAAGCATGAAAAACACCACGGCCATGGCGTCCTTCCGCTGCGCAATCCAGGCGATCGACTCGACGTTCACCGGATGGACGGCATACAGCAGCGCCGCCAGAAAGGCCCCCGGAATGGAAAGCCTGTGCAAGACGAGCCACAGCAGCAGGCAGGTCATCACGTGCAGCAGGTCGTTGGTGACGTGATAGCCCGTCGGGTTGCTGCCCCACAAACGCCACTCGATCCACAGCGACGTGTTCGAAACCGGCCAATAGTCGGGCGATTCGTTGGTGAACCAGATTTGGTACAGACCGTTCGGCGAGCTAATCAACGCGTTGGCCGTCAGCAGATTGTCGTCGTCCATCAGGAATCCGCCGTGCATCGACGGAGCGTAGACGGCGAAAATCGCCCCGCCCAGAACAACAACGCCCGCCAACACTCGGCAGACTTGGCTCGTCCAGCAGGCCGTGACGAAGTCGCGTAACGGCGACGAATTCTTGGATCGGCGGCGACGGTGGGACATAATGCTCCTCAATGAGAGTCCGCAAGACGCTTGATCACGGTGATCCGGTCTCGATGAGCGGCGTGTCAACCGCCGGCAATGGCACGGACCGCACCCGTCCCAGGCGAGCTGGTCGCCCGACGTTACGGCGATGATCTCTCGAACGTCGAAACAGCGACTTTTCTATTCTACCTGACTTTCCGGGCGTTGCCAGACATTGGCCCTCGCTGCCCAGAAAAACGGCAAAGCAGGGCTCGATGCACCGGCTGAAGCCTCCCGTCATTCTGATCGCAGCGAAGGATCTCGTTGGAGCGACGTAGGTTACGCCGCACCATACGGTTTCTTCACCGCGCTCCGCGCCGACACCTTGCAGGGATTTCGCATTTTCCCGGCCCCGCTCGCCCCTGACGGCCGGCCCTTGACAGACCGCCTCGCATGCCCTGAAATATGGTCTGCTGGCGGCCGTTGGCGCCGCCCGCCCATCCGTCAGACCGTGGCTGCCCCGTCCATTCCACTTCGGCCACGGCAACCCCACAAGGATCGCACCGATGCCCCAGGATCACACCCAGCTTTTCGGCCTGCCTTCGCCCGGTTTGGAGCAGGCCGACGCGATCCTGCTGCCGTTGCCGATCGAAAAAACCGTATGCTACGGGAAGGGGACGGCCGGCGGACCCCGGGCGATCATCGAGGCCAGCCCTCAGGTCGAGACTTTCGACGAGGAGACTTGCGTCGAGTTTGCCACCGGTCCAAAAATCCACGCCCTGCCCCCCTTCGCTCCCGAGGGCGACCTGGAACAGTGCCTCGCCGCGGTCGAGAACCACGTTCGTTCGCTCCCGAAGAAGTTCGTGCTGACCCTTGGCGGCGAGCACAGCGTCACCTACGGCGTCGTGACGGGGCTGGCCGCGCCGGCCGGCCGCCTTACGCCCGATCGCTGCGACGTTGAAAGGCGCGAGGCCTCCGAAGATCTTGCCGGCGTCACGATTGTGCATGTGGACGCCCACGCCGATTTGGCCGATCGTTTGCTGGGCCGCTATTGGTCGCACGGGACGGTCATGCGGCGCCTCTGGGAACGCGGCTGCCGGCTCGTGCAGGTTGGCATTCGCAGCCTTACCAGCGAGGAACATCAGGTCGCCACCAAAGGCCCACGCATTACGACCTACTACGCCCATCGCTTGGCCGAGCAGTGGACCGATGTCATCGAGACGCTCCGCCGCCTCGAAGGCGACGTCTATCTGTCAATCGATGTGGACGGCCTGGACCCGTCCATCATCCCCAGCACGGGCACGCCCCAGCCCGACGGCCTTTCATGGCGTCAGACCATGCAGGTCATCCGCACGGTCATGGTCGAGTCGCACGCCCGCCTGATCGGGGCCGACATCGTCGAGTTCGTCCCGTCCCCCGTTCCGCCGGGCTGCGATCCGATGGCCGCTCGGCTGACCACCAAGCTGCTCGCCTGGTGGTGGACGGGCGTCTTGAAACGCAGGGACGCAGCCCGTTCCTGATGCCGGCGAAAGCCTTGGTCCGCAAATGACGCGCGCGGAAGCCGTCGCGAGCCAACATGTTCCATCGCACGCACGGCCGAACGCCCGGCCTTGCCTTGGGGTCGCAGCTAGCCTGCGTTTCCCCTTTTTGCGTGTTTCGCCACCTCGTCAGCCCTGTCCGGTGTGGCGCATCTCGCCCGCAATGTCGGCACAACCGGCAAGTTCGTTAAACACGGTGTGTATCATCGGACGAAGCCATCTAGTGGATCGGTGCGCAACGCCTCGTTTCGTGCCAACCGACTTGCCTCGCCGTTGGGGGGGAGTGGGCATGTTTCTGTCTACCGCTGCCGTCAGAAAATTCGTCGTGGTCCTTGCCGTATTGCCACTCGGCTGCCTGGCCGACCCCGCCGTTGGACAACAGCCTCGGCCTCAGGCCGCCTACGATGCGCCGCTGCAACGGCCCGCGCAAGACGCCCCAAATCCCGAGGCGGCAATGCCCACGCCGCCTGGGCCGATGCGACACGCCGAGACGCTTGACGATGCCTGGCTGGCCGCCCTCCAGGCCGACCAGCGTGTCGAAGCCAGCCGCTGGAACGTCGGCGCAGCCGAAAGTTCGCTCGGCGCCGCCAGAGCCGAGCGATTTCCGGCCATGAAGCTCGGGAGCGACTACTACGTGCTCAGCGACCAGCCGACCTTCGTGGCCACGCTCCCCGTCCTTGGCACGGCCGAACTGCCGTTCCTCAATCGAAACGGCGCCGGTTTTCAGGCGATGGTGAATCAGCCGCTCTATACGTTCGGTCGCATTTCCAACGGCATCGACGCCGCCTCCGAAGCCCTGAAAGCCAACGAAGCCGAATGCGGTCGAACCGTCTTGGATGTGAAGATGAACGTCGCCGAAATCTACGTGGCCACCCTGCGCGCGACGCGGATCGTTCAACTGGCGGAAACCAAGGTGACGAGCCTCAACGCCCACAACCGTGATGTCGCCGGCTTTTACGATCGCGGGCTGGTTTCACGCAACGATCTGCTGGCGGCCCAGGTCGCGCTGGCCGACGCGCAGCAGCAAGCGTTGCAAGCGGAAAACACCCTCCGAGTCGCCTTTGCCGCCTACAACCGCGCCTTGGGTCGCAGACTCGATGAGCCCGTGAACCTCGCCGAACTTGGCGGCACGGCCGTGCCGGGCGACGTCAACGAATTGACGCAACAAGCGCTCAACACGCGGCCCGAAATCGCCGGGCTCGGCGCCCAGATGCGGGCCTTGGATCGCCAGGCGGCCAGCCTGCGAGCGAAGAACGCCCCACAGGTCGCATTGATGGGCGGCTACCTCTACCAGCAAAATCAATATGTCGATCCGAATGGCCTCGCCGTCGTCGCCGTCGGCGTCGAGTGGACGCCCATCGACTCGGGCCGCACGTCGCACCAGGCCGAGGCCTTGTCCGAACGGGCCCAGGCCGTACTCCGACTGCGACGCGACGCCGAGTCCATGATCGCCTTGGAAGTGCGGCAACGTTGGCTCGAATTGCAGACCGCGCTGCAGCGGGTCGAGGTGACGCGCCAGGCCACCGCCCAGGCCGATGAAAACATCCGCGTCGCCCGCGACCGCTATCAGCACCAGGTGGGCACCAACACCGAGGTGCTCGACGCCGAAACGCTCCGCGTGCAGACGTACACGAACTTCTACAACAGCACCTACGAGGCCGTGCTCGCCGAGCTGCGCCTTCGCCGGGCCATCGGCAACCTTTAGGCCGTTGGCTCGTCGCTCCCGGAAATTACAGCTTCCTCGGCTCCGGGACAGCCCGCTTCTCGGGCGCCCACCGGATCACGTGCAGATTCTCGACGAACGCGACGTAGACCACCGGCACGATGCCCAGCGTGACGAGCGTCGCCAGCAGCAGCCCGGCGATCTGAACGTAGCACATCGGCTCCCAGAGCGGGCCCCCCTCGATCGCCAACGGGATCAAGCCGCCGACCGTGGCCAAGACGGTCACCAGCACGGGCCGAAGTCGCACAAGGGCCGACTCCACCACCGCTTGACGCAGCGGCTCTCCGCGCTCGCAAGCCTCCTCGATATAGTCGAACAGCACGATGACGTGGCTCACAATGACGCCGGCCAACGAGGCCACGCCGAGGAACGCCATGAAGCCAAACGGCACGCCGAACGGCACGAGCCCCATCGTTCCGCCGATCAGTCCGAACGGCACCCCCACGAAAACGACGAACGGCTTCGTGACGCTGTTGAATTGGAGCACGAGCGCCAGATAGATGAGGACCATCGAAGCGGCCAACGCCAATGCCACCGAGCTGAACCCCTTGACCTGCTCCTCAGACTCGCCGCCAAACTTGAACCGATAGCCGGGCGGCCACTGCCGCGACGCCTTGTCAAGCCGAGACTGCATCTGCCGCACCACCTCGCTGGCCAGAACGCCCTGCCGCGTGTCGCACTTGACGGTGATGCACCGCTGCAAATCGCGGCGGCAGATCTTCGGCGACACCATCTGGGGCGAAAACTTGACGATCTGGCTGATCGGCACCCGCGCGTTCGTCGCCGCGCTGACAACGTCCAGACTGCTCAGCTCCTCGATGCGCGACCGTTCGTCGCTCCGCAGCCGGAACGTGATCGGTATCTGCCGGTCTTCCTCGCGCAGATACGTGGCGGCCGTCCCTGACAGACCAGTCTGCAAAAGCAACGCGACATCCTCGTTGGTGATGCCGGCCGAGAGGTTCGCGCGATCCGGATCGATCGTGGCGACCAACTGGAATACCTCGGCGTTCCAATCGTCGTGGATGTTGTCCGTTCCGGGAATTGCGCGCAGTTGTTGCTTCGTTTCCGCGGCCAGACGCCGAAGCTCCGTGATGTCGTCGCCAAACAGGCGGATTTGCACCGGCACGCCGATCGGCGGCCCCGTTTCGAGCTCCTCGATCGTGATGCGCGCGGCAGGCACCGAAAGCGGCAATTCCCGCTTCAGCCGCTCGACGACGCCGCGGGTCGCTCGCGCATCCAACGTGTGCACGAGAATCTGGGCATAGTTGTCGGCGCGCTGCTCGGGAACAATCGAGAGCCAGAACCGCGGGCCGCCCTGCCCGACAAACGTCGTGTAGCCCCGGATGTTCTTGCCCTCCAGCTTTTCCAGCCGGTCGAGAACTTCGAGCACCTCGTTCCGCGTTTCACGGATGGGCGTGCCTTCCGCCAGATAGACGTTCACGCTGAACACGTTGTGCAAGTCCTTCGGGAAGAAGGCCGTGCCGACCATCGGCAGGATGGCCGCGCTCAAAACCAGCAATAACGTGGCCACGCCCAGTGTCAACGCTTTGTGGTCGAGACACCAACTGGAAAATCGCCGGTACGTCGCTGCCACGGCGGCTCGGAAACCGGTGGTCTCGCCAGCCGCCTCGAAGCCGCGCTGTCCCCGCAAAATGTAGTAGCCAAGCAACGGAATGAACGTCATCGACACGATTCGGCTGCTCACCAGCGAGGCGACCACGACGACCGGCAGCGAATAGATGAAGTCGCCGACGCGGCCCTTGATCAGCAACAGCGGCAGAAACGCCACGCAGTTCGTCACGGTGGCATAAAGGATCGCCCTGGCCAGCTTCTGCGGACCAAGCCACGCGGCCACGTCACGCGGCTGCCCGTCGGCCATCTCGCGGTTGATCGCGTCGCCGGCCACCACCGGATCGTCAACCAACAGACCAAGCGCGATGATCATCGCGGCGATCGACACCTGTTGCAGATCGATGCCCAGCATTTGGCACACGCCAAGCGTCATCGCCACGGTCAGCGGAATGGAGACGGCCACCAACAGCGCGCTGCGCCACTCCATGAACAGCAGGGCCACCAGCACGACGATCACGACGGCCTCGACCAGGTTCCGATCGAACTGCACGATCTTCTCACGCACCTCCCGAGGCTCGTCATGGGTCCGCTCGATCCGCAAGTCGTCGGGCAGAATGCCGCGGAGAGAAGCCAGAGCCGCTTCCACGTCCCGCGCAAACGCGTCGATGTGCGACCCCTTGATCTGGCGAATCGCCAGCGTGATGGCGCGCGTCGTCTGCAATCGCGAGTGCTTTGGCAGCGCTGTCTCCGCCTCGCCGTCGCGCGGCACGCCGAGCGTCAACGCGCCAGGCATCTTCGCCTCGGGCGGATCGTCGGCATCGACCTTCACCGAGCGGAAGTTCATCACGCCCGGCGGGTCCTCGTAACCGCGCACAATATCGACCAGGTCCCGCAGGTAGGTCGGGTACCCTGCCCGAACGTCCATGACGACTTCGCCCAGTTGCTGCTCGCTGGTGAACTCGCCGCTGGGATGCACGAAGACATTTTGCTCGGGTGTTTCAACCCGGCCGCCGGGCAGGTTGATGTTCCGGCGTTCGAGCTGCGCGGCGATCAACGCGGGAGAGAGATCCAACGCGCTGAATCGCCGGCTGCTGTAATAAAGGTAAATGGCTTCTTTTTGACGGCCGATTTCGTCGATCTTTCCGATCGTGGGATATTGCTTGAGCCGGTCGCGGATGAGATCGGCGAACCGCAGCAACTCGCGGTAGCTGTAGTGGTCCGCGCTGCCCAACGGGTCGATCCGCGAACGGCCCAGCCGCTTCTCCAACGTCCTGAGATCACGCACGATGATGCCCGGCCAGATGTCGGGATGCGACATGCCCGTGCCAATCGAGTCCCGATCCCACCGCAGGGCCTCCTGGATCACGTCGTTGTCCGTCTTGCCCTTGACCAGTTGAAAATCGAGACAGCCCGTGTTCGGCGCTTCGACAATCTGACCGTCCTCGATCAGGCCCTTCTCGGTGAGCCGCTGCATGAGGCTCTCGCCCAGCCAGAGCACGTAAGAACGCCCAACCGTGTTGGGATAGACCAGAATGGCCGTCAGCCGATCGCGACGATAACGCTCGGGACGCTCGCGGCGAAAACCCTCGAGCACCGTGCGGATGTTCTTCGCCCGCTGCCGAATTTCAAAGTCCGAGACCTTCGGGCTCGAAATGGTCAGCATCATCGTGACCGTCTCGCCGAAGTCCTTGTCGATAATCGGGTGGACAGGCCGCCCTCGGACCGTCGGCAGGTCGGTGAGCGACGCCAGACGCCCTTGAAGATCCTGCCAGACCTGCTCCGTATCCCTGACGGAATCGAACAGCTCGACAAAGACCACCGACAGGTTCTGCCGGCTTGTCGAATAGACCTTCTCGACCTTCTCGCACTGCCCGACTTGGTTCTCGATGCGCTTGGTGACCTCTTGTTCGACCTTCTCGGCGTCCGCGCCGGGATAGATCGTGACGATCGTCGCCATGCGGATGGGGATGATCGGGTCGTGACGCTGCGGCATGGCCCAATAGGCGGCGCCGCCCCAGAGCAGCGTGGCCGCCAACGCCGTCCAGGCCACCGGACGCTTGTAAACGAAAAACTGCGACGTGGTCATGGCAGCGTCCCCGAAATCGGATTGGGCGCGTCCAGCACGCGAATGGCCTGTCCGTCCACCAGTCGGAACGCGCCGGTGACGATGACCGTGTCGCCGACCGACACTTGGCTGCCGTGGCCCAGGACCAGTCGGATCCGGTTTTCATAAACGCCCGCAATGACGATGTGCCGCCGCCGAGCGACCTGTCGGCCATTCTCCTCGACGGCGACAAAAACGGACAGGTCGTCGTCGCTCTTGCCCCGCTGGACAGCCGTCATCGGCGCCAGAACCATCTCCTCCTCTCGGCCGAGAACGATCGTCACGACCATCCCAGGCCTCAGCATTCTCGGATCGTCAATGCTCACTTCGATTCCGAAAGAGCGCGTTCGCGGATCGGCGACCGGCAAGGTCTTGGTGACCAGACCGGTGAACTGTTGGCCGCGGAAGGCATCCGCCATGACCGTCACCGGTTGGCCAATCTGGAAACGCCCCACCTGCGTATCCGGCACCCCAAACGCGATGCGCATCTGGGAAAGGTCCATGACCTCGAACACGGGCTGACCGGCCGGCACACGTTCGCCCCCTTCGATGAACTTGCGAGAGACGACCGCCTTGGGCAGCGGAAGTCGCAGCGAGCAGTTCGCCAAGTCGTCCTCGGCCTGTTGCAGGGCGACGGCCGCGGCGCTCTCTTCACGTCGCGAGGCGTCCAGTTCCGCCTCCGCCGAATCACGCTTCGCCAGCATGTCGTCATAAGTCTGTTGCGCCACCGAGTTGCGTTCCCGAAGCGCCTTGATCCGCTCGAAGTTCGCCCGAACCGCGATGACGGCGGCCGTCGCGGCCCGCTTCTTCGCCTGAACCTGCGCCAGACGATCGCGCGCCCCGGCCACCCGACGCTGGTAATCCGAATCGTCCAATCGAACCAACGGCCGATCGCCCTGGGCCACCACCACGTCGCCTTCATGAACGTCGCGCGGACGGCCATCAGGCCCTTCGACTTGCAACAGGGCCGCGATCGTGCCAGGCACCTTGAACGACAACTCGATCCGCTGCCGTTCGCGCACCGTAGCGCTAAACCGAGTCGTCGAGACGACCGGCTCCCGCCTGAGCGTCGCCACTTGCACGGCCATCGGCGGCGGCGTCAGATCCGCCCGGCGACAGCCCCAAAACGTCGCCACCGCAAGCGCGCCGACCGCCACCAATGCATACCGTGCCCTCAACCTCGAACGCTTGGGCGCATTGCCTCGGCCCCCTGCGCCGGCCCCGACCGGCATTCCCGCAAGCGGTTGCTGCCTAGTGTTCGCCATGCCCATTGCCTTCCGTCGATTGCTTGAGGATGCCATGTCGAAAAACATCGGTGATGGTGAAAAACACCTCGGCCGGCGAGATGTTCGACGAGGCGATTGCCGGATTCTCGATCAGCTCGATGACGGCCGCCCAAAAAATCGCCTTGAGCACCTCCAGGTTGAGCCCTTCGCGGAGCGTCTGCTCGTGGGCGGCGGCCGTCAGCGCCTGCTGAAACAGCTGATCGATCGCCTCTTGCCGCGCGGCTCGAAACTGCCGGTAGTCCTCGGGATAGAGTTGCCGAATCTCTTCCAGACACTTTGGCAGGCTGCCCGACAACTGGCCCAGATCCTCTCCTAACCGGTTCAGCCGCGCGTTCAGATCGCGCATCGAGCTGTCGGGGCCAGCCTTGGCCGCCTTCTGAAACATGGCGGCGAT
Source organism: Thermoguttaceae bacterium (assembly GCA_039698035.1). Lineage (GTDB taxonomy): Bacteria > Planctomycetota > Planctomycetia > Pirellulales > Thermoguttaceae > JAJFUI01. The sequence continues at coordinate 112,387 of JBDKSW010000003.1, read as the reverse complement.
CCGCTGGCATACGCCCCGAACCAACCCGTGCTTGTCACCAAAATAGCGATAAACGGTGACCCGCGTCACACCCGCCCGACAACCAACATCGGCCAGACTCATCCGCCTAACTCCCTGAGTCAGAAGGACTTCCGTGGCTGCCGAGATGATTCGGTCGTGCGTAGTGTCCGTCGCCATGATACAAGTGTATCACCTGATGTATCATGCGTCAACACCCCGCACGCCAGGACCCCTCCCCGCCAACGCATTCCCAGGCCAATCCGTTGCTCCCTCCCCGCCAATGGAAAAACCAATTGTTGCTGAATGTTTTCCCACGGCAATTGTCATCTGGTGCGCTGGCGTGCTATGATAGGTCTGTTCGCGACGTGCGAGAGCGACGCATGTTATGCTGCGTCGTGCGTTCATTTGCTTCTTCTGTAGCGGCCACTTTGCCCGGCCTTGCGGTGCGGGCGACGTTCCACGCCTACGGCTTGCCTTTGATCTCTCTTGCACCCTCGGCCGAAGCCGTGTCTTTACGCCGAAGTCCCGATGCTAGAGGGCCTCACCGATTGTGAGGTCGGGTGCTAAGCCCTGTATGCCCCGGCTGGCCGCCGTGGTCCGCGCTCGCTGGAGACGCCGTTCCGAAGGATGCATTGATGCAGTTCGAAGCTCTCGGCCTTGCCGAGCCGCTGTTGCGCGCCGTGCGTGCGCAAGGTTATGACACCACCACCAAGATTCAGGCAGCCGCCATTCCGCCGATCCTCGACGGACGTGACGTACTCGGGTGCGCCCAGACGGGCACCGGCAAGACGGCCGCCTTCGCTTTGCCAACCTTGCACCGACTGAGCCGCGCCGAGTGCCGCGTTGACGGCCGAGGACGCAAAATCCGCGCGCTCGTGCTTGCCCCAACTCGCGAGTTGGCCCAGCAAATCTGTGAAAGTTTTCAGACCTACGGCCGCCACACCGCCGCGCGACAAACGGTCCTCTTCGGCGGCGTCAACCAGTCGCCCCAAGTTCGGGCGCTCAATAAAGGCGTCGATGTGCTGATTGCCACCCCAGGCCGACTGCTCGACCTAATGCAGCAAGGGTTCGTAGACCTCTCGCACGTCGAGACGCTGATCCTCGACGAGGCCGACCGCATGCTCGACATGGGCTTCATCCATGACCTGCGCCGCATTGTCGCCAAGACGCCCCGTCAGCGTCAAACGCTGCTATTTTCGGCCACGATGCCGCCGCCCATCCGAACCCTGGCCGCCGAATGGATGACCAATCCGGTCGACGTGCGCGTCGCGCCGGCCGCGACCACCGTGCTAGCAATTCGCCAGTCGGTGTTTTTTGTCCCGCAGACGCAGAAACTGCCGCTCCTGAAAAATTGGCTCCAGGAGACTCCCTGGACCCGAACGCTCGTGTTCACACGCACGAAGCACGGCGCCGACAAAATCGCCAAGTCCCTGGTCAAAGCCGGAATTCCGGCCGATGCCTTTCACAGCAACAAGACCCAGTCGGCCCGCCAACGCGTCTTGCTCCGATTCAAGGCGCCGCAGCCGTCGGTCCTCGTGGCCACCGACATCGCCGCTCGCGGGCTGGACATCGAGGACGTTTCGCACGTCGTCAATTTCGACTTGCCCGCGGATGCCGAAAACTATGTGCATCGCATCGGCCGGACAGGCCGCGCCGGCGCCGCCGGCATCGCCGTTTCCTTCTGCGACCGTGGCGAGCGAGCCGCCCTGAACGCGATTCAACGTCTCACGCGGCAAACGCTGGCGATCGAAGACTCGCCGGCCGGCATCATGCCCGATCCCGACCACCGTCCGCGTTCCGTAGCAAAGCCCGAACGGGGTCGCCCGGGCCGTGTGGCCACCGCAACGAGGCGGGCCGAACGCTCAGTGACGCGACACCAACAACGTGTCTGAAAGTACGCCCGGCAGGATTCGAACCTGCAACCAGCGGATTAGAAATCCGCTGCTCTATCCCTTGAGCTACGGGCGCCTGTGACGCTAACTGCTTATCCCTGTTGGCATTAGCTCATCGTCGCGTTCTGCGGTGTTTCTTGATGTTTTCAGCCTTGTTCATCGGACGCCCCTCGACGCCCCCGCTGCATCGCGACGCCCGCCTCGGTCCCGCCCGCTTGAAGCCTCAGACGGAGACATCCGTCGTCGGGCCAGCACCCCATGCCGGCCAAGGCCTCGGAAGACCTTCCGGCCGTCAAAGTCAACCACCCCCCCCCGCATTCTCGCAGGGAATCTTGGCAACGCCAAGGGGCGTCTGTCAGCATTTTGCCCGCCCGCTCGGCCATCGCCTGCAAAACGGTTCTAAGTGTTTGATGCGCCGCCCAGCGGCCCCGTCGTCGCCGGACGGCCGTCGAGCGGCCCACAAACGCGAAGGCCAAAACGCCCATGAACTTAGCGAGACGCTTGGACCATCGCCCAGCGGATGCCGAAGGGGTGGAATCGGCTACCGCGGACGCCGCGTTGGCGGTAGTATAGTCCTATCCCCACCATTCGCAATGCCATGGGTCGAAGACCAAAACGGGCCGAACCGCCGCCAAGCCTCAAGGCCGGCTCCAACAAAAAAAACGCGGTTGTGCCGTCGCCACGCGAAGGGAAACCGCGTCTCGCGGACCCAAATTCCTGCGGCCTGGAACGGCCCGGACGTGAGCGCGCCATCGTTGCGAGCATCTGCGCTTTGCTGTTGGCCGCCGTCGCGCTGGTCTTCGGCCAAACCATCCAGCACTCCTTCGTCAACTATGACGATTACCTCTATGTGGCCGAGAATCAGGCGGTTGTCCACGGCCTGAGCGCGCGGGCCGTCGGCTGGGCAATGACCAGCTTTTACGCCTCGAACTGGCACCCGCTCACCTGGCTCTCGCATCTGCTCGACTGCCAGCTCTACGGGCTAGACGCAGGCTGGCATCACCTGACCAGCGTGATCTTGCACGCGGCAAACGCCGTCCTGCTCTTCTTGGTGCTCCGGTCGATGACCGGCAACCTGTGGCCCAGCGCGTTCGTGGCGGCCGTCTTCGCCGTCCATCCGCTTCGGGCCGAGTCCGTGGCCTGGGTGGCCGAACGCAAGGACGTCCTCTCCGGACTCTTCTTCATCCTGACGTTGGCCGCTTACGTCGGCTACGTCCGTCATCGTTTCTCCGTCGGACGCTATGCGGCCGTCATCGTGCTTTACGCGCTCGGGCTCATGGCCAAGCCGATGCTCGTGACACTGCCGCTGGTCCTTCTGTTGCTCGACTACTGGCCCTTGCGGCGACTGACGGCCGGCGACGAGTCCCCTGTTCCGCTCGCCGGCCGGTCTTCCATGGCCAAGCGATTGCTCGTCGAAAAGATCCCGTTGTTCGTGTTGTCGGCCGGCTCGTGCGTCATGACCGTGCTTGCTCAGAGAAAAGTCGTCATGCCGTTGGAACGGCTCTCGATGCCCGAGCGGATCAGCAACGCCCTGGTTTCTTACGTGGCCTACCTGGGCCAGTTCTTCTTGCCGACCGGACTCTCGCCGTTCTATCCTCATCCGGTCGAGGGCTTCGCGGCTTGGCAACTTGCGGGCGCCGTCGCCCTCTTGGCGATCGTCTCCGTGGCCGCCGTGATTCTCTGGCGCCGCGCCCCCTACTTTCTCGTCGGCTGGCTATGGTACTTGGGCATGCTGGTCCCCGTCATTGGCCTCTTGCAGGTGGGCATTCAGTCGCGGGCCGACCGCTACACCTATCTCCCGCAGATCGGCCTGGCGATGGTCCTGGCCTGGGCCGCCGTGGATGCCGCGCGCCTGTGGCCCCGATGTCGCCGACTCTGCGCCTTGGCCGCCCCGACGGCGTTCGCCGCGCTCATCGTCTTGGCGTGGTGTCAGACCGCTCATTGGCACGACAGCGAGGCCCTGTGGAACCACGCCTTGGATTGCGATCCGAAGAACGTCTTGGCCCACACCAATCTCGCGCAACAGCTCGTCGCGCGCGGAGCAACGGCCGAAGCCATCGCTCACTTTCGAGCGGCCGTCGAGGGCAACCCGGGCCATGCCTTGGCGCAAAGCAGCCTCGGCGTTCTCCTGCTGAACGAACGAAAAATGGACGAGGCGGCAAGGCATCTGGAAATCGCCATCAACCTCGACCCGACGAATGCCCAGGTGCGCGTCAGCTACGGGCTCCTCTTGGCGTCCGAAAACCGAATCCCCGAGGCAATCGCCTATTTCCGCCAAGCGATCGCGTGCGACCCAGACTGCGCCGCGGCTCATGCCAACCTCGGTACGGGACTGGCCAAACTCGGCAACCTTCGGGACGCGGTGGGAGAGTTCGCCAAGGTGACCGAGCTGATGCCGGCATCGACCCAGGCGCGGATGGACCTGGCCGAGGCCCTGGTCGAGTTGGGCCGCGTCGAGGAGGCCATCGGGCACTATCGGATGGCGATCGAGTTGGCCGCGCGGCTCCCAAACCCGGCCTTGGTCAGGGACATCCAAGCTCGCATACTTGAGGTCCAGGCGAAAGCCCCGACAAAGGCCCAACCTCCGAAATCGTCATCCCGTGCGCCTGCCCCGTGATCGTTCGCCTCTCGTGCAAGTCCGCGCCCGTCGCCAAGCCCTTTGCAAGTTGCACAGCGGGACCGCCTTTCTAACCTCGGTCGCCACGCTCATGGCCCCGTTCTGACGCCACTCTTGGCCCAAGTTCCACTTCGAGGTCGCCGCGAAAGATCGGTCCGATGCGTCGGCGCCGCCGCTCTGCGCCGCGCGCCAGACCTGACTGCCCTTGTCGAAGGGCTTGCCGTGTCATAAACTGGGGCGTTCTATAAGATCTCTCCCCTAGGGGGTGGTCAGGGAAGGCCATATCGAACGCCTGGAAAGGGATGCCATGAGTTCGGTCGAGAAGCAGTCGCTGGCGCAAAAGTTGCCTCGGCCGGTTGCCGACACCGTGACAAAATTGCCGCCGGACGCTGCCAGTCCGCCGGACGCCGCTAGTCCGCTGGCCGCGCCCGTGCGTCGGGCGATCCATCGCACCCGGCAATGGTTGCTGAACCGGCAAGATGCCGACGGCTCGTGGTGCGCCGAGCTCGAGGGCGACTCGATCCTCGAAAGCGAGACGATTCTGCTCTTGGCCTTTCTCGGCCACGAGGACTCCGAGCTCGCCCGCAATTGCGCCGCCTACTTGCGCGAAAAGCAATTGCCCGACGGCGGCTGGGCCATGTATCCCGGCGGCAAGCCCGAGATCAGCGGTTGCGTCAAAGCCTATTTCGCCCTCAAGCTGACCGGCCACGACCCAGACGCCGACTATATGCGCCGCGCCCGCGCGACGATCATGGCCCACGGCGGCGCCGACGCGGTCAACAGCTTCACGCGATTCTACCTGGCCCTGCTTGGACAGATCTCTTACGAACAGTGCCCCGCCGTGCCCCCGGAAATCGTCCTGCTGCCACGCTGGTTCCCGGTGAACCTGTACGCCATGAGCGCGTGGTCGCGGACGATGGTTGTCCCGCTGTCGATCATCTCGGCCTTCCGCCCGGTACGCCGTATCGAGCCGCGAATGGGCATCCGCGAGCTGTTCGTGCGCGAGCCCGACCAGTGGCCGCTGACACGCTGCCCAGGGCTCGAAAATCGTGCGGGCCGGCTGAACTGGACAAGCTTCTTCCACCTGACCGACCGCTTGCTGAAGTGGTGCCACCGGCGCGGGTTGCTGCCGTTCCGGGCCAAGGCCCTGGCCGCCGCCGAGCGTTGGATGCGCACCCGCTTTGACCGAAGCGAGGGCCTCGGCGCCATCTATCCGCCGATGGTCTGGAGCATCATCGCCCTGAAATGCCTCGGCTACCCCGACGACAGTCCCGAACTCCGCTACTGCCGCGAGGAATTGCGGAAGCTTTGCATTGATGACGAGCACGCCGGCACGACACGCCTCCAGCCCTGCAAATCGCCCGTCTGGGATACGGCCATTGCCGTTCGCGCGCTGTCCCAAAGCGGACTCCCGCCAGACCATCCCGCGATGCGCGAAGCCGTTCGTTGGCTCCTGGACCGCCAAATCGTCCGCCGCGGCGATTGGGCCGAAACGGTCTCGGCCCAGCCGGGCGGCTGGTGCTTCGAGTACGCCAACGACTTCTACCCCGACTGCGACGACACGGCCATGGCCCTCATGGCGCTGCACACGCAGTTCGCCGCTCCGTCGCCCGCGCCTTCTCCCGCCGAATCGCGGATGTTTGGCCGCCCAAGCAAGCAATCCACACACCGCCACTCAAATCTCGGCGACGAACTGCGCCAAGACGCTTTCGCTCCCAAAATCGCCCGACGCCACGAAACGCACCTGCACACCGCCGACTTGGAAGACACCGTCGTCGCCGTCCATCGGGGGCTGCGATGGCTCATGGCGATGCAAAATCGCGACGGCGGCTGGGGCGCGTTTGATCGGAACAACGATCGCGAGTTCCTGTGCCACGTGCCTTTCGCCGATCACAACGCCATGCTCGACCCGAGCACGCCCGACCTGGCCGCTCGTGTGCTCGAAGCCCTCGGTCAGCTTGGCCACCGCCTCGGCGATCCGGCCGTCGATCGAGCCGTCGCCTACCTGCGCGCCACGCAAGAGCCCGACGGAAGCTGGTTCGGCCGCTGGGGCGTGAATTACATCTACGGCACCTGGCAGGCGATCACCGGCCTCGTGGCCGTCGGCGTTTCCGTCGACGATCCGGCCGTCGTGGCCGGCGCAAACTGGTTGCTCGCTCACCAACAGCCGGGCGGCGCTTGGGGCGAGTCGGCCGACAGCTACGAGTCGCCCGAGCTGCGCGGCCAAGGGCCCGTGACGGCTTCCCAGACCGCTTGGGCTCTGTTGGGCCTGATCGCCGCCGGCATGGCCTCCCACGCGGCCGTCGCCCGCGGCATCGGCTATCTCGTCGCCATGCAAAACGACGACGGCGCCTGGGACGAGCCCCAGTTCACCGGAACCGGCTTCCCACGAGTCTTCTACCTCCGATACCATTACTATCCGATCTTCTTCCCGTTGATGGCGCTCTCGCAGTGGGCCCTCAACGCCGCGCCCGTGGAAACGGTCGGCCAGCAGCTTTCCGTGCCGGCTCAAAGCTGAATCAAGGATGAAACCGACGGACGCGCCGGCAGGGCGTCTGTCACGCATTACGGACAGCCCCATGCGTTTTCCGCTATCCCTCACACGCTCGATGACCGCCTATCTGCTGCGAAAGCGGCTCTCTGGCGAAAAGCGCTTTCCATTGGTTCTGATGCTCGAACCGTTGCACGCCTGCAACCTCTCGTGCGCCGGCTGCGGACGCATCCGCGAATATGCCGACACGGTTCACCAACGCCTTTCCATCGCTCAGTGCATGGCGGCCGCGGCCGACTGTGGCGCGCCGATCGTCAGCGTCTGCGGCGGCGAGCCGCTGATCTACCCGGAAATCGAGGTCCTCGTCGAGAGCCTCGTCATGCAGCGAAAACACGTCTACCTCTGCACCAATGGCCTGCTGCTGGCCAAAAAAATCCATGCCCTGCGCCCAAGCAGCCGCCTGTTCATCAACGTGCATCTCGACGGAATGGAGGTCACGCACGACCGCCTCGTCGGACGCGAGGGCGTGTTCGCCGAAGCCATTCGCGGCATCGTGGAAGCCAAAATCGCCGGCTTCCAGGTCTGCACCAATACGACCGTCTACCGCGACACCGACATGCACGAGGTGGCCGTCCTTTTCGGCTATCTGCGTGAGCTGGGCGTCGACGGCGTCATGATTTCGCCCGCGTTCGGCTACGAGGCCGTCTGCAAGGCGAACGTCAAGGCCAGCGAGCAGATCTTCATGACCCGGGCACAGGTCCACGAGAAGTTTTGTGCCGCCGAAAACCTCTTACGGCCGTTCCGGCTGACCGCTTCTCCCATCTATCAAGAGTTCCTCTGCGGCCGACGCGATTTGCCTTGCGCCGCCTGGGCAAACCCAACCTACAACGTCCGCGGCTGGCGCGGCCCTTGCTACCTGCTCGGCGACGCCCACCACGAGACCTATCGCGAACTGATCGAGAAAACCGACTGGGGCCATGTCGGTCCCGGCGGCGATCCTCGCTGCACCCACTGCCTCGTCCATTGCGGCTTCGAGCCGGCCGCCGTCCTCTTGGCCGAAAAAGGCTTCCGCGACGTTCTTCGCATGGCCGTCTGGCAGATGACCTGAGGTCTCATGCCGTGTGCGCCGCGGCCCTCGCCCGCGCGTCGAGCGGAACGCACCGATGCAGATCATCGGCGCAATCCGCGGCGCCGCATGGCACGCATTCTTCGCCCCGATTGACCTCGGGCAAGGATGCTGTTATGAGAAGGGGGTTCGTGACGCCGGGGCTCTCGCCGGCGCGATTCCATGTTCCAACGTTGAGGATCGGCCACTGATGATGACTTTGCTGCGACTACTTGTCGGCCTGGGCGTCGCCTGCGGGGGACTTTCTTCGGCACTTGCAGAGACCGCCGCCTTGGCGGAGCTCGACCGCTGCAACGTCGTCTGGACCTCGCCAAGCAAGAATGCCGCCGGCGCCATGCCGATCGGCAACGGCGAGGTCGGTCTGAACGTCTGGATCGAAGAGGACGGCGACTTGCTCTTCTACGTCGCCCGAACCGACGCCTGGAGTGAATGCAGCCGGCTGCTGAAACTGGGCCGCGTCCGGCTGCGATTCTCGCCGAATCCGTTCGCCAAAGGGCTGCCATTCCGCCAGGAATTGGATCTTCGTCGCGGGCAGATTGTCATCACTGCGGGCGATTTAACCTTGCGGGTCTTTGTCGACGCCGACGCCCCGGTCGCCTATGTGACGGCCGAGGCGACGAGCCCCCGCCTGGTGACCGCCACGCTTGAAAATTGGCGCCGCCAGCGACGGGTGCTCAAGGGCGAGGAACTTGAGTCTTGTTGGACGATGCGCGAAGCGCCTCCCTCGATCGAGGTCTGGGAAAGCGCCGACACCGTCGGCCGCCCAACGCCCAACGCCATCGAGTGGTATCACCGCAACGCCTATTCCGTCGTGCCGACGACGTTGAAGCACCAGGGGATCGAATCGCTGGCCCGGCTGGTTCACGACCCGTTGGCCAACCGCACCTTCGGCGGCCTGATGACGGTCCCCGGTTTTGTCAGCCACGGCGCCAATTCGCTGCAATCGGCTGGCCCGACGAAGCGGTTCACGCTGGCTGTGGCCACGCATTCGGACCAAACCGACTCGGTCGACCAGTGGCGAAGCGAGGTGGCTGCGATCGCCGCCAAGGCCGACGCCCCGGCGGCCCTCCGGCGCACGGCCGCTTGGTGGAACCAGTTCTGGCGCCGAAGCTGGGTCTTCGTCGGTGGCGGCGACCGGCGCCAGACTTCCCAGGTCACGCAATCGTATGTGCTGCAACGCTGGATCACGGCCTGCGCCGCGCGCGGCAACTACCCGATCAAGTTTAACGGCTCGATCTTCACCGTCGATCCGCAACTGAGCGGCGGCCCGGCGATGAACGCCGATTGGCGACGCTGGGGCGACTGCTACTGGTGGCAGAACACCCGATTGCCGTACTTCCCAATGACCGCCCGGGGCGATTACGACCAATTGCGGCCGATCTTCCGGCTCTTCGCCGACGTCAGAGCCGTCTGCAAGGCCCGAGCGAAGCTCTACTACGACGCCGACGGCGTCTACTTCCCCGAGACGATGACCATCTTCGGAACCTATGCGAACGTCGATTACGGCTGGGACCGCAAAGGCCGACGACCGAGCGATGTGCAGAGCCCTTGGTGGCGCTATGCTTGGCAGCAAGGGCTGGAACTGGTGGCCCTGATGTTGGACTACGATGAATACACCGACGACCGGCAGTTCCTGAACGACGAACTGCTCCCGATGGCCCACGACGTTCTGGCCTACTACGACACGCGATTTCGCCGCGATGCCCTTGGCAAGCTCGTCCTCTCGCCGACCCAGGCGGCCGAGACCTACTGGTTCGACGTCACCAACGACACGCCGAGCGTCGCCGGCCTGCACAATGTGCTCGAACGGCTGCTGGCCATCGACCCCGACAAGACGCCCCCTGCGGAACGCACCGCGTGGCGGGCGATGCAGGCCGCCGTGCCCGCGATTCCGCTGCAAACCGCCGACGGAAAAACGTCGATTCTGCCGGCGGCCACGTTCAAGCGACAGCGAAACAACTGCGAGAACCCCGAACTCTACGCGATTTGGCCCTTTCAGCAGTACGGCGTCGGACGGCCCCATCTGGCCACCGGCGTCGAGACGTTCCATCGCCGCATCGAAAAGGCCTCGTTCGGATGGCAATACGACGGTCAATGCGCGGCCATTCTCGGCTTGACCGACGAAACCAAGAAGATCCTGCTCGGCAAGGTCGGCAACTCGAACCGCCGCCATCGTTTCCCGGCCATGTGGGGACCGAACTACGATTGGCTTCCCGACCAGGACCACGGCAGCAATATCATGCTGACCGTGCAACACGCGTTGCTCAACCCCGTCGGCGACAAGCTCTATCTCCTGCCGGCTTGGCCAAAGGAATGGGACGTGGCATTCAAACTCCACGCGCCCCGCCGAACCGTGGTCGAATGCGTCTATCGCCGCGGCAAGATCGAACGGCTCGCCGTCACGCCAGACCGCCGACGCAAGGACGTGCGGTTGCCAGCCTGGCTCTCAGACTCTAAAGCCGCGGACCTCCCGCACGATGAACCACCGACCCAGCGACCCGCCACGCCGACGCTTGGCGACAGACGTGCAATCAACGAGCCGCCGCACCCAAGCAAGACGCTCTAGTTGCGGGCTTGCGACTGTGACGAAGGGAGCGGCAGCGAGCGAGCCGTTTGGATGGCCACGCGAAGCGCCGTGTCCTCGGCCTGTGGCATCCGTCCGTCGATCGGCTTGGCCGTCGTTCGCACGCGCTGCACTGGGATGTCCGGGTCCACGCCAATGTGGGCGTACGGGTGACCGGCGGGCGAATAGAACTTCGCCGTGGTCAGTCGAATCCCAGAGCTGGACTCGTCGAGCGGGAAAATGCCCTGAACCGAGCCCTTCCCAAAGCTTCGCACGCCGACGATCGTCCCACGGTGGTGATCGCGGATGGCCCCCGCGAAAATCTCCGCCGCGCTCGCGCTGTCCTGATCGATCAGCACGACCAGCGGCATTCGCCACTTGCCCTGCTCGTGGGCCGAGTACGTGATGTCCTCCTGGGTGTTGCGCCCACGGGTCGAAACAATTACGCCGCGATCCACAAAGCGGTCCACCACCTCGACGGCCGACACCAGCAGCCCGCCCGGGTTGCCGCGGACATCGATCAGCAGGCTCCGCATGCCTTCGCGATGAAGCTTCCAAAGGGCCGTGTCAAGATCGCGGGCCGTCGTCTTCTGGAAGCACGTCAGACGCAGGTAGCCCACGCCAGACTGCGGATCGACGATGCCAACCTGATCGACGCTCGGCACTTCGACCACGCGACGACGCACCGACAGCCGCCGAGCCGACTCGCCCGGCGCCGCGACCACGAGGCTAACCGTCGTTCCGTCAGGCCCCTGAAGCAGGTTGGCCGCCTGATCGGTCGTGAGCCGCTCGGTCGACCGATTGTCGACTTCGAGAATCCGGTCGCCGCCTCGCACCCCAGCCTGCTCGGCCGGACTTCCCGCGATGACCCGCACGACGGTCAGCCCGCCGTCGAGCGCCTTCAACTCGACGCCCAGACCCACGAAGCTGCCCTCGATCTGGGCATAAACCTCACTGAGCTGGTCCGGCGTCAGGTAGGACGAGTAAGGGTCCAACGCGCTCGTCGCGCCGCACAGGTATTCAAGCACGACGGCCGCCGGCGCGATCTCCAACCGCTCGCGAGCAAGCTGGGCCACGTTGGCCACCGCCGCGCGTGCCTCCGTCCGGCTGTTGATCAACGAGGACGACAGTGTCTCACGCAGCTCGGCTCGGAACGATTCGATCCGGTCCCGGTCTCGCGCCGGCACGTTCTGCTCGAGGAACATCGGCTCGCTCAGGGCGACTTCGAGATTGCCGGTTCCATGGGCTACCAACGCCGTCCAGCGCGGCAGCTCCACATAGTGCGACTCGATCTTCAGCAGCACCTGGCCGTACAGCTCCAGGGCTCGCTCCGTCGGCAGCCGGACGACCGATTCCCGGAAACTCCGATCCGAGTAGCGACGCTCGATGTCGTAATGAAGTCGGGCGGCGTCAAACCGCTGCTTGAGCGAGCTGTCGTTCGGATGCTGACGAACGGCGTCCTCATAGTGCCCCAACGCCTCGCCCCAACGCCGCTGCTGCTCAAGCTGCTGGCCGCGGCTCAGAATCTCGGTCATCTCGCCGCGCGGGTCTGAAATCGTGATGACGGTCGGAAGCTGCGCGGCTGCCGTAGTGGCAAGGAACAGCGAGAGGGCTGTCAAGCACGCGCGAAGTCCGACCGGGCAGACCCGTGGTCGCATCATGATGTCGTCCATGGTTGCTTCGTTGTCGCCCCAAGCCGCTCGCGGCCTTGGCGCCAAATACTCCATCGATCGCTTGCGGCGTCGCAAACTCGGGGTAGGCAAAGTTGGGCGGCGAGCAGACCGGGAGACGGGTCTGATCTCCCGGTCTCTTGGAAGGATACTTCAACTCGCCGCACCCGTCAAAAAAATTCCTGGGGTATAACCGGCATAACCCCTACAACCAAAACGGGACTTTTCCTGTTCCAACGAACACTTGGCACTTTTTCGCACACGCAAATTGCATAACCCTTGGCGCGCAGGCATGGCCGTTCCGAACAATCCTTGCGTGACGCCCCGTGGCCACCGACAAAGCCGGAATAGGCGGCGCGACGAGAGAATTCGCACCCAACACAAAACAAGCGCACGCGCACATCGTGGTACAATCGTGGATAGGCCGCACACGTCCCACCCAAACCGCATCGCCCGAATGAGCCACGGCCAACACATCCCCGATCCCCTGACGATTGCCACGCCCGCACGCCGCTGGCCCGTCTGGTTGGTCTGCACGCTGCTCTGCCTGGCCATCGGGCTGATCTACGGCAAAACGCTCGGCCACACCTTTGTCTGTCTGGATGACCATGTCTGCGTCAGCGGCAATCCATTGGTCACCAATGGGCTGACCATTCGCAACGCCGCGTGGGCGCTGAGCCACCGCTACGCCGGCGTCTGGGCGCCGACCGTGTGGATCTCGCACACGCTCGACTGGACCCTCTATGGCCCCTGGGCCGGCGGCCACCACCTGACCAACGTCTTGCTCCACGCCGTCACGACGCTGCTGTTGTTTTTCGCTTTACAACGCATGACAGGGCGCCTGTGGCCCAGTGCCCTGGCCGCGGCCCTCTTTGCCGTTCACCCATTGCGGGTCGAATCGGTGGCCTGGGTCACCGAGCGGAAGGACATGCTGAGCGGCCTGTTTTTCACGCTCACGCTCTGGGCCTACGCACGCTACGTCCGAAAAGGCGCCCTCGCTTTTGCCGTTGGCCAGCAAGCCGTGCCCCCAGGCGGCCGCTATCGCCCCTATCTGCTGGTCGTCACGCTGTTTGCATTCGGCCTGATGTCGAAGCCCACGATCGTGACGTTGCCGCTCGTGCTGCTGCTGCTGGACTACTGGCCGCTCGGTCGCTTGGCCCGAGAACCCGAACCTGGAGCGAACCGCTCGGCTTGGCCAGACGTTCGGCAACTTGTTGCCGAAAAGCTTCCGCTGCTGGCCCTGGCGGCCGCCGCGTCGATCGTCGCGATCTGGGCGCAGCAAGTCGCTCTGGACATCAACGTCCGCTTTTCCTTGGGGTGGCGACTGGCGCACGTCCCCGTCGCATATGTTGGCTACCTTGGACAGTTCTTTTGGCCCATGAATCTCGCTGTGCCCTACCCACGGCCCGCCCACTTGCCAGCGTGGCACGTCGCCGGCGCACTTGCCCTGCTGCTGCTGATCAGTGCGGCGACGATTGCCGCCCGGCGACGGTTCCCTTATCTGCTGGTCGGTTGGCTCTGGTATCTGATCATGCTGTTGCCGGCCGTCGGGCTGCTGCAGTTCGGCGTTCAAGCCACGGCGGACCGCTTCACTTACTTGCCGCAAATTGGGCTAGCCATTGCGGTCGCCTGGGGCCTGAGCGACCTGGGCGGCGCAACCAGGGCCGCTCCACGGCGCTGGATGGTGGGCTCGGTCGCCGTCGTCACGCTGATCGCTTCGACTGCCGTGGCGTGGCGGCAAACGTCGTGCTGGCGCAACAGCGAGACCCTCATGAATCGCGCTTTGCAGTGCACGACGGACAACACGCTGGCGCATCTTTGGCTCGCCGGCGAGTATGCCATGCAGAATCGGGCCGGCGAGGCGCTGCAACATTGCACTGCCGCCTTGGCCATGGACCCCAATCGGGGCGAGGTCCTCGACCGCGTTGGATTGGTTCAAGATCAGCTCGGGCTTACGGACGACGCCATCGCCCAGTATCGCAAGGCCATTCGCGTCGAGCCCGACTACCCCGATGCCCATTTCCACTTGGCCACGGTCCTGGCCCGTCGCAAACAGTGGAACGAGGCCCTTCCGCATTACGCCGACGCCGTGCGGCTCAGGCCAAGCCAGGACGAGTGGCATTTTCACTTTGGCGACGCTCTGGCCCATGTCGGCCGACTCGATGAGGCCATCCAGCAGTATTCGCAAGCCCTGAGCATGGATCCCGATTGGGCCGAGGCTCACAACAATCTTGGCATGGCGCTCGTGGATCGCGGCCAGCTCGCCGAGGCGGCCCAACATTATCTGGCGGCCGTGCAGCTCGCCCCCAACTACTTCGAGGCCCGTTACAATCTGGGCCTCGTCCTACACGCAATGGGACAGCTCGGTGAGGCCGTGGTCCAGTATCGCGCGGCTCTCAAACTGAATCCCGACGACGCCGACGCCCACAATAATCTCGGCCTGGCCCTCGCCGCCGCCGGGAAGCCCAACGACGCCGTTGTCGAGTACGGCCGAGCACTCGAATGTAAGCCTGACTGCGTCGAGGCCTTGGGAAATCTGGCGGCCGCCTATGCCCGTGCAGGCCGTGTCGCCGAGGCCATCGCGGCGACACGGCGAGCGATCGATCTGGCCGTGCGAAACAAGAATATGCCGCTGGCCGCCGCGCTTCGATCGCGGCTCGCCGAATACGAGGCTGCGAAGCCTTCTCGCTAACGGGACGGCACGGCTCCTTTCTCTTGCCGTGCCACCAGCCCGCCCCATGAACCCTCTCAAAAGTGAAGGGTTCGCCCAAGTCGGCCCCGCCCCTATTCGAGGCCAAAAGTCGGGTCATAACGCTTGGGAAAAATTTTCCAAAAAATCTGGCGATGGGGGGTTGTCAGGGTCTGTCGAATCGCTACACTTTCACCTGTCACGTGCGTGGGTTATCTGCCCAATCAAGCCAACAAACACACGTAGTTGCGGGATAAAAGCCCATAAGCTAGCATAGAGACAGCCGAATGCACCTCGCTCGGTCAAACATGTTTTCTCAATGCGGTCTTCTGGGCGGCAACGATGCCAGACGTCCAAGAGTTTCTGTTGGGCGAGTTTCAGCGGACCATCGATCCGCGTTTTCGGCTCTCGGTGCCCAACGAACTTGGCGCCGCGCTGGTCGCGGATTCGCCGGATTGCATTCTGGCCAAGGAGCGGCCCGGCTGCCTGAGTCTCTGGAGCGCGGCCGTGTGGCGAGCAAGGCTCGACGAGGGCATCGAGCTGGTCAAGCAAAAAATGAGAGCCGGCAAGCTGCAGGAGCGGACGGCCGAAGTGCAACTCTTTGGCCGGCTGCTATCGACCCGTCATCGGGTCGTGCAACTGGCCGGTCGTGGACGGCTGGTCATCCCCGAGGGCTTTCGAGGGTTTCTCGGCGTCCAGCCCGGCGGCGAGGTGCAAATCATCGGGGCGGCCGTCTGTGTCGAAATCTGGAACCCCGCGGCCTGGCTCAAATATCTCGAGGGTCGCATGCCGCGATTTCGCCGTCTCTTCGATCAGTTGTCGCGCTAGCGACTTGCTCCGCCGAGCGGCGGCCGTCGGCCACCGGTTCGGCCATCACAAATCACGTGCGTATGTTTCCACGCCCGGTCCGGCGGAATAAAACCCAGGACCGGCGCGTCACCGGCGGGGAGCTGCAAGTCACCAAGATGGGTTTTTCGGACGCGCGATGCGGCCGCCCGTCTTTTCCCCGGACCGGGCGTGGAACGCGATTTCCCGGACGCTGCCTCTCGCGGTCACGCGATTCCTGACCCGACTCGGATGCGGGCGCCACAGCCCGCCCCGTGCCCGGCGATCGGCCGCCCACCCTTTCCGAAAGCCCCCGCGTCACTCGCCCTCGTCGGTAAGGACGATTCTGGGCGCAAGCGTGTTCATCGCCAACTTCTCCGGCTCATAGGTCATGTCCGGATCCAATGGGAAAATGGGCCGCGGCAGACGGACGTAATCGAGCTTGTCCAACCGCAGGTCCGAAGCGCCCGGCGTGAGCAGCATGATGTGACGCGGCGCGATCTTCGTGAGCTTCGGATACAGGTAGCCTTCCTTGACCACCACGATCTTGTGGCTCAGCGGATTGATGCCCAGCGGCTCAAACTGCGCCGGATCGATCACCTCGGCCGCCGCTTCCTGAAGCACGGCCTCGACCGGTCCGATGCGAACGACCGCCATGCGCGGCGCACTCTTTGTGCCGTTCACCAGCCGCAGAACCTCGACCTCCGCCTCGAACGGCGGACCGTGCCGCTTCTCGACCGTGGCCCCGATCGAAAGTTGCACGCGATTGCCCTCGCCCACCTCGAAACACCGCCGCGTGGCCGCTGCGTCGAAGATGTTCGCCACCAGCGCGTTGGGAATCTTCCGTTCGACCAGGTGCCGTAATACGAGGGGCAGATCGCCCGGAGCGCTGGCCGTCATGTTGTCGCCGCTGTCGGTCAGGAAGACCGTCGACTCCTTGGCCGCCGCCGCCCGGGCGACGCCCGCCTCCAGGCTGGCCGTCTCGCAGCCGTAGTGAAACTGCTTTCGAGCGTCCCAGACCAGCCGAGCCAAGTGAACGGCCGCCGCGTGGGCCGTCTCGCTCGATCCGTCGGCCGTGACCATCGCCGTCATGTGGGTGTTCGGCGAATCGGTCACGTAGCAGCCGACAAAAATCGTGGCCGCCAGAATCTTCGCCTTGTGGCCCGGCAATCCCTCGCGCTCCAGCTTCCTTGCCTGCTCGACCAACGACCGGAACGGCTCGCCGGTCGTCATGGCCATCTCGCCAGGGAAGATCATCGGGATCGGCACAATGGACGAAACGGGCTGGCACTTGCCTCGTAGCGTTTCGAGCAGAAGCCGCCCGGCGTGCTCGGCCGTCTCTTGCTTGTCCGTGTGCGGCGCCGTCTTCAGCCCAACCAGAATATCGCCGACCTCGGCCAATCGCGGGTTGATGTTGCCGTGCAGATCGAACGTGCAAGCGATCGGCGTTTTGGGGCCGACCACCTTGCGGATCTCCTCGACCAGAACGACCTCGCCCGGCCCGATCCCCTCGACGAACATGGCCCCGTGCAAGCGGAGAAAGACCCCGTCAACCGGCATCTTCTCCTTGAGCGATTGCACGACCCGCGCAATGGCCTCGCGGCACGGCTTCTCCTCGATCAGTCCGCCCCCGTCGGGCGTCGCGCCGATTCCGCGCAGGATCGTCAGCTCGCTCCCCTCCCAGACCTTCAGCCCAGGCAGCAGTCCGGCCAGCGGCGCGTGATACTCGAATCGCGTCGTTCGCAACGGATGGAACGTGTTCGTCTCGTGCATGAACTGGGCCAGAAAGACCCGCTTGCCCGACGCTTTGGCCACGGCCGTGCTGGCCGCCCAAAGTCCGCCCTGCGCCGCGAGACCGGCCATCGCCACGTCCTTCAGAAATCGCCGCCGATTTGCATGGGTTGCCACGGGTAAGTGCTCCTTCGCCTCTATGATACCAAATCGCCGCCGCCGGTCGCCAGTCCCGCAACTCTTACGAACGTCGCTCCCGCCAGACCTTCCAAGAGGTCAGCAACATGCCGGGCGCGGCACGCATCAGCAGCGAGAACCAACTCCGATAAGGAAGCCGGTAGTCCGGCGACGCCTCCATCGTCAAAGCGCGCTGCCCCTCGCAGGCCAACGCACAATGGCCGCAGCCAATGCAACGCTCCTCAAGGTGGCGGAACGTCTTCCGCTCCATATCGACGGCGATCGCCCCCATCGGGCACCGCTTGGCGCAGCGGCCGCACGCAGTGCACTTGTCGACGTCGCGCCGCGGCAGGAAGTGCGGCGGCGCTACCAGGCCCGGCGCATTGAACTCGTTGACCGACCGCAGAGCATGACAACAGCAGCCGCAACACGAGCACGAGCATTGCCCTCGCGGCGACGCGACGTTCATCATCCAGTTGACCAGTCCGTGCGACTCGGCCTCGCGTTTGATCTCCAGCGCCTCCTGCTTCGAGACCTCGCGCAGCCACCCCTCCTCGATGCCGCGATCGGCCCAGTCGCCCATCACCGTGCAGTTCCCAAGCGGCTTGCCGCACCCCTGCCCCAACGCCTGCATCGTCAGACGGCATTGGCACTGCCCGACGCCAAACTTCTTGTACTGGTCCAGAACAATTTCAAGCTTGTCCGACGGCAGGGCCATCGGGTGCGCGTCGATCGAACGGCCGACCGGCAGATAGCGGACCAAGGGTCGCGAACGCCCGTTGTAGTCGAGCGAGTAGCCCGTGTCGAAGAGCCCCTCGAACAGCTCGATGAACCGTCGATGCCACGGCGTCAGCGTCTCGGGCGTGCAACCGATGAGCGCCATCTCGAACATGCCCGGGACAATCGGGAGCAGCCAGTAGCGCCGATCTTCGCTCGGGCCGCCGGCCGCGATGACCCGCTTCTCTTCAGACAGCCGACGCAGAATCGGCTCAATCGGCTCGACCGCTCGGTGCTCGGCCCGGGCCAGCTCCGCCGCTCGGCGGCCCTTCAGCCCCAAGTGACGCGCCAGGCTGGCCTCTTCCTCGGTGAACACGTGCTGGACGAAGTCCATCAGCTCGTCGCAGATGGGCGGCCCCATCCTCAGCGGACTGGCAAGCCGCTGGGCCACGTCCCGATAAGCCGGCGAAACGTGGCCGTAGTCGCTCAGCGACCGTGGCCGGACCGTCTTCGTCCGCGGCGGCCTGGGCCCAATCACCCGCCCCTTCACTTCGATCACTCGCCGACCGCGCTGTCCGTCATTCATGGCACGTGATAATACCGTCGCCCGTCGCCCGGGGCAAGCAAGCTCGGCCGCTCACTCCTTCTCCTTGTGCTCGATGAGCGGCCAGTAGGCGTCGAAATTGAAGTCGGGGCTGTTGTCCAGATCATGGCACGAAATGCACTGTTGCTTCTTGGCGTCCGCCTTGCCAACGACCATCGCCTTGCGGTACGTCTCCTGAAGCTTCTCGTTGCTGCCCAGCTCGGCGTTGCAGTGCTTTTCCCCCGGACCATGACAGTCTTCGCAGCCCGTATTGAACAGATGCTTCGTCTTTTCCGGGCTCTCATAGCCGCCAGCGTACGGAAAGAACCTCGTCGGGTGCCAGCCCACCACGTGGCAACTGACGCACTCCGGATCGAAATTCCTCGGCGGATCGAGGTCCGCCAATGTCTTGTAGGCCCGGCCGTGACCGCTCTTCTTCCAGATCTCGTATGACTTCTCGTGGCACGATTCGCACTTGGCCGACCCCACAAACCGGCCGTTTCGCTCGGAAAGCGCATAAGCCACGGGCCGCAATCCTAGCTCGGCAAATCCGATCGTCTTCAACTGGTCCTGATAGGCGGCCATCAGGATCTTCATTTCCGATGACGCCGGAAACCGAGAATCCAATGGCACACGCTGATAGAGCGCGGTCCGGTTGGGCCCGTCCAGCGGAGCCAACACGATGGCGTCCATTCCTTTGTGACCGACCGTAATCAGCAAGGTTTTCGTCCCCGCAATCGTCGCGGCCCTCTTCGGCGGCAATTCCGGTCCGTCCGACGTCACAACCACATTGAACTGCGGAAACTTTCGCCCAAGTTCCTCCGACTCCGCGCGCGTCGCATGCGCCAGCAGAACCAAGTAGCCCGCCTTGCGGGCCAACTCGGGCACGATCTTGGCGAGAGCCGCCGTCGGATCCGTGAACGCAACCTCGGCATTCTTGATCTCTTGCTGATACTTCGTGCCGAGAATGGCCGTGACGCCAATCCGCAAGCCCCCGGCCCGAACGACAAGATTCGTCGGATTGATCTCGCCCGGCGGGCCAAACAGCCCGACATTGGCCGAAACAAACCGGCTCGGATTCCCCTCGGAACCAGCCGCCACCGAAACCAGTTCGCCGGCCGGAAGCCGAAGATCGGTCGCCCCGAACGCGATGGCGTTGTAGCCCATGCGGAACTTGCCTTCGACCATCGTGTGGAACTTCATCTCGGCTTGCCGCCCAAATCCGCGGGCGATTCCGCCCACGTCGAGAACGACCAGCGGCCAGCCCTGCTTGCGAAGGCCCTCGATGAACGTGGCCCGGCGGCTCATGCCCCCCTTCATGCGATCGAGCCCGGCGCAACCGCACGGCTCGATGTAGCCCTCTTCCACGCCCGTGATGACAATGGCCGCCTGGGGACGCTTCGGCCAACCGTCGAAGATCGGGCCGTTTTCCTTGATCGGGTCAAACGGCATGCCGCTGTGCTTGCCGGTCCGCGTCGGCGCCGCCGATGATTTTCGCGACTCGGTCGCGGCTTGTGCCATCGGCGCAACGGCCGCCTCCTGGGCCGAAACTGTCAGAATCATGCTCGCCGGTTGTTCGGCCAGCTTGGGCAACGGCTCGGCCGGCGGCAGCAGCAAGACGGCCGCCTCCCGCTCGACCGTCGGCCGCTTTGCCGCGGGCCTTTCCGCCAACGCGCGAGGCGACCCCGACGGCTTGCTCTCTTTCTTAGGCTGTTGGCGCGTCGAAGGGCAGCCGGCCGACAACGTCAGCATCATGCCTAGCAGGACGATCAACCGCGCATCGTGCATGGTAGTCGGAGGTGTGGAGTATGCGGTGGGAAGTCCGTGACGCCCTCCAAGGCGGCACATTTCACGACGTCGGACGCATTCTATCGGCTTGCGCCCCCTGGTGCCACACAAGAATGTCAGCTCAGTTTGCCCGACCAAGCCACCGCAGAAGGCGATTGCGCATCGGGGACGGAAGCTTCTTATCGGCGTGGGGGGTTAGCTGGTCCAGCCTGAGAGCGGCCTCGGCCTCGCGCCGGAATTCCGCCGACAAGCCGGTCGCATGGCACGCTTCGGCCAGACTGGCCCGATGGTTGGCGCTGTTCGGATACAATTCCACGGCCCGCCGATAGGCGGCCAAGGCCTTCGACAACGCCTCGGACGGCCCTGCCTTGGCAACTTGTTCGCTCGCCAACGCGGCTTCAAAATACCGATCGCCGGACGTCCGCCAATCGCTGGCCGAGTTGGGTGCCAGCCGCAGTGCCTCGGCCTCCGCTTGCTCGAAACGCTCGAAGGCCGCCGCGTCCCCCGTTTGCCGCCAACGATCGAACCACGTGACGGCCAACCGCCGCCAGGGCTCGGCCGACAGCCGGTCGGCCTCGGCCGACGCCTGAAGCTGCTCGACCGCTGCAAGCCCCTCCCGTTGCTCCGACATTCGCAGGTCGCTTTGGCAGTTCAGCACCGGATGGTAGGCCGAGCCGTAACAAACCGCCGCCAGGGCAATCGTCGTCGCCAGGCCGACCCAAGCCATCCAGCCAGGCCAGCGACGCTCCGAGTTGCTGCCGATCCGGTCAACGCACAACAGCAGCCAAAAAGTGCCCGCCACGCCTGGAAACCCGATGCCGCCGGCCGCCAACAGGTTCACCAACAGCACGACCAGGCCAACCCGGGGCAGCCAGCCAGGCATTGGACCGCCGCGAATCCAGCCCGACAGCAGCGCGACGATTGCCACGCCCAACGGCAAGCTCAGCAGCACGACGGTCGAATTCGGTGTCGCATCGCATAACAGGCCCAACGGCAATGACAGCAGCACGCCCAGCAGACCGCCGGCAAGAACGCAGGGCCAAGCGTCCTGCCGCCGATCGTAATGCGTGAGATCTTGGCCCTCCTCAGGCTCGCGTCCCTCGCCACGCTTCTCTCTCCCCACGGCCCTCCATGCAAAGCAGCCCAGCACGCCGAGAAAGGCCATCGCGGCTGGCGTGCCGGCAATGGCCCAGATTTCCAGGAGAAAATTGTGCGGATCGGCCACCTCTTCGCTCGCTTCCGGCAGCTTGTATCGCGTGTAGGTGTCCTGAAAATTCCCAGGGCCACAGCCGAGCCAAGGGCGGTCCTCGATCATGCGCAGCGTCGATTGCCAGTACTGGAGCCGGTAGCCGAAGGACTTCAACGCCTGCTCGATCCGCTGGTGATAGACGGCCCCGAGGGCGATGGCAACGGCCAGCACCACGGCCGCGGCGGCAAATCCTCGCCATCGCGATTGGAGCCGCCAGCGCCGAGCGAGAAGCCATGTCAACAACACGCCCAAACCGGCGGCGATGCACCCGCTGCGGCTTCGCGTTAGCAGCAGGCCCGTGCCCAACGGGACGACGCAGAACGCGATCCCCAGCAGCCGCCTGCCGCCGCGCAGCGACAGGCACGCAACGCCTCCCAAGACGACCAGCCACGGGGCGAGCAGGCCGGCCAGCGAATTGCTCAGCGCGAACGTCCCGCCCGGCAGATTGCTGACGAGCCGATCTCGGAACAGCTTGCGATCGGGCGAGTCTGGCGGGAACCAGAGCCCCGCTCTTCGCAGCGCCTCGTCGGGGTTCGCATCGTAAACCGCCAGGTCGTGCGGCGTCGCATAGGCCCATTGATAGATGGCGTAGGCTGACACGATCGCGGCCAGGCCGATCATGACGGCAACCAACGCCCGGCCCTCGCGTTGCGTGGCAAGCAGTTGCCGGGCCAAAAAGAAGCTGAGCCCCATGCCAATCCATTCCCAGAACACGTTGATCGCCGGCCGGGGGCTGCCGTGCTTGGTGGCACACCAGGTCGCGGTCGTGAAGCAAAGCATCAGCAGCAGCACGGCCGCGTCGATGCCCTGAAACCGGATGAGCAGCTTGGGCCGACTGGCCGCGCCGAGCATCCAGAAAATGGCCGCCGCGATCCACAGCATCACGACCGGTAGGCCGTCGCCCTGGTTCGCGCCCGATTCGCTCGGAAACAGGGGCCGCGCAACGAACAATGCCGTCATCGCGCCCAGCAGCCAGGGACGCAGCCGGTCGGCGAGGGACAAGACGTGCGACGCATCGAGCGCTTCGGCCGCCGCCCCTTCAACGGTCCGTTCGCTTTTTCTCCGCGTCATTTTCGTTCCCCGTGCGCCCCCGGCTCGGCCTGGCGAACCCTCTGCGATCTTCTGGCCTACGGCCTGCGGCGGCCAACGGTCTCCAGGATGGCCACGAGCGCCAATGTGCAAACGACCATCAGTCCCAAAACGACCGCTCCCCAGGCGTTGACCTCGTGCAGCAGCAGCGCCCCCAGACCGCACGTGGCCGTGGCCAGATAGATCGTCAGCACGGCGCGCGGCTTGCTCAGCCCGAGTTCCACCAGCCGGTGCGAGAAATGGCTCTTGTCGCCAACGAACGGACTGCGCCCGGCGCGCAGGCGAATCAACACCACCGTGGCCGTGTCATACAGCGGCACGGCCAGAACGCACAGCGGCCCAAGAATCGAATAGGCCGGCATCCGCCCCCCCGCGAATGTGCCGCTCAGCGTCGCCATCGCCACGAGATACCCGATCAGATAGCTGCCGGCATCGCCCATGAACAATCGGGCAGGCGGACGATTGTGCCACAGAAAGCCCAGCAGCGCGCCGACAATGAGCACCAAAAAGCCCGCGACGAACAACTGCGGCTGATGGTTGTCGGGCCGAGGAATCGTCAGCATCATCGCCGCGAACATGGCCGCCGCAATGGCCGCCACGCCGGCCGACAGCCCATCCATGTTGTCCAGCATGTTGAACGAGTTCACCAAACCCACAATCCACAACACGCTCAGCGCGCCGGTCAACCAAGGCATCTCGACGAACAGGCTCATGCGCCAGTGATCGCTGAGCGAGACCATCGCCACGGCCACCGCCGTTTGCACTCCCAACCGCAGTCGCCAATCCAGCCCGCGCCGATCGTCGGCCAACCCGAGAAGCATCAGAACCGTCCCGCCGCCCAAAAGAGTCCAGAGCTTGCCAGATTGATGCAACAAACCGGGCACGTACGGAGCGAGGATCGCCGGCGCAGGCAGCGTCCACAATGCGATCTGGCCAACCGCCAACGGCAGCACGATGCCAAGCCAAATGGCCAGGCCGCCGCTCGTAGGCATCGGCATCGCGTGAATCTTTCGGTGGCCCGGCCGGTCAACCAGTCCCCACCGCGGCCCCAAGCGGCGAACGGCAAACGCGGCCGCCCAGCAGACGATCAGACTGGGAAAGATCGAAGCGAGGATCAACCAATACATGCCATGCTCCGGGAGGGGGGAGACCAGGCGAGAGCCCGACCGCCAGAGCCGAGTCACCCTCGATCCTTCGGCCCGCCGCCTTCATCCCTCATTTTTTTCACCGCCTCACGGCACTCGCTGAAAAACGCCTGATAATCGGCACGCCGATAGTCGGCGAACGTGTAGTCGTGGTGCTGCCAGCGTTGATGCCTGTATTGTAACGTAACTTCGGCGAAAATGCCCCGCGACAAATAGATGCGGTGCGCGAAGTCCTTGGTGGAAGCCAGCACCAGCTTGCCGAGCGTCAGATAGCCCGGGTCCAGGTTCAGCGGACGCGGCTCCGTGGCCTGCGACGCCGCCCCCTGGTCGGCCGGCGGCACGTGCAGGAGCTTCGCGTATTCGTCTTCCCAGGCGTTGGTCATCAGCTTGATGTCGGCCAACTGGTCGGGCTCGACCGGTTGCTGGAAGCTGAAAAAGACCTTTCGGAGGCCCGGCCCCATCGTCGGCTCGTAATAGCGCGTCTCGGCGAACAAGAACCGCTCGCTCTCCAGGGCGATTGGACCCCAGGCGTCGACCGCCCGCTGTCGCGCCCAATCGAGCGCGGCGCCGTGCCGGCTGAAGGCGGCGATCAGAAGCATTACCGGAGCGTGCCGAGTTGCTAGGCCCATGGCGACGATTGTAGACCCCAAGCGCCAGGGCGGGAAGTGCGCCTCGCGGCGACGGAATCATCCAAGCGCGGTCCGCCCGGCCGCCTCAACCCGCGACAGTAATGCGCACTTGAATAATAAGGGATTGTCGCCTCATTGATTAGCATGATTATCAAGTTACAATGGTATTGTCGCCGAAGATACCATCAGGCACGGATCCCGTCCCATTCCACGGCCCGAAATGGTCCCCCGGCCGCGTCGAACCGGGGGCCAGCGGCCTCGATGCCTTGACCATCGCGAACAATACGGGGGGCAACCGGTTGAGTTCGGGTTCCAGTTTGCCCACCCGCCGAAAACACGTTGGGAGCCCAAAGGTAATCGCCATGATTCGCAAGACAACCTACGCCAACATTCTGGAAACAACCTACAACACACCCCTGGTGCGGCTCAACCGGCTCATCCCGGCCGACCAAGCCACCGTGCTCTTGAAGCTCGAATTCTTCAACCCGTTTTCCAGCGTCAAGGACCGCATCGGTCGCGCAATGATCGAGAACGCCGAGGACGCCGGAATCCTGGGGCCAGACACCCAGATCATCGAGCCAACCAGCGGCAACACGGGCATTGCCTTGGCCTTCGTGGCCGCCGCCAAAGGCTATCGGCTCACGCTCACCATGCCCGAGTCGATGAGCCTCGAACGGCGCGGCATGTTGCGAGCGTTGGGCGCCCAGTTGGTCCTCACGCCGGCCAAGGACGGCATGAAGGGCGCCATCCTCACAGCGCAAGAGTTGGCCGCCAGCACGCCGAACAGTTGGATGCCGCAGCAGTTCAGCAACCCGGCCAACCCGGCCATCCACGAGCGGACCACCGGAAAGGAAATCTGGGACGACACCGACGGCCGAGTCGATGTGTTCATCGCTGGTGTGGGAACAGGCGGGACGCTGACGGGCGTGACTCGCTACATTCGCGGCAAAAATCCAAACCTGCGCGCCATCGCCGTCGAGCCGGCCGACTCGCCCGTCATTTCCGGCGGCAAGCCCGGCCCTCACAAAATTCAAGGCATCGGAGCCGGCTTCGTGCCGCGAAACCTCGACACGAGCCTGCTGAGCGGCGTGGAAACGGTCACGGCCGACGAGGCGTTTGGCTGGGCCCGCCGTTTGGCCCGTGAAGAAGGCATTTTGGGCGGAATCAGCACAGGCGCGAATGTGGCCGTCGCCGCGCGCTTGGCCGCAAAACCCGAAAACCGAGGCGCGGTGATCGTGACCGTGGCCGCCAGTTGTGGCGAGCGGTATTTGTCGACTCCCTTGTATTCGCAAGACGAGCTGAGCAGCTCGGAAGGTCAGCCGTCAGCGAAGAACAACATCGAATTCTCGCCCACCGATCGACCGTGACCCGGCGTCCGGTGCGGTCGAGCCGACCGGCACGGATGCCGACATCGTCTTGGCCAGGCCGGCGACTCAATAGGAATCCTCGGCCGGCGTCTCGTCGACGAGCAGCAGCAGGACGGCCCCCAGGCTCCGCAGGGCCCAGCCGCCGAGGAACAGGGCCGCGAAGAACGGAAGGCCCAAGGCGGCGCCGGCCGAACCGCCACCGCCCCAACGATCGACCAAAATGCCGCCAAGCACCGTGCTGGCGGCATAGCTAACGCCGCGGACGCCCTCGAACGTGGCGACGTAGGACGTGTTCCACGGGCGAGGCGACAGCTTGAGCATCAAGTTCGGCAAGCAAACGTTGAGCCCCGCGTAAGCGACCCACAGCAGGGCCGCGACGATCAGCCACGCCCACTGGTCGGGCGTTGCCACGGCGTAGCACAGCAGGCCCGCCGCCACCAGAACTTGGCACACGATCATCACACGCCGATTGCCCACGGCGTCGGCCAGACGTCCCAGCCGAGGGCTGACGACCGATTGCCCAAGCCGCGTCCCCGTCTCCAACGCAAGCGATCCAAACAGCGTCAGCCCAAGGGCGTTCATGGCGAAAATCCGCTGCGCCGACTGTGAAATGCCGTTAGAAAAAGAGAACCAGCAGCCATAGAGCAGAAGTCGCAGAAATCGCGCGTCGCGGAACGGCCTCAACAGCCCCTTCAGAGATCCGCTTCCGGGCCGGGCCCACGACGATCCCACGGCCGGCATTCGCGCCAGCGGGATCAGGGCCGTCAGCATGAACCCAGCGCCCAGACTCGCAAGAATACCGTACGGCATCCAGGCGGGCAGCTCCGCGCCTGCGCCCCACGACTTCCATTGCCAGGTGAACACGCCGACGACGATGGCCGCGCTCGCCCCGGCGGCGACGATCCACCGGTTGCGCCAACCAAGAAACCGCCCGCGAGCCTTCAGGGTCGAGAGGTCCGCCAGCCAAGACCACAGCCCCACCATGCCCAGATACTGCATCAGATGGTGCAGACACCACAGCAAGATCAACGCCAGCAGTGACCATTGCGCCGACGGCAGCCTTTCCGGCGCGCACAGCCACGGAATGGCCAGCACAAACAGAGCGCTGGCGGCAAACGTGGCCATGCAGAATCGCTTCCGGTCGGCTAGCCGTCCGATGAGGGGCGGGGCGCCCAGTTGCAGCAGCCCGATGACGTGCGGGGCCGCCAAAATCAGGCCAACGTGCAGGCCAAGCCGCTCGGCGCGAAGCTCGCGAGCCAAGTAAAGGATCAACGTCGTGCTGGCCAGCCCGTTGCCGAACGACCAGATGGCTCCGTTCCAGACGGCAAGCCGCCGGGCCCGGTGACGATCCAAAACGGCCAGACGGTCGTAGGTTGCCGCATCCATGGTTGTCCCAACCTGCGTTTCTCGAAGCGCGCCCCGCCCGGTCACGAGGGGACGCCGCCGCTTCCCTCTTCGTTCAAGCGACCAAACAGCGTGAACGCATCGATCCGCTCGATCGTCACGGGCAAGATGCGTCCGGTCAGGTTGGAAGGCCCATCGAAGACGACGATTCGGTCGCAGACGGTTCGGCCCACGAGCTGCGCCGTTCGCCCAGCCGCGCCGGCGTCTCGATGCCGGCCGGCATTGGTTTGCTTCTTCGCCACCTTGCTGGGCCCTTCCACGAGGACTTCGACGCTGCGGCCCAGATACGCTTGGTTGTCCTCCAAGCTGATGACGTTCTGAATGGCCAGCAATGCGTTGTTGCGACGTCGCTTCTCCGCTTCAGGCACGTCGTCCTTGAAAAGCTCGGCGGCGGGCGTGCCGGGCCGAGCGCTGTACTTGAAGATGAAACTGTTCTTGAATCGCGACTCTCGGACCAGCTCGGCCGTCCGTTGAAAATCGTCCTCCGTCTCGCCGCAAAAGCCGACGATGAAATCGCTCGTGACGGCGGCCCGCGGAAGCAATTCACGAATACGCGCCAGCATCTCACGGTACATCGCCGAGTCGTAGGCCCGTTTCATGCGACGCAGCACGACGTCGGATCCGCTTTGGGCCGGCACGTGCAAGTAGGGCGAAACGACCGGCAGATCACGCATCGCCTGCAACAGTTCAGACGTCATATGACGCGGATGGTTCGTCACAAACTTCAACCGGCGAAGCCCGTCAACCTGGCTCACCCGCTCGAGCAAGTCGGCCAGACGCACGGTCCGCGGCCCGGTGCGGTCGCGGTAACCGTTGACCGTCTGGCCCAACAGCGTGACCTCGACGCAGCCCTGGTCGACGAGTTGGCGAACCTCTGCGACAATCTCGCTGGCCGGCCGGCTTTGCTCGGGACCGCGAACCCGCGGTACGACGCAATACGTGCAACGCATGTCGCAGCCGGCCATGATTCGCACCATGGCCTGATAGGGGACCGATCGCAAATTGGTCCGCGGCGGGCAAAACGACACGAAGCTTCGCGCCACGGCCGACCGAGCGTCGGCGGCCAGCGCAGCCTCCGATTCGGCCGGCTCATGGACTCGGTCCGGCAGCGTGACGAGGCGTTCGACGTTGTGCGGGCCGGCCCCCGCGTCAAGACTCACGTCAACGCACGGTCCCGCGCCTTCGGCGGCTCGCTGCAACAACGCCGGCAACTGGTGCAGGCGGCCGGGCCCCACCACAAGATCCACGTAAGGCGCTCGACGCAGAATCTCGTCGCGGTCCTTTTGCGCCATGCAGCCGAGGACGCCGATCAGCATCGCGGGCCGCTCCGCCTTCACCGGTTTCAGCCGCCCGAGCGCGCTGTAAATCTTGTCTTCCGCATGTTGTCGGACGCTGCACGTGTTGAACAGCACGATGTCGGCCCGCTGAACCCTGTCGGCCCGCTCATATCCGGCGCGGCGCAGCTCGGCGGCGACCAACTCGCTGTCCAGCACATTCATCTGGCAGCCAACGGTCTGGATGTAGAAATGGCGAGGCATGGCGTCCATTGTAGCGAGCGGAGTGGCGTTGGTCAGCAACCTCGCCGGCGTCGTGGCCGCCGATCGTTGCAAAGTCTCCGCAAGGTGTCGCCGCTGGGCAATCCGCGATCGCCCCGATATGGCCGCGGAGACCGTCGAACGAAGCCATCAAAGCGGATTCAGACCTCTCGCGCTCACTCCACCGTCACGCTCTTCGCCAGGTTCCGCGGCTTGTCCACATCGCAGCCCCGCGCGACGGCAATGTGGTAGGCGAGTAGCTGCAACGGGATCACCGTGACGATCGGCTGAAGGTATTCCTCGACCGCCGGCACCTCGATGATCTCGTCGGCCAGCCGGGCCACTTCGACGTCGCCCTCGCAGACGACCGCAATGACCGGACCGCCGCGCGCCTTGATCTCCTGCAAGTTCGAAAGCACCTTGTCGTACGTCGGCCCACGCGGGATCAGAAACACGCTCGGCGTGTGCTCGTCCACCAAGGCGATCGGACCGTGCTTCATCTCGGCGGCCGGATATCCCTCCGCGTGAATGTAGCTGATCTCCTTGAGCTTCAACGCGCCTTCAAGCGCCGTCGGAAAGTTGAACTGCCGGCCCAGGTAAAGAAAATTGTCGCAGCCGGCGTACTTCTGCGCGATCTCCCGGACGTGGTCGCTGCACTCGAGCGCGGCGCGGACCTTGTCGGGCAACTCGTGAAGCTGCTCGATGATCTTCATCCCGGCAAGGAAGCTCAGGTGGCGAAGCCGGCCAAAGTACAGAGCCAGCATCGCCAAAAGCGTGCATTGCGACGTGAACGCCTTGGTCGAGGCTACGCCAATCTCCGGTCCGGCGCGAAGATAGAAGCCGCCGTCGGTCTCCTGGGCAATCGAGCTGCCGACGACATTGCAAATGCCGAGCGCCGGACACCCCTTCCGCTTCATCTCCCGAATCGCCGCCAGCGTGTCGGCCGTCTCGCCGCTCTGGGTGATGGCGAACACCAGCGTGTGATTGTCCAACGGCGGGTTGCGATAGCGGAGCTCGCTCGCATATTCGACTTCCACAGGCAACCGGGCGAGCGCTTCAATCTGGTACTCGCCCACCAAACCCGCGTGCCAACTCGTGCCGCAGGCGGTCATGATGATCCGGTTCGCCGAACGCAGTTGCTGCGGCGTCAGGTTGAACCCGCCCAACTTGGCCGTCGCCGCATCGTGGTCAAGCCGACCCCGAAGCACGTTCTGAATCGCCTCCGGCTGCTCGAAGATCTCCTTGAGCATGTAATGGTCGAATCCGCCCTTGGCCACGTCGTTGGCCTGCACGTCCAGAACGTGAATGCTCGGATTGATGCAACCTTGGTCCCGGTGCACGACCCGGAGCGCGTCGGCCGTGACAACGGCCAGCTCATGGTCGGCCAGGTAGACAATCTTGTCCGTGAAGCCGGCCAGCGGCGAAGCGTCGCTCGCGATGAAGTGCTCGCCGGCGCCCACGCCCACGATCAGAGGACTGCCCAGTCTTGCGGCGATCAGCAGCGTGGGCCAACGACGGAACAGGATGGCCAGACCGTAGGTGCCTTGCAGTTGGGACAACGCGGCCTGAACGGCCGCGACCAGCGGCTGATGGTCGGCGGCGGCCATGTCGGCCACCGGCGGCTGACGCTTCAGGCAACTGTCGATCAGGTGGGCGATCACCTCCGTGTCCGTGGCCGAGTGAAAAACGTAGCCCTCGCCCTCGAGTCGCCGCTTCAGGGCGTGGAAGTTCTCGATCACGCCGTTGTGGACCACGGCAATGTCGCCAACACCACCTAAATGGGGGTGAGCGTTCTCGTCGCTCGGCTTCCCGTGCGTCGCCCAACGCGTATGCCCGATCCCAATGTTGCCCGACGCCCGATTATCCGACAGCAGCGACTCGAGTTGGGCAATCCGGCCAGCCGTCTTGACGACGGCAAACTGGCCACCCGAGGTGATCGTCGCGACGCCGGCGCTGTCATAGCCGCGGTATTCAAGGCGGTGGAGGCCCATGACAAGAAACTCCGTCGCGTCACGCGGGCCAACGTATCCGACGATACCGCACATAGGGCTGCTCCTGGGATGCGAGATCTCTGTAGAATAGCACGCCGTCCTAAAAGGGGGAAGTCGCGGACTTCAAAGTCCCAACTTCCCACGGCGACTCGGATCGACGCCCCGTAACCACGCAGCAGCCCTCCCGGGGGGAAGGTGGCGGCTACTTGACAATTCCTCGGAGTTCGGTCAAAGTGAACCAGTCAAGGGGACGACGCCTATTCCGACCCTAGCGCTGTGTCTTCAGCGCGACAGGGATGCTTGTCCCTCGCGGAGACCCCCGTTTTGAGTGTGCTTCGGCTGGCTGGCGAACATGATGTTTTCCGTCAACACGGGCGTTTCCAAATAGACGAACAGAGACTTTCGTCGCCGGCGTCTAAGCTCCTCACAAGCGCCACCGTCGGCACATTTCGTGTCAGAACCCCGAGAATGACGGTTCGGCACATGCTTTGCAAGCAGACTTCAACCAGTCCAACGCGACGCACGGTCGTCCGAGCCAAATAGCCATGCAAGCACCTACAAAAACCGAGATCCGGTCCGAGGACGACTCGCAACGATGGATGCCACAGTCAGTGAGCATCGTGGCATGGCTCATCCTGGCCGTGGCGTTCGTCGGCCTCTATTGGCAGTCGATCAACAAGCTAGGTCGAGTGTGGTGGACGCAGGAAGACTATCAGCACGGCTTTTTCGTCCCCCTGTTCTCCATCTATCTCCTGTGGTTCCGACGCGAGATGATCCTCCCGTTCATCGGCCGCGGAAGTTGGTGGGGGCTCGCCCTGTTTGCCGTCTGGGCGCTAATGCGCTGGACGGCCAACTTCATGAACTATGAAACGCTGCCCGAAGCGTCCATGATCCCGTTCTTCCTCGGATTCGCGCTCTTCGTGGGCGGATGGCAGGGCCTCCGTTGGGCCTGGCCGGCGATCTTGTTCTTAGTGTTCATGATCCCCCTGCCAGGTTTCATTCAGAGCATTGCCCGACTGCAAATGCAATTGCTGGCGACCAAAATGAGCGTTTTCGCCATTCAAACCCTCGGAATCCCGGCCGTGTCGGACAGTGTGGTGATCCAACTGACGGACAAGCCGTTGCGCGTCGAGGAGGCATGCAGTGGCTTGCGGATGCTGTCGCTGTTCTTCGGCGGGTGCGTCGGCGCGGCCTTCATCATCCGCAGGCCGTTGTGGGAAAAGCTCCTGCTCGTCCTCAGCGCGGTCCCCATCGCCATCATCTCGAACGTCGTCCGCATCGTCGTGACCGGCATCGTTTACGATTTGTCGCGACACCTCCCCGCGGCTGCCCAAGAGCGCGCGGAACATTTCGTTCATGACGCAGCAGGATACTTGATGCCCGTCGTGGGGCTGATCCTGCTTTTCACCGAAATCAAGCTGCTTTCTAAACTGTTGATCGAGCCGCTCCCAGAGCGGCCTCTGGTCCTTGGACAACTGGCGGCGGCAGGATCGTCCGCGAAGGAGAATCGCACGATGCGAACCGAGAAGTGAGTCCGGAACGATTGAGGCATGCCGGCAGGCGAACTTATCTCTCATCGAAGGGCCGGCGCAACGGGAACCGAGGAGACTTATGGTACCTGATCGAACACCGCTGTTGAACGATCTTCGGGAGTCGCACGCGACAGCGCTCGTGCCGAGTGGCCCAGAACTGGCCAACGGCGACTGGGCCACGTTGCCGACCTCGCCCGAGTCGACGGCGTCCGGAGCCCCCGACTTCACGGTCTACCTTCACGCTTTGCGGCGGCGTTGGCTGGTCTCGCTAGCGCTCGGCCTGGTGTTCGCGGCGGCCGTCGCGGCCGGCGTATATTTCGGCGTCGGCGAAAAGTTCACCGCCACGGCGTACCTCCAGTTGGCGTTGTCCGAATCTCGCATGTTCGGGCCCAACGACGTCACGATGACCGATCCGATGCGGTTCGACATCTTCAAAAATACCCAGGAAGGGAAACTGCGCAGCCGGAAGGTGATGACCGACGCAATGCGGAAGCCCGAAGTCGCCAAAACGTCCGGTATTCGGGAAGAGCAGCAACGGGGCGGCGATGCCGTGGACTGGCTGTTGCGGCAAACCGCGGTCGGCTTCCCCGGCAAGGCCGAATTGATGCAGGTCAGCATCACACGCGATAACGCCAAGGAAGCCCAAACGCTGGTCAACGCCGTCGTCGAATCGTATTTGAAGGAGGTCGTCTACGTCGAACGCGATCGCAAACGCCAGCGGGTCGACGAACTCGAAAAGGTTTGCACCAACAAGGATCAGGAACTGCGCGCCAAACGCGAGCGGTTCAGGAACTTGGCCAAGGACACCGGAACCCTGGATGCCGAGTTGCTGACCACCAAAACAAAACTCAACCTGGAACGGCTCTCGGTCAAAACCAACGAGCAGGCGAAAATGGAATCCGAGCTGGCCAGGCTGCGAGGCGAGTTGGCCGGGCAAATGGCCCTCTTGAAAAACGCCGATGCCACCGACGTCAATGCGGTCGAGTTGCAGATGCTGATCAATAGCGATCAGATGGCCGCCGAGTTGATGCGAGAAATCGGCTACCTCCGCATGGACGATGACTATAACAAGGGAACCGCGCGGCAGGGCGTGAAGTCCAGCTATGTCGGCCGCTCGGCCGATCGGTTGAAGCTCCTCGAAGATCGGTACAACGCCCGGGTCGAAGAGCTGCGGACGAAAATTCGCGCCAAACAGCGAGCGGCCATCAACGAGCGGGTCGTCCAGTTGCAAACGCAGTTGGCGAGCATCGAGGTCGCTGTCCGCGAGGGCGCTCAGAGGGTCGCCGAGATGCGAGCCGAAGCCGAAAAGGTCGGCATCACGACCGTCGACATCGAGATGCTCCGCACCGAAATCAGACACGACGAACTGTTGGTCGCCGACATGACGACCGAAAAGGAAAAGTTGAAGGTCGAGCTCCAGTCGCCCGACCGCATCACGTTGGTCGAGGCGGCCGACGTGCCCGTCCTCCCCTCAAACTACACCACGCGCTTGGCGATGACGCTGGTCGCTGCCCTGTTCGGCCTTTGCTGCCCAGCGGTCGGCCTGGCGTTTTGGGACGCCCAGGCAGGTCGTATCAATACGGCCGACGACGTCTCGAAAAAGCTTCGCTTGGCCGTGATCGGTTCGGTCCCACGCATTCCGTCCCGAGTGATCCGCCGCCTGGCCTCCCCGTCAAAGCGGTCTCAGGTGTGGCACCTGCGATTGACCGAGTCGGTCGACGGCATCGCGGCTCGGCTGCTGTTGAAGGCCGACGCAAAACAGTGCCGCGTGATCATGCTTTCCAGCGCCGGCGGCGGCGAAGGCAAAACGACGCTCGCGACCCAGTTGGCGCTGAGCCTGGCGCGAACCGGACGCCGGACCGTCCTCGTGGACTTCGATCTGCGACGCCCTTCGTTCGATGAGGTGTTCGGCACGCCTTTGTCCCCCGGTGTGTCCGAGTTCCTCCGTGGCCAGACGACCGTCGCCGAACTCGTGCATCCAACCGCAACCGACAACTTGGCCGTCGTCACCGCCGGCAGTTGGGACCGTCAGGCCCTCGCGGCCTTGTCCAACGGCGGCGCGGCTGCCCTGTTTGAACGCCTCCGCGAAGACTTCGCCTTCGTCGTGGTCGATACCAGCCCAATCTTGCCCGTGGCCGACGCTCGGTTCGTCAGCCAGCTCGTCGACAGTGTGGTCCTCTCGGTCTTCCGAGATGTCAGCGAGGCCCCGAAAATTCAGGCCGCTTGCGAAATCCTCGAGGCGTTCGGCGTTCCCTCCATCGAGGCGGTCGTTACCGGCTCGCACGATTACACCTACGGAAAACATCTGGGACACGAGTCGTCCTCGGTTCCCGCATGAGATAAAGGATGAAGTCCATGATCGGCAACGCGACCGTTCGGGTTTATGTGGTGGTAGGTTTGATCGCGGTCACCTACCTGGTCGGGCACAAAGCGCCGTCGCTGCTGCGGCCCTCCGAAGTCG
This sequence comes from Thermoguttaceae bacterium, assembly GCA_039698035.1. Lineage (GTDB taxonomy): Bacteria > Planctomycetota > Planctomycetia > Pirellulales > Thermoguttaceae > JAJFUI01. Next base: position 77,116 of record JBDKSW010000003.1, on the reverse strand, counting down.
CGATGCCAAGCTGGACGTTCGACGAGATGCCGCTCAACCTCGCCAACTGGCGCGGCGAGCCGACGAAAATGGATCCGGAAATCGCCGTGGCGACCGGCGCCGATCGAATCGTGAATCGAGCCTACAAAGACGACCTCGGTCACGTGGTCGCCGTCCACACGGCGGTCTTCAAGAGCGCCGACGCCGGCGTCTACCACAGTCCCTTGAATTGCTATCAGTCGCAAGGTTGGCAACAAATCAAGAGAACCACCGAAAGACTCCAGCTCGCCGACGGCCTGACGATTCCCGTCAGCGTCTCGACCTGGGAACGCGACCAGGACCGAGTCATTGTGATCTACTGGTATCAACTCGGCGAGCATGTCCTGTTCGGACGGGCGGACTTCGGCCTGCGCGTGCGATGGTCGTTGCGCAATCGGCCCAAATGGCCCGCCATGATCAAAGTCATGCTCCAAATCCCCGCAACCGATCTCGACGACGCCAAGTCCGCCATCTTGAGCTTCGCAAGGGAGATCGCAACCTGGGAAAATCTGCCCGAGCATCGGAAAGAGGCCCTTTCGTTTGACAAGGCCGAAAAGGACCGTTAGATTAGAGTCTGCTTTTCACGCTTTCTTCTTTTCGCGGGGTGACGGACGGAGGGCACGAGTTCTCATGAGGCCAAGCCGAATTCGCTCCATTAAAAGTAGTCGGGGCTCCAATCGAACTTCCAGACGGCAGCGGCCGCAGCAGCCTTCTGGCCGCCTCGGGGGCCTCTTGGTCAGCTTGACGGTCAGACTGCGAAATCTCGTGCAGGAAACGTTGTCGCCCAGATCCTGGGCGTTGGCCGTGATGCACGTGGCCGTGTTTGCCGCAGCCTACTTCGCGGCCTTTCTGATTCGCTTCGAATTCTCGTTGTCCACCCAAAACTCCGACCTGTTTTTCCGAAGCCTGGGCCGCGTCGCCGGCATCCAACTCGCCATCTTCTTGCTCCTGGGCCACTTGCACGGCTGGTGGCGCTACGTCACCTTCGCCGACCTGACCGCCCTGTTGCGAGCCTCGACCATCTCCGTGTGCGCCGTGGCCACCGTCAACTTCTTCTTCCCGCTGTCCGAGCAGATTCCTCGGTCCGTTCTTGTCCTCGACTGGCTTCTGATGATCGGCATGTTGGGCGCCCTCCGGGCCAGCTGGCGCATGTTCCGCGAGGTGTTCCGCCCGATGCTCAACGGAAAAGACTGCCGCTGGGCGCTGCTGGTCGGCACGGACCTCTCGAACGGCATCTTGGCGCATCAAATCCAGTCGTACGGCGATTTGCCGTACCGCCTACGCGGGCTGTTGGCCACCAACGGTACCTCGACCAGTTCGCACATGGGCCAAATTCCCATCCTCGGCCGCTTGGAGGATGTCGAGGACATCGCCTCGGCCTATCGGGTGACCGATGTGTTGGTGGTCGCCGGGACGTTGCAGGGACCTCGGATGCGCGGGCTGATGGATGCCTGCCAACGCAGTAACTTGAACCTCAGAATCATCCGCTCCTTCGCCGACCGCTTGGAAGGCGACAGCCGCGTTCCAATCCGAAACATCGAAATCAACGACCTCTTGGGCCGCGATCCCGTGCAACTCGACATGGAGAACATCGGCCGGCTGCTGAAAGGTCGCCGGGTGATGGTCACCGGAGCCGGCGGCAGCATCGGCTCCGAAATCTGCCGCCAGATCATCGCCTTCGCACCCCAATCGTTGGTCCTCGTCGGTCGCGGCGAGAATCGCATCTTCCACATCGAACGCGAACTGCGCGCCCTGCAGACGACGACCACCCTGTATCCGTGCATCGGCGATGTGACAAAACAGGACCGGATGGAACAAATCTTCGAGGCCCATCGGCCCGAGGTCGTCTTCCACGCGGCCGCCCACAAGCACGTCCCGCTGATGGAGGCCAACGTCGGCGAGGCCATTCGCAACAACGTCTTGGGCACCAAATGCGTGGCCGACCTGGCCGATCGCTACGGCGTCCAAAGCTTCGTCCTCATCTCGACCGACAAGGCCGTCCATCCGACAAGCGTCATGGGCGCGACAAAACACATTGCCGAACGCTACGTGCACACGCTTTCCCAGGAATCGGCAACCCGCTTCACCGTCGTTCGATTCGGCAACGTCCTCGGCTCGGCCGGAAGCGTCGTGCCGATCTTCCAGGAGCAGGTGCGCCGCGGCGGACCAATCACCGTCACCGATCCTCGGATGACTCGCTTCTTCATGACCATCCCCGAGGCGTCGCAGTTGGTCTTGCAAGCCGCCACCATGGCGGCCGGCGGTGAAATCTTCGTGCTCGAAATGGGCGAGCCAGTCCGGATCGTCGATCTCGCCCGAGACATCATCCGCCTCTCCGGGCTGCCCGAACATGCCATCGAAATTACCTTCACGGGCATCCGACCCGGCGAAAAACTGTACGAAGAACTCTACTTCGACGACGAGCAAACGCTGCCAACGTCCCATCCAAAGTTGCGAGCCGCTTATCATCGCCCCTATTCTTTGGCGGAAGTCCGGCACGCCATCGCCCAGCTCGAACGCGTGGTCAACAGCCCCGAGGAGCTGCTCCGACGCAAGCTCCGCGAGATCGTGCCCGAGTTCAACTCGCCGTTCGACGCCGGCGTTCGGCAGGATGCGGCCCTGCGTCTGGAAGGGCAGGAGGTCAAGGCGAGCGCCTGATGGCATCGGTTTGCGAGATAACCCGCATAACCCGCATGGCCCACCAGCAACCGCCTGACCGGTCGCCTTCCACCTCGGCGGCCAGCCTCCTGAAACCTACCGATGCCCGCATTGCAACACTATATTGAAGTATTGGCCCAGTCCTAATTGCCCCTGGCAATCAGGGCACGCCGCGATCCCTGGCGGCCGCTTGGGAAGCCGGTTGGCTCACGGACGGCAACTGGGCAAAGGACGCGCAGTGAGGCGCAAGCCGCTTGATCGGAGGCTTCGTCGCATGGGGGCCCCTGGCACCCACGGGGACGGAGTCTGCGCCGAACATCCCACCCATCTCATATCCAACCAAACCCATTCCACCAAGCCTGCGCAGCTTCAAACCGCCGCTCCGGCACGCCGTCAAGCGACAAACCGATCTTGCATTACTCCGGCGAGGGCGAATAATGGCCTCTTTCCGAGCCCAATTTCCCCAAACCGACAACGCAATCGTGCCCCAACCCATCAACGTCCCGCTGCTTGACCTGAAAGTTCAGTACGCATCGATTCGCGACGAAATCCGTCCCGCAATCGACGCCGTGCTCGAGTCGCAACAGTGCATCCTTGGCGCGGCCGTCGCCGATTGCGAGGCCAAACTGGCGGCCTACTGCCGCTCGGCCCACGCCATCACGGTTTCCTCCGGCAGCGATGCGCTGCTGATCAGCCTCATGGCCGACAAAATCGGTCCCGGCGACGAAGTCATCACAACCCCCTACACGTTCTTCGCCACGGCCGGCGCCGTCAGCCGGCTCGGCGCCAAGCCGGTCTTCGTCGACATCGATCCGCAAACGTTCAACATCGACCCGGCGGCCATCGACGCCCGGATCAACCGAAACACCAAAGCCATCCTGCCCGTCCACCTCTACGGCCAATGCGCCGACATGGGACCGATCTTGGACATCGCCCAGCGACGCGGCATTCCGGTCATCGAGGACGCCGCCCAGGCGATCGGCTCGGAATACCAAGGACGCCGCGCCGGCACGATGGGCCGCTTCGGCTGCTTCAGCTTCTTCCCCTCCAAGAACCTCGGCGCAGCCGGCGACGGCGGCATGGTCACCACCGAGGATGCCGCGCTGGCCGACACCCTCCAGGTCCTTCGCGTCCACGGCATGAAGCCCAAGTATTACCACTCCCACGTCGGCGGCAATTTCCGCTTCGACGCCATCCAGGCAGCCATCGTCGCCGTCAAGCTGAAGCACTTGGACACCTGGACGGCCGGCCGTCAGGCCAACGCCGCCCGCTATCGCCGACTGTTCGAGGCCGCCGGCCTCACCGGTGACGGCCTCGTCCAGCTGCCCTACGAAGTGCCTGGCAACCGGCACATCTACAACCAGTTCGTCATCCGCGTCCCCCGACGCGACGACCTCCAGGCCTATCTGCGCGAGCAGAAGGTGGCCTGCGAGGTCTATTACCCCGTGCCGCTGCACTTGCAGGAGTGCTTCGCCTACCTCGGACACCGACCGGGCGATTTCCCCGAAAGCGAGCGCGCCGCCAAAGAAACCCTCGCCCTCCCGATCTACCCCGAATTGAGCGACCAACAGGCCCAGTGGGTCGTCGCGTCAATCGCCAAATTCTTCGGAAAGTGACCGTCACAGCCAACAAGTTGCACGGAACCAGGCACGCCAGTCGCATTGCTTGCCCGATCCAGACGACTCTGGTATGTTGTAAGCGGGCCGGGTGGTCGGAACACACCGCCCCAAGAAGGGCATCGAGCTGCTTTCAACGCGAAACGACTGGGCGTCGCTCCGGCGCCGTCGCTTCGTCGAAGGGGAACGCTATGAAGAGGCCGTCGAGGTCACGGAATGCCAAGGCCGGCTTTACGCTGGTCGAAATGCTGGTCGTCATCTCGATCATCGCCATCCTGGCCGGACTCACCATCCCGGCCGTCCTCGGCATGATCGGTCGCGGCACCGATGCGGCCGTCAGGATGCAGATCAGCCAGCTCGAAATGGCTTGCCAGGCCTACAAAGAAAAGTTCGGCGAGTATCCGCCCGATTTCACGAACGTGACGAATGCGACTGTCCAAAACGCCATCTTGGTCCATTTGTCCAAGGCGTTTCCGCGATACCAGCCCGGCAGTTGGGCGACCTTCAAAAGCGACGTGCAGACGAACTGGGGGCTGGACGTCGAAACGCTCGACGCGCTCGGCTCGCTGACGTTCTGGCTCGGCGGTCAGCCCGACTGGCTGGCTGACAGCACGGGCGACGTCACTGTTACGGTTGGCGGCACAACGATAACGGTTGTGTCCAAGAAACCCGTCAAGGGGTTTTTGGGCTTCAGCGCGGACCCAACCAGTCCGTTTGCTCCGGCTCCAGGCACGGCCGCAGCCACGGCCCTCGGTAGCAGCAGCCCGAGCCGGATCGGTCCGTTCTTCGAGTTCGACACAAACTCCCTGAAATACAGCACGAGCCACGGCGTCATGCTCTGGCCGACCAAGGCCTGCAACAAGACGAACGACTACGCAATCGTCTACTTCTGCGCCTCGAACGGAAATTATCTGAACCTGCTTTCGGATGGGTCAAGCCAAGTGAAATCCTGCGGCGTGGTCCGCCCGGCGGCCGACTCGAACCTGACAAGTGCGGCGGCCGGGATCACCTGGATCAATCCAAGCTCAATTCAGATCTTCTGCTCGGGCCGCGATACGACGTACACGGCCCTGACATCGACATCGCTCGGCGATTGCCTTTTATTTCCGAGCGGTGCGAACTACGGCGCCAACACGTTTGACGACATTACGAACTTCAGCCGCGGCAAGCTCGAGGACGACATTCCTTAGCGAGCCTGTTCGCTTGCGGCAGTTTGACGAACGTTCTTGAAACGACATTCTCCGATCCCGCGCGGCACGCAACCACGGCCGCGCCGGTGCGCCGCCATCGCCTCGCCTTGTGCCAGGCCGCACGGAGAATCTAGCTCCCGATGAAGACCCTCGCGCTCGTTCAGGCCCGGATGCAGTCCACTCGCTTGCCAGGCAAGATGATGGCGCCGCTGGGCGACAAGTGCGTCCTCAACCGCGTCCTCGATCGCGTCGCCCGAGCGCAGAACCTGTCCGGAACCGTCGTGGCCACCAGCGACCTGCCGGCCGACAACTCGTTGGCCGAGGCCTGCCGCAGTTGGGGATTCCCCGTCTTTCGCGGCAGCGAGTCGGACGTGCTGGGGCGATTCGTCGGCGCCGCCCGAGCGTTCGACGCCAACCAGGTGATCCGCGTCAACGCCGACAATCCGCTCATCGATCCCGCCTATATCGATCAGCTCGTCGAGGACGCACGCCCAGGTCAGGCCGACTACACGAGTTTTCGACGCGAGGGGCGGCCCGTCATGCTGACCGCCTTGAGCTTCTTCGCAGAACGCGTGTCGCGCGAATGCCTCGAGCGCGCCGAACGCGAAATCACCGATCCCACCGAGAGAGAGCACGTCACGATCGGCATCTACAAGCGGCCCGAGCGGTACGCCGTCCGATGGATCGACGTGCCGTCGTTTTGCGCCGACGCGCGGTTGCGGTTCACGATCGACACCGCGGCCGATTTAGAACTCGTGCGTCAAGTCTGGGCGTCGCTGGGCAATCGGGCCGCTCTGGCCGGCGCCGAGGAAATCGTCCGCCTCGCCTTGGGACGGCCCGACTGGATGGAACAGATGGCCGCCATGAACGCCGCGCATCCGAAAGTAAAGAAAGAAGGTCTCGGGTCTTAGATCGCATCGCATGCCCTTGCCACCAAGACCCAGGAACCAAAACCCAAGACCCAAGTCATGAAGCTATCGCCAAAAAACGAACGGTTTAAGCCGCTGCCAAGCATCCAGGTCGCCCCCAACCGATGGATCGGCGACGATCAGCCGTGCTTCATCATCGCCGAGGTCGGGCAAAACCATAACGGCGACGTGGCCATCGCACGCGAGCTGATCGACAACATCGCCTTCCATAAGGCCGACGCCGCCAAGTTCTGCAAACGGCACATCCCCAGCGAAATGACCAAGGCCATGTACGATCAGCCGTACGTCGGCCCGCAGAGCTTCGGCGAAACCTACGGCAAACACCGCGAGTTTCTGGAACTCTCGCCCAGCCAGTACGGCGAGCTGAAAACCTACGCCGAGCAAAAAGACGTCATCTTCTTCGCCACGGCCTGCGACCAGCAAAGCGTCGCCGACCTGGAAGGAATTGGCGTCACGCTCTATAAGATCGCCAGCCGCGACTTGACGAATCTGCCGCTGCTGGATTGCGTCGCCAGAACCGGCAAGCCGGTGATTCTCTCTTGCGGAATGGACTCGTTGGAAGTCATCAAGGAGGCGATCGACACCATCCGGCGGCATCACAACAAGATCGTGTTGCTGCAATGCACCAGCAGTTATCCCACTCCGTACGAAGACGTCAACATTCGTGTGATGCACACCCTGCGACGCGAGTTCGACGTGCTGACCGGCATGAGCGACCACACCATTGGCATCATGGTGCCCGTCGTCGCGGCCGCCTTGGGCGCGGTCGCCGTCGAGAAGCACGTGACGCTCGGCCGGCACCTGAAAGGAACCGACCATGCCTGCAGCCTCGAACCGGACGGCATGCGCCGCGTCGTACGCGACATTCGGAACATAGAAATGGCGCTCGGAACCGGCGAGAAGCTCGTGCCCAAGTCGATCGTCAGCGCCAAGGCCAAGCTCTGCCGCTCGCTCGTCTCGAAACAGCGCATTCCGCAAGGCGCCGTTGTGACAGAAGCCATGCTTTGCCTCAAGAGTCCCGGCACGGGACTCCCCTGGCGCGAGCGGGATAAGCTTCTCGGCAAGAAAGCCCGGCGGGATGTGCCGGAAGACGTGCTGCTGACGCCGGAGGATTTTGAGTAGGCAATCGCTCCTTCCCTCGCCCGCTCCCGATCGGAGCGCAACTCGGATATGCCTTATCGCGCCATCATCTTCGACATGGGTGACATCTTCTTCGACGCCACGCCCTGGCGCCGCGGAATCACCGAATATCTGCAGACCGAGAACGTTCCAATCGACTACCCGACGTTTTGCCGACGTTGGGAAGCCAAACTGGTCGACGTCTATCTCGGCCGGCGTCCCTACTGGGAGGCCTTCGCCGAGTTCATGGCCGATCTCGGTCTGTCGCCCTCGAAGGTCGAGGCGGCCATCGCGTTCGCTCACCGAAAGGCGGCAACCGTCGAAAAACGCGTCTTGTTCGACGGCGTCGCAGAAACGCTGCGCCAATTGAAGGAGCGGGGCGTCAAGCTGGCCGTCCTCTCCGACTCGGAAAGTCACGAGCCGGTCGTCCGACGGCGGCTGGCCGACCTGGGCATCGAGCGGCACCTCGACGCCGTCGTCACCAGCGTCGATATCGGCTGTGTGAAACCTCAGCCCGAGGCCTTTGCCGCCGCCCTCGGTCAGTTGGAAACCTCCGCGTCCGAAACCATTTTTGTCGGCCACGACGTCGATGAATTGGATGGGGCCATGCGTTGCGGGCTGACCGCCGTGGCCTTCAACCACGAGCCCGGTGTGACGGCGGACCGCCACATCGCCCAATTCCGCCAGTTGCTCGACCTCTTCGACGCCGACGACCGTTGCCGGCAGAACCGGAGCGCATGACATGGGCCGATTGACCCTGACCAATGACCGCGAAATGCACCTCCGCGTCTTGACGCGCGAGAAGCGGGCCGGGTTCACCGACTGCGACGCCGTCGAGCTGGATGGCGTCTTCCTGGCCGTCCACCGCAAAAGACGCCGCCCCGTCGCCAACTTCCTCAAATTGCCAAACGGCGATGCGGTCGCTTGCACGGGCACGTTGGTCTACAAGGGCCTGTTCGCCCAGAAAGCGCTCCAACGCCTCTACGACGACTTCGACGGCGACGTCGAGACGGCACGCAGCGCAGCCATGGGCGCCTATCTCGTGGCGATCAAAAAAGGCCCGTCGATCACCGTTTTCGGCGACAAGTACGAGGGCCTCTTCACGTTCTATCACCACGGCGCCTCCCATTGGATCCTCGGTAACTCGTTGGCCGGGGTGGCCGAGGCCGTGTGCCGAAAAAACGGCGACCTCTCGGTCAATGAGTTCACGTTGCTCGAAGACACGTTCCTGAACGCCACCCTCGGAAACGAAACGTTCTTCCGCGACATTCTGACCCTCCGCGGAACGGAACACGTCTCGATCGACTGCCGCACGAAGACGATGCGGCTGACCGATCGGCCCTATCAGAGGGCCATCACCGATCCCGCCGACCTCCAAATCGATCGCATGGCCGCACGCTTCGCAGACCACTTGCGGCCAAAGGCCGAGGCCTTGCGCAGCATCTTTGGCGACGATGTGGCCGTCATGGCGACCGGCGGCATGGACAACCGCTTGATCATGGCCGCCATCCTCGCCGCCGGAATCAAGCCCACCTTGGTCCACGGCGTCGGGTCGCAGTCGCTCGACGACATCGCGATCGCGCATGCATACGCCGATAAGTTCGGCCTGAAGATCCGCGAGATCGAGTGGACGACAAAGCAGGTCGAGTCGGAAGACTGCCACGAGGACCGCTTCCTGAAACATGGCTTCATGATGGGGCGCGGCCTCGGTCGCGGCTTCTTTGAAGGCTTCGAAACTGGCCCGTTCGGCGCATCGATGCTGACGCTGACCGGAATGTACGGCGAAATCATCCGCAACCTGGGCAGCATCGACGTGTCGCTCGACTGGCAAAAACGCTTTGCGCCCGCCCAGTTTTCGCTCGACCTGTACATGGATTACTTCCTGTCGGGCATCAACCACGGGGTGCGGCCTGCCATGCGCATCTCCTACGACGAGCTGTATCGTCGCCTGCTGGGGAAGATGGAGGGCCATTTCGACCGGTACAACATTCACCCCCGCGACGGCGCGTTTCCCCGAGACAGTTTCCCGGTGGTGTTGGATCACTGGATCGTCGCCACCTTGTCGGCCTGGGGCATCATCATCAACGAGGAGACTGCCTCGCTGCCCATGCTGAACGACCGCGATCTCCACGAAATGGCCTTGGAAATTCCGGCCGCGTGGCGAAAGAACGACCGTTTCTCGCTCCGGATCATGCAGGAACTGTTCCCGCCGATTCTGGACGTTCCGTTCCATAGCCACTGCCGCGCCATGGTGCTCCATCGAAAAACCATGGAGCTGCGGCAACCCAGGGCGGCCCAGTTCCTCGATCGCACCGCCTTCTTGCTCCAGCAAAGCCGCGCTGGCCGCCTGGCGTTCGAGGGACTTCGGCGAACCCGCGTCGGACATCTCATCCGGCGTCTCAGCAAGGACGTACAACGCGAACAACGCAAACGATTCGCAGACCCCAAGACCGCGAAAGCCAAGACGGTCGCCGACGAAATGCCCGTCTTCCGCGCGTTGGTCGACGAGGAGCAGGAACGCCAAGGGCTGCGGCTCTTCGATCCCCAGGCGTACCAGGGCGATTTGTATTCGCTCGCACGCTATTGGAAGCTGCTCTACGGAATTCGCAAAGTGCGCGAGGCGGCTGCGGCGCAATGAGTGTTGCAAAGAACATGGATGGCATGAGCGAGCCATTGGCCGCCGCGGCTGCCGAGGAAGCGGCCGGTCTGTTGCCGCTGGAATTGCCAAAGCTGCCCGAGCCCGCCGCGCCCGCCACCCCAAAACGGTCGATGCGTTTCCTCGTCGGCTCGATGGCCACCGGCAACATGATCAGCGCCTTGCTGAGCATGGTGGGCGGCATCCTCATGATGCGCCTCGTCGCGCCCAAGACGTTGGGATTGTTCACCGGAATCGGGCTGATCCAGCAGTACTTGCCGTTCCTGCAGATCGGCGTCCTCAACGGCATGAATCGCGAGTTGCCCTTCTTCGTCGGCAAAGGCGATCACCATCGCGTCCGCGAGTTGGCCTCCGTCGCCCAAGCGTGGGCGCTGCTCCTCGGCGGCGTCTCGGGCCTTGCCCTGCTCGGCGTGGCGGCGTGGCAACTGGTCCTTGGCCAATGGTGGCCCGCTGCCGGTTGGGCAACCAACGCCATCCTGGCGTTCCTCCTGTTTTACAAAACCTGGTATCTTCAGTACACCTACCGAACCTCGAACGACTTCGCTCGCCTGGCGCTGGCGACCGTCGTGGAAAACACCGTCGCGTTCCTGCTGCTCGGGCTCGTGGCCCTTCTCAATTTCTATGGCATGTGCTTTCGTGTCATCCTGGCCGGTCTGGTCGGCACCGCTCTACTGCACTATTGGCGGCCAGTCCGCGTCGGGCCGAGTTGGAAGTTCCACCACTTCAAGCACCTCCTCGCGATCGGCGCGCCGATCTTCGTGGTCAACCAAATCCTTTCGGTGTGGACGCCACTCAACTCGAATTTGGTGCTTTGGTACATGGGAACCGAGGGGATGGGGCTGTATTACGTCGCCATTACGGCGGTCAACGCCCTAGAGATCCTGCCGCTGGCCGTCGGGGCCGTGCTTTACCCGCGGTTGGCCGAGCAATACGGTCGCACCGGCAACGTGCACGACCTGCTCCGCGTCGCGACGAAGCCAACGGCCATGACCTTCGCGGCGATGATTCCGATCTGTATTCTGTCCTGGGTGCTGGTTGGGCCCGTCGTCGCTATCGTGGGACCGAAATATCTCGGGGCCGTGCCGGCCGTGCAATGGAGTCTCTTGATTCCCCTGCTCACAAGCCTCACCCCCGTCGGCCTCATCTTCAATGTCATCCGACGCCAAGACTTGTACCTCGTGGCCATCCTCCTCGGCATCGGCAGCTATTTCGGCAGTCTCCGGTGGCTGATCTCCGGCGGCGTTTCGCTGATCGCCTTCCCCCAGGCCATGGCCATCGGCCGGTTGGTCTATGTCGTCGCCTGCTACGCCCTCGTCGTACATCACCGTCGCCGTGTGATACAAACAGAACGCGCATGACTCCTGTCGTCCACCACGAAACCTTGGATGCCGCAACGGCCAAGGCTCGCAAATATTGGAACGTCATTCGCTGGAATCCCGTCGCCTTCTTGACGATCCACGACCTCGACGGCTCACGCATCTTTCACGACCGGATGCAGCCCACGTTCTTCCACGACCTGCTTCGCGGCTTCCGTGCCGTCGCGGGCAACATGACAAGAGCCCTGGCCGGCGTTCTGCGCCCCACGCCGCGGCCCCACACAAGCCGCTCGTCTCCGACCCGGCAACCGTATCTCTTGCTAATTACCGTCGGCGGGCCCAAGTATGCGTCGGAAGAGCGAGCCGTCGTCGAGGCCTGCCGCGCCAAAGGCGTCGCCCTGCGGGTCATCCATATGTTTTTCGATCAGGACCCGTCCGCCAACGACCTCCTGTTGTCGCCCTTCGCCCTTCTGCATCGTTGCGATTATCTCGGCGCGCTGGGACGATGGCTCGGCCGGCTGGTCGGCAACGCGCGCCACTTCGTCACGTGCGACCGAAAACAACGCAGCCTCTTCGTTGCCGCGATCTCGTCGATGTGGCAGTATTATCTTCATCGTGCGATGGCCAACCGCATCGTCGCCGACCACGGTGCGCCCCAAGCCGTCTTCAGCCTGCTCCCCTCCGCGGCCATGTCGCGGTCGATCGTCGAACGCATGAAGACGTACGGCGTCGCGACCTACGGAATCCGCACGCAAACCACGTCGCGCAACATCGAACACCTGGCGATCAACACCGACGTGCTGTTCTGCAAGAGCGCACGGGAAAAATCCGAATATGCGGCCGTCTTCAACCAATCCGGCCCCCGGCTCGAGGACGGCTGTATCTTGAGCCTGCCAGAGCCGGGCGGACAGGAACCGCTGCCGCTCCCGGAACGTTATGCGCTATTGCTCGGAACCGCGCCGACCACCGAGGAAGCCGACGGCGACTACGACCGGTTCAACGAAAAACTGTTCCAGGCTGCTGCCGCCGCCGGGCTTCCTGTCGTCTTCAAGAGTCACGACCTGGGCAAGGAATTGGATCGGGCCTGGTTCGACGCCCATCCCGAACTGACCCACGCCGTGTCGCGCGTCGAGGCCATCGATCGAAACCGCGAACTCATCGACCGCGCCGCCCTGGTCATCTCCGCTCCGAGCACCCTGTTGTACTACGCCATGTTGCGCGACGTGCCGGTCGTCATCGTCGAGTCGCGTCCCTACCTCGGCCGCGGCTACGAGATGGAAACGATCCCAACGCCAAAAGTGGCCTGGCGCGACGAGGTTGCCGTGGGCCGTCTCGATAACGAACGCCTGGCCCAGTTGAGCCGCGCGGCACGACGTTGGTTCGAGGATAACTACTATTTGGACAAGGACGCCGGCTTCCTTGTGGACTTCATGCTGCGGCACGCCGTTTGACGATCCCATGACTCCAAAACGTCCAAGGTGCCTCTTCGTTTCGAGCTATTTTCCGCCGATGGTCGGCGGCAGCGTCGTCTACTATCGCTATTTGCTTTCGCAATGCACGCCCGCCGACGTGCTTGTGCTCGCAAGGACCCATGAACGATCCGCCGAGTTTGACGCCGCCGCCCCGTACCCAATCGTGCGCACTTCCCTGCTGCCCTGCTTCGGATGCGATTCGAGGGCGCGAAAGCTGGTGGGCGTTCTCGCTCTTTTCCCGATGCTCCTCTATCGCGTGTTGCGACACCGAGTCTCGGTCTTGCATCTCGGCAACTTCTTCCCCGACATCCTGGCCGGCTGGCCCGTCGCGCGTCTCACCGGACGCCGGCTCATCGTGACCATTCTCGCGGAAGAATTGACGACCGAAAAAGTCGGACAACGCCGCTTCCTCCGGCCGTTTCAGCGGTTCTTCAACGCGGTCGCCCGCTGGGCCCTGCGACGCTGCGACCGCGTGCTGACCATCGGCGGCTTCACCAAGTCGCAATTGATCGCATGTGGCGTGCCTGAGCAACGCATCTTCGTCATTACCCCAGGCATCGATCTCAACAAGAGCCGCCGAGGTCGCCCCATCGCCGCCGAAATCGCCTCGCGCCTGGCCGGAAAACGGCTCGTCCTGACCGTCGGCCGATTCATGCCGAGAAAGGGACAGGACATGACCATCCGGGCCATGCCTCGCGTCCTGGCGCGCCATCCCAACGTGGCGTATGTCATGGCCGGCGGCGGGCATTGCGACAACTACGACGAGTGCGTTCAACTCGTCGATCAATTGAATCTGCGCGACCACGCGTTCTTGCTCCGCGATTTGGACGACGAGTCGATCGCCTGGTTGTACGAGCATTGCGACGTGTTCGTCATGGCGAACCGCACCATGCCCGACGGCGATACCGAAGGCTACGGCATCGTCTTCCTCGAGGCCGGAGCCTGGGGAAAGCCCGTCGTCGGCGGCCGCGCCGGCGGCGCAGTCGATGCCGTCGACGATCGGGTCACCGGTATCCTGGTGGACGGCTATTCCGAACAAAGCATCGCCGACGGCATCGACCAACTGCTAAGCGACCCCTCGTTGGCCCAGCGCATGGGCGAAGCCGGACGCCGCAAGGCCAATGACAACTCTTGGAACGCAAAATGCCGCGATTATTGCCAGCTGATCGAAACGCTGACGCATTCTCGGAACACCGCAATAAGCCGTGACTGACAATCCGACAATTTCCAATCTTTCCCGCCAAGCAAAAGGAAAAGACATGAAACGCGCGTGCATTACAGGCATCACCGGACAGGACGGTTCTTATCTGGCCGAGTTGTTGCTGGAAAAAGGTTACGAGGTGCATGGGCTCGTGCGACGCTCGGCCCTCGAAGATCCGACCCACCGCTTTTCGCGGTTGGCTCCCATCCTGGACAAAATCCACCTCCACGCCGCAAGCCTCGAAAGCTTCCCCAGCATCTACACCAGTGTCGGCCAGATCCAGCCGGACGAACTCTACCACCTGGCGGCACAAAGCTTCGTCTCCTACTCGTTTGAAGACGCCTTTTCGACGTTCCTCTCGAACATCCACGGCACCCACTATGTCCTCGAAGCGGTGCGACAGTGCGTGCCCCAGTGCCGCGTCTACTTCGCCGGGTCGAGCGAAATGTTCGGCAAAGTCGCCGAAACGCCGCAAACCGAAAAAACCGTCTTCCATCCACGCTCGCCCTACGGCATCTCCAAGGTCACCGGCTTCGATTTGGCGCGAAACTACCGAGAGGCTTACAATCTGTTCGTCTGCTCCGGAATCCTGTTCAACCACGAGTCGCCACGCCGCGGGTTCGAGTTCGTGACACGCAAAATCACGTCGTTCGTCGCCCGCATCAAGACGGGCGCCGCAAAGGAATTGGCCCTCGGCAACCTCGAAGCCCGCCGCGACTGGGGCTTCGCCAAGGATTATGTGCAGGCCATGCACTTGATGTTGCAGCAAGACAAGCCGGATGACTTCGTCGTCGCGACCGGCGAGACCCATTCGGTCCGCGAGTTCTGCCAGCGCGCCTTCGCTCGCGTCGGCCTCGACTATCAACAGTATGTCACCGTCCGCGACGAATATTTCCGCCCCTCCGAGGTCAATCTCCTGCAGGGAAACGCCGCCAAGGCGGAACGCGTCCTGGGATGGCGGCCCACCGTCGGCTTCAACGAACTGGTCGACATGATGGTCGATCACGACATGGCCTTGGCCGCCCCAGGCAAGATCTAGCCGCCATCGGCAGTCGGGCCCCGACATCGGTCCGACCGACAGACATCGCTCCATGAAACATAAAATCGCCCTATTCATCACCGACATGGGCTTCGGCGGGGCCGAACGTGTCACTGGCTACCTGGCCAACGGTCTGTCCCGGCGGGATTACGAGGTGGACCTCGTCCTGGTCCGCAAGACGGGAAACTATCTGGCCGATGTCTCCCCTACCGTTCATGTGGTCGACTTGGCCGCTCGCGGCGCAATCGCCTCCGTCCCCAAGCTCGCCCGATACCTACGCTCCGCCCGGCCAGATGTCCTCGTGGCCGGCACCGCACATATTGACGTCGCGGCCCTCCTGGCACGGCCATTGGCCGGCGTGAAGACTCGCGTCGCCGTCACCTTGCACGAGCCGCTTTCCAAGTTCCGCAAGGGGCTGAAATCGCGGCTTGTCTTGGCCGCCGTGAAAACGCTCTTCCCGCGGGCCGACGCCGTGGTTTCCGTCTCGAAAAGCGCCGCCGACGACGCTATCCAAACCGCGGGCATTCCCCCAAACCTCTTCCACGTCATTTACAACCCCGTCATCTCACCCGACCTCCAAAGCGCCGCACGCGAACCGGTCGATCATCCGTGGTTCCAGCCAGGCCAGCCCGGCGTCATCCTCGGCGTGGGAAGCCTCTCCACCCGAAAACGCTTCGACGTGCTCGTCCGGGCCTTCGCCCAGGTTTCCAAACGGCGACCCGAACGACTCGTGATCCTCGGCGAAGGCGACCAACGGCCCATGCTCGAATGCTTGATCCGTGACTTGGGAATCGGCGACCGCGTCGCCCTCCCAGGGTTCGCCACAAATCCGTTCCCCTACATGGCGAAAGCCGCGCTCCTGGCCATGTCCTCCACGTTCGAGGCCTTGCCAACCGTTATCATCGAGTCCCTCGCCCTCGGGACGCCGGTCGTCTCGACCGATTGCCCCTGCGGCCCCTCCGAGATCCTCCAAGGAGGCCGCTTCGGCCGATTGACACCCGTCGGCGACGTCGATGCCATCGCCCAGGCCATCGAGGCGTCCCTGGCCGACGGACCCCCAGTCGTTCCCAACGAGGTCTTGGAACCCTATACCTTCGATTTCGCATTGGACCGGTACGATGAGTTGATCGCCGAGCTGCTCTCGCGGCCTCGTTGACCAGAGAAGACGTCCAAACCATATGCGTCGCCTCATATCATTCCTGCTGTGCCTCATCGCCTTCACGATCCCGTGGGAGGAATTCGTCCAAATTCCACAAATCGGGACCGTCGCTCGCCTAATCGCGTACGTCGCGCTGGGACTGGTCCCCTTCGCGTTCCTCTTCTCGCCACGCATCCGCCCGCTGAAGGGCATCCATCTCATGATGGGTGGCTTCTTGCTCTGGTCCGGTGTTACCCTCCTCTGGACGGTCGACGAGGCCATGACGCTCGAACGCGTCGGCATCTATGCCCGAAGTGTCGGCCTCGCCTGGATGTTCTGGGAATACACCGCAACCTTGAAGTCCCAGCATCGCGTGATGCAGGCGTTCCTCTGCGGCGGCCTTTTCGCCATCGGAAATCAGTTCTGGTCGTTCGTTTCGGCCCGGGGGTTCGACGATAGTATCGCTCGCGTCACGGGCGGAAAACTAAATGCAAACGACTTGGCATACGTCTTGGTCGCGTCCATTGTCTTCGCTCTTTACCTGGCCGCCGATCCCAAGGTCTCACGCAAACTGCGATTCATCTACTGGGGATACGCCGCCTTGGCCTCCGTCAGCGTGCTCTTGACGGCCTCGCGCATGGGCGTGATTCTCCTGGCGTTCTGCTTCGCCTATTTCTTTCTGTGGCTGCTCCGCCGAAACGCCACTGCAGCTTTCATGCTCCTCGTCTTCATGGGAGTCTCGCTGACCGGGGCCGTCATGTGGTTCCTCCCAAAAGAAGGCATGCAGCGATTGCTCAAAACCCACGAGTCGCTCTCCGTCGATGCGGGCGACTCGGACCGCCTCGGCGGACGCATGGCCATCTGGGAGTCGGCCGCCATCCTCGCCAAGCGAAAACCCATCGTTGGCTATGGCGCCGGTGTCTTTGAAATTGTCATCAAACGCGAGTTTCACCACCCGCGAACGGTCACCGCACATAATTCGTATATCAGCATTCAGGTGGGCATGGGAATCATCGGGCTGTTCTTCTTCGCCGGTGTCCAGGCCTTCGCTTTGAAGTACGCATGGGGCCTTCCAAAAATTGAACGATCCGTCTGGCTGCTGCTCCTGGTCCTGCTCTATATCTCGTCGACGGTTCTCGGCCTCGAACACAGCAAGACCATTTGGATGACCATGGGCCTCGTGACGTCCCACGCCGAAACCGTCGCGCGCCAGTTGGCTGCCGCCGCTCGTTTACCCAGAAGGAATCGTTGCCCAATATGAAAGCCATGATCCTAGCGGCCGGCGCCGGCACGCGTCTCCGCCCTTACACCCTGACAACGCCCAAGCCAATGCTCCCGGTCGCCGGCCGGCCCACGCTCGAGTGGATCATCCTCTGGCTGCGCCATCACGGCATCCGCGATATCGTCATCAACCTGCACCATCAGCCGGAACCCGTGCTGCAACACTTCGGCAACGGGCACGCCCTCGGTGTCCAACTGACATTCTCCGTCGAATCAACCATCCTCGGAACGGCCGGCGGTGTGAAAAACGTCGCCCGACTCCTCGATCAACCGTTCGTCCTTGTCTATGGCGATGTGCTGACCGATATGGATCTCGGCGTGCTCGTCGCGTTCCATCGCTCCCATGACGGTCCGGCCCACGTCACGCTGAGCCTCAACCGGGCAGCCAACCCGTGCGAATGCGGAATCGTCGCCGTCGATGCCGCTCACCAAGTGACGCGCTTCGTCGAGAAACCGCCGCGCGAAGACGTCTTCTCGGACCTGACCAACGCCGGCGTCCTGGTGGTGGATCCCGCCATCCTCGACGACATTCCAGTCGGCGTCAGCGACATCTCGCATGACGTGCTGCCCGAACTGCTGCGACGCCGTGTGCCAATCTTCGCCAAGGCGATCGACGACGGCACGTACCTGATCGACATGGGCACGCCGGACAAGTACGAAAGGGCACAGCGAGAGTGGCCGACGGCCACTGCCCGAAAAACGTTCGCACAATAATGCAACACCGCAAAAAACAAGCCGTCTTTCTCGATCGCGACGGCGTCATCATCGAAAATCGCCCCGACCACATCAAAACGTGGGAGGAGGTGCGCTTCCTGGACGGATCGTTCGAGGCGCTCGTCGCCCTGGCGTCATTGCCAGTGACAATCGTCGTCGTCTCGAACCAGGGCGTCGTCGGCCGTGGGCTGCTTTCCCTGGAAACGGCCTGGGAACTGCAACGTCAGATCGTCGAGGTCGTCACGTCGCATGGCGGGCGCATCGACGCCAGTTACCTCTGCCCACACCATCCCAGCGATGGTTGCACGTGCCGAAAGCCGGCGCCCGGGATGTTGCTGCAGGCGGCGCGAGAACTGAATCTCGACTTGAAGCGCTCGTGGCTGGTCGGCGACGCCGCAACCGATCTCGAAGCGGCCCACGCCGCCGGATCCCGCGGCATTCTGGTTCGCACGGGACGCGGAAAAGATCAGGAATTGGGACCGCTTGCCACGCGCGGCGGCGACTTCCCCATCGTGGACGACTTGGCGGCCGCCGTGCGTCTGATTGCCGCGGCGCAAAACTCATACACAACAAGGAGCCATTCGTGAAAATCCTAGTGACCGGCGGAGCGGGGTTCATCGGAAGCGTCGTCACCGAGCAATTGGTCGCCGAAGGGCACGACGTGGTCGTCCTCGACAGTTTGAAATACGGATTTCCCGCCGCCGTGACGCCGCCGGCTCGCCTGGTGCGAGGCGACATTCTCGACGGACCCGCCCTCAACGAACTGTTTCGCAAAGAGCATTTTGACGCCGTGGCCCATTTGGCGGCCGAGGCCTTCATCGACGATTCCGTCCGCGACCCAGGGCTGTTCTATCGCGTCAACGTGTGCGGCGGGCTGGAACTCATCGAGGCCATGCGGCACGCCGGCGTCAAACGGCTCATCTTCTCCTCGACCGCCGCCGTCTATGGACAGCCGACCGTCGTGCCAATCCCGACCGACGCGCCGATGGTGCCCTGCAACCCTTACGGCGATTCCAAACTGGCCTTTGAACGAATTCTGGCCTGGCACCACGTGGCCCACGGCCTGCGCTACATCTGCCTACGCTACTTCAACGCATGCGGCGCCACCGAGCGGTGCGGCGAGTCGCGCAAGAAGGAGACCCACCTGATTCCAATCGCCTTGGCCGCCGCGATGGGTGCCCGAAACGGACTCGACCTGTTCGGCGCCGACTACGACACCCCGGACGGAACGTGCGTGCGCGATTACGTACACGTGGCGGACATTGCCAGGGCCCACGTCCTGGCCTTGGCCGCCGTCGATCGCATCGAGCCGACGGCCTTCAACCTTGGCAACGGCGAGGGATACTCGAACCGTCAGGTCATCGCGGCCGTTCAAGAGGCCACCGGCCGAACGTTCGAGGTCCGCGATGCGCCCCGGCGGCCCGGCGATCCGGCCGTGTTGGTGGCCGACGCTACGGCCGCCCGACAGCAATTGGGCTGGAAGCCCGCGTTCCCCGAACTGCGCGGAATGGTCGAGACCGCCTGGCGCTGGCGCGAGCGCCATCCACGCGGCTACGAGTAATAGCGCGGCCTTGATCGGATCGCTTGTCCATCACGGCGATGTCCCAGGCCAGTGAGACGAAGATGGTCGAAAATCTAAAACATCCCGACGGCTCGGTCCAAGTCGAGACGTTGCCCAACGGGCGGCGCAACGTCCGAGTCCAATGCGCCAACCCGTCCGAGTTCATCCCGTTCGCTCAGTGCGAGACGACGTATCCGCTCGAATTGATCGATCGCCTCTTGGTCGCCAAAGGGCCAGCCTTCCTCTGCGACGAGATCCTGCGGGACGAAGACCCCGCGTACGTCGAGGCGGCAATCCGCCGAAGCGTGCTCTCCTATCTCGAGGAAGACGCCTTCCGTGGCAAGTTGATCCTCGACTTCGGTTGCGGTTGCGGCGGTTCGACCATGGCCCTCTGCCGCGTGTTCCCCCAAGCCCGTGTCGTTGGCGTCGAGCTGGAACCCGACTACGTCGCAATCGCCAATTTGCGAAAACGCCATTTCGGGCGAAATAACGTCGAGTTTCTCTGCTCGCCGTCAGGCGATGCACTGCCAAATGCCTTGGATGCCTACGACTTCGTCGTCGTTTCCTCGGTCTGGGAGCACCTGCTGCCGCACGAACGCGATCAACTGCTCCCCATGCTGTGGCAACACCTAAAACCCCAAGGCGTGTGCTTCATCTTCGGCACGCCAAATCGCTACTCGCCCGTCGAAGGACACACCACCGGCTTCCCCTTGATCAACTATCTTCCAGACAGACTCGCCTGCCGCGTCATCAAGCGGTGGTCTCGCCGGGCAACGCCCGCGGATACCTGGGAAACCCTCCTACGCAAAGGCGTTCGCGGCGGATCGGTCCGCGAAATCCTCGGCATTCTCCGGCGACGCGGCCATCGCCCCGAACTCCTCACCCCGCATCGCTTGGGCATGAAGGACTCGATCGACATTTGGACCGCCGCCTCGCCGCGACGGTCCGCGTTCAATACCCTATTTCGCTACGCCGCCAAGTCGCTGCGCGCGGTCACCGGCGTCTCCGTCGCGCCCTGGCTGACCATGGCGATTCGCAAGCGCGACCTCGACGGACGCTGTCTCTGAAGGGCCACACACCATGATTATTTCTCGAACCCCGCTGAGAATCAGCCTGATGGGCGGCGGCAGCGATCTGCCCGCGTTCTACGACCAAGAACCCGGCTGCGTCGTCAGCACCGCGATCAACAAATACATCTATATCACCGTCAATCGAAAGTTCGATCGACACATCCGGGCCAGCTACTCCGTCACCGAGAACGTCGAGCGGTTGGGCGAACTGAAACATGAGTTGATCCGCGAAAGCCTCCGGCTGACCGGCGTCCACGAGGGAATCGAGATCACCTCCATCTCGGACATCCCTTCGTCAGGCACCGGAATGGGCTCGTCAAGCTCCTACACCGTCGGGTTGCTCAACGCGCTCCACGCCTACGTCGGACGACATGCCGGCGCCGAGCGTCTCGCCAGCGAGGCCTGCCAAATCGAAATCGACGTCTGCCGCAAACCAATCGGCAAGCAGGACCAGTACATCGCCGCCTACGGCGGCTTCCAGTGCATCCGCTTCAACCCCGATGGCAGCGTCTTCGTCGATCCAATCATTTGCATGCCCGAAACACGCGAGGAATTGCAACGGCGTCTCCTGCTCTTTTACACAGGCATCACACGCTCGGCAAATCCAATCCTCAACGAACAGAGCGCATGCACCGCGAACAACGCGCAGACCCGGAATACCTTGCGACAAATGGTCCAAATGGCGCTGGCCATGCGCGACGCTCTCTGCTCCAACTCGCTAGATAACCTCGGCGAAATGCTCCACGAGAGCTGGATGCTGAAGAAAAGCCTCGTCTCGTCCATCAGCAACGAACGCATCGACGCTTTCTATCAAAGAGCCCGCGAGCACGGCGCCCGCGGCGGCAAACTGCTCGGCGCCGGCGGCGGCGGCTTCCTGCTGCTCGACGCCCCGCCAGAACGCCATCCGGCAATCGTCTCGGCGCTCGCCGAACTTCGGCCCACGCCGCTCCGCTTCGAGCCCCAGGGAAGCAAAATCATCTACGTCGAAGAATCCGCTCAGGCGCCGTCGACATGAAACTGCTTTACATCACTGTCTCGATGCCGTTCGGGGAGTACGAGTCGTTCTTCATCCCCGAAGTGCAAGAAATGATTCGCCAGGGGTGCGATATGCTGATCGTTCAGCGATCCCCCGACGGCGACTGCTATAACCGTGACGCCGCCGGCCTCGACAAGCGAAGCGTGCGTCGGCCCCTGCTCAATGTCGAAATCCTGGCAACCGCCCTCGCCGTGGCCCTGCGCCGGCCAATCCGAACCTTCAGGGCCTTCCGCCGACTGTTCCACTGCGGAAGCCTGATGACGTTCCTCAAAAACATCGCGGTGTTTCCAAAGTCCCTTTGGATCGCTCGACTCGCCCGAAAATGGGGCGCCGAGCATATCCACGCCCAGTGGGCCATGACAACCGGCACGATGGGCATGATCGCCAGCGAAGTGTCGGGCATCCCCTGGAGTTGCACCCTGCACCGCGGCGACATCGTCGAAAACAACTTGCTCGCCGCAAAACTGAAACACGCCTCCTTCGTCCGATTCATCGCCAACGACGGCATCGCCATCGCCGAGTCCCTCTGCGGCCGTCCGCTCCAAGGCAATGTCTTCGTCCTCCATTCGTGCGTCGACATGCCCCCACAAATCGCCTTCCGCGAGACGCTCTCCACCCCGCCCGTCCTGCTCTGTGCGGCCTTTCTGCACGAACGCAAGGGCCATCAATACCTGATCGAGGCCGTCCGCTTGTTGCGCGACTCCGGCGTCACCGTCAAGTTGCTCATCGCCGGCCACGGCGCGCTCCAGGCGGCCTTGGAACGTCAGACCGCCGAATGCGGCCTGCAAGATCAGATCGCCTTCTTGGGCCGAGTCGAGCATAGCCGCCTGCTGGATATGTTCCGCACCGGCCAGGTCGACCTCGTCGTCCTGCCAACACTCCACGAAGGCATCCCCGCCGGACTCATCGAGCCAATGGCGTACGGCGTCCCCGTCCTTTCGACCCGTGTCGGAGGCGTCCCCGAATTGCTCGATGGCGATGCCGGTGTCATGGTCCCGCCACGCGACCCCGCGGCCCTGGCCGACGCCATTCGCCGCATCATCGCCGATGCCGAATTACGCCAAACGCTGGTCCAAAACGGCCGCAAGCGGGTCGAAGAAGGATGGGCCGTGCAGCCCGTCGTCGCCGAGTTGCTCCGACGAATTGGCCAGTTCACCGAAAAACACGCACCATTGGACCGTCCATAGAATGTCGCACCCTCCCGTCCCTGGCGAAACCTCGCCAAAACTTACCGTCATCGTTCCGTGCCGAAACGAGGCGAAGTGGATCGAGCCTTGTCTTCGTTCCATTCTCGCCAACGACTTTCCTCTCGAACAGTTGGAAGTCCTGGTCGTCGACGGAATGAGCGATGACGGCACGCGAGCCTCGATCGAGGCCTTCTCCCAACAACATCCGGTCGTGCGGATGATCGATAATCCGAAAAAAATCACTTCCGCGGCCCTCAACGCGGGGATCGCCGCCGCCCGCGGCGCGATCATCATGCGGATGGACGCCCACGTCGATTATCCCACGCATTACATGGCGCGCCTCGTCCATTGGCTCGAAACCAGCGGCGCTGACATCGTCGGCGGCCTGTGTCAGACTTGCCCCGCGAACGACACCCCGCTCGCCCGAGCCATCGCCATCGGCATGTCCCATCCCATCGGCGTCGGCAACTCGCACTTTCGCATCGGCGTTGCCGAGCCGCGATGGGTCGATGCGGTCCCCTTCGGCTGCTTCCGCCGCGATGTCTTCACACGTGTGGGCCTCTTCGACGAGGACTTGATCCGCAACCAGGACGACGAGCTCATCCTACGAGCGATTCGCGCCGGCGGACGCGCCTTGCTCGTGCCAGACGTCGCCTTTCGCTACTACACACGCGATTCGCTCCGCAAACTCTGGCGAATGTATTACCAGTACGGCTACTTTAAGCCGCTCGTCGTGCGAAAGATCGGAAAGGTCATGACCCTGCGGCAGTTGATTCCGGCCGTCTTCGTGCTCAGCCTCCTCCTCGCAGCGCTGGCCGCGCCCTGGCACTGGGCCGCGGCTGCCCTCTTCGGCACGATTGTGCTCGCCTATGCCGCCGCCATCCTGTCGCTCGGCGTCCTGCCGGCCGTTCGACAGGGCCCACGCTGCGCCCTCTGGCTCGGCGCCGTCTTCCCCACCCTTCATTTCAGCTACGGATTGGGCTATTTGCGGGGCGTGTTCGACTTCATGATCTTGCGCCGTCGCGCGTCCGCCCGGGGCGCTGCGACGCCGATAACCAGGTAGCGATTGATGAGCCTTGACCCTAACCCGTCTCGCGGCATCACCTTGGCCGAACATCTCGCGGCGCTCAAACGCCGCTCCAGCACCTTCGTCCCAGGCGCCGGCGCGACCTATTGGACGATCGGCGAAAAGTATTCCATGGTCCGCGAGCCGACATACTGCCTCGACGTGCCGTCCCCTCGGGAAGTCCGCGAGGTGCTCTGGCGCTGTCGGGCCGTCGTGGCTAGCTACAATCGCCCAGCCGATGCGATGTACCCGCCGAACGCTTGGCTCTACGTGTGCCGCAATCAGAACTACCGCGTCGAAGACCTCGAATCGGCTGCCCGCCGGGATGTGCGACGCGCACTGCGAGAGTTTCGCTACGAGTTCATTGACGAGCCGACGCTCCTCGATAAAGGTGTCGCGGCGTTCTGCGACACCCGCTCCCGCGTCGGATTGGCCGACGGCACGCCCGAGACGTTTCGCCACCACTTTCGCGGATTCCTGGATAGCCCCGAAAACCATGTCTTGGCCGCCTGGCGCGACGAACCGGCCGCCGAGCCCTTCTTAGCCGCTTTCATGAGCCTGTCGATCATCGACGATTGGGTCGTGATCGCAGCCTATGCGGCAACCAAGCATCTGCGTTTCTGCCCCAACAATGGACTGCTCCACTCGGCAATGGACCTGTTCCTTGCCCAACGCAAGCTCCAGGGCATCGACTATGGACTCAGCTCCATCCAGGAAATCGGCAAGGCCGACAGCCTCCACCGCTTCAAGGTCCGCATGGGCTTCGAGGCAATCCCCATCCATCGCGCCTTCGTGTTCCACCCAATGCTTCGGCCCCTCGCAAATCCCCTGACCTTGTGGGGACTGCGCACCTGGTCACGCCTCCAACCCAAAAACCGCAGACTGCGCAAGGCCACCGGCCTCTTGGCTGCCTATCTCGGAAAACACTGCGCCCTTGCCGGTCCCCAAGAAACCGGCGATTCCTAACCGGAATGATCCCGCGCCACGCACCGCCGCTGCCCTTGAGAACCGCGACCCGCTTGTCGCTGTTCCAACGGGCCATGTCGCAAGAGCAGTTCGAGTCGGCCTGCGCCTCCATGCTCGGCGTGCGCCATGTGTTGCTGCTGCCCAGCGCAAGAGTCGGTATTCTGCTGGCCACCCGAGCCGTCATGACGCCCGAGACCGTCGTGGTCGGGCCGGCATTCGTCTGCGCCGTCGTGCACGAGGCCATGACCCTGTCCGGGGCGAGCCTCCGGTTCGTCGACTCCGCCCCCGGCGGATTCCTCATGAATCCCGCCGCCCTGCCACCCCTGGCCGGTTCTCCCTGGGTTGGCGTTTGGAGCGATATCTACGGACTGCCATGCGACAGAGACGTTCCCCGATCGACCAGCCCGCCCGTCCTGCGACTTTGGGACATGGCAATGAGCGTTCCGGAAGCGTCCGCGTTCGCCCGGCTGCAATCCAACGACGCCGCATTGCTGAGCTTCGGCTTGGGAAAATGCTTGTATTCCGGCTGGGGCGGTGCCCTGCTCTGCAACGATTCCACGCTGTTCCATCGCATTCGGGCCGAACGCGATCGCTGGGTAACCGCCGAAATCCCCTCCACCCGAATCCGACACGCGATCTCGGTCTTCGGTCGCACGGTCGCCCACAACCGTTGCCTCTACGCGCTCGGCCGATATGCGGCCGACCGGCGAAACACGCGGCTCCGGGCCGCCGTCGCCCGCCATCAGACCGAGGCCGTCGCCCACGCCACGCCCCCAAATCGGCTCGATCGCGCTTGGACCGAACCCATGACCGCGCTCAATCGAAAGCTGGCGTGGGCCAACCTGCAACAAGCCGCCCAGAGCGCGGCCCTGCGCCAACGCCAGGCCGAACAGTATCGGCGACATCTCGAACCGCTCGGCCTGGTGCGAGGATTTGGCGAAAACGCGTTCCCCCAAAGCCATTTCCCCATTTGCGTCGCCCCCGCGCAACGGTTGGCCGTCCGAGCCTATCTCCGCCGCCACGGCATCGATACGGGAACGCTCTTTCCGTTTCCGGCACAACTCCGGCGCGAGGACTATCCTCATGCGGCACGCGCGGCCGCCGAGGTCGTCCTGCTTCCGCTTGGCCAGGTGTTGCGGATCGAGGAAGTCGAGATGGTCGCCCGACGCGTGCGCGAAGCGTTGGAAGCCTCGGACAGAAAGCAACGACCAGCATGAAACGGCTCTTCGACCTATTGGCCAGTGCGATCGGACTTGCCGTGTTGTCGCCAGTCCTTGTATTGGTGTCGCTGCTGATCAGGCTCACGTCGCCCGGCCCCGTGTTCTTCCGGCAGGAACGCATGGGACGCGGCGCCCGACCGTTCTTCATCCTGAAGTTCCGCACGATGGTGCAAGACGCCCCCGCTCGCGGCGGCCCGATCACGTTCGGCGCCGATCCACGAATCACCCCAATCGGCAAGTTCCTGCGAAAAACAAAAGCGGACGAGCTGCCCCAACTGCTCAACGTCCTGCGCGGCGACATGAGCCTCGTCGGCCCTCGCCCCGAAGTGCCGCCGTACGTCAAGATGTTCGCCGACGATTACGCCGAAATCCTGAGCGTGCGGCCGGGCATCACCGACCTGGCTTCGATCAAGTATCGCGACGAGGCCGCCGTGTTGGCCCGAGCCGCCGATCCCGAAACCGAATACGTGCGCCGCGTCCTGCCAGAGAAAATCCGGCTGGCCAAGGAGTACGTCCAGCGGCAGTCCTTTTGGTTTGATATCGGCTTGATCCTCTTGACCGTGGCCGCGTTGTTCCGTTCCGACGACGCAACGCCGCCCGTCGACGGAACCCCAACCGATCGGCATCCTTCCCCTTGACGCAACCATTCCTTCGACAGACCCTTTCGTTCCCCGCACCCCGCATTCGTCCGAGGTGGTGTTGCGTTCCGGCGGTTTGGTGCAATAAGCTGTACACTTGGGAGAATTGTCAATTTCGGAAGTTGACGCACTGAATCGATTGACCTTTGCACCGCCAACGAACCCAAGGCCGACCATCGGGAGACCGAAATCCGGGGTGAATAGATCGGCTCACCCGTCCATTATCCAAGCAAACGTCCATCGACTCGCAGGTCTCGGGGCACCCCTGCAAACAGAACTGACTCGATGCAACAGAGGAAGATGAATCATGGCGCCGTCAGAGTCTGACCCCATTCCCGTTCCGTTCTTCCGCCCCTCTATCGAGGAGGCTGAAATCGCCGAGGTCCTCGCCTGCCTTCGTTCCGGCTGGCTGACAACCGGCGCCCGCTGCAAAACCTTCGAGACGGAATTCGCCAAACAGTCGCGAGCGAAACACGCCGTGGCCGTCAATTCGGCGACCGCCGCCCTCCATCTGGCCGTCGACGCCTTGGGCCTCGCGCCGGGACAGGCTGTCCTGGTGCCCACGCTGACCTTCGCCGCGACTGCCGAGATCGTCCGCTACCAGGGGGCAATCCCCCTCCTCGTCGACTGCGATCCCGTCACCTTCCACTTGGACCTGGCCGACGCCCAGCAAAAGATCGACGACCTCCGCAACGGTCGATTGCCGCTCGACCCGTCGTTGCGCGTCGTCGGTGTCATTCCCGTCCACGTCGGTGGGCTGATGATGGACATGGATGCTGTCCACGCCTTTGCCCAACGGCACGGACTCTGGGTCATCGAAGACGCCGCGCACAGTTTTCCAGCGGCCTATCGAGCCGACGCCAGCCAGCCCTGGCGGCGATGCGGCGAAAATACGTCCGCCGTCGCCTGCTTCTCCTTCTACGCGAACAAAACCATTACCACCGGCGAGGGCGGCATGGCCGTCACCGACGACGAGACGCTGGCCGCCCGCATGCGCCAGATGTCGCTGCACGGACTTTCCCACGATGCGTGGAAACGCTATTCGGGAAACAACGCCTGGGACTATCGCATCGTCGCGCCAGGCTACAAATACAATTTGACGGACGTCGCGGCAGCCATCGGCATCCATCAACTCGCACGCGCCGAGCGGTTGCGCGCCGAACGTCAGGCGATTGCCGAGTTCTACCGCGATGCGCTGGCCGACGTCGAGGAAATCGAGTTGCCGCCGGACCCGCCCAATCGCATCCACGCGTGGCACCTGTTCCCCATTCGGCTCCGCCTCGATCGACTTTCGATGGACCGCAATGCGTTCATGGTCGCACTTCGGGATCGAGATGTCGGCTGCTCCGTGCATTGGCGGCCCTTGCATCTGCATCCGTATTATGAAGAGACGTTTGCGTGGCGGCCCGAGCATCTGCCGGCGGCGTCGGCCGTTTGGCCGAGACTGGTCAGCCTCCCCCTGTTTCCGGGAATGAGCGAAACGCAACGACACTGTGTCGTCCAGGTTGTGCGTGAACTGTGCGTCCAGTGAGACCCGGCTCGAATCGCGCCGCCGCGATGCAATCGATGGTGACGGCGCCCCTTTCGCCCCACGGACCCTCCTGAACGCCGACCAATTGGCAACGTCCCCCCAAAAGTCGCCCCTTCGACGCTAGACAGTTGCGAATGAATCGGGCAAGTACAACAAATGCTGTGAGACGACGATGAACGGACCAATCGAATGGCCCGATGGCAAGCAGTTTGCCTTTACCATCTTCGACGACACGGACAGTTCGACGTTGCAAAACGTGGGGAGCGTCTATGCCTTCCTAGCCGACCAAGGATTCCGAACCACCAAGTCCTGCTGGGCGTTTCGCGGCGATCCCACGAAAGGAACCAATGTCGGCGAGACCCTGGACGACATGCCCTATCGACGCTGGTTGCAGGATCTGCACGCCAAAGGCTTTGAGATCGGCTGGCATGGCGCCACGTGGCACGCGTCTGCACGCCAACGCACCGCCGAGGGACTGGAACGTTTCGTCGAAGTCTTCGGCGAAAACCCGCGCACAGGCGCCAATCATGCCTCGAACACCGAGTGCATCTACTGGGGAAGCGCACGCCTGACCTCCTGGCGCCAGATGGCCTACAACTTGTTGACCCGATACCGCAATTGCTCTCGATTCCGGGGCCACATCGAACACGATCCGCATTTCTGGGGCGACATGTGCCGCTCGCGGCTGAAGTACTACCGAAACTTCGTCTTCCAGGACATCAACACGCTCAAGGCGTGCCCTTTCATGCCCTACCACGACCCCCTGCGGCCGGACGTGAACTATTGGTTCTGCTCCGCCGACGGCGACAAGGTCGAACGCTTCAACCGGTGCATCTCGGAAGCCGCCCAAGATCGCCTGGAGGCCGCCGGCGGCGCCTGCATTATGTACACGCACTTCGCGTGCGGATTCGACGACAAGGGGTCCGTTCAGCCGCGGTTCAAAACGCTGATGGAACGAATCGCAAAAAAAAATGGGTGGTTCGTTCCCGTCGCGACGCTCCTGGATTTCCTCTTGTTAAAACGGAAACAGCACGACATCACGTTCGCGCAACGCCAACGCATGGAACGCAGGTGGCTTTGGGAAAAACTGTTTGTCGGAACGGACTAGGCAAAAATGCCTTGCCCGCTCTCTCGAGGTGAATTCGCAGCGATGACGGCAGCCCCACCCATCCAAACATTCTCGGAAGGCCCGGGCGGCAACCCGCCCCGCGCAAAAACGCAATAAGTTCATGAAGATCGTTATTGACCGCTTCCGGGAAGATCAGGCGGATGCCGTGCGGCAATTCAACCGCCGCTTGGCCGCCGGAGGCCAGCGAATGGCGTTTCCCACCTCGCCCACTCCCGACTGGCTGCCGAAAATCCCCGGCCGAACGCTGTACCAGGAACACTTCATCGCCTCCGACCTCCAGGGCGCCGTGCGCGGCGCCTACACGCTGAAACATCAGGAGTTTTGGATCAACGACCGCGCCGTCTCGATCGCCGACCTCCAATTGCCAATCTCCGAGGGCGTCGTCGATCGTCGCTATTCAATGGTCGCCGTCTTGCTGCTCCGCGACGCCTTGGCCCGACAGCCGCTCCTGTTCGGACTCGGCATGGGCGGCTTCCACGAACCGGTGGTCAAGCTCTTGAAAGCCGCCGGTTGGAACATGTTCAGCGTCCCGTTTTTCTTCCGGGTGTTGCAGCCCAGCGCGTTCCTCCGAAACCTGACCTACCTCCGCCGCGGACCAGCGTCGGCCAGCTTGTTCGATGCTCTGGCCTGGACCGGCTTGGGAAACCTCGGCATCCGAGCCGTCCAGGCGTTTCACCGCCGGCTGCGGCCGGGCCCCACGACCGACATCGAAGTCGTCGACGATTTCACCGACTGGATCAGCGCCCTCTGGCAGGAATGCCGCGACCAGTACGGCATGACGGCCGTGCGCACGGCTGACGTCATGCAAGCCCTGTACCCGAAGCACTATCGCCGCTTCATCCGCCTCAAAGTGAGTCGAGACAAGCGGCCAATCGGCTTCGCCGTCTTGCTCAATACCCAGCTCGAGAATCACAACTACTTCGGCAACATGCGGCTCGGAACCATCGTAAGCTGCTTCGGCCAGACCGCCGATGCGGCAACCGTCGTTGCGGCCGCCGCGTCGTATCTGGAAACGCACGGCGCCGATCTGATCGTTTCCAACCATTCGCACATCGCGTGGCGGCACGCATTCCGCCGAGCCGGATTCCTGCGCGGTCCGTCGAACATGATCTTCGCCACGTCGAAGGCGCTCACCAAGACGCTCGACGACGCCGGAATTGAAAAGGACGATCTCCATCTCAACCGCGGCGACGGCGACGGTCCAATCAACCTTTAACGCAAAAAGTCCAAACGCCCCAACCCATCGCTCAATCGTCCCATGATGGATCCAGCCTCCAAGCAACAAGAACCGCCGCCTGACGACTTGGCTGACCGCGTTCTTGCCGTGGTCATTCCGGCCTTCAACGAAGAGCGGACCATCGCCACCGTGCTCAAACAGGTCGATGCTCTGCCCTGTGTCCGCGAAATCATCGTCGTCGACGACGCCTCGACCGACCGCACCGCGTCAATCGTCGAGGCGTTCAGCTCGCCCCGGTTGCGACTCGTCCGGCAGTCTTCCAACCAGGGCAAGACGGCGGCCGTCCGTCGCGGTGTCGCCCAGGTCGCCAGCCCCCTCTGCATCGTCCAGGACGCGGACCTCGAATACGACCCCAACGAAATTCCCTCCGTCATCCAACCGCTCGTCAACAACAAGGCCGACGTCGTCTACGGCAGCCGCTTCCTCGTCAGCCGGGCGAGCCGCGTGCTCTACTTCTATCATTATCTGGCCAACAAGATGCTGACGTTCCTGAGCAACCTGCTGACCAACGTCAACATGACCGACATCGAAACGTGCTACAAGGCGTTTCGGACGCCGATCCTTCAGCAAATCCCCCTGAGCAGCAAGGGTTTCGGCATGGAAGTCGAAATCACCGCGATGGTCTGCCAGACCAAGGCCCGCATCTTCGAAGTGCCCATCTCGTATTACGGCCGGACGTATGAGGAAGGCAAAAAAATCGGCTTTCGCGATGCGATGGATGCGGTCTGGTACATCTTATATTACAATATTGGACGTCGCCGAACTCGCGCGGCTCGACGCTATGTCCAGTCGATCAACGGCTGGCTCGACGAACTCAAGGCTTCCGAGCAAACAACAAAGGCATCATGACTCTTACGAATCGCACAGCCGCCATCTTCGAGAAGGTCTTCGGAATCGAGGCGGCCGACTTTTCGCCAGCCCTTACGCCCGAGGACGTCTTGCGGTGGGACTCGT
Organism: Thermoguttaceae bacterium; assembly: GCA_039698035.1. Taxonomy (GTDB): domain Bacteria; phylum Planctomycetota; class Planctomycetia; order Pirellulales; family Thermoguttaceae; genus JAJFUI01. The sequence goes on along the minus strand of JBDKSW010000003.1, from coordinate 45,174 downwards.
TGGGACACATGACCTTGGTCATGGAGTTGGAAGATGCCTTTGGCGTCCATTTCGACGTGGATGAATTAACCGAAATGAGTTCGGCCGGGAAGATCATTGACATGCTTCACGCAAAGGGAGTCAAGGATTAGCCCGCAAGGGAACGTCGCCGCGACGCTGCTGGCGGCCGGAAGGCCCGACGACCCGGCCCTCTTTCATGCCGGACGCCGCATCACCTACGCCGAGCTTCGCGCGGCCGCCTGCGGCTGGCACGAACGGCTCCAAGGCCATGACCGCAAAACGCCCGTCGGTCTGTTCGCCGAAAACAGCCCGTTCTTTGTCGCCGCTTATCTCGGCATCCTTCGCGCCGGGCTCTGCGCCGCGCCGCTGCCGGTCGATTGCAACGAAACCACGTTCGGCCGCATCGTCGCGCTCACCGGCATGACCCGGCTCCTGCTCTCCACCCGCTTCAACCCGCACGTCGCGCCCTGGGCCAAACGCCTCGGCATCGAAGTGCTCGCGGAACCGTCCGAGCCGGCCCAGACCGACCCAAATCGGCTGCCTCCGGCCCAGGTCGATCCCCGGACGGACCTCGCGTCGATCATGTGGACCTCCGGCTCGACCGGCACACCCAAGGGCGTGATGGTCACCCATCACAACATCTTGGTGAATACCCAGGACATCGTCGGCTATCTGGGGCTCAACCGCGATGACCGCGTGATGGCGATCCTGCCGTTCCACTATTGCTTCGGAACGTCGCTCCTGCACACCCACTTGATGGCTGGCGGCTCGCTCGTCCTGAACAACCGGTTTCTGTTCGCCGAGAAGGTCCTCGACGAAATGGCCGATCGACAATGTACGGGCTTGGCAGGCGTGCCGGCCACCTACCAAATCCTCCTTCGCAAAACGCGATTCGCCCAACGCCAGTTTCCCGCCCTACGATGGCTTCAGCAGGCGGGCGGACGGCTGCCAAGCCCCTTGATCCAAGAAATCCGCCGGGCGCACCCGTCCGTGAAGCTGTTCGTCATGTACGGCCAGACCGAAGCCACCGCTCGGCTGAGCTACCTCCCGCCCGACCGGCTCGATGACAAGCTCGGCTCCATCGGTCGCGGCTTGCCGCACACGCGGCTCGACGTTCTACGACCCGACGGCACGCCCGTAACGCCCGGCTCGGACGAAGTCGGCGAAATCGTGGCGTCCGGCGAAAACATCACGCCCGGCTATTGGCGCGACCCGGACGAAACGGCTCAATATTTTCGCGACGGTCGCCTTCATACGGGCGACATGGCCCGCGTCGATCCCGACGGCTTCGTGTTCCTGGTCGAGCGCGCGCGGGACTTCATCAAGCCAATGGGACACCGCGTCGGCCCAAAGGAGATCGAGGAAGTCTTGGCCGAGATGCCCGAGATCGTCGAGTCGGCCGTCGTCGGCGTTCCCGACGACCTTTGGGGCGAGGCCATCAAGGCCTTCGTCGTCACCACCCGGCCAGGCCAACTGACCGCCGCCGAGGTGCAAACGCACTGCCAACGCCGGCTGCCGAACTACAAGGTCCCGCAACACATCGAATTTCTCGGCGCGCTGCCGAAGACTGGCAATGGAAAGGTGGACAAGGGAACGCTCCGATGCATGAGCAAATCGACGCCCTGATCCACGGGCCGCAGTACGCCATGACCCAGGCCGAAAAGGACGCGGCCTTGACGCCCATCCTACGCAACCTTTGCAGGGACCTTGCCGAGCGGTGCCCAGCCTACGGTCGCTTCCTCAGCCGCCTCGGCGCCGATCCCGCCACCTGGCGGTCGCCGGCCGATCTGCCCCCGCTGCCCGTGGCCATGTTCAAGCAGTTCCTGCTGAGCGCCGTCCCGCCGGAAAAAGTGGTGCGCGAGTTGCAATCGTCCTCCACGACCGGACAGCAACCCAGCCGTATCGTCATCGACAAAACCACGGCCTTTCGCCAAACCCGGGCGTTGGTCTCCATTCTGAAAGAACACCTCGGCAATCAGCGGCGGCCATACCTCGTGCTCGACGCGGCCGACGCGGTCGCCGGCGGAGACAGCCTCTCGGCTCGCGGCGCGGCCATCCGCGGCGTCGGCACGTTCGCTTCGCAAACCGTTTTCGCGATGGACCGCGCCACCGATGGCGGCCTGGCCGTCAACTGGCGGCGGACAACCGATTTCTTCCAGCGACATGGCCGCGGGCCCGTCCTGGCCTTCGGCTTCACGTTCGTCGTCTGGACCCAGTTCACGCTCGAAGCCGAGCAACGCGACCTGGCGTTCCAAGCGCCCGAGGCGATGGTGCTGCATTCCGGCGGCTGGAAAAAGCTCGCGGCACAGGCCGTGTCGAAAAGCGAGTTCAGCCGCCGAACGGCGGCCGTGCTGGGCGCCGACGAACGTCGCATCCTGGACTTCTACGGAATGGTCGAGCAGATCGGAACTGTGTTTGTCGATTGCCCCGACGGCAACAAGCACGCCCCGGCGTTCGCCGACGTGATTCTGCGCCGGCCGCTCACGCTTGACCCGGTCGAGCCGGGCGAGTCCGGCATCATCGAGGTCCTCAGCGCCCTGCCGACCAGCTACCCAGGCCAGGCTCTCATGACCGAGGACCAAGGCGTCTTGCTGGGCGTCGACGATTGCCCCTGCGGCCGCAAGGGCCGTTATTTCCGATTCACAAGCCGCATCGAGCAGGCCGAAATTCGCGGCTGCGGCGACACGTTCGCCCAGAACAGGGAGATCCGATGACCGTGCAACGCATGACGCCGCGTGGTATCGAGCCCGCTGGCGAGCAGCTCCGACCACTGATCGAGTCGCTCGAAAGCCGCCGCCAAGCTATCGCCCAATGGCCCATCCAGCGACTGCTCGGGTTGTTCGACGATTTTGCGGCCCGCCTGCTCCGCGATCCTCGCACGAACCGCCTCGAAGGCGTCATGTTCCTGTCCGCCTGGCTCAAACGGTCGAACCTGGAACAACTGCTTGCGCTGAATCTCAACGGCAATCCGGACTACCTCGACCGTTTCGTGCCGCACGGGCGAAACTACCTGGCCGCCAAGCCGCACGGCCTGGTTGCCATGTGGATGGCCGGCAACGTCGCCACGCTGCCCATGTTCTCGCTCGTGCCGGCCTTGCTGGCCAAAAATGTTTGCCTCGTCAAACTGGCAACGCCAGACCCGGCCGGCATGGACCGACTCTTGGCCGTCCTCGCCGACTCGGCCACCGAGAACCTCCGCGGCGCCGACCTGCTCGACGCCGTGGCCGTCGTCTGGTTCGACTATCGGGACCAGCGGCTCAACGAAGAAATGTCGCTGGCGGCCGACGCCACGCTCGTCTGGGGCGGCGCCAACGCCGTCCGCGCGATCGCCCTGCTGCCACGCCGCGAACACTGCATCCAGATCGTCTTCGGCCCAAAGTATTCGATCGCCCTGATCGGACGCAAACAGCTCGCCGACGAGGCGGGCCTCGATTCCGTCGCCGCCGCGTTGGTGCGCGACGTGGCCATTTTCGATCAGCGGGCGTGCTCCGCCCCACAAACCATCTTCATCGAGCGGACCGAGCGGCGTTCGCTCCGCGAGGTCGGCGAACTCCTGGCCAAGCACTTCCGCAAGCTGCCGCCGAAGCCCGAGCTGGACGCCTACACGACTTCGCGGATTCTAAACGTCCGCGCCGCCTATGCCCTCGACGAGTCGAAGGACGTGATTGCCTCGACCGACGGTGCGAACTGGACCGTTTGCATGGACCGCGAGGCGTCGCTCAAAGAGGCCGTCCAGTCCCGCACGGTCTTCCTGTCCGAAGTGGACTCGTGGCGCGACATCATTCCCCTCCTGAGTCCCAAGATCCAAACCGTTGGCCTTGCCTTGGGCGACCTCGATGCGTCGCTCCAATTTGCCGACGCGGCGACCCAGGCCGGCGTTGCACGATGCGTGCGGCCCGGCATCATGAACAACCACGAGTCGCCCTGGGACGGCAAGATGCTGCTCGGGCAGCTCGTCCGCTGGGTCACGCTGAAGCCGTAGACATCACACGGCGCGCCCGGCCGCCTCTCGGCCGGCCCATCGCTCGCTCACCCCGGAGCCCACGGCGCCGTCGCTGCGAGCTCGCAATCCCGCCCCTCGTCTAGCCGGCCGCATCTCCAATGCCGCGGCCGTTCGACGCCCGATTCCCCTGGCGTCCGGGTTGCCCGAGCGGCTACAATGGCTTGCCCCTCAGCGATGGCGAGCCACCCATGTCTTTTTGGCCGACAAAAAATCGCCCCGCCGTCCGGCCGCAGGCGTCGCCCTCGGCCGAGCACGTCTCGCTCGAAGAGGTGCATGGCACGGTGCCGTTGCCCGATCAGCGGGCCGGCTTCTGGCGTCAAATGCGCGCGTTCGTCGGCCCCGCCATGCTCGTGAGCGTCGGCTACATGGACCCCGGCAACTGGGGCACCGATCTCCAGGCCGGCGCACGCTATCAGTACGGACTCCTGTGGGTTGTCGCCCTGGCCAGCCTGATGGCCCTGTTCCTCCAGGTCATCTCCGCCCGGCTGGGCGTCGTCACCGGCAAGGACTTGGCCCAGTGCTGCCGCGAGTGGTATCCGGCCTGGACCCGATGGCCCAACTGGCTGATGGGCGAACTGGCCATCGGCGCCTGCGATTTGGCCGAGGTGCTCGGCAGCGCCGTCGCGCTGAATCTGCTGTTCCACATCCCGCTGTTCTGGGCCATCCTCATCACCGCCCTCGACGTTCTGTTGCTATTGGCCCTGCAACGCTTCGGGATGCGGACCATCGAGGCCGTGATTGCCGTCTTCGTGGCCACCATTGGCGTCTGCTTCTTCATCGAAATCTTCGTGCTTCCTGCGTTGCGGCCCGATTTTCTCGCAATGGGGTCGGCCCTGTTTCGCCCAAGCCTCCGGCAAACCGGAATGAGCGTCGTCGCCATCGGCATCATCGGAGCCACGGTCATGCCGCACAACTTGTATTTGCACTCGGCGTTGGTGCAAAGCCGCAAGCTGCAGGGCGACGATGCGTCGATTCGCCGCGCGCTCCGCTTCAACACGATCGACTCGGCCGTCGCCCTGACCATGGCGTTCTTCATCAACGCCGCCATCATGGTCTTGGCCGCCATGGTCTTTTTTGGCAAACAGAGCGTCGCCGTGCCGGGCTTGGGCGACGTGCATTTTGCGCCGGACAGCGATTGGATTCGCGTCGCCTATCTCACCTTGGCTCCCCTGTTGGGAACAGCCCTGGCCAGCACCTTGTTCGCCGTGGCCCTGCTCGCCAGCGGACAGAGCAGCACCATCACGGGCACGCTGGCCGGGCAAGTCGTGATGGAAGGCTTCATGCAATGGCGGCTGGCCCCCTGGATCCGACGACTCATTACCCGAACGCTCGCCATCCTGCCGGCGATTATTATTGTTGGCGTGCGGGGCGATGGAAGCGTCAACGACCTGCTGGTCCTCAGCCAGGTGGTCCTCGCCCTCCAGCTTCCCTTCGCCATGTTCCCGCTGCTGCATTTCACCTCCTCACGCAAGCGGATGGGCTCTTGGCGCAATGGTTGGCTCTTGCTCGTCGTCGGCTGGGGTAGCGCCCTGCTGATCACCGCGATGGACCTTTACGGACTGCCCGCTTCGATCCTCGAAGCCTGGCACGTCATCCTCGGCGGCTGACCGGCCCCCGATCCCAAGGAGACTTCCATGTACAAGACGATCCTGATGCCCGTGGACGGGACCCCGACCGATCGGGCCATGATCGACCACATCAAGCAACTGGCCGCCGTGCTCCACAGCCGCGTGGTCGTGTTCCACGTGGCGACCAGCGTCGCGGCCCAGTGGCACGGCGCCGACGCCGGCGGCGGCCAGGTCGAAGAAGCCCAAGCCTATCTCGACCGCGTCAAGGCCGAGTTGGAAGCTGCCGGCGTCAAGGCCGACGCCGAGCTTGCCTACGGCGAGCCCGTACGCGAGATCGTCCGCTGGGTGCAGGAAAAAGGCTGCGATCTGGTCGCCATGAGCACGCACGGTCACCGCCTCATGGGCGACCTGTTCCTGGGCCAAACGGCCAGCCCGGTGCAACATCTCATCAACGTGCCTGTGCTGCTCCTCCGAGCGAAATAACACCCTTGAAATCGGAGTGCGATACCATGACGATCGAACGCGGATTGCGCGGCGTGGCGGGCGTGGTTGTCCTCGCCAGCGCTGGACTGACGGCCTTCCACAGCCAGTGGTGGCTGCTGTTGACCGCCTTTGCAGGTCTAAATTTGTTACAGTCGGCTTTCACAAATTGGTGCCCAATGGTATGGTTACTGGCACGACTCGGTCTGAAGCCGTGTAAGCCGCCGACCGATTGATGCCACTCGTCGGCCAAGTCCGTCAGTCGCCGCGCCAGGCAAGGAGCGCCTTACCATGCAGTATCCTTGGTGGTACGTCCCTCATCTGACGGCGCCCATGCTGATCGCCGTCATTTCCGTCGTCCATGTCTTGGTCTCGCACTACGCCGTCGGCGGCGGCCTGTTCCTGGCCGTCGAGACCGCACACGCCCACAAAACGGGCGACCGACCCTATCTCGACTATCTGCGCGGCCACGCCCGTTTCTTCATCCTGCTGACGGTCGTCTTCGGCGCCATCACCGGCGTCGGCATCTGGTGGACCATCGGCCTCACTTCGCCCCTGGCCACCGAAACGCTCATTCGTACCTTCGTTTTCGGCTGGGCAACCGAATGGGTGTTTTTCGTCGTCGAGATCGTCTCGGCGTTCATCTTCCTCTACTACTGGGACAGGCTGCCGACCCGCACCCACACGATCGTCGGCTGGATCTACGCCATCGCGGCCTACATCAGCCTCGTGCTGATTACCGGAATCACCGCCTTCATGTTGAACTCGGGAACTTGGGCCACGCGCCCAGGCGACGACACCTTCTGGATGGCTTTCTTCAATCCGCAGTTCCTGCCGCAAACCGTCGCCCGAACGGGCGGCGCCCTGCTGCTCAGCTCGCTCTACGTCTACCTCCACGCCTCCTTTTTCGCACGCGACGAACGCTTGCGGAACATGATTGCCGCCCGTTCCGCCCGGCCAGCTCTGCTGGGCGCCATTCTGATCACGGCCGGCGGCATTGCCTGGTACTGCCAGTTGCCCCCCTCGGCCGCCGCCACCCTCCAGTCGGCCGCCGTGCTCAACCTGCTGACCGCGCTGATTTTCGCCCTGACGATCATCGTCTTCTTCCTGATCTATGTCGGCCCCTACCGGAACCCCGGTTGGTTGTCGCCCGGCTTCGCCGGTTCGCTCTGCTTGTTCGGCATCGCCGCCTTCAGCACGGGCGAGTTCATCCGCGAGTCGATTCGCAAGCCGTTTGTCGTCCATAACGTGGTGTTGGGCAATCAGATCGCGCCCACCGAAGTCCTCACACTGAAAAAGAGCGGCTTCCTGCAAGGCGGCCTCTGGACCAGGGCCTTCGTCAAGGAACACTACCCAGACGTTTTCAGCGACCGCGCGATTCCTCCATGGCATATCGTGAAGATGAACCCCGATACGCAACGCCGCGACGCCGCAGGACCCTCGCCGATGGCCGCACGCAATGCGCTCGCGGCTGGCATCCAGAACGAACGCCTTTTGGCCTTGCCCTATAAGGACCGACTCAAGTTGGGCAACGTCTTATTCCTGCACCACTGCAACGACTGCCACGCGGCCGACATCGGCTATTCGGCCGTGGGCCCGCTCCTGCAGGGCCGACCGCGCGACCAGGTCCTGGCTCGAGTCGAACGCCTCGACGACAACTACTTCATGCCCCCGTGGTCCGGCTCCCATGAGGAAGCCATTCTCATCACCGACTACCTCATGACCATCAATCCAGCCCGGCCCGTCGGCGTGCGGCATTTCATGAAGGAACAGGACCAAAGCCGGGAGGAGGATACGGAATGATCGATCCCCGGATGCTCGTCGAACACGGACAGGCCGTCGGGCTGCCGGCGCCCGTCTGGTTCATCCAGTTCTTCAAGGCGCTCGGCTTCACGCTGCATGCCGTGCCGATGAACCTCTGGTATGCCGGCCTGTTGGTCGCCTTGCTGCTCCGATGGGGCCAGAGCGACCACGGCCGCCTGTTCGGCTCGCGCCTGCTGCGGCAAATGCCCGTCATCGTGGCCCTTGGCGTCAACTTGGGCGTCGTGCCGCTCCTCTTCATCCAGTTGGCCTACGCGATGTTCTTCTACCCCGCGACCATCCTGATGGCCTGGTTCTGGATCGCCATCATCGCCCTGCTCATTCCGGCCTACTACGGCGTCTATGCGTACGCTTGGGGAATCCGCAACGGCGCCGACCGATTGCCGACCTGGCGCACGGCCGCCGGCTGGATTGCGGCCCTCTTCTTCATCGTCATTGGCTTCACGTTCGCCAACGGGCTGAGCCTGATGGATCACGTCGGCCGCTGGCCAAAACTCTGGCTCGCCCACCAGCATGCCGGCGCGGCGCTCGGGACGGCCTTGAACGTCGGCGACCCCACGCTTTGGCCCCGCTGGCTGCTCATGTTCGGGCTCGCGCTGGGCACGACCGCCGCCTGGGTCGTCTTCGACGCCGAGTGGTTCGCACGCCGCGCCACCGACCCAAGCTACCGGCGCTGGGCGTGGGGCTTCGCTCGCAAACTCTACGCGCTAAGCCTGATTTGGACGGCTGCCGCCGGCGTCTGGTACGTCTTCGGCACATGGTCCTCGGAACTGCGGGACACGATGTTCCACGGTCCGCTCTTGCCGCTGACCCTGGCGACCGCCCTCGCACCAGGCCTTGGCTGCACGCTCCTCATCGCCGTCGGATGGATGCCCGCCAAGCGGCTGGCGACCGCCGCCGTGCTGCTCGGCCAGTTCGGCGTCCTGGGCATCAACGCCGTCAGCCGCCAGGTCGTGCAAAACGTCAACCTAAAGCCGTATCTGGACGTGCTGGCTCAGCCCACCGACGTGCAATGGGGGCCGCTGGTCATGTTCCTGGTCACCTTCGTCATCGGGCTGCTTGTCGTCGCGTGGATGATCGCCCAGGTTCGGAAGTGTGACGCCTGAAGCCCTTCTTTTTCTCCTCGTGAGGTTCCAATGATTGGCCGTGTTCAACGTAAATTGCGATGGGTCGCCAGTGTCGTGGGGCTCCTGGCGCTCGTAATCGGCGCGGGCATCCTCATCCTGGCGCTAGGCGGCAAACTCTCGAAGAAGGTCCCGCAGCAGGTCACGCCGCCGGCCCCGCCCGCCATCGAAAACGGCGCGAAACGCGTGCCCGTCGAAAAAGTCTTGCTGCCACGGCTCGAATCGGCCGTCGGTACCATTCGCGCCGTTCACGAGACGAGCCTCGGTTCCAAGCTCCTGGCTCGCGTCGTGGAAGTCAACCTGAAGGCCGGCCAAGCGGTCCGCGAAGGCGACGTGCTCATCCGTTTGGACGACACCGACCTCCGGGCCAGGCGAGACCAGGCCAACGCCGCACTCGCCTCCGCCCTAGCCACCCGCAACCAGGCCGCCGCCGATGAAAAACGCTACGCACACCTGGTCCAGTCTCGCGCCGTCAGCCAGCAGGACTACGAAAAAGCGCTCGTGGCCCTCCGCACGGCCGATGCCAACGTGAACCGCGACCGCGCGGCCGTCAACGAGGTCGAGGCCATGCTCGACTGGGCCACCATCCGGTCGCCCATCAACGGCACCGTCATCGACAAAAAGGTCGACGTCGGCGACATGGTCACGCCCGGACAACTCTTGGCGACCCTCTACAACCCAAAACAGATGCAACTGGTCGCCAGCGTGCGCGAATCCCTGACACGCCAGCTCCAGATCGGCCAGTCCATCGGCGTCTGCGTCGAAGGGATCAACCATCCCTGCAGCGGCACCATTCGAGAAATTGTCCCCGAGGCCCAGTCGACCAGCCGCACGTTTCAGGTGAAAGTGACGGGGCCCTGCCCCGCCGGCGTTTACACCGGCATGTTCGGCCGGCTGCAAGTCCCCTTGGGCGACGAGGCGGTCCTCGTCATCCCAAAGTCCGCCCTGCTGGAGGTCGGGCAACTCACGATGGTCAATGTCTGGGACAACGGACGGGCAACCCGCCGCGCCATTCGCGTCGGGCGATCCTGGGCCCCCGATGCGCCCGACGCGCCGCCGTCCGTGCGCGGCAAGGTCGAAGTGCTCTCCGGACTCCGCGAGCGCGAGCAGGTCCTGACGCCCACGCCCTAAGCCGGCCCGTCAACGCGGGCCCAACGTGACAATCCTGGTCCTGACGGTCACCGGCCCCGTCGCGGCCGCGATGCGTGGTGTGCCCCATGATCGAAAGCAAGTAGATTTCAATCAGGCTTCGATAGGAACGAACATATGCAATCGCCCTTGACCCCGGAACATAACTTCACGAATCGCATCGTGAAAATCTTCCTGGAGTCGAATCTGTCGCTGGTCCTCATCTTGCTGGCCACTGTCCTAGGGCTGGGCGCCCTGGGACTCACGCCACGCGAGGAAGACCCGCAGATCGTTGTGCCGCTGGCCGACGTCTACGTCAGCTTCCCAGGCCACTCGGCCGCCGAGGTCGAGCAACTGATCGCGACGCCGCTCGAAAAAATGCTCTATCAGATCGACGGCGTTGAATACGTCTACTCGATGAGCCGCGAAAATCAGGCGATCATCACGGTCCGCTACTATGTGGGCGAGGACCGCGAACGCAGCTTGGTGAAACTGTTCAAAAAAATCGACGAAAACGTGGACCGCGCCCCACCAGGCGTCACCGGCTGGGTCATCAAGCCGGTCGAAATCGACGACGTGCCCATCGTCACCCTCACGCTGGCAGCCGACCCGGCCGAGCAGGCCGGCAACCTCCCACGCGCTGACGACATGACGCTTCGCCGCGTGGGCGAAGAGCTGGCGCAGCGGTTGGCCGGGCTGGAAAACGTCTCCCGAGCCTATGTCGTCGGAGGCCGCCCCCGCGTCGTGCAAATCCTCGTCGATCCCGACCGCATGGCCGCCCATCATGTCTCGCCCCTCGAAATCGAGCGGGCCGTGAAAGTCGCCAATGTCCGTCAGACGGCCGGCCAACTGCGCACCGGCGACCGCCTGATTGCCGTCGAAGCGGGCGATCCGTTCGCCAACGCCCGGCAGTTGCGGGAATTGGTCGTCGGCGTCTTCGATGGCCGGCCCGTCGCGCTGAAGGATGTCGCCAGCGTCGAGGATGGCCCCGAGGAAGTGGCAAGCTACGTGCGCCACGGCTGGGGGCCCGCCCGCGGATTCACCAAGGAGGAGTTTTTCCCAGGAAGCGTGTTGGGATCCGCCGCTTCCCAGCCGCCCAGCGGCCCACCGTCGAACCTTCTTCCAAAGCCCGAGGGAACCAACGCTTCCGATCTCTCCGCGGGAGCCGCCACGCCCGCCGTCACGATCGCCATCGCGAAAAAGAAAGGCTCGAACGCCGTGTGGGTGGCCAACGACGTCCTGCGCGAGGCGGAAAAACTCCGCGAGACGATCGTGCCCGACAACATGCAACTCGTCGTCACACGCAACTACGGCTTGACCGCCAACGAAAAGGTCAACGAGCTGGTCGAGGCCCTGGCCGTCGCCATCGTGATTGTCGTCGCACTGCTGACGCTCGGACTCGGCTGGCGCGAGGCGCTGATCGTCGCCGTCGCTGTGCCCGTCGTGTTCGGACTCACCCTGGCGGTCAACCTGCTGCTGGGCTTCACGATCAACCGCGTCACCCTGTTCGCCCTGATCCTGTCGCTCGGTCTATTGGTCGACGATCCCATCGTCGATGTCGAGAACATCGTGCGGCACTTTTCGCTCCGAAAAATGGCCACGCGGCGGATCGTCCTCGAGGCCGTCTCCGAAATCCGTCCACCGCTGATTACGGCCACCCTCGCCGTGATTGTCAGCTTTCTGCCGATGTTCTTCATCACCGGCATGATGGGACCCTACATGCGGCCGATGGCCCTCAACGTCCCGGTCACCATGCTCATGTCCATGCTCGTGGCCTTCACCATCACGCCCTGGCTCGCCTACCACGTCCTGCGACGCAAGTACCGCGGCGGATCGGACGCGCCGGAATCCGCCCACCACGATCCCCACGATCCGCATGATCTCGACGCCGTCAAGCAGTCCCCGCTCTACAAGGCGTTCTATCCGCTAATGGCCCCCCTGCTCCATTCACGGGTCGTCGCCTGGAGCTTCCTGCTGGTCATGGCGCTGCTGACGATCGCAGCCGTCGGCCTGGCCGCCTTTCGGAGCGTGCCCCTTAAGATGCTGCCGTTCGACAACAAAAACGAATTGCTCCTGGTCCTCGACTTCGACGAGGGCACCACCCTGGAACGCTCAGACGCCGCGGTTCGCCAGTTCGAGGCCTACCTGGCCGGCGTCCCCGAAGTCTCCGACTACACAAGCTACGTCGGGCTGGCGTCGCCCATGGACTTCAACGGCCTGGTCCGGCACTACTATCTCCGCCAGGGCGACAACGTCGCCGAGCTTCGCATCGATCTCGCCGGCAAGAAAAACCGCACGCTGCAAAGCCACGCCATCGGACTCCGAATGCGCGACGATTTGCAGAAAATCGCCAACCGCCATGCCGTGCGGATGAAGCTGGTCGAGACACCGCCCGGACCGCCCGTGATCGCCAGCGTCGTGGCCGAAGTCTACGGCCCGCCAGGCCAGAGCTACGACGACATTCTTGCAGCGGCCGACGCCGTCCGAACGCGGTTGGCCGTCGAGCCGGGCATCGCCGACGTGGACGACGTTCGCGAGGCGCCCCAAGAGAAGCTCGTTTTCGTGGTCGACGAGGAAAAGGCCGCCCTCAGCGGCCTCACCAAGGAGCAGATCGCCGCCACGCTGCACGCCGCACTGGCTGGCGACGAACTCGGTGTCCAACGCAGCCCGACCGAACGCAATCCGCTGAAAATCGAGCTGCGGACGCCCCTCGAAAAACGGTCGAGCCCCGAGGACCTCGCGAGAATCGAGGTCAAAGGCGCCGGCGGACAACTCGTGCCGCTCGCCGAACTGGGCCATTGGCGCACCTCGCGCGTCGATCAGATGATCTATCACAAGAACACCCACCGCGTCGCGTATGTGTTTGCCGAAACGGCCGGGCGGCCCCCGGCCGATGTGGTCGTCGATGTGATGGCCGATCGAAAGCGGGAGCCCGTGCTCGCTGCGCCAGGCCCCGCGCGGCCCCTCGACCGGCGAACCTTCCTCGCCAACGGCGGCGGCGTCCCCTGGAGCGTGCCCGAAGGATTTACCGTGGATTTCGCCGGCGAGGGTGAATGGAAAATCACGCTCGACGTGTTCCGCGACCTCGGCCTGGCGTTCGGCGCGGCCATGGTCGGCATCTATGTCTTGCTGGTCGCCCAGACCGGCTCGTTCACCGTCCCCGTGGTCGTCATGCTGGCCATTCCGCTGACGATCCTCGGCGTCATGCCGGGCTTCTGGCTCCTCAACGTCCTCAGCGCCCAGCACGTGGGCGGATACCTGGACCCCGTCTATTTCACGGCGACCGGCATGATCGGCATGATCGCCCTTTCGGGCATTGTCACCCGCGACTCCATCATCCTGGTCGACTTCATCCACCTGTCGCTGGCACGCGGCCGCTCTCTGTTCGACGCGATCATGGAAAGCCGTGTCGTGCGCCTCCGCCCCATCTTGCTAACCGCCGCCGCCGCCATGCTCGGCGCGGCCCCGATCATCATCGACCCAATCTTCTCCGGCTTGGCCTGGTCGCTGATCTTCGGATTGTTCGCCTCCACCCTCTTCACGCTCTTCGTCATTCCGGTTGTCTATTGGCTGCTGTACGCCAACAAGCCGGGCCACGGATTGCCGCAATCGACGATGGAGGAGTGACCGCGAGCGCCGTCACTTCTTCTCCGGCATTTGCATGATCGTCTCGGCGTGCGCGGAAATCGTCTTCCGCGTCATCGTGGCGTCCAGGTCGAGACCGCGGAACCAGCTCAGCGGCGGAGCCTGATAGCCCTCCGGCGCGCGAGTCCCCAGCAGGCCGCCCGACTCGATCCCCTTCAGCCGCGTCGAGGTCCAATGCGGCGACCCGTCGCCCAAGTCGCTCAGCGCGTACTTGCCGCCCAGCGGGCAGACCAGCCTCGCGTTCAACAGCGACTCCGCCTCGCGGCGGCAGTCGGCCGTCGGAACCCGAAGCTGCTGATGCAGCGCGTGCAACAGCCGAAGGTTCCCAAGCGACGTCTCCCGCGTCCGCGCGTACGCCAGGTTGTTCAACGTCGGCGTGATTCGTGCGTCGGACACGTCGCCGATCCGCAGGCGTATCTGGGCGGGCCGCTCGGCCGCCTCGTAGTGAAGTTGTGGAACGACCGTGTCGAGCACGTCACGCTGGAAAGAGAACACGGTGAAGCGGTCGTATTGACGCCGCCATCCGCCCAGCGGCGACATGGCGTAGCCCTCGGGGTCCGAGGCCGGAGGAATGCCGACGTTCAAAAGCGTGAGCGGCCCAAGATCGCCGTCAACGCCGATGTAGCCGACCAGGAAGTCGCGGAGCCGGCCGCCGCGACCGCCTCGTGGCAGCGGCGCCCCTGTCGTCGGAACTCCGGCGCTCTCGCCCGCGCGAGACGGCAGCCCGAGGTCGCTCAGACCGCCGAAAAGCCGCTGATTCGTCAGCGTCAGATCGAACTCGGCCAGGTTGTCTGGAACCGGCGCTAGCCGCTCATCGCTCGCCATGCCAACCCATTGCTTGAGCGCCTCGAAGTGCTGCGGCGCAAAGGGGCTCATCAGAACGTCAACGACAACCTGCTCCCGGTTGCCCTTCAACGCGGTCCGCTTGATCGCGGCCGTCAACGGGTCCATTTGTCCCCATTGCGCGCTGTAAAACTCGATGAACTTGCTGTAATCGGCGGCCTCGGCCGAAGACACCTTCTCGACCGGCACGTCGCCGATCGGCAAGAACGCGCCGCGATGACCGCGGAGGCTGTCGTACGCCTCGCCGTCCGCGATGACACTGTGGCTGCCATCGGGCAGCGGGCCAAACTCGGCCGGAAGCAGCCCGGCCGACATGAGTTGCTCGATCGTATCGCTTGGCTTGCCTTCGCCAGCCGCCGCCAGTCGGGCCAGCTCGACCAGCTCGATGTCGGCTGTCGCTTGCAGCCGCCGCGCCAACTCGACACGGTACGCCGGCGAAACCAGATTGTGGAAGAAAGCGGCAGACAGATAGGCCCAAATGGTGTCCTGGCGGCTGATCGGCATCACCGAACGCGCGTGGCGGAAGTCGCTCGACGCGCCCAACGCCCCTTCGCCCGACGCCGTCGCCAGGAACCGCGCCGCCAGACGCTTCGACGTGGTGATGAAGTGGTAGTCGCCGTCGGCAACATAATAGGAGCGAACCAGCCCGTCCGCCGAGCTCAGGTACGAAACGTCGCGCCCGCCGATCCTCACCTTCTCCTCCTTGACGCCGCCGCCCGACAGCCGCTCGGCCCGTTGCTGGCCAAAACTGACGCCGAGGGCCAGGTTGTTGCGGGCCTGGAACAGGAGCCCGTAGGCGGCCCCTTCGCGGAAAAACATGTCGGTCCCCACCATCGCAACGTCCGCGATGACCGTGTCGCCAAGCATCCGCGACAGGACCGTCTGCTTCAGCACGAGTTGCTTCTCGATGCGGCCGCTCAGACCACGATCCAGCCCACGCAGGGCAATCAGGTTCTGGGCGTCGCCGCCCCACTGCGCCAGCGTGTCTTGAAGCCAGAGGAAATTCCCGAAACTGCCAAAGCGGACGTAAAAGCACTCGGCCGGAACACGCATCGCAATCGGCTCGACCTGCGGCTCCGACTTCGCGTCGCCCGACGGCTTGGGCGCGGGCGGCGTCGGCGCGCCGCCCCCGTGGGCCGCCTTCGGCAGCGGTTGATCGGCCGGCTCGCCCAGATTGTTCAGCCCCAGCATTCGGTCCTGCAGCATGGCCATCCGAAGCGATTCGCCGCCCAGGTTCAAACCCAATTCCTTGTGCAACGCCTCGTAGGCCAGCGGCGTCTGCTTCGTTTCGGGCAGACGAAGATTGAGCCGCCGAGCCAGCATCGAGGTCAGATAAGTCTCCAGCAGCGGCGGATAGTCGGGCTTGGCCGACAGCAGACCCGACGGCTTGGCGTAACGTCGCCACCACTGTTGCATGAGCCGCGTGCGAGCGGCCGGGCGACCGCTCGGCACGACGCGAACCGGGAGGCTCGTGCGGCCCTCGATCGACAGCTCCAAGGGCTGACGGCCGACAAACAGGAAATAGAAGGTCGCCCGGGATGGCCCTTCGAGAACGCCACGCAAGATGCCGCCGGCCGCGTCACGAAGGGGACCGCCCCCGGTCAGCGGCGTGTCCTGGTCGAGCAGCCCCTTGAGCAGCTTGCCGAACGCCGGGTTGTCGAGTGCCGGATAGAACACCCGGCCATGTTTTTCAGTCAGACAGAGCCCCTCGACGCCCAACGGCGCCGGCAGCATCTCCTCGGACGGCTCGAAGCTGACTCGACCGACGCCGAACGGCTCGCCGGCGACCGCTTCGACATCGATGCGCCCCCGTGCTGCCAGCGGCGCAGAGAAAGCCAACACGATGGTTGCAACGATTGTTGCGATGGCAAGCGGTCGGGTCTTGGACATGATCGGTCCCTCCTGGAGGTGAACTGATTCTCGCGTTCGAGCTCGGGCGACGAAGGACGCAAACGTTGTACCACTTCGCCCCGCGTCTGCCGTCACGGCCTGTTCAACGCACGCTCGATTCGCCCGAGACTGCGCCGACGGCCCAGAATGGCCAGCGTGTCGAACACGCCCATGCCGACCGATTGCCCCGTGACGGCCACCCGGACGGCGTGAATGATCTGGCCAATTTTGATTCCTTCGGCGTCCACAAAATCGTGCATCGCCCGTTCGAGCGTCGGCGCGTCGAATGGTTCGGCGGCGACCAGGCAGTCACGGAACTTGACCAGCAGCTCCCGCGATTGTGGCAGGTATTTGGCCACGGCCTTCTCGTCCAACGCCATCTGCTCGTCCGACTGAAAGAAATAGGGAAACAGCAGGATATCGCCGGCCACCTTGATCCGGTCGCCCGCGGCGGCAACCGCCTCTTCGACGATTTGCCGCTGGTCCGGCGTCGGTGGCGAAGCGACCAACCCGGCCTTTTCGAGAAACGGCACAACCAGCTCGAGCTTCCGCTGCGCCGGCAATTGCTGAAAGTGCCAATCCTCGAACGCCATGAGCTTCTGCGGATCGAAACTGGCCGGCGCTTTGTTCACCCGCTCCAGCGAAAACTTCTCGATCAACTCCTGCCGGCTGAAATGCTCGGCCTTGTCATCGAGCGACCAGCCCAGCAACGCCATGTAGTTGATGATGGCCTCGGGCAGGTAGCCGACCGTCTTGTAGAAATCAACGATTACCGGGTTGAAGCCGTCGGCGTCAACCGCATGACCGATCGCGGCCGCGATCTTCCGACCGTGCTCGACCAGTTGGGCAAAGTCGCGATTCTTCAGGTACTTGTCAAGCTTCCGCTTGCTCAATTTGTTGCGGCTGCCCGGCTCGGCCACGAACGGCAGGTGCGCGTAGGTCGGCCGCGGATACCCCAGCGCCTCAAGCATGAACACCTGCCGCGGCGTGTTCGACAGATGCTCCTCCGCGCGCACCACGTGGGTAATCTGAAAATCATGGTCGTCGACGACGTTGGCCAGGTGGTAAAGGCACGTTCCGTCGGCCCGCTGAATGACGTGGTCCTGCTCGCTCAGCCAAGCAAACTCGACGCGGCCTCGCACCAGGTCGTCCAGCACGAGTGTGCCTTCGGTCGGCATCTTCAGCCGGACGACCGCCTGGCGTCCCTCCCCCTCGAATCGCGCACGCTGCTCGGGCGTCTCGGCCATGAAACGCCGGCTATAGCGGAAGGGTCGTTTCTCTCGCTCGGCCGCTTCTCGCTCGGCCTTCAACTCGTCGGGCGTCGCGTAATCGCGGTAGGCGTGGCCGCCGTCCAGCAGCCGCTCGACCGCCGCCCGATAGCGGTCCGACCGCTGCGATTGATAGTAGGGCCCAAACGGGCCGCCAACCTCCGGCCCCTCGTCCCAGTCAATGCCCAGCCAGCGAAGCCCGTCCAGAATCGGCTGCAACGCCTCTTCGACGTTCCGTTGCTGATCCGTGTCGTCGATTCGCAGGATGAACTGCCCGCCGCTTTGCCGGGCCAGAAGCCAGTTGAACAGGGCCGTGCGGACGCCGCCAATATGGAGATAGCCGGTCGGACTGGGGGCAAAACGGGTGCGAATCATGAAATTATGCGGGTGAGGGTCGACAGTCAGGTCGGTAAGCCGGATCTGCGGCGGCGTCGCCCCGGCAGATCACGCCGAGTGTGTTCCTTATCGTGCCAGAATGTCGAGCAACAAACAAGTGGACCAGCGCGCGACCCGCCCCAGAGCCGATGCCGCCGAGGCCGCAAAACTCACGTCCACAACACGTCCGGCGGCCAAGAAACGCTCTAGCGAGGCACGCCGGCCGGCGGCACCACGGCAACACCAACCCGCAACGGCGGAATGCGTGCGCCCGTCTGCCACGCGACCGAGATGGGCCGCGGGAACTCGGCCTTCGGAAAGCGTTGCCGAAGCCGGATGACCGTATCGCCGTCGCAGGTCGCCGCGTTCCAGACGATGATGCCGCCATGCCGGCGCAAATATTCATCGTCGGTCCACGCCGTGATACGCCCGCTCATATCGACCCGATTCAAATCGCTGCCGCCATAGATGACCGGAATGGTCGGCCCATAGAACGCCACATTGCCGGCCAGCCACCAGTCGCCGGCAATCACCGGCAGCGGTCCCGCGAAACGGCCGTCCCAAAGGGCGTGCACCCGCGTGGCCAACGCGCGCGACGGACAATGGGTCCGCAACGTCTGATGGACCACGTACGGCGTCGCCACGCCGTGGATCGCGCTGCCCACGACAAACGCCACGCCGATCGCGCCGCAACAGATCGCCGCACGCCGATATGCCCCAGCCGACGGACGCAGCTCCAGACAATAAAGCAGCGTGAGTCCGGCGAACATCCAAAGCTGCGAGCCGTAGGCGCTCAGAATCCAGACGTTGCCAATGCCCGCCATGAGCACCTGAATCGCAAACGGCCCGAGCGTCGTCGCCAGCAGAAAATCACGCGAAAAACGCTCGCTCCCCTCGAATCGACGCAGTCGCCAGCGAAGTCCCGTCAACGGTGCGATCGCCAGCAGCATCGGCCCCAACACCAGAAGCTGCGAGCCGACGAACACGATCGGGCAGAGCAGATGCCCCAGAAACCCAGGCCCCGCCGGCATCCGCGACGACGCCCAGCCCAGCGACGGCATCCCGTGCCTGATGGCCCAAACCAAGTGTGGGCTGAAGACCGCCAAGGCCACGAAGATCATCAGCCAAGGCCCCACCCCTCGCCATGTCCGGCGCGCCGTCGGATGCAAAACCAGGAACAGAAACACGGTCGCCGCCAACACGGCCATCGTGTACTTCGACAACATGCCAAGACCAAGCATGACGCCGGTGGCAACCCACCATCCGATCGGCCCCACGCCCGGCGCGGCCTCGCACGATGTCTTG
Organism: Thermoguttaceae bacterium; assembly: GCA_039698035.1. Lineage (GTDB taxonomy): Bacteria > Planctomycetota > Planctomycetia > Pirellulales > Thermoguttaceae > JAJFUI01. Next base: position 25,724 of record JBDKSW010000003.1, on the reverse strand, counting down.
ATGGCCCGATAGAAGAAGAAAATCGCCAGCGCCCAAAAGGGGAACATGCCGACGTTGTTGTTGTACTCGACCGAACACATCGTGTACCAGAACAACGTTTCAAGCAGGCACGCGCCGAGCAAGGCCAGCCACGGCGACAGCAACTCGCGCCCCAGACGCCAGACCGCCCAGAGACACGCCACCATCCCAAGTTGCGAAGCCAGATACACGCCCCAAAAATGTCCGCCACAGGCCAAAGCCGACCCTTCGGCGACCCACGCGGGCAGCGGCGGATGCTTGTGGTAGCCAAGCTGCCACTGATGCCCCCAGTAACGCATCTCGATCACGTCCAGCGGCGGAACCGGTTGCACCAGTAGCGGCACGACCGTCCACGCCAACAAATGCAGCCCCGCAACCAGCCAAAAGATGCGGGCCGCCGCACGCCGACCGCCGTCCATCGGTTCAACAGAGTTTGATGCGATCAATGGTGCAAACCCCAGAAACGAACGACAGCAAGCGACAAACCAACCCGCTTGCCGTAGGTGGGCCGCATTCTAGCAAAACGCACCCTCGCGTGTCCATCGAAACCAGCCACACGCATGGAACCGACATGCCCTGCAACGCCCAACGCCGTCAAAAATCGTCTTCCGCTCCATGGAACGGCTGCAACGCGATGCTTGTCGCCGTAATGCGCACCCGAATCGCGCCGCTCCGGCACGTATGCAGCACGTCGCGCCCTCCCGGCTCAGAATGGGTGTCGCTTTCCGGCCGACTCCACCGGCCGTCGCCGCTGAAGATGACCCAGCGAGACCGACACCATGCGGCCAACTCCGACGAGCCGCTCCTGCGGCTGCCATGATGCGGCGCAAGAAGCACGTCGCATGGCAGCCGCTTTCGCGCAAGCAACTTGTCCAGCCCCGCCGACTCCAGATCGCCAGGCAGCAGCACTCGCCGACCAAAACCGTTCACGGCCAGCACGACGCTGTTCGAGTTTTCGGAGCGCCGCTCCCCGTGCAACGCCTGCCGCGCCGGATGAAGCGCATCGACTCGGTATCCCGCGCCTTTCAGAATGCAGTCGTCGGCGCGAATCTCGCGGATCGGCACGCCATGCCGATCGATGGCGGCTCGCAACCCGGCAACCGCCTGATTGCGATTCTCGAACATGCTCGACGACACATAGACCGCGCCGACCGAAAATCGCTCCAACAGGTCAGGCACGGCGTTGTAGTGGTCCGCGTCCGGATGCGAAAGCACGATCGCGTCCACACCGCGGAGCCCCCGCGACCAAAGAAAACCCGAAACAGCTCGCACGGCTGCCTTGGGCGCACCTAACTGGCCAGCGTCGTAGAGCACCGTCTCGCCCGAAGGCAGTTCCAACACGACGGCGCATCCATGGCCCACGCTGAGCACCGTGCAGTCAAGTCGCTTCGGGTTGCGCCGTGGGCAGCTCGCTGCCACTCCGACCGCAATCCAACCGAGGAGCAACGCCACGCACCAGCCACGTCTGGATCGCAGGCTTGGAAACACGGCCAACACGCCCAGCCCGCCATAGAACCCCCACAACCACCAGTCGGCCGGGCCAGGCAGCCAAACGTGACTCCACGGCGTCCGGCCCGCAAGGGCAATCAAACCCTCCAACAGCGCAAAATTCCAATTGCAGAGAACGCCGAAAAGCCAGGCCAATGGCAGACTCACCGCCCCGACGACCAACAGACCAAACCCGCTAAGCAGGGCCAGCGAAACCAACGGCCAAAGCACGACGTTCAGCACGATGGCAGCGAGCGAGACGATGTTGAATCGCGCCATCACCAGCGGCCCCGTCACCAGCCAAATCGCAACGCCGGCCCACGTGATGCTCAACACTCTCCGCCCCAGTCGCCGCAAGGTTCGCTCGGGCCACCCCAGATTCGCCATCACGAGCCGGTCGAGCGACCGTCGGGCGACCTCGTCATCGCCCCCTCGCGGTCGAGCGGGAGCGGTCCAAATCAGAACGGCGACGCAAAGAAACGATAGTTGGGCCCCCACGTCGAACAGGTACGACGGATTCACTGCCAGCACGACCAACGCCGCCGCGGCCAGCGAATTGAAACCAAAGGGCCGCTTCCTTAACCAGAGGGCCGCGCACGCGACCAACACCAAAATGCTGGCCCGCACGACCGGGGCCTCCGCGTCGACCATCAGCGCGTACAACGTCGTCAGCGTGGCCACCAGACCGATTGCCAATCCCCGAGAAAGCGGGGACCGCCAGGCCAGCCAGAACAACACCGCGGCCAAGAGGCCCACGTGCAGACCCGAAATCGAGAGCATGTGGACCGTGCCCGTCACGAGAAACGCCTCGTTGCGATCCTGATCCAGCTCCTCGCGAAAACCCAGCAAAACGGCGTCCGCCAAATCGGCCTGGTCGGGGGACAGGCTCTGCCGAAGCAGTTCGCGGCCACGCCAGCGGACCGAGTCAAGCAGCCGCCAGACGTTCCAGACGCTTCCCGACCGGACGACCGTCATGCACGCAGGAGCGTCGACCAGCAACCGACACAGGGTCCTCTCCGATCGGCATCGTGCCGCATAGTCATACCCGCCGGGATTCATGACGCACCGCGGCGCCGTCAGCCGGGCGAAGCACCGCACCGTGTCGCCAGCGGCCACGTTCGGCCGTTCGCCGAGCGCCAGCAGCATGACCCGGCCCGAAACCGGCCGCCAGATCGAGCCGTCGCGCAGCGCGACCACGTCCACCAGCAGCCGATAGGCGACCGCCTGCGACGCCCTCCGCAGCGGGTCGCCAACCGTGGGCCGTGTTTGCCTGGGCGACTGGACGACAACGGCCTCGACACAGACCGGCGCCCCCTCCTGGCGTGCGAAACGGCCCAGCTCGTCCGCCGTAAACAATGCCCAGCGGCAGTGATGCCACGCCCCGGCCACACACACGACCCCCAACAGCACGGCCGCGTTGCCAGCAAACATGGCCTTGCGAGGCCGCCGGCTGCCGCCCCAGAAGCAGGCCGACCAGACCAAAAGACTACCGCCGGCCGCAACGGTCCAGCCGCACAGAGGAATCGGGCAATGCCGGTCCACCAGAATGCCGACCGCCGCCGCCACGCACACAACCACCAGCGGCTGGTAAGCCGGAAAAAGCCGCATATATCGCTCACGCGAGTCGCCTGATTGCCTCAAAATGCACTCTTGTGGCGGGTGTAGACACTATAAGTCTTATGCCATCCGCAGCTCGCAATAAACACCATTTCGCTAATTATCCTTCGCTTGGAAAATTTCTTTCAAAAAATCGGCCAAATGCTTGTGGACCGTTCAGCAATCGCTAGAATGAATAGCGGTTCTCCTGGGGTGATGATCATCCGGGTTATGCAACATTTGCAGGTAATATAGGGGAAGCATCGGGCTAGTAAAACGCCGGAAACTGCAGAAGCAGGCGGTCCGCTCATCACCAGGTTGGCCTCTCTTGTTCGTCGTGCTTTTTTGTCACACTTCTTCTTTGGAGACTTGAATCATGAGAAGACTCTCGGCCTTGATCGCGATCGTGGCTTTCGCCGGCCTGGTCGCAACGGCCCAAGCGGACATCATCTACCAAGACACGTTCGGCACCGCCGGAACGCTCAATGGTAGCACGCCCACCGTGCGGACCGGTGACTATGGCTCCTCGTCGACGGCCGTCTGGATCGCCAACACCAAGTTCAGCAAAACGAGCGGCTCCTGCTACAACTCCGTGGTCTCGACGACTGGCTATGGCGCTTGGCTGCCGCTCACCGTATCGGCCGGCAATATCTACACCGTGTCGGTCGATATCCAGATGTACACCGCCGCGAGCGGCATAGGCAACGGAACCGAATGGGCGGAAGTTGGATTCGCCTATAACTCCACTACCCCCAGCAGGTCCTCCGGCTATGCCTTCGACGACTACGGGCGCGCCTGGGCCATCCAGAAGTCTGGCAGCACCACTTCCAGTTTCATGCAACTCGGACGTGGCTACACCAACATGGGGGTTACCGACAGCAGACTGGAGCTCATCGACTACAGCAGCGCACAGTTCGGTAGCGAATTTGTCTTCCACAACTTGAAGGTCGTCCTGGATACGTCCGGCGCCGTCTGGACCATGGCCTGCTATCTGGACAACGCCGCGACGCCTTACAACACCTACACCTACTCGACGAACCCAGGCGTCAATTATGTCGGTTTCGCCGTTAGCGGTAAGGGCTCCTACGTTGACAACTTCACCGTGAGCGCGGTTGCGGTTCCCGAACCAAGCACCTTGGCCATCTTGGCTGCCGGTTTGGTCGGCCTCATCGCCTACGCTTGGCGTAAGCGTTAGCAAGTTGCTTGACCCGATGTTGATCAGTACGGCGGATGCGTCCCCGCAGGCGCATCCGCCGTTTCTCTTTTCTAAGGCCAACGCCCCTCCAACCATGCCGCCCAGGCCACGCCGCTTGGCCTCTCTGGCGGCCCGATTGGTGTAAAACGAGGTGGCCCGCGTCCTGCAGACAAGACACGCGACATGAAAACGCCGTAAAACCTGGGTAAACGGTCGTGACAACCCGGGCCCATGCGGTTACAATCGCGGCCAGTTCAAGCCTTTTTGGAATCCAGAGTCCCTGGGCGGCGCCCAAGCGGAATGGTTTCATCGCAAAACGCTTGGCTGCCACCAGAATTGGAAAGGCCCTAGACCGTGGCTTCGCACAAGGACATCCAGCAGCCGGCCTCGGCATCCGGCCGGCACGGACGGGCTGCCGACGCGGGACATGTGAGACAGGTGGCCCTCGGCGCCGCTCGCGGCGACATCGTCGCTCGCCACGCCCCCCAAATCGTCCGATTTCCCAAGCGACTGTCGCAGACCGACTTCCTCACGGCCGCCTATCCGCTGATGTACCTCAGCCGCCGTATCGAGGAACGTCTGCTCGAACTCTTCCAGAAGGGCTACGTCAAAGGCACGGTCACCGACGGCTGGGGCAACGAAGCGACTGCCGTGGGCATGACGCTGCCGCTGCGCCCAGGACGCGACGTGGTCTCCATCATGCACCGCGACTTGGCCGGCCACCTCCTGCTCGGTGCCACGCCCTACCAGCTTTTCTGCCAGTACATGGCCAACGCGGACAGCCCGACCCACGCCCGCGAGGGGAACGCCCATCATGGCGATGCTTCACGTCGCCGGTTCCCGATGATCAGCCACCTGGGCAAGATGCCGAGCCTTGTGACGGGCGCCACCTGGGCCGCCCGTCGTCAGGGCGAGGACATCTTTGGCCTCTGCGTCGTCGGCGACGGCGCAAGCAGCACGGGCGAAATTCACGAAACGATGAATCTCGCCGCCGTGCAAAAGACGCCCGTCCTATTCGTGATCCAAAACAACCATTACTCGTTTTCGACCCCGACGACTTTTCAGTACCGCTGTCGCCATCTGGCCGATCGCGCCCACGGCTACGGCATCAAGGGGCAAACGATCAACGGCGCCGACCCCTGGGAAGTCTACTCGTCGGTCTGTGACGCCCTCGAGATGATGCAGGGCACCGGACTGCCGCACATCATCGAGTGCATGACGCTTCGGCTGCACGGTCACGCCGCCTACGACAAGGGCGAGTACGTGCCGGCCGACCAAATGCGCCAGTGGCAAGCGGCTGACCCCGTGCCGGCCACGCGGCGACAGCTCGTCGAGACCTGTGGCATGACCGAGGCGTCCGTCCTCGCCATCGAGGAAGCCGTCGACGACGAGGTCCGTTCGGCCCTAAGTCGTGCCATGACGACCGCTCGGCCCGACGCGATGAAAAGCCGCATGGCCGTGTTCGCCGACCCCGAGCCGACCGTGGTCGCGCCCTACACCACGCCCCCGGTCAAGAACGGCGAAGCCGTCGGCCGTGCGTTGGACTACCTCCTCGAACACAATCCGCAAGCGTTTCTCTTCGGCCTAGACATCGGGGCCTACGGCTCCGCGTTCAAGACCTGCAAGGGACTCTTCGAGCGACACGGCGCCGACCGGGTGCTGGACATGCCGGTTTGCGAGTCCGCCCTCGTCGGGTTCGCGCTCGGCGCGTCGCAGACCGGCGGACTGCCGATCATGGAGTTCCAGTTTGCCGACTTCGCCACCGACGCGACGACCCAGCTCGGCATGAACGCCAGCTCGTGGTATTTCCGCGCGGGCCAGCCGGCCCCGCTTCTGGTTCGGCTGCCTTGCGGCGGCGGCCTCACCATGGGCGCCTTTCACTCCGGCGAATACGAGGGACTCTGGTCGCGGTTCCCTGGCCTCAAATTGCTCTATCCGGCCACCGCGCAGGAAACGTTCGAGGCCCTCGTGGCCGGCTTCCACGACCCGAACCCCTGCCTCGTCCTCGAGCACAAGCAGCTCTACTGGAGCAAGAGCGGCGAGATTCGCTTCGACGGCAACCTGGAAGCCGTCTGGCGGCCCCGCTGCTACACCCAGGGCAACGAGCTGACGGTCGTGGCCTTCGGCGCAATGGTGCACGAATGCCTGGCCGTGGCCGCCCGAAGCCCACGGTCGATCGAAGTTTGGAACCCGTTCGTCCTGCAGCCGCTTGATATCGGGCCGATCTTGGAGTCCGTCTGCAAGACGGGTCGCCTGTTGGTCGTGCAAGAGGGCGGCGCAACGCAAGGTTTTGGTGACCGAATCATTTCGCTGGTGTGCCGGCAGGCGATGGGCGCGCTCAAGTGCCCGCCCGTCCTCGTGGCCTCGCCCGATCTGCCCATGCCGTTCGCGCCAGAGTTGGAAACACATTGCCGGCCCAGCGGGCCGCGCATCGAGGCGGCCATCGATCAGATGGTTCGGGAGGGCTGAGTGGACTTCACCTCGTTTAAGATGCCGTTGTATCTGCCGGCGCAAGGCGCTTCCGAGATCGATGCCACGATCATCGAGTGGCACGTCGCCGAGGGCGATCGCTTCTGCAAGGGCCAGTCGTTGGTGCAGGTCGATAGCGCAAAGTCGGTTTATGATTTCCAGGCGCCCTGCGACGGACTCGTGATCCGCCGGCTCCATCTCGAAGGCGAAACACTCGCCTTGACCGACCCGATCATGGAGATCGAGACCGACGACCCGGCGATGCGCGACTGGATTCCGCCGGCCGCGGCCACCGAACACCCAACGGCCCACATCGAACCCGCCACGATGACTGCCCCCATGAATCGCCTTGGAACGTCGATCGGCTTTCTCGGCTTCGGCGGCTACTTGCCCCAGCGGATCGTTACCAACGATGAGTTGGTGGTCGATTTCCCCGAAATCACGGCCGAGTACATCTATCAGGTGACCGGCATTCGCGAGCGTCGCTGGGCGGCCGACGACGAAAAACCCTCCGCAATGGCCTATCAGGCGGCGCTCGAGGCAATTCGAAAATCTTCCGTCGCAGCCAAAGACATCGACGCCCTGGTCGTCGCCACCACCACGCCCGACGTGGCCATGCCATCGACGGCCTCCATCTTGCAGGACCGTCTCAACCTGCAAACCATCCCCGCGTTCGACCTCAACGCCGCTTGCTCCGGCTGGCTCTACGCCGTCTCGGCGGCGCACGGATTGATTCTCTCCGGCATCGCCCGAAATGTGTTGACCGTCGGCGTCGATATGCAGTCCCGGCTCTTGGACAAATCCGACCGAAGCGCCTATTTCCTCTTCGGCGACGGCGCCGGCGCGGCCATCATTTCCGCCATCTCGGACGGCGGCCCCGGACACCCAATTCGTCAGATCGTTCTCGGCTCCGACACTCGCGGCCTCCACATGGCGCGTCGCTGCGAGCCAGGTTATGTCGTGAACGACTGGCCGGGCAACGTGGATCCCTGGATCCGCATCGACGGCCCTGCCCTGTTTCGCTGCGCCACCGAAAGCTTCACCCAGATCATCGGCCAGGTCATCGGCCGAAGCGGCTGGTCGGCCGACGAGATGCGCTGGATCGTGCCCCACCAGGCGAATGCGCGGATCTTGAAGGCGGCCGCCAAACGGAGCGGTGTCGGCTTCGAGCGCTTCTATCTGAACGTCGATCACGTCGGCAATACCTCCAGCGCGAGCATCCCCATTGCCATCACCGAGATGGAAGACGGCTTGAAGCCCGGCGACAAGCTGGTGCTCTGCTCGGTTGGCGCCGGCATGACCACCGCCGCGATCTCCGTCGAGTGGTGAGCCGCGAAAGGACCCCAGGCCCGCTGCATCGCATTGGCGCGACGATTCTCCCGTGCGCGCTCCTCGCAGCCCGGGCGACGGTCGCGTAGACCACCCGGTATAAAAACGCACCCCTCCCAATAGCGGCCGCCGCCGATCATGACCACCGCTTGCTTCTCTGACGGCGCCAGATCAGAATAGGCAGATTACAGTGGCTTTCCGGCCACGCGCCTGCCTTCCGTCATCCTGCCAACGAGGATCGCGATGAACCGTTGTTTTCGACTCCTAGGCATGGGCCTCGCCCTGTTGTCCCTGGCTGCCGTCACGCTCCGCGCGGCCGACTCTCGCGCCAAGCAGACGGCCAAGCCGGCCGCCGAGAAGAAGACCGCGGCCGCGAAGCAAAAAGACGCCGCGAAAAAGACGCCCGAAAAGCCAGCGAGCCAGCCGGCCGCGACGCCAGAGGCCACGGCCAAGAAAACTGAAAAACCGGCCGACAAAAAGCCGGAGAAGGAACCGCCGGCCACCGTCACCCTCAAGCGAAAGCCGCTGAAAATCACCGTCGAGCTCGAAGGCGTCTTCGAGGCCGATTCGGCCCACGAAATCGTCCTTCACCCCGAGGAATGGAATACCCTCGTGGTCGAAACGGCCGTCTCCCACGGCGCGACCGTTCGCAAAGGCGATGTCCTGCTCAAACTCGAAACGCCCAAGCTCGATCAGGCAATCGCCGATTTGCGGGCCGATCTGAATATCCTGGAAGTCGCCGTCCAGCAGGGCGAACAACAGTCGCAGGCGTTGGAAAAGACCGTCGCCCTGGATCTCAAGGCGGGCCGCCGCGCCGCACGAATCGCCAAGGAAGATCAGAAGTTCTTCTTCGACGTGGCAAGGCCGTTCGAGGAAAAACTGGCCGGCTTCCAGGTCAAAGTCGCCAAGCAGGGGGCCGAGTACGAGCAGGAAGAGCTTCGGCAATTGGAGAAAATGTATAAGGCCGACGACATCACGGAAGAAACCGAGGAGATCGTCTTGCGACGTGCCCGCGACACGGTCGAGCGCGCCAAGTTCTCGCTCGACATGGCGCAATTGCTGTCGGACTACACGCTGAAGTTCTCGCTGCCCCGTCGCGACGACGAGGTGAAGGAGGCTGCGGAACGCATCACGCTCGACGCCGCCAAGCGGGAGGTCGATTTGCCGCTGGCCCAGCGCCGCCAGCGATTGGAACTCGAAAAACTGCGAATGCAACGCGCCCAGTCCGAGGAGCGGCTCCGTCGGCTTCAGGCCGATCGAACGATGATGACCGTGGCGGCGCCAGCCGACGGCATCATCTATTACGGCAAGCTGTCCCGCGGACGAACGGCCGATGCAACCAGCCTGGCCGACTCGCTCCGGCCGCATGGCAGCGTCGCGCCCAATCAGGTCGTCATGACGCTCGTCGAGCCGCGCCCGATGGCCGTTCGCGTGACGGTCCCCGAAAATCAGTTGCACGACCTGCGGCCAAACCTCTCCGCCACCGTGATTCCAACCGGCTATCCCGACGAAGAGCTGTCGGCCTCCATCGATACGGTTGGCGATATTCCCCTCTCGCCTGGCAACTTCGACGGTCGCCTGCGCGTCGATTTGACTTCAGGAACCAAGCTCCTGCGGCCGGGCATGACGTGCAAGGTCAAGCTGGTCCCCTATCGCAAGCCCGATGCCATTTGTGTGCCGCCAAGCGCGCTCGTGACGGACGAACTCGACGAACACAAACAGTCCGTCCAGGTGTTGGAAAAGGACGGAAAAACGACGAGCCGGTCGGTGACCGTCGGCCGAAAGACCGAAAAACAGATCGAGATCGTCAAGGGGCTTGCCGAGGGCGAAAAGGTCGTGCTCGAGCCGAAGGACGAAAAGTAATTCGCTTGCGAGGGACCTTTGCGTGATGCGATCTCGATATTTCTTGCCGCTCGTCCTCCTGCTGCTCACGCTGCCCGTCTTGGCGGGCGAGAAACCCGCTCAGCCACCGGCCGTCGCCACGATGGGGCCCAAGCCAAAACCCATCGAGCCGCCAAAAACCGAAGACATCCGCCGCGCCATGGACCGCGGCATCGAGTTCCTGCTCAAACATCAGAACCGCAACGGATCCTGGGGCTCGGCGAACAGCAGTCGGCCCAACGAAATCTATGCCCCTGTGCCCGGATCGCATCAAGGATTCAAGGCGGCCGTCACGGCCATGGCCATCACGGCGCTCATCGAGACCGGCGGCCCTCGGCCCGACGTGGCCGCGGCGCTGGATCGGGCCGAGCCGTGGCTCTTCGAGCACTTGCCGAAAGTGCGGCGTTCCACGCCCGACGCCTTCTATAACGTTTGGACCCACGCCTACAGCATCCAGTCCCTCGTGCGGATGTTGGCCCGCAAGCCCGACGATGCCGATCGACGCCAGCGGATTCGCACGCTCATCGCGCAACAGATCGACATGCTCGGCCGCTACGAAATGGTGGACGGCGGCTGGGCCTACTATGACTTCAACGCTCAAACGCAGAAGCCCAGCGGCTCGACCATCAGTTTCGTGACGGCCGTCGTGCTCGTCGCGCTGCGCGAGGCCCGAGACGCCGGTTGCCAGGTGCCCCAACCGTTGATCGATCGCGGCATGGCGTCGATCCGCCGGCAACGCAATCCAGACTTCTCCTATCTCTACGGCTCCCACCACACCTATCGTCCGGCCAGCCCGATCGATCGGCCCGGCGGCAGCCTCGGCCGCTCCCAGGCGTGCAACTTCGCCATGCGCATTTGGGGCGACCGCCTCGTCACCGACGACGTCCTGCGAACTTGGCTGGACCGCCTATTCGCACGCAGCCTCTGGCTCGACATCGGACGCAAACGACCCATCCCCCACGAATCCTGGTTTGCCGTGGCCGGCTATTTCTATTACTTTGGCCACTATTACGCCGCGCGGTGCATCGAGGAACTGCCGCCCACCGACCGCCCCCGATTCCGAGACTATCTGGCGCACGCCCTGCTCCGTGTCCAGGAAAAGGACGGCTCCTGGTGGGACTTCCCGCTCTTCGACTACCACCAAGCCTACGGCACGGCGTTCGCCCTGATGTCGCTCCAACGGGCGATCAAGGACCGCTAGCCGCTCGCCCCACGCCACACCGCACGGGGGCCGTCTCCAGGCCTGTTCACAAGACGGCGAATATGGCACACTAGGCGTTCGCGGCTTTTTCTGTGCAAAGGCCGTTCAACCGCCGAATAAGGAGTGATTCCATGAAACGCCGCGTGCCTTGGCACTTCGTACTGGCGGCAATCGTCGCCTTGGGCTTCGTCCATGCGGTGCCGGCTGCCGAGCAACCGCTCGAACCGCTCCACTACGACCGTGTTCAGCCGCTCGCCGACGGCGTCACGCTGGCCAAGCTCTCCAACGGCCTGACCGTCATCGTCCAGGAAAACCACGCGGCGCCCGTCGCCACCGTGCGGTGTTTTGTCAAAAACACCGGCAGCGCCTATGAAGGCAAAAACCTCGGCGCCGGTCTCAGCCACGTCCTCGAACATGTCGTCGCGGGCGGGACGACCAAACATCGCACCGAAAAGGAAATCCAGCGAATCATCGGCCGGTTCGGCGGCGTCACCAACGCATCGACCTCCACCGACCTGACAATCTACTACATCGACTGCCCCGCCAAAAACACGATGACGGCCGTCGAACTCATCGCCGACGCCATGCAGCACGTCGCGTTCGCGCCGGCCGAGTTCGAGCGAGAGCTCAAGGTCGTGCGCCGCGAGCTGGCCGACGGCGAGGTGAACCGCGGTCGCGTCCTCGCAATGCTTTTGCAGCAGACAGTCTACGCAACGCATCCCGCGCGCTGCCCGGTCATCGGTTATCTCGATGTCCTCAAGCAAACCACGAATCAGGCGATCATCGACTTCTACCGCGAGCGGTACGTTCCGAACAATCAAGTGTTCGTCGTGGTTGGCGATGTCGATGCCCGGCAAGTCATGGACAAGGTGGCCGAACAGTACCAGGGCACGCCACGCGGCCGCCAGACCTACGTGCCCTTCGAGAAAGAGCCTCCGCAGGTCGCGCCGCGCGAGGCGGTCCGCGAAATGGACGGGGCCACCTACGACCTGGCCCTCGTCTGGCCCACCGTCAAGCTGTCGAGCCCCGACCTCTACGCCCTCGACGTGGCGGCCTACATCCTGGGCGAAGGCGAAAGCTCGCGCCTGGTCGAGCGGCTTCGCAACCAACAGCGGCTCGTCTTGTACGTCGGCGCGGCAAGCGACACGCCCCATTTCGTCAACGGCCTCTTCGGCGTGACTGCCGTTTGCACGCCCGCCACGTGGCGGAAAGCGGTCGACGCGGCCGTGGCCGAAGTCTACCGACTCCGCGACGAGTTGGTCGCCCACGACGAATTGGCCAAGGCCAAGAAGCAAAAGGCGGCCGAGATGGTCCTGGCTCGCCAGACGGTCCAAAGCGCCGCCGACGGCCTGGGCCGCAACTACATCGCCACGGCCGACCCGTTGTTCGACAAAACCTACGTCGAGGGCATCCAGCGCGTCACGGCCGAGCAGATCCGCGACGTCGCACGCCGATACTTCGTGCCCGAACGCCTCAGTCGAATCATCATCGCGCCGCCAGGCGGCGCCCCAAAGCCGGCCGAAAACGCTGGCAAGCAAACCGAGGGCGACGTCCGCCTCGTGCGATTGGCCAACGGGCTGCGCGTGCTCTTGAAACGCGACTCGCACCTGCCGCTCGTGAATCTCCAAGCCTTCGTCGTCGCCGGCTCCTTGGCCGATGACGAGAAAACGGCCGGCCGCTCGGCGTTGGTCGCCGCCATGCTCGACCGTGGCACGGCCGACCGCTCCGCCCAAAAAATCGCCGACTATTTCGACGCGATCGGCGCTCAGATGAGCATCGAGGCGGGCCGCTTCACCATCCACGGCAACCTGACCACCCTTCGTGACGAGTTCCCCGCCGCGGCCGAACTCTTCGCCGAGTGCTTCTTGCGGCCGACGTTCCCCGAACCCGAGTTCGCCAAGGTGCGCCAACTCGCCTTGGGCGCCATCGCCGCTCGCGCAGGCAACCCCCAACAGAAAATCGGCGAGCTCTTCGCCGACACCCTGCCCGCCACCACGCCCTATCATCTCGTCCAAGGCGGCAAGGCGTCGACCGTCAAGACGCTCACGGTCCAAGACCTGCAAGCGTACCACACACGCTACTTCGTGCCGAACAACATGGTCGTCACCGTCTTCGGCGATATCGATCCCGAAATGGCGCTGGCCCTGGTCGAGAAGCAGTTCGGCCGGCTCAAGCCCAACCCCGATTTCCAGCCCCCCAAGTTCAACCAGCCAAATGCCATCCCCAAGACGATCGTCCGTCATATGACGCTCGCTCAAGAAACGGGCATTGTCCGGTTCGGCTATCCCACGGCCAGCATCTTCGACAAGAACGACTACGCGGCCATGACCCTCCTCGACGCCATCATGTCGGGCTACAACAGCCCGAGCGGTTGGCTGTTTGAAGAGTTGCGCGGCGCGGGATTGGTCTACGCCGTCGATGCGGCCCAAATGACCGGGCCCGTGCCAGGCTATTTCGTCATCGTCGCCCAAACGCGACCGGCCAAGGTCAACGAGGTCGTCACGCGCATCGAGAAAAACGTCGAGCGGGCCAAAGCCGGAAAAATCACCAAGGACGAATTCCGAACCGCCGTCGCCATGATCCTCGCCATGCACGCCCAGGAAAACACGACCCTGGCCGATCAGGCGCGAGAGGCGGCCGTAGACGAGCTTTACGGCCTTGGTTACGATTATAGAAAGTCGTTTGACGCCCGAATGCGGGCGATTCGGCTCGAAGACGTCGTCGCCGCCGCACAAAAGTACCTCGGCAACCACATCCTGGTCACCGGTGCGCCGGAAACAAACTGACGCCAGCCAGACACTGGACCGTCTCAACGCGGACTGGAAGATCGAGGACCGGTTCTAGGCATGTTGCCACGCATCATTGGTGAACACCCGCTGGCCAAGAACGGAAGCGGAAAGCTGATTTCCCGCATCGCCACCGCGTTCCCCTACGCGAACACGGTCGTGACCGTTCCAGGCATCCATGCCACGCAGCGCATGACGTATATCGAGGCCCTCAGCCGCCAACGCATCGAGCACGGCCTCGGCCCCATCGGACCCGAAGACGAGGCCGCCGAGTGGCAGAACTCGGTCGATCTCATCGTCGAGGACGACGCCATCGTCATCCGTCCCGACCCCGAAAACATGGCCCTGTGCTTTCGGGCCGACGAACTCCTGCAACAACTCGTGCCAAAGCATCGCGTCAAGTTCCTCTTGGTGCGAGACGAACGGGTCCGCGCCGCCATCAAGCAGCGGGGCGAATGTTGGCGCATCAGCCCCCTCCCAAAGACGGCGGACGAGATGCGGCAAATGCTCCTCGCCTCGCGGATCGCCATTCACGGCAACGAGCTCTATTACTACAGCAAGGCCACCGGCACACGCCTGCTCACCTACGAGGGGTTCGCACAACTCGGCGAGTTGGGCGAGTCCGCCCTGCGCCAGCACCTGACGGAAATACGCCACTTTTCGGCCAGCGTCAATCGCCAGGGCAATCCCAACGTGGCCTTTTTCATGGCCGGCCGCGGCTTCACCAAGGCCGATTTCGCCCCACACGACTTCGCGACCATGACCGGCGACGCCCTGCGCGTGACCTATGAGGCCTTGCGCGACAAGTTCCGCGACGCCGTCCCGCCCGAGTTCCGTCAGGACGACGCCGAACGCCTGGATTGGCGCAACCGAATGTACGCCGCGCTGATCGGCGAGGACGAAAAAACAGTCTCCGAAGAGTCGCTCTTAGGGCTCAGCTCCGAATACTTCATGCAGATCGAGTGGCTGCCAGGCGGCCGCATCGAACAGGGCGAGCTGATCTTCGACTCGGCCTTCGAGTTGGCCGAGGAATCGGGCGACCCTCGTCTCCGACGCCTCTGCGATGAAAAGTGCCGCAGCTTCATCTTCAACTTCGTTCGCGAATACGCCGACCTCGAATATGTCAATATCGGCCGCGTCGTCGAGTCGCTCTCCCAACGCGCCAAGTCCTCCGGCCGCCGAGATGTCTACATCACCCAGGTCAAACAACGCGGCATCCCCGACGAAATCGTCAAAATCATTCGAATGCAGAAATGGGGCGTCCGCGAACACCTCGACACAGGCAAAAAACTGCTCGAAGCCATCATCCTCTCCGAGGAATACACCGAGTACATCCTCGACCGGCGGCTCGGCTGCCGGCAGCTCGGTATGAATATGCCCCCCCGCGTGACGGCCAAGCGAATCAGCGAACGCTACGTTGGCTCTCGCCGCGACATGCAGAACGCCGCCATCTGGTCCCCCTATTTTGAACGCGACTTCGTCCGCGGCATGGCCACCGACAAAATCCCCCCGCCACGCCTGGCCGACAACCAGTTCGCCTCCCGCTTGGCGCGATTGTTGGGCCAGGCCGCCGCGCCAAACATCGTCGTCGGCCGCTGCGACGATCGCGGCCAGGTCGTTTTCGACGATGGCGACGAGGTGATCATTACCAACGGCAACGGTCTGCCCGTCGATCTCGTCGTCGTCGATCAGATGGGCACCTTCGCCGACTACCGCAACGGACTCGAACGCTTCGCCCCCGAATATGCCGCGGTCGTCAACCGCAGACTGCCCCTCTTGGCCAATCCCGAGGACTTTGCCGCCCTCTACGTCGAGGCCTTCGTCACCAGACTCTCCAAAATCCAACTCGAGTACCGCAAACGCAAGCGGGCCTTCGACACGCTCTTCAAGCAACGCCATCGAGACGAGGCCGGAAGCTTTGCCTACCGCTGGGAGTGCGTGCTCGATCGACTTCTACGGGCCGTGCCGCAAGAGCTGGGTCGATTGATTCAAAACCACGTCTCCCTCTGAGCCCGCCCGTCGACCGTGCGGCTTTTTCGCAGCCGCCCAGCCCAAAGACGTGGCATGAAACACGCCGCCGCTGGCGACATTTTCGCACTTTTCCCGGGTTTGGGAAATACGGCCCCCGCCACCGGCCGAAGTACACTGTAGACGCGTGTGGTGGAAAGTCCCACGATTGATATGGACATTTCGACCACGGCGACTACACTGACGGAGTAAGTGCGTCTTACTCGGAAAACAACACAACTTCCGGGAGGCAGCCGTGGGGCAAGCGGCGGCACTCGTCCATCGACGCGTCGATGGCCCTCTGGGGCATCGGGGTTGCGAGGTTCGGCCTACGGCCGAGCTAAGCCTGATCTACCGTGTCCTCGATTGCCATCCAGATCCAGTTGCCGTGACGGCGGCCATCGACGGCCAGCCGCCCCGGATCATCTACGCCAACGCGGCCTTCTTACAGCTCGATCCTGCCGGCCCCCAGACGTCCTTGCCGACCGACGGGCAATGCGCCCCGCCAGGCTCTGGCGGCCCAGACCCAACCGGTGAGGCCCTCGCCCCGGTCGGGCATCCGCTCATCGAGAGCCTCATGGAGAGCCACCGCCAGCAAGGCCTCTATTCGGCCGAGGTCGCCTGCGACAGCCCCGAGGGGGGGCGACAAGTCCTGCAACTTCGGAGCCAACCCGTCGCCGCCGACTCCCAGACACCGCCGCATCGCATCGCCTTCTTCCGGGACGTGACCACCGAGAAAAAACTCGAGGACGCCCTCCATCGCAGCGAGCGGCTGGCCTGCATCGGCCTGTTGGGAGCCGGTATCGCCCACGAAATCAACAACCCCGCCGGCTCGGCGCTCCTTGCCGCCGAAACGGCCTTGGCGCTGAAGGACGTCCCCGACGCCGGCGAGCAAATCGCGGCCTGCCTCCGGAACGTCATTACGTCGATGGACCGCTGCGGTCGGATCGTGCGCACCCTCTTGCGCTATTCGCGGCAAGAGCCGACAGAACGCCAAGCGTGCAGCCTCAACGACGTGGTCGAGCAGTCCGTCCAACTGGCACGCCCCTATGCCGAGTCACGCGGCGTCCAGCTACGCATGGAGCTCGCTCTCGACGTGCCGCTGACCTCGATGAACCCCCTCGAAATCGAGTTGGTCTTGATCAACCTGATTCGCAACGCCGTCGAGGCCGGCCAAGAGAAGCCAATCGTCACCATTCATACGGCGACAGAGGATACCTATGTCAGAGCCGTAGTGTCCGACAACGGGTGCGGCATGGACCAGGAGCAGTTGACCCACGTCTTCGACCCCCTCTATACGACGCGACGCCATGTCGGCGGCTCAGGTCTCGGAATGAGCATCGCTCTGGGAATCATCCAGGCCCATGCAGGACGAATCGAAGTGCGGAGCCGGCCCGGCGCCGGCACAACCATCTCTGTGGAATTGCCAACGACGAGGTGATCCAATGGTCTCTGCTACACCGACGGTTTACGTGGTGGACGACGATCCGCAGGTCTGTGAGTCTCTCAGCTTGATGCTCCGCAGCGTGGGCTTTGAACCCCGCGTCTATCAGTCGGCCGAGGCGTTTCTCGATGGCTCGCACGAAGCCATCGGCGTGCCAAAGTGCATGGTCCTCGATGTCCGAATGCCCGGCCTGAGCGGCCTCGGCCTCCAGCAAACCCTGGCCGCCCAGGGCCGCCGAATGCCCATCATCATGATCTCCGGCTGCGCCGACATCCCCATGGCCGTCCAGGCGATGAGCCAGGGCGCCATGGACTTCCTGGAAAAACCGTTCAGCCGCAGGGCGCTCCTCGGCCGAATTCAGGAGGCCATCGATCAGGATGCCCGAGACCAGCGGCAATCCACCCGACGCGCTGAACTGAACGAACGCATCACGCGCCTTTCAACCAGACAACGCGAGGTCCTTGACCTGCTCATCGCCGGCAAGCATTCCAAGCAAATCGCCAGCGAACTGGACATCGGTGAAAAAACGGTCGCCAAACACCGCGCCGGCGTCCTCGAAAAAATGCAGGTCGACAGCGTCGTCGAGCTCGTTCGATTGATGGCCGAGGCGGGCGTCTAGGGCCAGGCTCGCTTCGGTGCAACGGAAGGCCAATATTGCCAACGCCGCAACGCCCCGGCCCGAAACAGCTCGGGGCGTGCCGGAACTGAAGAAGCCCCCGGCGCCCCACGCGCCCGCCGGCTGGAGTGCAAAATCCCTCGCTGAACGTGCCCCTCGGCACGCCTTCGCTAGGCCAACCAGCGCGCGGCGTCCTTCGCCCAGTACGTCAGAATGATGCTCGCCCCGGCCCGGCGGATGCCCGTGAGGCATTCCAGGGCAATCCGCTGCTCGTCGAGCCAACCTCGCTCGGCGGCCGCCTTCACCATGCTGTACTCGCCCGACACGTTGTACGCGGCCAGCGGCACGCCCGGGAATCGCTCGTACGCTTGGCGAATCACGTCCAGATAGGCCAACGCCGGCTTGACCATCACCAGGTCGGCGCCCTCCGCCAGATCCAGCTCAATCTCTCGCATCGCCTGGCCCGCCGACGCCGCACTGTCCATCTGATAGCTGCGGCGGTCGCCAAACTGCGGCGTGCTCTCGGCCGCCTCGCGGAACGGCCCATAGAAGCCGCTCGCATATTTCGCCGAGTAGCTCATGATCGGCAGATGCTGGAAGCCGGCCCCGTCCAACGCCCGCCGAATCGCTTGGACCATCCCGTCCATCATCCCGCTCGGCGCGACCATCTCGGCGCCGGCCCGCGCATGAACCAACGCCTGCTGGGCCAACAACTCCAACGTCGCGTCGTTCTCGACGTCCACCCGGCCCGTCGAACGGCCCAACGCGCCGCAGTGGCCGTGGTCCGTGTACTCGCAGCAGCAAATGTCCGTGATGACCAGCAAGTTCGGCGCGGCCTGTTTCGCCGCCCGAATGGCCTCGGCAACGATGCCCAAGTCGCTCGTGGCGTCGCTGCCCAGCGCGTCCTTCTTCGCGGGAATCCCAAACAGCAGCACGCCGCCAAGCCCAAGCCTCGCGGCCTCGCGCACCTCGTTCACCATCACGTCAGGCGACAACTGCGCGTGCCCCGGCATCGACCCAATCGGCTCACGCACGCCATGCCCCGGCCGTACGAACAGCGGCAGCACCAGGTTCGCCGGCGACAGCCGCGTCTCGCGAACCAGCTCTCGCACCGCCGGATGATACCGCAATCGTCGCAGCCGCGTGGTCGGAAACATCATTGGCATTCCTAGGGACGCTTCTGTTCAAGTCGCGCGTCGAGAACCTTGCGAATCCGGGTCGCCATCTCGGTCAGATGGGCTCGCGTGTAGGTGTCCAACTCGGCCTTGCCGCCCAGCACCGCCTTGATGCGGCCCTCGAGCGTCTTCAACTCCGCGACCGCCACCATCTCGCAGTCCGTCGGCACGTCCGCGTTGCCGAGCGCAATGTCGGCCAGCCGTTGGAAATAGTGCTGCTGCAAATTGCGACGCAGGCTGCTAATCGCCGGCTTCCTCGCGGTGAACTTGCCTTCCCGGAGATCTGCGGTCTCGCGGAAGACGGCCGACGTCAGACGCTCGAACAACTCGGCCGCGGTGAAGGCGTCCTCCTTGGTCGGAACCTGAACCTCGGAATCCACAAGCCGCGTCAGCGTGGCCGGCGACAACACCTGCCCGAGCACCTGGGCCTGCATTGCAAGGACGATGTCGTGAATCGGGAAGTCGGGGTGGTTCGGCCCCTTCAATCCCCAATGCGTCCAATGCGTTGGCGCCAAGTATTCGTAAATCTTTGACGGAAACTGGTAGGCCTCGGGACCGAAAACCTGCTGATCGAGCAGCGCCACCGCCTCACGCTGCTTCTTCGCCTCCGTCACCACCAACGGCGGCTTGGCGTTCGGGTCGCCCTTGTGATCCCGATGAACATAAACGCCGCCGACAAAATGGGCGACATATCCCATCAAGCGAACGTGTTCACGCAGCATCATCGACATCGCCAAACGCGCCTGCTGGTAACCCTCGCCCGGCTTGACCATTCGGTCAACCACGTCGGGCAGGATCTGGTTCAGCAACTCGATCCGCCACCGCGCGAACTCGATCGGGTCCTTGCTCATGTCGTGCAGGTTCACCATCGGATCCGGGGCCAAACCGTGCGCGTCGTTGTCCGTCGCATACTGCAACGCCGGCTCCGTGTTGCGCGAAGCGATCTTCTGAAGCTGGGCCACCTCGCCCTCGGTCCCGCCCGCCAGCGTCTTGTAGGCGTACTCGATCGCCCAATGGTCGTACGGTCCCACCACGTGGCTGAAGTACTCGCCCTGCTTCTTGCCCTTTGGCGAAACGTTCACCGGCAAATAGTCCATGATCGACGCCGACAAACCAACGTCGCGGGTCTTCTCGGGGTCGTTCATCTCCTCCATCGTCCAAAGATTGCTCCCCTTGAAGTTGTGCCGCAGCCCCAACGTGTGCCCCACCTCGTGGATCACAACCGACTTCACGCCTTCCGCCAGAAATTGCTCAAACCGCTCATTGCTCATCGGCTTGCCGCCGGCCGCCATGGCCATCCGGCCCAACGCAATCTGCTCGCCCATCCCACGGGCGTATTGGCAGGCCGCGCAGTCGTCGTCGTGGCCGAGCGGCGCCAGGACGCTCGCCGACCCGCCCAGCAGCATGTCGAGCGTCGGGATGGCACGCTCCGAGTCGTTGGACGTTGCCGTCGACAGCTTGTTGAAGTCATACTGCCGCGTCCAGCTCTCGATAAAGCTCGCGTCGAAGATGATGTCCGCGTCCAGAATCTGCCCCGTGAACGGGTTGACCCGGCTTGGTCCCATCGCGAAACCCGCGTCGGACGTGATCCACCGGAACGTGTTGTAGTTGATGTCCTCAGGGTCCCACGTGGCGTCGTCCGGCTGCTGGCGCACCTCGATCGCATTGGCGAAACCGGCTCGCTCAAAGGCCTTGTTCCACTCCAAAATCCCCTCGCGGACCACGCCGCGATACTTGTACGGCACCGTCTTTTCAATCCAGAAAATGATCGGCCTCACCGGCGGCGACACCTTGGCCCCCGGCTCCACTTTGCGAAGATCCCACCGATTGATGTAACGCACAAACTGGTCGTCCTGGCCGCTCTTCGAGTAGTCCTTCATGACCGTCAGGAAGTGGCCCACGCGATCGTCGGCCAGCCGCGGTTGGTAACCCGTCTCGGGCAACCGGCTGATCGAGTAATGAATGTAAAGGGTCACGCCACGCGTGTCGGGCACGTTCGCCAACGGAATGTTGCCGCTCGACGCGTAGGTCGCCGCCACCTGTACCTCGATGTTGTCCTTGAAACCCTTGATGCTCGCCCAACTCGAACGGTCCGGCGCGAAAGCAAACCCACGCAGAACGGCCGAAATCTGGGGAACGTCGCTCATGAACACCGGCGTCAGATCCACAACAAACTTGCCGCCAGGACTGACCGACACGATCGGCAAGCTGAACAGAATGCTGTCCGTATAGGACAGATGAACGGCCTTCGCTTGCGGCGATCCCTTCGCAGCGCGGAACCGAACGTTCTTCCGCACAATCTGAATCCGATCTTCCACCTTGCGGAACTGCCAAATCCAGTTGTCCCCGAAGTTCCAAGTCATCCCGCCCAACAGCGGACCCTCGCCGATGCCCCGCGCAATGGCAATGGCCACCATCAAATCGCGGTTCAGGTCGCTCGGCGCGATCTCCCCAAACAGACGCATGTCCTTGTGGTGCAGCGGAATCATCCCCTCGATCTCCTCCGCACCGGCAACCAGCTCGGCATACGGCGCACGCTTCTTCGCCTGGGCCGCCGATGCCGCCGCCGCAGCCGCGATCCGGGCCCTCATCGCACCCTCGCCCATCTGCGCCTGCTCGGGCTTGCTGTCCGACTTGGCTTCCTTCGCCGGCTCGGCCAGACTGTAAGACGAAACCGCGACGCCGATGGCGACAACCGTGAGCAACGAAAACAAGCGAACGTTCATGGATGCGTTCCTAGAGGCGAGATGGACGGCGGGACAACGTTCCCCCAGCGCGGACTCGGTCGGTCCCGCAGGCTTTTTGGGGATTGCATAAACATAACCCATTTTACCCCTTCCTCCAGACATTGCCAGTGGAGTTGCTCGGCTTAACGGCATCTCTTAAAATCCAGCGCATGGCAAATCCCTGGCATCGGCTGACTGTAGCGGTTCTAACATCCCTGTCCCTCGCCGCGGCCTGGCCCCCCCCGGCCGCCATGGCGGCCAATCCAGGCGGCGGCTTGCCCGGCCTAGCCGGCTTGGCCGGCGACGCCACTTTCGGCAGCCACACCGACCAAAATGGCCCCGTCGCCATCCACGCTTACCTGACGCCCCCCTCCAAGGGCGATCCATGGCGACTCGCCGTCGTGGCCAAAATCAAGCCCGGCTGGCACATCTACTCGACGACCCAGCCCGAAGGCGGACCGGTCGCCACGAAAATCAAGGTCACGCCCCCTGCCGGCGTCAAACTGGTCGGCCCTTTCCAGCCGACCGTCCGTCCCGACCGCCATCCGGAACCGGCCTTCGATAACCTCACGGTCGAGACCCACGAAAACACCGTGACCTGGTGGGCGCCGCTCAACGTGGCCCCAGACGTCGATCCGGCCAAACTCAAAATCGACGGCAAAATCACCCTGCAGCCCTGCGATACCAAGTCCTGCCTGCCGCCCAAGCCAATCGCATTCACCGCCGTCCCCGCATACGACCTGACGCCGACCGTCACAACCGAGGCCGCCGCCAAAATCAACGTCAACACGCTCCTGGTGCAGCTTTCACTGGCGTTTCTCGGCGGACTGCTGCTCAACCTAATGCCGTGCGTGCTTCCGGTCATCAGCCTGAAAATCCTCGCCTTCGTGCAACAGGCCGGCGAGAGCCGCGGACGCATCTTCGCCCTCAACGTCTGGTATTCGCTCGGGCTCCTCGCCGTCTTCATGGCCCTGGCCACGCTGGCCGCCTCAGCCGGGCTGGCCTGGGGCGAACAGTTCACCCTCCCCTGGTTCAAGGTGGCCATGACGGCTTTCGTTTTCGCCATGGCCCTCAGCTTCCTCGGCGTCTGGCAAATCCCGATCCCCGGCTTCATGGGCGCCGGCCGCGCCAACCAGTTGCAGGCGAAAGAAGGCCCCACCGGCGCCTTTTTCAAGGGCGTGTTCACAACCATCCTCGCCACGCCCTGCAGCGGCCCCTTTCTCGGCTCCGTCTTCGGCTACCTCCTCAAACAGCCCCCGCAGGTCGTCTACTACGTCTTCGCCGCCGTCGGTCTCGGCATGGCCTCGCCCTACCTCGTGATTGGCGCATTCCCACGCCTGATCCGTTCGCTCCCAAAACCCGGCGCGTGGATGGACACGTTCGAGCAGCTCATGGGCTTTCTGCTCCTCGCCACCGTCGTCTACTTCTTCAACACGCTAAGCCATAACTATTTCATTCCCACCTTGACGCTCCTCGTCGGCATCTGGTTCGCCTGCTGGTGGATCGGGCAAACCCAGTTCAACGCCAGGCCGCACGCCAAACTCCTCGCCTGGTGCGCCGCGCCCCTGCTCGCCGCGGCCCTGGGCCTTTTCGCCTTCACCGTCCTCTTCTGGCAGCCGATCATCCCCTGGCAACCCTTCACGCCCGAGGCCCTCCAGCGCGCCCGTGCCGACGGCAAGACGGTCATGGTCGATTTCACCGCCAATTGGTGCGTCAACTGCAAGGCAAACTCGAAGTTCGCCATCGAACGGGCCTCCGTCCTTCGCCTCATCTCGGCCAACCGCGTCGTCCCACTCCTGGCCGACTGGACGGACTATTCGCCGACAATCAAGAAAGCCTTCAACGACCTCGGATACAACTCCATCCCCGTGTTGGCCATCTGGCCCGGGGACTCGGCCGATCCCAAGCCAATCGTGTTGCCCGACCTCATCACCGAAGGACAACTGCTCGACGCCCTGAAGAAGGCCGGACCATCGCGGCCGCGCTGAAATCCCGATCCTCCGATGGACAACAACCTCGGCCCGACCCCCTGTCGTGCCCGCGATGCCGCCAACCGGGCAACAGCCCCAACCTCAAACCCCTGCCTCCCATGCCAAACCTTCATCTCGAACTGCCGCACGCCCTGGACCAAGACGAAGCCGTCGAGCGGCTGAAAAAAAAGTTTGCCGCCGCTCGGACCCAGTACCAAAGCCACGTCAGCAAATTCGAGGACGCGTGGCGCGACCACACCTTCTCATTCTCGCTGCAAGCGATGGGCATGACCGTCAGCGGCGTCGTCGCCGTCGAGCCCAACAAAGTTCGACTCGATATGACCCTGCCGCTCGCCGCAATGCTCTTCAAGCGGGCGATCGAGGATCGCCTCCGCCAGGAGGTCGATGGCCTGCTGGTCGATGGCAAGCCGGCACCCAACGCCCAAAAAAATTAATGCCAGTTCGCCCCGCTGACGCGAGCGACCGCACCCGAGAATACCTGAAAATAAGCCGTTTTCAGCGCGAATCTCACGAAGAAATCCTCGAAAACGGGGTGGCTTGTCGGGCGTCCAGCGGCCGATATAATACGATTATTGGGTTTGTGGCCAGGAGGTGCAGACGGCGTTTTCGAGTCTCCGACAAGCGGAAAAAAATCAAAAGAATTTCCGCAATTCGGGCCTTGTAGCCGTTGACACCCACCGGACACCTCGATAAACTTAGTGTTTCGTCAATTCGGGGAACCGAGTTGGCTGAAGAGTTCTTTGACAATTTGGTTGTGGTAATGAAGTGGCATCTTAATTGTGATCCACGCATGGTGTGACTTGTCACACAAGCGTGGCTCCAAGGGCACTTAGAGCATTCGTTACTGAGTCGAACGTCAACCGATTCGGTCCGGGTTAGTCGCTTAGGCGAGTGGCCGGGGTCGGCGAGATGGGCGTGCGGCTCGTGAGCGAGACCACTGAAAACAGCGCTCCCTTGTGGAGCATTGGATTCATGTGGCCAAGCTACTAAGGGCACATGGGGGATGTCTTGGCGTCAGAAGCCGAAGAAGGGCGTGGAAGACTGCGATAAGTCCGGAGTAGTTGTCAAACGAGCGTTGATCCCGGAATTCCCGAATTAGCATGCACTGAATTCATAGGTGCATGTCGCGAACGCGGTGAACCGAAACATCCAAGTAACCGCTGGAAAAGAAAGAAAAATCGATTTCCCTAGTAGCGGCGAGCGAAAAGGAAAGAGCCCAAACCGCGGGGATTTTCCCTGCGGGGTTGTAGGGCCTCTCACATGGGAGTTACCAAGCTACCAGCTAGCAGAACTGCTTGGAAAGGCAGGCCATAGACGGTGACAGCCCGGTATGCGACAGTGGTGTAGCCTCCCGAGAGGTACCTGAGTAGGTCGGATCACGTGGAACTCCGACTGAATCTACGGGGACCATCCCGTAAGGCTAAATACTCTCTGACGACCGATAGTGAACTCAGTAGGGCGACTGAAAGATGGGAAGAACCCCTGCTAGGGGAGGATACTGAACCTGAAACCATGTGCCTACAAGCGGTCGGAGCACTATGGCGAGCTTGCTCGCAAAGTGTGACGGCGTGCCTTTTGCATAATGATCCGGCGAGTTACCGTCTGCGGCGATAGGTTAAGGTCTTACGGACCGGAGCCATAGGGAAACCAAGTCTGAATAGGGCGACAGAGTCGTTGGCGGTAGACGCGAATCTGCGTGAACTACCCATGAGCAGGTTGAATCGCGGGTTATACCGCGTGGAGGACCGAACCCACTTGGGTTGAAAACCGAGGGGATGACTTGTGGGGAGGAGTGAAAGTCT
>JBDKSW010000002.1:0-137985 GCA_039698035.1 Thermoguttaceae bacterium | reverse complement strand
AGGTCTTGTGAGCCTTTTATCAGAGTCGCAGCGTTTTAAGCGTATAAACTGAACCGCCGTGTACGGAACCGTACGCACGGTCGTGTGGGAGGACGGGGCGGCAACGCCCCCTCCTACCCGATCCTGTCAGGAGAACGGCAAGTCGTCGCAGGGTGTCACTGCTGATCGCGGCGAAGAGTCTCGGTCGGACTGCTCGTGCCGCGCGGCTGGTTGCGAGTTCTTTGCGGTTTCTGTCTCGGCCGTGTCGCACAGCCTCGGCCGATCGTCGAGTCGTCCTCCAGGTCGCATCATGCCGTGACCGCGTGGCCGCTTGGCGGGCGGCGGCCGGCGTTTGGCCCATTGTTGCGCGCCCCGCCGACGATTATACTGACGGCATCTCTCGTTTTGCCGCCCGATGGTCGGATAGGAGCAAGCATGGCCGAGAAGACATCGTTGAGTCGCGGGCAGTGGTATGCGCTGATCGCCGCCTTCCTAGGGTGGATGTTCGACGGAGTGGAGATGGGGTTGACGCCGCTCGTCTCTCGGCCCGCTTTGCAGGACCTGCTAGGAACACAAAACGATGCCTTGGTGGGCCAATGGAACGGGCCCATCATGGCCTGCTTTCTTCTCGGGGCGGCGTTCGGCGGCGTGGCCTTCGGCTGGCTTGGCGACAAGCTGGGCCGCGTCCGAGCCATGGTCTGCAGCATCCTGACTTACTCGATCTTCATGGGGTGCGGTTACTTTGCCACCCATCCTTGGCATATCGGGCTATTTCTGTTTATCTCGGCGTTGGGAATGGGCGGCCAATGGTCCCTGGGCGTTTCGCTCATCATGGAATGCTGGCCGGAACGCCACCGTCCGAAGCTCTCGGGCATTATCGGCGCGGCTTCAAACGTCGGCTTCCTGCTAATCGCGGTCGTCGGGACGCTCTTTCCGCCAACGCATGACTCCTGGCGATGGTTCATGCTGGTCGGCGCAAGCCCCGCCCTGTTGGCCCTGTTTGTCGTGTCCAAAGTGCCCGAATCGGAACGTTGGAAGGCCGTCTCGAAGCAAAAGGGTCGCAGCCCGCTGGTCGAAATTTTCACGCCGCCACTGCTTCGGAAGACACTGCTCGGCATCGTCTTCTCGGGAATTCCGTTGATCGGAACCTGGGCAGCTATTTCCGGCTGGATCCCGCTCTGGGCCGATCAGTTGGCCGGCGACAGCCTTCCTCACGCCAAGGGCATCGCCCAGATGGCGTTGGCCATCGGCGCGATTGTCGGATGCCTGATCGCCCCGATCATCGGCGCCATGATCGGCCGCCGCCCGGTCTACTTTGGGCTTTGCGTCCTGTCGCTGTTTTCGTGCCAGTACATGTTCCGGATGATGACGGCGTTCAACGTGTCGTTCGTCGTGATGTCGTTCGTCGTCTGCTGCATGACGGCCGCGTTCTACGGCTGGCTTCCGTTGTACTTGTCAGAAATTTTCCCGACGCGCGTCCGTGCGACCGGCCAGGGCGTCAGCCTCAACGCCGGCCGCATTCTGGCCGCCGGCGGCGCGCTCTACATGGGCCAACTGATGGGCGTCTTCGGCGGCGACTATGGGCGGGCCGGCGCCTCGATCACGCTCATCTACATCCTTGGCCTCTTCTTGATCTGGCTGGCGCCGGAAACCAAGGGACAGCCGTTGCCCGACTGACGATGATGACGAGCATCGGGTTCTCGGGCGAGCGCCAAGAGCGTCTCGCGTCCTGAGCGAGGTCGTCGGCCCATCTGCTCAGGAGTAGAACTCCTGATGGCCGACAGCGTCAAAAGCGTTGACCAGATGCTCAACGTTGGGAAACCAGCGGCCCTTGGGCCACGTCACGGCCACCACATCGAACCGGGCTGGACAAGAGAGCAACTGGTGGCGTTTCAGGAAGCTGACCGCCAACCGCGTAAGCCGCCGTTGCTTCCGAGCATCGACGGCCTCGGCCGGATGCCCAGCCCCCTGCGACCGGCGTGTCTTAACTTCGATGAAGACAATCGTCTTGCCGTCGAGCGCCACCAGGTCGAGCTCACCCGAGCCCGATCGGTCGCCGCGAGCCAGGATTTTATAGCCCCGACGCCGCAAGAACCGCGCAGCCACCGCTTCGCCCCGCTGTCCGAGCGTTTTTTCCGGAAAGACTCGTCGGAAGCGTCGCAAGATGGCTTGCCAAAGGTCCATAAACCGTAAGTCAGGCGCACCGTACCGGAGGCGACGGAGCCGGGTGCGGACGCCCGTGACACGCGAGCGAAAAACCACACGCAGCCCGCGCGGTTGCCAATGCGTCCGTACCGCAAGCTCTGCTAAACCGAGCGTCGACCGACGAGTTTTACTTCGCGGTCTCGGTCCGGCGTTCCTTCAGACGAACGGCCTTGCCCGTCCGCTCGCGGAGGTAATAGAGCTTCGCACGACGCACGACGCCGGATCGCTTCACCTCGACCTTGGCGATGCGGGACGAGTGGATTGGGAACTTCCGCTCGACGCCTTCGCCCTGGACGATCCGGCGAACCGTGAACGTCTCGCGTGTGCCCGAGCCGGCCATGGCGATCACCAGGCCGCTGAAAATCTGGATGCGTTCCTTCTCGCCTTCCAGGATGCGGCAGTGAACGTCAACCGTATCGCCGATAGTGAACTTGGGCAATTCCGGCTTCAAACTGGCCTTCTCGACCAGGGACAAGAGTTGGGTGCTCATGGCGGCTCCTTGATGGCAATTCTAAAGTTCGGTCAAATTCGATGGCCGGAAGCCAGGAGCTCCCGGAGAGATAGTCACGTTTGTCTTGTTTCCACGGCTTGCCGAATCAATATTGTCGATCGTCCGGATTTCGTGGCTCGTCGATGGTCTCTTCGATCAGGTCGCGTCGTCGCTCCAAGGTTCGCTGTCGGCTGCTTTCTTCGCGCCACTGGGCAATCTGCTGGTGGTCGCCGTTCAGCAGGACCGGCGGGACCTCGTGGCCACGGTACTCGCGGGGACGCGTGTACTGGGCGCACTCGAGCCAACGCCGACCACTCGAAAACGAATCGCATATGCTGCTGTCTTCGTCCCCCAACACGCCGGGAACGAGTCGGATCACGGTGTCGATGATCGTCATGGCGGCCACCTCGCCTCCATTGAGGATGTAGTCGCCGATCGAAATTTCCTCCGGCTCCAAAATGGTTCGTATCCGCTCGTCAAATCCCTCATAGCGGCCGCACAGCAGGAGCAACCGCCCATGCCGCGCCAACCGCTCGACGGCCGCCTGGTCGAGGCGTCGTCCCTGCGGGGTGAGCATCACGAGATGCCCTGGCTCGGGCGTTTCTGCCCGCACCGCTTCGACGCACTCGACGACCGGCTCGACCTTGATGACCATGCCGGGTCCGCCCCCGAAAGGGCGATCGTCGACCGTGTTGTGTTTTCCTTTCGACCAATCCCGGATGTCGTGCAGGTGGACATCCACCAGCCCGGCATCGATCGCCCGCTTCAACAGGCTCTGCCCCAAGTATCCCTGGAAAATATCGGGAAACAGGGTCAGAACGTCAAAACGCATGGCAACCGCCTAGCTTTGCTGTTCGGCGGGCGCATCGACCGGTGTCTCGGTCGCCGCGGCGGTCTCGGCGGCCTCTTTGCTGGCCTTTGGCGGCCGCTGCGGCTTGCCTTCGTTCGCGGCCGGCTTCGGGGCCTTCGGCATCGGCGGCGGCGGCTCTGGACGGCGGCGGCTTTGGGCCAGTCGGGCCAGCGCCAGTTGCTGCGCGGCCACGTGCGTTCCCTCGGCGCCGTACTTCTTGATCAGAACGCGCACGGCGTCCGACGGCTGCGCGCCGACGCTCACCCAGTAGGCGATCCGCTCACTGTTCAACAGCGCTCGGGCGTCGGTCTCGGGGACCAACGGGTCGTAGGTGCCCAGCTCTTCCAAGACGCGCCCGTCGCGCGGCTTGCGAATGTCCATCGCACAGATCCGATAGTAAGGCCGGTGCTTGCGGCCGAACTGCTTCATCCGAATACGTACTGACACGCGTTTCTCCTGTTTAGTGGCTAGTGGCCGGTGGTCAGTGGTCAGTGGTCAGTGGTCGGCAATGTATGGCCCAACCGCTGGCCACCGGCCACTGAACACTACGTTTTCTTCTTTCCTTCGCGTCTTTTGCGTCGCAACTCGCGCTCACGTTCTTTCTTAAGCTTGATTCGTTCGGCCGAGGTAAGCCGTTTGCCGGTGCCGATTTTCTGCTTCGAAAACTTCGCGCCGGGGTTCAGCATGCCGCCTTGGGTGACCTGCTGCATCATCTTCATTCGGTCGCGCACGCCAAGGCCGGACATCCGCTTCATCAGGTCGGCCATGCCATCGAACTGCTTGACAAGTTCGTTGACCTCGTGCGGCTCGACGCCCGCCCCGGCGGCAATTCGGCGGCGGCGGCCTTGGTCGATCACCCGCGACGGGTTGCGACGTTCGTCGGGCGTCATGGAATCGACAATGCCGACGAGCCGCTTCATGTCCTTTTCGGCGTCCACCTGGTCGAGCATGTCGCCCATGCCGCTCATGCCAGGGATCATGCCCATGATCTTGTTGATCGGTCCGAGTTTCTTCGTCTGGCCGAGCATCTTCTTGAAGTCGTCCAGCGTGAATTCGCCCTTGCGGAGCCGGGCCTCCTGATTGGCCATCTCCTCCTGGTCGAACTTCTGCTGGGCCTGCTCGACCAACGTCAGGACGTCGCCCATGCCGAGGATCCGCCCGGCCATGCGGTCGGGGTGGAACTCCTCGAGGGCGTCGAGATGTTCGCCGGTGCCCATGAACTTGATCGGCACACCGGTGACCTGCTTGACCGACAGCGCGGCGCCGCCCCGGGCGTCGCCATCGAGCTTGGTCATGATGACGCCGTCGAGCTCGAGCGCCTCGTTGAACGCCTTGGCGCTCAAGACGGCGTCTTGGCCGGTCATCGCGTCAACGACCAGATAGACTTGGTCGGGACCGAGGCGGCGGTCGATCTGCGTCAGTTGGTTCATCAACTCGGCGTCGACGTGCAGTCGGCCGGCCGTGTCGAGAATCACAACGTCCACGCCCGAGCCCTTGGCCTCTTTCACGGCGGCTTGGCACAGCGCGACGGGGTCTTTGGCTGCCAGGTCGGCGTAGACCGGCAGTTCCAACTGCTGACCGAGGACCTGCAATTGCTGGATGGCGGCGGGCCGCTGCAAGTCGGCGGCGACGAGCATCGGCCGTTTGCCGTTCTGCCGCAACAAGCGACCGAGCTTGCCGCAAGTGGTCGTCTTGCCGGAGCCTTGCAGGCCGCAGAGCATCAGGACCGAGACGCCCGGACGAAGATGGAGCGAGTGATCGACCGGCCCCATCAGGTTGACCAACTCGCGACCGACGATGCCGATCAGGTGCTGGGTCGGGTCGAGCGACTTGAGGACCGTCTCGCCGACGGCCTGCTCGCTCACGTGGACCATGAAGTCCTTGACGACCGACAGGCTGACGTCGGCCTCCAGCAGGGCGCGGCGCACCAGCTCGAGCCCCTCGCGCATGTTCGACTCGGTGAGCCTGCCCTTGCCGCGCAAGGCTCGGATCGCCGAACTCAGATTTTCCTGAAGTGACTCGAACATGGCATCTAGTGTGGACGAATCCCTTATGGTAACGAATTAGGGGGCACCTTGGCAATGCGACCGAAGGGCTGAACCGGCAGGAATTTGGCAAGGCTAGCGGCCGAATGCAGCAAAACCCACCCCTGCGGGTGGATTCATGCTGCAATACATCTCGGCATCCACGCTCCGTTGTCCTCGGCCGGGATGGCGCCACCGGCTGCCGCCTCGTTAGGTGAACTTCGTGATGCCTGGCAGGGCGATCGGGTAATTGCCGTCCTTGCCTGGCTTGGTCGGCGGCTCGACATCGAAACCATAGGTCGCCGGGCTCAGGCTCTCTTGGGAGTTCATGGCGTCCTCCCACTTGATCTTCTGGCCGGTGTAGTTGGCCATCCTGCCGAGAACGGCCCACATCGTGCTTCGGGCCATGTACTCGCCGTTGTTGAGCGATTCGCCCGAACGGATCGAGGCGAACAGCCGGCGATGCTCTTCGTCGTAGGCCTGCGACAGCGCGGCGGGGCCCTTGAAACGCCACGGGTTCTCGCCTTCGATGCGTGGCTTGTTGGGCAAGATCGCGCGCCCCTTCGTGCCGACAATCAGATCGACCGTCTCGTTGTAGCAGCCCCGCATCTGACGGCAGAAGGCGTGCGCCTGGACGCCGTTGGCATATTCGTAGACCACGGCATGATGATCGTAAACGTCGCCCTGTTTGCGGTCGCGGATCAGGCAGCCGCCAAGGCCCCACGCCCGAACAGGCGGTTCGTCGCGCATTGCCCAAGCGGCTTTGTCCAGGCTGTGGACGTGCTGTTCCGCGTTGAAGTCGCCGGAAAGCCAAACGAAAGACTGCCAACTGCGCAACTGGTACTGCATTTCGGTCCAGTCGGGCTGACGGCGGCGGTGCGAAAGCACGTTGGCCAGATAGGTCACGTGAATGCTGGTGATGTCGCCAATGGCGCCGTCATGCACCCGCTTCATCGTTTCGGCGACGCCCTGGTCGTAGCGCCAGCAGAGCCCGGAAACCAGGCTAAGCTTCTTCCGCTTGGCCTCCTCGGCGGTCGCCAAAACGCTTCGGACGCCCGGCGCATCGACGGCCACCGGCTTCTCGCAGAAGACGTGCTTGCCGGCGTCGATAGCCGCCTTGAGGTGCATCGGGCGGAAATGCGGCGGCTCGGCCAGCAGCACCACGTCGACGTCGCTTTGGATCAACTTATCCGCCGCGTCAAAGCCGACAAACCGATGGTCCTGATCGACGGCCACCTTTTGTGGGCTATCCATGCCGGCCGCCTCTTTGACGAGGCTTTGCAGGCTGGTCTCCAAGCGGTCGGCGAAGACATCGGCCAACGCCACGAGTTGGCAGTTTTTGTCGGCTCGAATCGCATTGACCGCCGCGCCCGTTCCTCGCCCGCCGCAGCCAACCAGACCGATCCGCAACGTATCGCTTCCCGCGGCATGAGCGCTCCGTGCAATCGGCATGCGGCCGGACAACATGCCGGCAGCCGCCAGGGTCGAGCCTGCAATCAAAAAATTACGACGGCTCTGGGCAGACGTAATGTGGCTGGCGGATTTTTGCGTCATGGTAATCACTCCTTGAATGGCAGGCGGGCAGGCGTGTGAAGAAAGCGCATCGAGAGGCGGGGGGGCAACCATCAGAACGCCCGGCAGTGTACGCCAAGTCGACAGCCGCCGCAAGGCTGACTGAGCGGTGAATTGCCGGCCAGTCAGCGCGCGGCTCAACGCAGGCGGGCCATGTAGCGCAACAGCTCGGCGTCGAGCGGCTTAAGCTCGCCAAAAGCCTGCCGAAACTGATCGAGCCGTCGCTCGGGGCCGTCCATCACGAGCGGCTTTTTCTGCGACAGCATGGCCATGTAGGCAAGGTACTCTTTTTGGTGCTTCTGAAGCAGAAAGTACGTCAACGCCCAGGCTTCGGCGTAGGCGTCCAGGGCGTGCCGCGGCTGGCGAAATGCTCGGTCGTCGCGGATCAGCTTCGTGAGGGCGTCGGGCGGCCGGCGGCCAAGATACTCGCGAAACCGTTCGAGCCGCGAGGCGTTGACCGCCCCCAGGCCGCCCCAACCCTTGGGGCTGCGGAGGTCGGGCGTCTCGAAGTACATCGCAATCCCCTCGCTAAACCAGAGCGGGCAGTCGCTCAGCCGCGTGTGCAGACCGCAATTGAACGCGATCTGATGCGTCGCCTCGTGAACGATTGTGGCGACGTTGTAAAGGGCGTTGGGCTGAGCGAGGATTTGGTTGATCTGCGCGGTAGTGCGATTGCGGCTTGCCCCACGATGTTGCGACTCCAGCCCCGTCAGATCGTACATCGTCATGCGGTTGCTGGTGAGTCCAAAGTAGCCGAGGACCGACTCGCCCGCACTGCCCAACTCGGGCCGCGAAAAATCGAGGTACGACCGTTTGTCGGCAAACACCACGGCGACCAGTGGGAACTCGGGCTGGCGGAGGTCGAAGCCCTTTCGAGACCAGAAGTTCGTGAAGGCCATGTAAAGCCGCTCGAACAGCGAGCCGCACCATTGGGCGTACGCCGGCGACGTGTTGTTCAGAATCAGGTAGTGGGTCGTCGCATGGGAGCGGAATCCGGTCGGCAATTCGGCCAGCAACCGCTTGCCCAACTCGTCACGGCTGAGCGGCTCGAACGGCGTCTTGTCCGCGGTGTGGCTGACCTGCTCCTCGGGCGGAATCGGCCAAAGGACGCCGTCTCGACCGAGCATCAGCCGCCCACCGTCCTGCGCTTCGACGACCAATCGGCCGGCGATGTCCTTCGTCTTGCCGTCGCGACGGAACGTGACGTAATCCAGCGCAATGGCCCGCGGTGCGGCGGTCACCGACAGAAGGCAGAAAGCGAATGCGATCCAAAGACGCCGAGAGCGAAGAAACCGCAATCGCGGCGCGTGCTCGCGGTCTGCTCGCCGGTCAGATTCGGACTGCATCGCCATCGGAGGAGCCAAGAAGCAGGGACCTTTTCCGCATGCCGTGACGGACGGCCTCACATCCATCTATTGTAATTGCGGCCCCAACGTCTTGCGAAGACGATTCGTGATTGCACGGCGCAGGCGTCTCGCCCGTGCGAACGCCCCCCGGGGGGCTACTCTTCCATGACCTCTTTTTCACGGGCTTTGGCCAGTTCGGTCGCCTGGGCCTCGTAGGTCTTGGTCAGCTCCTGAACCTCGTCCTTCACCTGGTCGCGGTCGTCTTCCGAGAAATCCTTGTCTTTCTCGCCGGCCTCGGCCTGTTTGTTGCCGTCGCGGCGGATGTTTCGGATGGCCACCTTTGTCTCTTCGGCCAAGTCCTTGACCCGGGCGACCATCTTCCGCCGGACCTCGGTCGAAAGCGGCGGGACGTTCAATCGAATCAGCCGACCGTCGTTTTGAGGGTTGAACCCCAGGTCGCTTGTCTGAATGGCCTTTTCGATGTCCTTGAGCGTGCCCGGGTCGTAGGGGCGAATGACAATCTGGTTCGGCTCCGGGGCGCCGACCGAGGCCACCTGCTTGATGGGCACGGCCGAGCCGTACACTTCGACGCGCAGCGAATCGACCAAGCCCGGGTTAGCTCGCCCGGTCCGGATGCCAGCCAAGTCGCTTTTGAGCTTTCGGATCGCCTTCTCCATGCGTTCTTCAACATCGAGGAGGATTTCGTCGGTGGTCATGGCGGTTGGGTGCAGGAGGTCAGATGTCGGATGTCGAAGGGCCCAGCGCGATCCCCTTTTCTACTCGTGGATGAGTGTGCCGATGCGTTGTCCGAGGACGGCGTCTTCGATGTTCCCTTCCTTGCGGAAGTTGAATACGAGGATGGGCATGTTGTACTCGGCGCACTTGGTGATCGCCTCATGATCCATCACCCGAAGGTTCTGCCGGCGAACGTCATCGTAGCTCAGTTCACTGTAGAGAACCGCGTGCGGGTTCTTTTCAGGATCGTCGCTGAAGACGCCATCGACGCGAGTGGCCTTCAGCAACACGGCGGCCTCGAGTTCCAGGGCTCGCTGAGCGGCGGCCGTGTCGGTGGTGACAAACGGACTTCCCGTGCCGCCGGCCAGAATCACGATTCGGCCTTTTTCCAAGTGGCGGCGAGCCCGGCGACGGATGTACGGCTCGGCCACGCCGTCGGTGCGGATGGCCGTCATCAGCCGCGTGTCACAGCCGAGCGATTCGAGGGCGTCCTGCAGCGCCAGGCCGTTGATGACGGTGGCTAACATGCCCATGTAGTGGGCCGTCGCCTCGTGGACGCACGACGCGCCGACGCTAAACTGCGCGCCGCGGAGAATGTTGCCGCCGCCCATGACGATCGCAATCTGCACCCCATGCTGCGCGGCATGGTACGTCTGTCGGGCAATGTGCAACACGGCGTCCATTGCGATGCCTCGCTCGCCGGGTTGCATGAACGCCTCGCCGGAAATCTTCAACACCACGCGGCGGTACTTAGGTGTCACCGCCGCTTGCGACTGTTCGGCCATGGCAAAACCTTCAACAAACGGGTTGGGGGGGAG
This sequence comes from Thermoguttaceae bacterium, assembly GCA_039698035.1. Taxonomy (GTDB): domain Bacteria; phylum Planctomycetota; class Planctomycetia; order Pirellulales; family Thermoguttaceae; genus JAJFUI01. The sequence continues at coordinate 127,966 of JBDKSW010000002.1, read as the reverse complement.
CGGGCGTTTCGCTCGCGTTACAAAAAGCTACTCCTTCGGCAGCTCCCAGTGAACGAACCGGACCAGCTTCATGCCGGCTTCTTTCGCCGCCTCGCCAACGGTCTTTTTCCCGAACTTCATCTCGTTGGCGATCGGCTGGTCTTCCAAGCACCGGGTCGCGTAGAAATCGCGCAAGCGGCCTTCGACCATCTTGGCGATGATGCTTTCAGGCTTGCCCTCGTTGCGGGCCGCCGCCGAAAGAATCTCGCGTTCCTTGTTCACTTCGGCCGGATCGAGCTCGGTGCGGGTGGTGACCTGAGGCCGCATCGCGGCGACGTGCATGCAGATGTCGCGGGCGATCTCGGCGTTGGTTCCCTCGAATTCCAGCAGAACGCCGGCCGCCGCGTTGTGATGGGCATAGCCGCCGATCTGGCTGTCCACCAGACGCATGACTCGCTCGACGCGGAAGACCTCGCGGATGCGGTTCATCAGGTCGTCAAGCTGCTGCTTCAAGCTGGTCGCCTTGCCGCTCGGCGATGGCTGGGCGAGCAGCTCGTCGGGCGTGGCCGCGCCGGGCCCCTCGGCCAACTGCTGGGCCAAATCGTTGGCCAGTTGCGTGAACTCTTGATTGGCGGCCACCGGGGCGCTCTCGCAACGGAGATCGACCATCGCGCCGCGCTTGCCATCCGGCGACAGGTAGACGGCGATTCGGCCCGAGGTCGTCGCGCGGCCAGATCGCTTCTCCATCAGCTTGGCGCCGCCCTTGCGGAGCAATTCGATCGCCTTATCCACGTCGCCAGCCGCGTCTTGCAGGGCCTTTTTGCAGTCCATCATGGGCAGCCCTGTCCGCTCGCGCAGCGATTTCACGGTTGCCGCGGTAATCTCGGCCATTTGTCTCTCCAATCGTATAAGCGGTGATTGTATGCGGTGACCGGGCGAAACGGGCCCGGAAAAATATCCCACGTAAAAGCCGACTAGCCCCAAGGCCAACGGCCATCGATCGCAGACGGCAAGGCAACAATGCCAGCTTCCGCTGGCGCTGTCACCCAGCTACACCGACGCGGCGACGCCTTCGGCCTGCTCTTGCTTCATGGCCCCGGCGGCCATCTTGCCCGCAACAATCGCGTCGGACAGCAGCGTGATAATCAGCTCAATCGAACGGATGCTGTCGTCGTTGCCGGGGATCGGCAGGTCAACGATGTCCGGATCGCAGTCGGTGTCGATCAAGGCCACCGTGGTGATGCCCAGTTTGCGGGCTTCGCCGATGGCGTTCTTTTCCTTGCGCGGATCCACGACCAGCAGGCACTCGGGCAGCCGATTCATCGTGCGAATGCCGTTGAGGTTGCGGAACATCTTGCGGTATTCGCGGTTCAACGACGACTGCATCTTCTTCGAGTAGGCGCTCAGTTCATCGGAAGTGCGCAGACGCTCAAGCTCTTCGAGGCGGGTGAGCCGGCTGCGGATCGTGCGGAAGTTGGTGAGCGTGCCGCCCAGCCAGCGGTCGCTGACGAAGGGCATGCCCGTGCGAGTCCCCTGCTGCTCGATCACATCGCACGCCTGACGCTTCGTGCCAACCATCAGCACGAGGCTTCCCTGCGAAGCGACCTTTTGCAGATAACGCCGAGCGCGGAGCAACCCGCGAATCGTCTCGCGAACGTCGATGATGTGGATTAGATTGCGACGGGCGTAAATGTAGGGCCGCATCTTGGGATTCCAGCGGCTCGCCCGATGCCCAAAATGAACGCCTGCCTCGATCAGATCCTTAACAAGAACAGTAGCCAAGTCAAAACTCCTTGAAGGCACACCGGCGAAGTCCCGACGAAACGCATGGTTGGCACCATCCAGGTGCCGAGCGATTCGCCTGGCGTCCGGCGTTAGGTCGATCAACCGGTCAGTCGTGGAAACATCCGCGGCCCTGGACCGTTCAGGACAACGAATCTAGTAAGTTACCAAACCCGGTGGGGGAGGTCAATGCCTCGGCGCGGACCCGATGGGTGGTGCGCCGGCCGCCTCACATGCTCTGCGGCCTCCACCGTAGTGAATCGGCGCCGCAAAAAGGAGTTATCGGCAGGTCGGGACAGAAACCCGGCGAGTAAACCGAGCTTGGCGACCAACGGCGTCACGGTACGCCAACAGAGGGGGCGATGCTGCCCGGCCGATCGCCGGCGGGCGACCGCTCATTTCAAGCTACCCGGCAAGGACTCGAACCTTGAACGAGGGAACCAAAATCCCTTGTGTTACCATTACACCACCGGGTAAGTATCACCAGTATAGCCGTTTCCGGGCTTAGTTCAACCCGGAGTTGCCGGCATGAGCCCGACGGAATCGCGCGTGCCAGCGGTCAATGTCGGTCGCTTGGGGCATGCCGTTGGGCTTCCGACGCGTTGCCGTCCCACGCTCAGAACTCTGCCCCGTACTCCTCGAACTCCTCGTAGGGCTTTTGCGAGAGGTTTTCAAAACGGGTGTGCTTGTCGAACCAGGCGAGTTTGACGTCGCCGGTTGGGCCGTTGCGCTGCTTGGCCACGATGACATCGGCTTGGCCGGCAATGCCTTTTTCCATCGCCTCCTCACGTGTGTGATAGTATTCCTCGCGGTGGACGAACATCACCACGTCGGCGTCCTGCTCGATGGCGCCCGACTCGCGGAGGTGGCTCAGCTTCGGCCGGTGCCCTTCCTTGCCCGTTTCGACTTGGCGGTTCAACTGGGCCAGACAGAGCACGGGGATCTTGAGTTCGCGGGCGAGGGCCTTCAGTCGCCGGGCCATCTTGGCCACCTGCTCCTGACGCGGGTCTCGCGGATCGTCCGGGGCAATCAACTGCAAATAGTCGATCACGACGAGACCCAGATTGGCTTTTCGTTTCAACCGCCGCGCCGAAGCGGCGATTTCGGTGCAAGTGCGGAACGGCGTGTCGTCAACGAAAAGCGGCGCGGAACTCAACAGGGCCGAAGCCTCGACCAGTTTCTTTCGATCGTCGCCCGAGAGGAAACCGCTGCGAAACTTGCTGGCGTCGATCCGTCCTTGCGAGCAGAGCATGCGCTGGGCCAACTCGGTCCGTGCCATTTCCAGGCTGACGAACAGCGTGCCGACGTTCGACTTCGTGGCAACGTACTCGGCAATGTTGGTGGCCAACGCGGTCTTGCCCATGCTGGGCCGCGCCGCCAGAACGACGAACTCGGATTCGTGCAGCCCGCCGGTCAGCGTGTCCAGATCGGTGAAACCGGTGGGCACTCCGACGCCGGCCGTGCCGGCCATTCGCGCGTCGATCCGATCGAACGCTTCGACCATCAGGTCGTGGGCGTTAATGACCTGATCGCTGCTTCGCTGGTCGTGGACGGCGAAGATCATCTCCTCTGCGCGGCTGACCATTTCACGCGGTTCGAGGGTTGGCTCGTAGGCGTCGCGAAGGATCTCGGTGCTGGCGTGGATCAACGATCGGAGCGTGGCCTTGTTCCGAACGATCTCGGCGTAGTAAACCGCGTTGGCCGCATGGGGGACCGAGTGCAGGACCTCGGCCAGGTAGGCCGCGCCGCCGATCAGCTCAAGGTCGCCGGCCGTGGTGAGTCGCTCCAACAAGAGCGTGGCGTCGATCCGCCCCGCCTCGTCGTGCATGGCCAGCATGTGGGCGAAGAGCTTCTGGTTGGCCTCGGCGTAGAAGTCGTCCGCCCGGATGGCTAGGGCCACGTCGTCGGCAACGCGAGGGTCCAACAGCAGGCTGCCGAGCACGCCCTTTTCGGCTTCCAGGTTGTGCGGTGGCAGGCGATCGAGGATTTCGGAACTGACGCGGGGCGAGCCTCGGCTGGCATCCGTGCGATAGGCGGTGGCCATGGTGAACCTGCAATAAGGGATGACGCATGATAGACGATCCGGCGGTGCCCGACAACGAGCGCCCCGCTCCGAGGGGCCCGGTGGCCGGTCGCCGTGTCTGGAGGACGCATGACGGCGCAGTTCCGTCGGCGGTCGCTCGGCTCGGTCAGTCGGCCGTCGCGACGATTTCAAACGTGCAGCAAGCGGCCCCCTCGTGGCGGCAGTCGATGCGGCGCACCGGTCGGCCGACCACCGTGCTGAGCATCTCCTGATCGACGTGGCAAACGCTGCGGCGTGAGTCCACCATGCTGATGAAAGGGCAGGTCCGCTTGCGGATCAGCAACCGCCCATGCTCGTCCTCGACGGCATCGACCAAGCCTCCCTCTTCGCTGAGCAACTGGATCAACTGTCGCAGCCGCTCGTGGGGTTTCTTGGTCGTGATTCGTTCGGAATAGTGCTGGGCCATTGCTCGGCTGACGCGCCGGAGTACGCGTTTGAGCATCGCCTCGCCGCCCAGGCCAAGAATGGCGTCGCAGAACGCGGGAACCAGGAGCCGCTGGTTGCCCGGGAAGAGGCTGGCCAGGGCGGCGTCTGTCGCCCGATAGAGGTGACGCGGTCGGCCACGGCCAGGCAACCGCTCGGTCTCGCGTTCGACGAAGCCGGCAGCCGCAAGGTCACCCAGTTGCTCGGTGACGGCGGTTCGCGTGACGCCCATGGCGTCGGTCAGCTCGGCCACGGTTTGCGGCATATTGCCCACCAGCAACTTGACGATGCGCATTCCGGCGGGGCTAATCGCGATCTCAGTCATGACCGTGGTTGTTCCGTTCCTTCCTCAGCCTGGCCCCGCGTTACAGAAATTCTTATCGGATGAGGTACGTATCGCAGGGATTCTTATAACACGATAGACGGTCCGTGCGATAACGCAAGCCCCCCCCTCCAAGACCGGGCTGGACCAGCTACAGCCCTCGACGTCTCCAGGTCTTCTCGATCTGTTCCAGGGTCTTGCCCTTGGTTTCGGGCACGAAAAACAGGACGAACAGGAACGCCAAGGGCGTCGTCGCGGCGTAGAGCCAGAAGCTTCCGGCGGGGCCCGCCGTCTTCAGCAGATAGGGAAACGTCTGGCCCACCAGGGCACAGCCGGCCCAAAGTGAAAAAATGGAGATCGACATGGCCCGGCCGCGAATTGCCGTTGGGAAGATCTCGGCCACGATGATCCAGCAGACCGAGCCGAAGGAAAAGTTGAAACAGGCCAGGAAGAACGCGAAGACGGCAAAGACATGCTTCGGATTGATCGGCGCGTGCAAGAAGAGCCAGCCGCCGCCGAACAGGCCCAGCCCGACGCCAATGATTCCGGTCAGCAACAACGGTTTCCGGCCGAACCGATCGACGGTGAAGATAGCCAGCACCGTGGCGGCAATGTTCGTAACGCCAAAGATGTTCTGCCAGTGCATGGCCTCGGCCGCAGTCATGCCGGCCTCCTTGAGCACCGTGATGCCGTAGTAAATCAGGACGTTGATGCCACAGATCTGGGAAAAGAACGGCAGCAACACGCCAATCGTCAGCGCCGGGAGTAGCTTGGGTTGGAACAACTCGCGAATGGAGCCTGTCTCCTGGGCAAGCGTCTGCCGGATCTCGGTCAGCTCGCGTTGGGCTTCGTCGCGGCCTCCCACCCGGCTGAGAATCGCCAGGGCCTCGTCGATTCGCCCCTGTTTGACGAGCCATCGCGGACTCTCAGGCACGAAGAACAGCAGAAAAAACAGCACGGCGGCAGGCAGCAGCCCCACCAGCAACATGCCGCGCCACACCTCGGTGACGAACATCCACCGCCACAAGCCGCCTCCGTAGAGCGACGGGTAGCTCTGTGCCAACTGGCTCAGTGCGTCATTCGACAGGTAGGCGACCAGGATTCCGATCGTGATGGCCAGCTGCGACAAGGTAATCAGCCCGCCGCGCAGCTTGGACGGGGCGATTTCGGCAATATACATCGGCGAAAGCATTGAGGCGATGCCGATGCCGACGCCGCCAATCAGGCGAGCGACAACCAGGTGCCACGGCTCGCGCGGGATGGCCGAGCCAATCGCGCAGACGGCAAACAGCACGGCGGCCAGCAACAGCACTTTCTTCCGACCGAAACGATCGCTGATCGCGCCGGCGACGGCCGAGCCCAGCAGGCAGCCGACCAGGGCCGAACTGACCACCCAGCCGTGCATTTTTGCCGACAGATGGAATTGCTGTTGGAGCGGGCCTTCGACCCCCGAGATGACGGCCGTGTCAAAGCCAAACAGGAGGCCGCCGAGGGCCGCCACGCCACAGGCCAAAAAGAGATACAAAAAGCTGCCACGGTTCCCATGCATCCTGATCTTCCTTTGCTGTGCGGCCGGACGTGAACGGGTGGAACCCCCAGCGCTCAGAGCGGCTCGTTAGCCGCGTCAAGCATTGCGATGATGTTTTCCGGCGGAACGTCGGCCAAAATATTGTGGACCTGTTGGAAAACGAAACCGCCGCCGGGGGCGAGAACGGAAATCTGGGCGCGAACGTGATCGTGGATCTCCGCCGGCGTGCCATGCGAGAGCATATAGCGGGTGTCGCAACCGCCGCCCCAGAACGTCAATCGGTCGCCGAAATCCCGTTTCAGGTTGCGCGGTTCCATACCAACGCACGAGATCTGCACGGGATTGATGGCATCCAGCCCAGACTCGATCAGGTCTTCCAAAAGGGGGCGGACGCCGCCGCAGCAGTGCAGTTGCACCTTGACGTTGGCAAGCTCCTTGGCCCTGCGCCACATCTTGGCGTGACGCGGCTTGAAGAACTCTCGGTACATGGCCGGCGACATTTGCGGCCCTTTTTGCATGCCCAAGTCGTCGCCGAACATGATGATATCGATCGAGGAACCGACCGCGCCGAGGAACCGTTCGAGGTTCGTCAGGTGCAGGGCCAGCAGCCGGTCGAGGAACTCGTGCGCCCGGGACGGGTTGCCGGCCAGGAGCATGAAGAAGTTGTCGTTGCGGTAGAGGTATTGCCCGATTTCAAGCAGGTTGCCGCCAAACAGCCCGATGATGGCCCGATCGGTCCGCTCGCGCAGCTTGCGCGCACCGTCCGCCAGGCGGTCGAGCCCACCGGGACCAGCCACCAACGGGCCGGGCGGGCTGGCGACGCCACACCACATGTTCTCGGCGAGGGCTTCTTCCAGCCGGTCCAGATCGTCGTGTTCGGCGTAGGGCCAGTAGCATTGCTCGAAGTAAATGGCGCCATCGGGCATTCGGGCCAACACGCGCCCGCTGGCCGAACGGATAACCCACTGCTTATCTTGCCGTTCGAGCGGAACCCAGGCCGGCATCTTGCAGGGCGTTCCGTCCGGCAGGGTCCAGTCGGCCCAGTCCCGCTCGTCCAGCGCGAAGCCTCGCCCGAGTTCGATCGTGTCCACCTGAAAGCGGTCGAGCACGTCGTCGTCGAGGATCGCCAATTGTTGAACCGGGTCGTAGACGCGGGGGATGCGAGGCGGAAGCCCCAGGGCCTTTCGCAGCTTGGGATACGCCAGGGCGGCAATGCCCGACGAGCGATGCCCGCCAAAGTCGATGGGCACTTTATCGGTTGCCCGGTGCTCGATGGCAGCCAGCACGCGTTCTCTGGAAGTCATAGTGAATTGGCTGAAAGAGTTGGAAGCGTTGGCGAGGCGGCCTCGGGCGCGCCAATTCGCAGGCATCGACGCAACGTTTCATCAGCATAACGTCGGGGCTGCAGATCGTCCATATCGCGGTAGACGGCCGCTCCGCCGGTTTGCTATAATGCGATCGTCGCTCGATCGTGCGTTGCCCTCCAAACTGTCCCGCCTTAGCGATGGAGCCCCCGCGATAGGACGCCGTCGTCGTATGGCATTTTGCTCGGGCCGATCGCCGTCCGGCACATCAAGATCACCTCCTTTCCACGAGGCAGCACCATGAGTTGCACGCCTTCATCCGCAACGCGGCGTGAGTTTCTGAAGACCACTGGCCGGATCGCGGCCGCTTCGGCTCTGGCGGGCGTGGCCGCCCCGTGGGTCCACGCCGCCGAGCGAAACACGATTCAAGTGGCCTTGGTCGGCTGCGGCGGCCGTGGCGGCGGTGCGGCCGTCAACGCCTTGGCCGTGAAGAATGGCCCGACGAAACTCGTGGCCATGGCAGATGTCTTCCAGGGGCGGCTGGACGCAAGCTACGCCTCGCTCATGAAAAGCGACGTGGTCAAGCAAATTGACGTGCCCAAAGACCGTCGCTTTGTCGGTTTCGACGCCTACCAGATGGCGATGGACTGCTTGAACCCGGGCGACGTGGTGATCCTGACCACTCCGCCGGCCTTCCGCTGCGTTCACTTCGACTATGCGATTCGCAAAGGGCTCCATGTCTTCATGGAGAAGCCGACCACGGTCGATGGCCCCACGACGCGCAGGATGCTGGAACTGGCCGACCAGTCGGTCGACGGGAACCTGAAGGTGGGCGTCGGCCTGATGGCCCGCCACAACCCTGCACGAATCGAATTGCACGACCGAATCCGCTCGGGCCAGTTAGGCGACATCCTTACGCTGCGGGCGTACCGCATGCACGGACCGGTCGGTTCGTTTTCGTCGGGGCCCAAGCCGGAAGGCATTTCGGAACTGCTCTACCAAATCCAGCGATTCCACAGTTTCCTCTGGGCCAGCGGCGGCTGCTTCAGCGACTTCAACATCCACAGCATCGACGAGTGCTGCTGGATGAAGGACGCCTGGCCGGTGCAAGCCATGGCCCTGGGCGGTCGCCACTATCGTCGCGACCTCGGAGCGTCCTATCGCGGCGACTCGGTCGACCAAAACTTCGACACGTATTCCGTCGAGTACACGTTTGCCGATGGCGCCAAGCTGTACTTCTTCGGCCGGACGATCCCGAAGTGCTACGAGCAGTTCGCCAGTTACGCCCACGGGACCAATGGCCTGGCGGTCATCTCCAAATGGAATGCACCGAATGGCACATGCGCCATCTACAAAGGCCAGAAAGTCGATCCATCAAAAGCCGTTTGGCGATTCAAGGGCCCCAAGCCCGATCACTACCAGCTCGAATGGGAGGCTCTGATCGATGCCATCCGCCAGGACAAGCCGTACAACGAGGCCAGACGCGGCGCAGAGGCCAGCCTCGTGACATCGATGGGGCGCATGGCCGCCCACACGGGCCAGGTCGTCGCCTACGACCAAATCCTGAACCTCGACCACGAGTTCGCACCCGATCTGGACAAGCTGACGATGGACTCGCCGGCCCCATTGTTGGCCGGTCCCGACGGCCGCTATCCGGTTCCGCAGCCAGGCATCATCACCCAGCGGGAGTACTAGCGGTCGCCTGGATTGTAGCCTTGCGGAGCCAGGGCGTCTCCGATCGGTTTCTGCAATCCGGTTTCTGCTGTCACCGGGCGAGTTGCGGGCATTGCCCGCTTTCCGTATATTCACGTCGAAGACGACAGGGAGCATGGTATGGCCCACGGCGGCAATGCAGGGACGCGGCGTGAGTTTTTGGAGGGTGCAGGCCGGATTGCCACGGCCTCGGCGCTCGCCGGCACATCGATCCCGGCGGTGCATGCGGCGGAACAGAACACCATTCGACTGGCGTTGATCGGTTCCGGCAGCCGGGGCGGCGGCGCCACGATCGATGCCTTGTCCGTCGCCAATGGGCCCATCGAATTGGTGGCCATGGCCGACGTTTTTCAGGAGCGACTGGAAGGCACGTACCACCGCGTGGCGGCTGCCATCCGCAAAGAGGGCTGTTCTGGCACGATCAACGTGCCCAAGGACCGCCAATTCGTCGGCTTTGACGCCTATCGGAAGGCGATGGATTGTCTGAAGCCTGGCGATGTCGCCATTCTTGCCGCGCCGCCCGCTTTTCGGTGGCCGCACTACCAGTATGCCATCGAGAAGGGCCTCCACGTGTTCATCGAGAAGCCTCTCGCGGTGGACGGCCCCACGGCACGCCGCATGTTGGCCCTGGGCCGCGAGGCCTCGAAGAAAAATCTCAAGACGGGCGTCGGTCTCGTGATTCGACATTGTCGCGCCCGCCAAGCGCTCCACGAGCGAATCCGCGACGGCCAGATCGGAGACATCGTCGCGCTGCGAACGTACCGGATGCAAAGTCTGGTTGCCGGCTACATCGGACGCAATGAAACCGGGCTGTCCGAGTTGCTCTACCAGGTCCAGCGGTTCCACGCCTTCCTCTGGGCCAGCGGCGGCGCTTTCAGCGATTACTACATTCACACGATCGACGAGTGCTGCTGGATGAAGGACGCCTTGCCCGTCGAGGCCCAGGCCAACGGCGGCCGCCACAGCCGCGGCGAGATGATCGATCAAAACTTCGACCACTACTCGGTTGAATACACGTTCGCCGACGGCGCCAAGCTGTTCGCGTTCGGCCGGTGCATGCCCGGCTGCTATCAGGAATTCTCCAGTTACGCTCACGGCACAAAAGGACTTGGCGTGATCACCACGTCGGGACACCTGGCGGGCCGCTGCCGAACCTATCGCGGTCAGGCGGTTGCCAAGAGGAACCTGCTCTGGCAGTTTCCCAAGGCGGAAGAGAACCCCTATCGGCTTGAATGGTGGGACCTGATCGAGGCCATCCGTCAGGACAAGCCTTACAACGAGGTGGAATGCGGTGTGAATGCCAGCATCGTGGCGTCGATGGGCCGCATGGCCGCCCACACAGGCCGGGTTGTCACGTTCGACGCGATGTTGAACTGCCAACACGAATTCGCACCGGACGTTGATAAGCTTACCATGACATCGCCGGCGCCGTTGCAGGCCGGCCCGGACGGCCGATACCCGGTTCCACAGCCTGGCATCGTCACGGATCGCGAGTATTAGCACATTCAGAGAACAACATGGCGATTCGTGACGCGACCGCTTCGCCGTGTCACGAACGGCGGGCCGCTGGCACGGCGGTTTTTGAAAGCCCGAACCTTGGCCGTTGTGCCGGCGGCCGACCAACGAGAGATTGAGCTGCTCCATGCCGAAAGACATCGACTGCGTCCTGTGTGGCTCTTGCGTGGCCGACATCCTGGTCCGGCCAGTTCCATTGACGATTCCCGTCGGCCCGAGCCGGCTCTTTGCCGCAGAGCCAATCGACGTGGTCACGGGCGGCATCGTCTCGAACTCGGGCATTGCCATGGCTCGGCTTGGCATGAAAACGGCCGCCTTCAGCTATGTGGGTCGCGACGACTGGGGGGGGCTCATCCGACGGCGGCTCGAATCCGCTGGCATGGATTGCAGCCGGCTGCTGGAACACCCGACGGCCGCCACCAGCACCACGGCCGTGCTGATCGATCCGAGCGGCGAGCGGAGCTTCGCCCATTGCGTCGGCGCGCCAAAGCTGATGGACAAATCGCTGCTGATGGACAACCTCGACCTGATGGCCCGCAGCCGCATGATGCTTGTCGGCTACTATTCGCTGATGCCAAACTTGGACCCCGACTTGCCCGAGGTCTTTGCAGCGGTCCGCAAGACCGGCTGCCTGACGGCCCTGGACGCGGCCGGCGAGGGCGGCACGATGGAGCCGCTTTGCCGTATTCTGCCGCAGGTGGACGTTTACTGCCCGAGCCGCGACGAGGCGATTCACCAGACCGGCGAGAGCGATCCGCGTCGGATTCTCGACATCTACCGCAAGTGTGGCGCACCCGGCTTGCTGGGCGTCAAGCTCGGCTCCGATGGCGCGCTGCTCAGTCCGGCGGCTGGCCAGTACATCGAAGTCTCGATCGTCACCGCGCCGGGACCCGTCGTGGACACCACCGGAGCCGGCGACAGCTTCCTTGCCGGACTGCTTACCGGCCTGTTGAAGGGCTTCGACCCGGCGAAGGCAGGGCGTCTGGCCGCCGCGACCGGCGCCTGCTGTGTCACGGGCCTGGGCGCCACGGCCGGCTTGCGAAACTTCGACGACACAGCTCGGCTGGCCGGTTTATAGTCGAGCGGTGAGCCCGAACAGATCACGCCTTGCAGCCCAGGGCCGTCGAAACCAGGCGTCCCTGGGCTGATTGCTCAACGCCGACGGCCGCCTCTCGCCAGCCGTTTCATAACGCGCGGCGAATGCGTCGGACGGGGCGGCCGAAGACGGGCTTCGGCGCCGGCGGTTCAGGCGGCTCGACGCCGTCGGCGCCCTCGGCGTCGAAGTCGGCGGTCGGCTGCGGTTTGGCCAAGGCCACGAAGCCCGGAATCTCGTCGCGTTTCAACAGCCGGTTGATCCGCATCTCGATCCGCGTCAATTCGTTGCCTTCCTCGGGCGAGACGAACGTGTAGGCCACGCCCTCGCGGCCCATCCGGCCCGTGCGGCCCACGCGATGCACGTAGTCATCGCAGAACTGGGGAATGTCGTAGTTGATGATGTGTGAAATGGTGCTCACGTCGATGCCGCGGCCGACCACGTCGGTCGCCACGAGGATCTTCGCCTTGCCCTCGCGGAAGCGTTTCATGACGCGGTCGCGCGCCGATTGCTGAAGGTCGCCGTGGATCGTGTCGACGCTCTTGAACGTCTCGGCGAGACGCCGTGCCACCTTGTCGGTGCCGCGCTTGGTGCGGCAGAACACGATCGCCTGCTGAGGCTCCTCACGCTGCAACAGCTTGACCAGCAAGTCGTACTTCCGCTCGGGATCGACCGTGAAGTAAGACTGCTCGATCGTTTCGACCGCCAAATCGCTCGACGAGAAATCGACCATCTCCGGCTCGCGCATGTAGCGCTCGGCCAACCGTTTGACCGGCGGCGGAATCGTCGCGCTCAGCAACAGCGTCTGCCGCGACTGCGGACAACGGCGCAATATCTTCTCGATATCGGGCCGAAAACCGATATCCAACATGCGGTCGGCCTCGTCCAAAACCACGAATCGCACTTCGCCGAGCAGCAGCGCGCCGCGAGCGATCAGGTCCAGCACGCGACCAGGTGTTCCAACGACGACCGCCGCGCCGCGTCGGAGATGCTCGACCTGGCTGCGGATGGGTTTGCCGCCGAAAACGCCCACGATACGGATGTCGCGGCCGAAGGCCAGCTTGACGCACTCGTCGCGAACCTGGACGGCCAGCTCGCGCGTCGGCACCAGCGCCAAGGCCTGAACGCCGGCAGCCGCCGGGCGAGGCTCCAGTTTTTCGAGAATCGGAATGCAGAACGCGGCCGTCTTGCCGGTTCCTGTCCGCGCCTGGCCCATCAAATCGACGCCAGCCAGCGCGCGTGGGATGAGTCCGGCCTGAATCGGCGTCGGCTCGAGATACTCGGCCTCGCGCAGCGAAGCGAGCATGGTCTTGGACAAGGCCATCGCGGCAAAGCCGGACGCCGGCGCGGCGGCCGCCGGCTGCGATGGTTTGGAACGAGGAGTTGAGGTCGTGGTGCGGTTCGGCAAGGGATAAGCGTGGGTAGTGGGTCGTGGGGAGTGGTGGAGATACGTTAGGAGGCCACCGAGCGTTGAACATCGGCGGCCCACGCTTCGAGCGTCTCGAATTGCCGGTCGAAGCACTGCTCGGCGACGCCGTAGGGGCTCTTGAAAAAACTGGCCAAAAACGGCATCTGGCCGGCGTGGCCGCGACGATGGGCCAACTCGGTCAGTCGCACGAGGTCGAGCACCAGCGGCGCGGCCAGGAGCGAATCGCAACCTTGCCAGATGAATTGCAGGGTCATCGGCACGCCCAGGAAGCCGGCAAAGTGAATATGGTCCCAGGCCGTCTTCCAATCGCCCAGGTCGGGCAGATACTCGATCGACACGAGCGTGTTGGGCCGATAGCCGAGGATGTCGCCGATCAAGTGGTCCTTGCTCTCGACTTTCGCTCGCTTGTTGGCCGGATCGTCCAAGACGCGGCCGTCCATGTTGCCAAAGATGTTGTGGCCGACCCAACTCTGGACTTGCAGGTTTCGCCGGGCGAACATGGGGGCCAGAACGCTCTTCATCAGCGTCTCGCCCGTCTTGCCGTCGCAGCCGTAGTGGCACGCGCCGCGCAGCCGGGCCAACTCGTCGATCGCCTGTGGCGAGGCCCCCAGCGACGGGGTGAAGTTGACGTAGGAATAGCCCCGTTCCAACGCGGCAATCGCATAGAGCGAGCTGGCCGGAAGCGAGACGGCGTCCAGCCGCGGTTCGAGGCCCCCCCAGGTCGTCGGCCATGGCGACGCATCGACCGGCGGTTCGGTCGAGGACACGTTGACGACGATCAGATAAGAGAGATTTTCGGTGCGAACGAACTCGGCCATGTCGTTCCCAAGCCGAGCGACGGCCTGGCGAGGCGTCTCGTCATTAGGCAATCCCCAGTCGGCCAAAGCGGCAATGGTCTTGCCGACGCCGAGAATCGTGCCGGGACGGATGCGACGGTCGATCTCCGCAAGTTCCGCCTGGCATTGTTCGACGATGCGAGGCAACACCGGATGCCGGCTTTCGCGGGCCATCCGCATCACCTCGTCGGCCAGCGGGACGCGACGAATTTCATGCCCCGCCACGACGAACTGACCCCAATCGGCCAGACCAAGCTGCTGAAACTGGGGCAACTGGCTGACCAGCCCGACGGAATCGACCAGTCCCTTCTTCAGGGCCATGAGTCCGAGAATGGCCGTCGACGCCACGCCCCCCTTGGCGCCCACCAGCCACAAGCCAACCCGCGAATTTGTCATAGTGAACCCATTGTCACGAACGGACGGGGCCTCGTCAACCGCTCTTGGGGGACAACCCAGGCGATTCGCATCGAACCGTTCGATCAAAACAGACCGTCCGACGCCGCCTCGATGACGAACCATGTGACACTGTGTGGCGCCATCGCGATGGGCAACTCAGCATGATACGTGCGATCGAGCTTGTATACCGTTGGCGGGCCGTCCTCTCGCCGAATCGCAGCCGATCGGGTCAGGCCCGTGTAGTACAGCGGCAATTGGAGGGTCGTTTTCGCCGGACGTTCGAGAGGGTTGTAGACCATGACCAACCCCTTTTCAGAGAGTCTCGGGTTGACGTGGAGGAGGCAATCAACGTCGCGAGCGTCCGCCCGTCGAACGTGGATCAGATCTGAATCCAGGATTTCGCGATGTCGTTTATAAAAGTCCACCCATTTTTTGACGACGGTCTTGGTCTCCTTGCCGTCGTGGAGCCGCGGTCCGCGATAGGCCGCTTGCACGCCGGAGCCGAAAAGGTTCGCCAGATGGGCTTCGTAATCGGGCAAATGCTCGGCGAGGGGTTCTAATGTGGCGGCGGCGCCGCCGCCGTGATATTGGACCAAAGGGACGAACATCCAGCCCATGCTCGGCGTTTTATCCCACGTGCCGTCGTAGATGTTTTGCCGCGCGTGAATGATCTGCTGATCGCGCGGCAATGACCAGTTGGTTTCGCGATAACCCATGCCGGTCTTCGACGAGCCGACTAAGAAGTAAGCGTCGGGCACATTGAGATAGATGCCTTGGCCTCGGCACCACTTGTAGAAGCCGGAAATCTTCTCCCACTGTCGCCACTGCGAATCGTCCAGGCCATGGTGGCCTGGATGCACGGTCGAGGCGCAGCGGTCTCCCGCGTAGGAGCCGTCGTGCTCCAACATGTTCAGGCCGGTCGCCTTGAAGAACGCGGGAAGCTTGCGGAAGTAGTCGATGCCCCAGCGGCTGCACAGGCAGGGGGCCTGGCCGAAGATCGCGCCACCGGGGCGGCCGGTTGCGGCGTCGACCACCTCGTTGCCAGCTCCCGTATCGGTTCGGCTCGATAGAAGCGAGTAGCCCCCCAGCTCGATCCCTTTGGCCTTCGCATAATCGACAAGTTCCTTGATCTGTTGCAGATAATCGCGGTCCTGCCGCTCGATATTGAACTTCGGTCCGTTGCTCCAGTTGAAACTCAGAACAACCATTTCGAAGCCGACCTCGGCGCATTGATCGACGGCCAACTTGACGGAAGGCGGGTCGTGGCGCGTGACGTGCATGAAGATCGGATTCTCGGTAACCCAGGGGGCAATGGTACGATACATTCGCCGCAAGGCCAGTCCCCGCCGCTCGCGATCGGTGCTGTCGTAGACGAGCTCAAATGTTCGGAAGGACTCGAACGTGGCGCCGGGATCGACGATCACGTCCGGTCCAATCGGCCGGCACTCCAACAAGTTCGGGGTTTGGCAATCGTAGTCCACTTGGGTCGTATATTGCGGGTCAGGCGACCAGAACACGCCTTGTCTGCTCACCCGCGGAACCGGGCCACAGAACGAATAGTCGTTCTCAACGTGAAGCCGTGCGTAGTCGCACCGTCCTCGGGCGTCGGCAATCGGCTCATCTTCCACGACCGCGAGAATTTCGCTCGTGAAGCGGTTCAACCGGACTGCTTGTCGACCATCGTTGCGCAGCGTGAGCCATTTGCACAACAGCGGAATGCCGTCATACATTTCGTAGTGGACCAACACCGTCAGACCGTCGAGACCCGTGCCGGCAGGCGCCTGGAAATGCAGGCTCAGCGACGCGCCGGGCGACGGCCACGGCGACTTCGCGGCGTGGCGAACCCGCTTCCATGCGAACCGCTCCTTGGTCTCGCCGGTTTCGATGCCTATCAATCGAAACGCCGCCGGATCGGCCGTCATCGTGTTCAGCCATTCGGGTCGCAAATAAGCGTAGTTGGGCTGTCCCTTCAGCCCGCCGACGTCGTAATCCTTGCCGTTCAGCCGCAAGCGGGCCTCGGGCTTGACGCCTCGCAGCATCGACTCGCCGGTCATTTGATTGTCGAAAGCAACCGTCGCGCCATTGGGCTCGATCTGCCAGACGCGACGGATTAGCCCGTTGGTCATGGCAATCGCCCGTGGCCCAGAACGATAGACGCTGGTCTTTCTATCGACGGGGACAACGAGCCAATCGCCTCGCGCCGGGGAGGCCGTCGCCTCGGCCATTGCCGGCAAAGCCTGAAACTGCTCTGGCAAATCGTCGGCTCGCGCGACGCCGCCGATGCAAACGCACGAAACGAACATTAAACCCACGAGCGACGTGCAACGCATCTGGCGGTTCCTCTTCGGAAGGAGAAAGGGAATGTGCGTCGTGTACCCCGCGCGCCGTCTCAATTCCGAGACTCCGGCGATTGTCGTCGCTGGACGATTCGTCTGGCGGCGTCGAGCGATTGCCGGCGGTCGTTCCGAGCGTAGTCGTAAAGCAGGCAGAGGGTGACTTCGCTGAGGTTCACGCCCTTGCTGTGGCCCATCCATTGCTCCTGGCCAAGGCCGGTCCGCGTGTTGCCGGTCACGTCCACCTGTCCGTCCGGCTTGATGCGTCCCAACTCCCAACGGACGGCGGCCGAGGCCGCTTCGTCGAGCTTTGGGTCAGGGAAGTAAAGGAGCCAGACCTGGAGGTTCAACGCGGCGACCGCCTGGTAGCTGGAATCGGAACCGCCTTTTTCTAAAAAGACGCCGTCGCTGGCGCGAAACTGGGCCATCGCCAAATCGACGAAGCGCCGGCCGGCGTCCTTCAGCGGTTGTTGGTTGGTCAGCACGCCGGACAGTCCATAGGCCAGTGCGTCGAACAGCAACCGATTGGGGGCGTCGGCGTCCTCGCGCTTAAGTCGATCCTGACGCCGGGGCTCGGCAAGCCACAGGGCCGCCCGTTGGATCTTGGGCAGCAGCCGATCGATGCGATCCTGGTAATCGGGCGCTAGACGGCTCTCGCGCAGAACGAGGATCGCCTGACCGAGGTCGGCCAGCCAGAACGCCACAGCCGAGGGGCCGCCGTGCGGTTGGCCCTGACGGCCGAAGTTGCCAGCGTCGGTCTGTTGTTTGAACGTTGCGTCAATTGCTCGCCAGGCCTCGTCGATGGCCGCGCGATCACCGCGCACGACGGCTCGCACCAGAGAGTGCATGGCCCCGCGTTGGAACTCGGGACTCTTGAAGCCGCCCCGGTTGTAGGCGACCATGCCGTCGGCGTCCGGCCGTGCGCCGCCCGTGTAACGCAGCAGGTCGGCCGGCATCTTTTGCAGGTGAGGCAACTGTTGGGCAAAACCGAGATTGCCGGAAACAAAAAGCCACAGCGCGCCGAAAACGAGTGCCCAGCCTGCTCTGCGCCTTCGCGCCGTTGCGCGAGTCTTGCCGGGCATTCTCGACTCGCGCAAGGGCGCCAAGGTGGGAAGGCAATACGGAAATGAGGAAAAGATCGCGCTCATTGGCTTGCTAGCCCACGAGGACAACGACCAGCCGTTTCGGTCCGTGGACGCCCAAGGTCAGAATCTTCTCGATGTCCGAAGTTCGGCTCGGGCCCGTCAGGATCACCAACTCGCCGCGTCGGGTTCTGTCGGCCACGCGAGCCATGACGCCGGGCCAAGCGGCCGGCAGCGTTTCGGCCAACTGATCAAGCCGGGCGATCACCACACAGGCTGGCGGGAGGTAGCAGAGCAAGCGGTCCGAGGCCGTCGGGCAGGCGACGATGCACGAGCCCGTGTCGGCCAGCAGGGCCTCGGCCGTGATGACGCTGGCCGAGAACGTGGCCACCTCGCGCGGCTGCCACTCGGGGGCCGCCCAACGGAGCGTATTTGCCGGCAAGCTGGCCGTCGCCTCGTGGACTGCGGTTCGTTCCATCGCGCCAAGCGAGGTCCACCCAGCTTGGCGAACCAGTTCGGCCAGCTTTTGTGCAGCTTCCTGCATCGAGCCGCAACGAATCACTTCGCCGTGAACCGTCGTGAGTTCCTGGGCGAATCGCTCGGCCATCGCGGTGGGCGTCGGGTTTTGTGCGGGCCACACTTCGGCCACGGGCGGAAGCGATGTCTTCGGCCCCTTGGCCAGTTCGTTTCGTACACGTTGCAAAATCGTATCGCGGCTTGTCATGTTGCTACCGTCTGTTTCGTCACTTTGCGATGGTTCTCGTTTCACGCGAACGCTACGGCTCGTATCGCTTGCCGTTTTTTCGCCACCAGCGCCGGAAAGCCGGGCCGGGGACCTTGGGCAACTCGCGGCCGCGGGTCCATGCCCCGAGCTTGCTCGGATGCCAGGGCAGGAACTTCGCCAAACGGACGCCCACCCGCACACCGGTCATCGTCAACTGGTATCGCAGCGGGCCGCCCATCATGAACGCAAAGGCGGTCCAGATGACCCGCTCGCTCCACGACCGCATCGGCGACGGTTCGTTCACGGCCCGATCGCGCAGGTGGACCAGTTGATGCGGAATGTCGATTTTCACCGGGCAAAACTGGGCGCAGGCCCCGCAGAGCGAGGAGGCGAACGGCAGCTCGCCGGCCTTTTCCAGCCCGAGCAGGTGCGGCGTCAGAATCGAGCCGATCGGCCCAGGATAGACCCAGCCGTAGGCCCAACCGCCGACGCGGCGATAGACCGGGCAGTTGTTCAAACAGGCGCCGCAACGAATGCAGCCGAGCGTCGACCAGCAGGCCGGGTCCTTCAGCACGTTGCTGCGACCGTTGTCCAGGAGAATGACATACATCTTCTTGCCCGGGGCCGGCCCGTTGATCAGATGCGTGTAGCTGGTGAGCTTCTGGCCCGTGCCGCTGCGAGGCAGCAGGTTGAGCATCAACGGCAGATCGGCCAGCCGGGGAAGCATCTTTTCGATGCCGACCAGCACGACGTGGACCGGCGGCACAGAGGTTGAAAGGCCCGCGTTCCCTTCGTTCTCGACCACAACCACGGTGCCCGTGTCGGCCACGGCGAAATTGCAGCCCGAGATGCCCATGTCGGCCTTGAGATATTCTTCTCGCAGATGGCGTCGGGCGACGTCGGCCAACTTGACGTGGTCGGCGGTGAACTCCTCACCGAGCTTCTCGACGAAAAGCCGGCCCACGTCGGCGGCCGAGAGATGGATGGCCGGCGTGACGATATGCACGGGCCGCTGGCCGGCCAACTGGACGATCCACTCGCCCAGGTCGGTCTCGACGGCCCGGACGCCGGCCGCGCCGAGCACGCGGTTCAGCTCCATCTCCTCGGTGACCATCGACTTCGATTTGACCGCCGTCTTGACGCCATGTTCGACGGCCAGCTTCAGGACGTGGGCGTTGGCCTCTTCGGCATTGGCTGCCCAAAGGACCGTGACGCCCCGAGCCATCAGGTTTTGCTCGAACTGCACCAGCAGCTTGTCCAGGTTGGCCACGGCGTGGCGTTTCAGCTCGTGGGCCGCGTTGCGCCAGTCCTGAAACTGCGGCACGCTTTCCGTCACCTCGCGATTGTGCTTGCTGGAGCGTTCGGTCGTATCGCCCAGGGCCTTCGGGGCTTTCGGTTCGTAGAGACCTTCCGTGTTTTTCGAAAGGAACTCGGCCCCTTCAAGATGTTTCAGCATCTCAGGCAGGTTCAGATTGATGTCAGGGGCGTCCGGCTTCGTTGTTGTGCTCATGATGGTTCTCCTCGTTCCCATGCTCCGCGTGGGAACGCATTACCGCAACGCTTTGCGCCGCAAATTCCGTCCATTGGCGATCTCGCCGTCCGACGCATTCCTCCACAAGTTCACCGCCTGGATGCCAGCACCTCTTGGATGGCCTTTTCACCGAGGTCGCCATGCTCGCCGAGCCGCGCGCGGCGCTTCGTCAGCCGGGCGGCAACCACTTCCGGGGCATCGTCGGAAACATCGTAGTCGGAAAGCCGCGTGCCCACGCCCAGCGAGCGGAAGAACGCCTCTTCTCGCTCGATGGCCTGTTGGACCAATGCGTCCTCGTCGGTGTCTTGAAGCTGCCAGACTCGGCGGGCCGCTTGCAGCAGCTTCGCCTGCTTGCGTGCCCGTTGGTGGTGCAATACCCCAGGATGCACAATGGCGAGCGACTGGGCATGGTCGATGCCGTACAGGGCCGTCAGTTCGTGCCCGATGCCGTGCGCGGCCCAATCTTGCGGAACGCCGCAGCCGATCAGGCCGTTCAGGGCCTGCGTGGCGCACCACATGATCGTCGCCCGCACGTCGTAGTTGTCCGGTTCCGCCAGCGCCTTGGGGCCTTCCTCGACAAGCGTCAGCAGGATCGCCTCGGCCTGGCGGTCCTGCAACGGGGCGGCCGCCGGATAGGTCAGGTACTGCTCCATCGTGTGGATGAAGGCGTCGACGATGCCGTTGGCCGTCTGACGCGGCGGCAGGCTGAACGTGGTTTCAGGATCGAGAATCGAGAACCGCGGGAAGCTATGCGGCGACGTGAAGTAGAGCTTCTCCTGGGTCGCCTCGCGGCTGATCACGGCTCCGCCGTTCATCTCGGAGCCCGTGGCCGGAAGCGTCATGACGCAACCGACCGGCAGCGAATCCGTCGGGACGCGAGCCCAGTTGGAGAACATGTCCCACGGGTCGTTTCCGCGATACTTTGCGGCGGCAGCGACAAACTTTGTCCCGTCCAATACGGAGCCGCCGCCGACGGCCAGCAGGAAGTCGAAGCCCTCGGAACGGACCAGTTCGACCGCTTTCATGCATGTTTCAAAACGCGGATTCGGCTCGATACCGCGGAACTCGGCCATTGTGCGAACCCGCAGGGCGTTGACCACCTGGTCGTAGACTCCGTTGCGGTGGATCGAGCCGCCGCCGGATAGGATCAAGACCTTTGCGTCGGCCGGGACAAGCCGCCGCAGCTCGGCGATCGCGCCGCGGCCAAAAACGATCTTCGTCGGGTTGTAGTAGGTGAAGTTCAGCATGACGAAACACGAAATGGGAATTGCGGACGTGCCAAGGGTCATTCCGCAAGTTGCGGTCTAGTTTTCCTCTTTCCAGCCGGCCACCAGCACCTCGGCGATGTGGATCGTGTCGATGTGGCGAGTTTCGGGCTTGCGGCGCAGCAAGCCGCCGATGTGCATCAGGCAGCTAATATCGTTTGAGACGACGACTTCCGCCCCGCTGCGGACGATGTTTTCGACCTTCGAGCCGCCCATGGCCAGCGACGTGCCTGGCATCTTGACGCTGAAGGTTCCGCCAAAGCCGCAGCACTCTTCGATGTTCGGCAACTCGCAATATTCGAGTCCTCGAACGCTCTTCAGCAGACGCATTGGCGGCTCGACGACGCCCAGCTCGCGCCGGCCGTGACAGCCGATGTGCATCGTCACCTTGTGCGGGAATGTGGCCTCGGTGTCGGCGACCCCCAGCATGTCGTGCAGGAACTCGGTCAGCTCGAACACGCGGCGGCCGATGCCGACGATCCGCGGGTCGGGGTCGGCGTGACCGAAAAAGACGCGGCACATGGCCGTGCACGAGCCCGAGGGGCAGACGATCCAGCGATGCGGCTCGAAAACGTCGCAGAAATGGTGGATCACTCGCCGCGCTTCGTCCCAATAGCCCGAGTTGAACGCTGGCTGGCCGCAGCAGGTCTGCGCCGAGGGATAAACGACAGGTACGCCGTACCGTTTCAGCAGTCGGGCCGTTGCCTCGGCGATTTTCGGGTAGAACTGATCGATGTAGCAGGGGATGAACAGGGCCACCGGCTCGCCAGGTCGATAAGGCGGATCGTCCTGACGCGGGGCCACGGCCTGTGCGGGCTGGACCATGAGCGCTTCGCTTCGCAGGGGACTCGAACTTGATCGTGTGGATGCACAATCCACGTTATACTGCCAGGCCAAGCCAGTTGCCAGGGGGCGACGACGCCGGGCCAACGCACGCACGTCGCCGCATTTGTCGGGTTGCTGCTCCCGATTGCGGGGCAGGAGGTTCTCTCGCAGCAGGGCGGCCCAGCGGCTCGCGACCTCGATGCGATTGACGTGAAGAATGGCGGCGACCGAAAGAAGACGGAGCCCTCGTTACTCTTCGTCCGGTTTGCCATTGGCCTTTTGGTAGACCGCGGCGCCAAGGCGATAGAGGGTAAGCAACCCAACCGCGCCAATCGTGGCGGCCAGAAATCCGACGGGGCTGATCGGATTCAGCGGCCGGTCCGGCGCCATCCATCCGAGGCCGAGCAGTCCGACCGTGGTGCCGACAATGCCCAGGACGACGGCCCAAAAGGGGCCAGCCGGTCGGCGCATCGGAAACAACACGGTGGCGAGCAGACCGACAACGGCGCCAAAACCGATCCAGACCAGGATGACGATGACCACGTGTTGAGCCGCTGGCGAAAAAGCAAGGTCGGTCATGGCTGCTACCGATCAGACGGCCCGCCGTGGCGACGCGGCCGCCAGAGAACGAGACGACGGTCTACAAAAAAATCCTTGTGCTGCTGACGTCCAAGGGGTGCCGTGTGAGCAGCACTCCGTGCCTTGGACGCCAGCAACGCAAGGCGCCGTCCCCCCCCAACAACGCGGCTCACAGCGATCGACTTCGGCGGGCTGGCTCGACCCCAATCCCACCGCGCGACTCGCCTTCCGCGTCCGGCGTGTCTTCATGCAAGATTATCGCGTGTTCTGTTGCTGTTGCGATTGCTGCTGGGCCACGTCCTGGCTGTAGGCCTTTTGAGCAGCCGCCTCGCGAGCGAGTTTGAAAGAGGATCCCGGGGGGAAGTACTGCACGTCGTCGCCCATGTAGAAGGGGCTCGGCAGCGTCTGCCCGCCGAAGTCGGACTGGCAGCCGGTCAGACCGGCGCCGGCCAGCACTCCAAGCCCGAGCAGCAAGGCCCGAACGGGACATCGTTGGTTGAATGAGCCCTTCATCGGCCATCTCCATCAGAGGGGCGCACAGTTGGCCTAAATTGCCATGCTGGCGTTTTGGCTCGCATCGATACGTCCGATACAAGCGTTACAACCGTTATCGTCCACCCAGTGGCCGGACTTTAGCGGGCGCAGGCAAAAATCGCCCTTCGCGTCGGGGATGCAAAGCAAATGAGACAGGCGACGAGCGAACCCATCACTCGGCGCTGCTGACCAGGGCAGGGAGCCAGGTGCAGAGATAGTAGGCCCGGGGGGTGGTCACCGCCAGTAATGCGGCCAGATCGACCGACGCCTGCGACTTGCTCCGGCCAAACAGCATTTCGGACAGCCTCGGCTCGGCCTTGTACTTGACGACCTTGACGCTGGCCTTGTCGATCCCGGCCAGAACCACGGCGCGATCCACGACGTCCTCGATGAACCCGATTCGATCGACCAAGCCGGCCGCCAGCGCCTGGTTGGCCGTGAACACCTGGCCGGTCGCCAGGACATCGAGCGCCGCCGGATCTCGGCGGAACCGGGGGCGCCCCTCCTTGATGACATCCTTGAACCGCGTGAAGCCATCGTTGACGAGGGCTTGGAAGATGTCACGTTCGTGGGGCGTCATCTTGCGGGCCAGGCTGCCCATGGTTTTCAGCGGGTTGCTGGCCACGCTGTCGTCGGCGATGCCCCACTTGCCCATCAGGTCGGCCAGGTTGTAGTGCGGAATCACGACACCGATCGAACCGGTCCAGGTAGTCGGCTCGGCGAAGATGGCGTCTTCCGTGTCGCCCACACACATCGAGACGTAGTAGCCGCCGCTGGCCGCCAGGTCGCCCATGCTGACCACGAGGGGAATATGGTGGTCATCGGCCAGTTTGCGGAGGTGATGGAGCATGTAATCGCTGCCGGTGATGGTGCCGCCGGGCGAGTTGACCCGCACGACGATCGCCTTCAGGTCGCCGGTCGCGGCGTCTCTCCGGGCATGGTCAATCTGTTGCCGGAAGAACCCCTCGGTGCTGAGAATGGTCCCTTCGATGGAAAGGATGGCCACTTTATTGGGGCCCGATCGGTTGCCGGATACGAACTTCTCCTGGACGCGGTCCTCATCGATCGAGCCAACGCCAAGAACGCCAATCGCCACGAACAGCAGAAGGTTCGCGGCCAACGAGCTCAGCAGGGCGAGCACCAAGAAGCTCCAAAGCAAGCGGCCCAACAGGCTTCGCTTCCGTCGTGACGGCGCGGTCGGCTCGCCAACAACCTCGGGTTGCACGGGTGGCTGCATGAACGCATCCGGCAGAGGGGACGAATCCATCATCGGGTTCTCCGGTGGGCCAGGCTCGATTGACTGACGTTCATTCTACAGCGATCGACCTCGGACGGCGACCCCACGGGTCTCGCCGCAAAAGCTGGCAGCCCCGGTGTTGCCAGAACCGGTCGGAACACGGTAAGCTAGGGGCCGATCTAATCCGAGTCTGAAAGGAGTCGTCGCATGTTCGTTGCCGCTTCGAGCCGTTGCTTCGCCCAGATGCCGTTGGATGCCGCGCTGTTGCAACTGGTGGAATTGGAATACACGTCCGTCGAGATCATGGTTCACGAGCAGGACGGGCATATGAAGCCTTCTGACGTGCTGGCGAACCCCGAAAAGTGCATCACGCTCTGTCGCCAGATGCACCGATTGACGCCCGTCGCCCTCAGCGTCGACATCAGCGCGCCCGAGCCGGAGTATTACCACCAGTTTGCCGCCTGCTGCCAATTGGCCAAGGCCATCAAGGTGGTCACGATCACGGTTCGATCGGGCGAATTGGGCACCCCGTTCAATGCCGAGGTCGAGCGGCTTCGGGCCATGGTCGCGTTGGCGTCCCGCGAGGGGATCCGGGTCGGGCTGCTCACCGAAGTGGGCCATATGACCGAAAATCCGGACACTGCCATCGTCCTCTGCGACAGCGTCAAGGGCCTGGGCATTACGCTCGATCCAAGCCACTACGTCTATGGCCCCCGCGGCGGCGTCGATTACGACCACGTCATGAAATACGTCTACCACGTGCGTCTTCGCGACACCTCGAAGGACCAGTTGCAGGTCCGCGTCGGCCAGGGCGACATCGAGTACGGGCGGCTTGTGAATCAGCTCAACAAGGTCCGCTACGACCGGGCACTCTGCGTCGATATCCAGGCCGCGCCCGAACTCGATCAACTGACCGAGATGCGCAAAATCCGACTGCTGCTGGAAAGCCTGCTGTAGTCGGAAATCATTAAACGCAAAGGAACGGCATCGAGGCCGCGCCCCGACGCCGTCCCTCTGGCCCGCAGCGGGGAACTGCGGAGGTGGGTCGCTCACTTGTTCGGTTGTGCCGTGTGCGATTCGGCCGGCTCTTGTCCGTGTTCGGCATGCAGCGCGTCGACCGCCCGCAACAGTCTCTCGATGCGAAGGTCCATTGCGTCGAGCCGCCTCTGAAGTTGTTGCTCGAACGCGCCGGAGGCGGGCAGCTTGGTCATTTCGGGCAGATTCGCTCCGCGCGACAAGCTAACGGTTGGGCGACCGAGCATCGGATCGACGAAGGGCCGCAGGTCGGCCGGCAGTTTGTCGAGTTCCTTTTCGCTGACTTCCCACTTCTTGTCGCCGCGATGAACGATGATCCGCGCCGGCTTATTTCCTTCGCGGCTGACGACGATGCTCATGTCCGGCGGCAACGGCCTGGGTTCCAGCACATCGAAGACGCCAGGACCGAGCAGTTGAAACCGCATGGGCCGACGCGGGAGCGGTGATTCCCCATGGCCAACCATGCCTTCCATCCATTTCTGAATCGTGTTCCAATCGGCGGCCTCGGGCGGCGGCGACATCTTCTGTCCGACCTGTGGCGACGGTCGCTTGCCGGGCGTGGCTTCCAGGGTCTTCATTTTGCCGCCGCGGATGAGCTCGACGGTTAGCTTGGCGCCCTTGGCCGAGTCGATGGCCTGCATCAGGTCGCGGACTTCTCCTAACGGCTTTCCGGCAAGGCGAACCAGGACGTCATGCCGCTCGATGCCAGCCTTGGCCGCGGGACTCTCCGGCGCAACGCCACCCACCAGGAGCCCCTGGTTTTCTGGCAACCCCAACTGGGCTCGCAAGGCCGGCATCATCGGTAGACATTCGACGCCAAGCCAGTACTGGCCCAACTCTGGAGTCGTCGCCATGAACAGGACGTTGCCGTCCGAGTCGGCCGTTATGGAGAGCGGTCCGCTCTCGCGCGGCGATTGCTGCGCGGCGGCTGGCTGCGCCATTGCCATGGCGATGCCCACAAGGCCCAACATCGCACAGCTTGTTGAAATCATTTTGGACATGACCTACTCCTTCGCTCGCTATTGAGCCGCGTATCGCACGCTACAACCGTGGTTGTGATTATGAACGTCACCGAGATCGTCGGTCGTCTTGCCTTCCCCCCCGATCCCTGGCGTAAACCGCGAGGGACGAATCAATACGTTGGATTTCCCGTGTAATGCACCTCGACCTGATCGACGGGGACGACCAACCGCCGCCCGTCTTGCGCCGAGATGGGGACCAATTGACGCCGCTGCTGAACCTGATGGCCCGTGCGCGCCAACGCCCCGAGAACGTCGTCGGGAATCGCCGGCGGAAGGTTTTGCAGCCATCGCCGATCGACGCCGTTGCCTTCGATGGCCGGCAGACGAATCGACCGCCCTTGGTTGTCGGGCGTCGAGAGCGTGACCAGTTGCCACGGACTCGAAGGCGACGACTGGCTGCGACCGGTTGCATCCTCGGCCGCCCGGTTCATGGGTTGGCTGACGTGTGCAATGTCGTTGTTTCCGGGGGCATGCAATGTGCCGACAGGGCCCTGCCGGGACGCCCAGGACACGAGCCACAACGCCACGAGGAAGCTGGCGGCCATGGCGGTTCCCGTCGTCACCCGGCTCAGCCAGGGTGGACGCCGCGTTACAACCGGCCGATTCACCTTTGGCTCGGGCCTCGGCTGGGCCATGTCGCCGAGGACTTGCCTCCAGCATTGGGCTTCGAGAAACGCCAAGGCACAGCGTCGCCATCCGCCCGACTCGTTGTCGAGCCCGGCCAACAACTCGCGGCGCTCGGTTTCGCTCAGTTCGCCATCCACCAGGCGGTCAAAGCGAACGTCGTCGGTATCATTCGTGGGATTCATGATCGGTTCCGCTACACACCGGTGGGCGTCACATCGAGAGCGGCCAACTGTTCACGCAGCCGGCCACGCGCTCGATGGAGCCGCGCCTCGACAGCGCTGTGACTAATGCCCAGCCGTTCGGCCAGGGCCCGATAGCTCCAATTTTCGTTGTATTTCAGCATCAAGATTTCGGCGTCCCGGCCCGGCAGCCGACGCATTGCGTCGCAAACCAGCCGGCGACGTTCTTCGGACAGCAACCAGTCGAGCGGTTCGGCCTGTCGGACGTCCGTCTCGCTGGGCTGGAACCGCGTGGCGTAGCGGTCGATCAGCTTGCGCCGCCGCCCCTGCTTTCGACGGTACAGCAACGCCTGACGCACGGCCAACTGATACAGCCACGGAGCGACTTTGGACGCATCGGTCAGCGGCGCCCGTTGTCGCACGGCCGCCACGGCCACGTCCTGCATCACCTCGTCGATCGCCTGCGGTTCGCCCAGTCTGGCACACACGACCACGCGGAGCCAACGCTCGTGGGCAGCCAACGCGGCCTGCCAATCGATGGCGGTCGTGCCGGCTGATGCATCAGTCTTGGAGCGTTGGTTCGACGTAGTCATTCGTGTGGCCAAAGGAATGGTTTCCGCCGCCCGTAGAATCTTGCGGAACAGGGCGTCAACGACTACTCTAATATGCGTCATTTGGATGACGCCAAGGCCCACCCCAAGGAGCGCGTTGGGGTTGAGATTTTCGCCATCGCCAAAGGACGGTCACAAGCCGAACGGACAAAATGTACCTCATCTGGGCCATTCTCCTGCTGTTTCTTGGCGCGTTACTAACCCTTTTGGAGGTGTTCTTTCCGTCGGCCGGTGTCTTGGGCTTCCTGGCGGCGTCTGCCCTGGTGGCGGCCATCGTCATGGCATTTTACCAGAACGTGGTTGTCGGGATCGTCTTCCTGCTGGGCGTTCCGGTTGGCCTCGTTGCGCTTCTGGCGCTGGCCTTCAAGTACTGGCCCAAAACGGCCATGGGCCGCCGCGTGCTGCTAATGGCTCCCAAGGGCGAAGATGTCCTGCCCGACGCAAAGGAGAAGGAGCGGCTCAAAGGGTTCATTGGCCGCACGGGTCGCGCGATAAGCAAACTCCTGCTGAGCGGTGCCGTGACCATCGACGGGGAAACGATCGACGCCGTCAGCGAGGGCATGCCGATCGACGTCGGTCAGCCGGTCCGCGTCGTCCAGGTGCGGGGCCTCCGCGTCGTGGTGCGGCCGATCGATGAGGCCGAAATCGCTGTGCCCAAGAATCCTTTGCAGGAAGACTACGACGACCTATTCGACCTCCCCCCTGCTTGACAGTGCCAGGGTCTTCCGGGATGCTAGGAGCGGCAGTCAGCCGCGCAGTCTTTCAACAAAACACTTACCCCGCTCGGAGTTGACGATGTGGTTGCTGGCCGAGGCGTCTAGAACGCAGACGATCCATATTCTGATCACGGCCGGGATTGTCGTCCTGTTGGTCGTGGCACTGGTCGTGGTGGCGATTTTCGCCAACTTCTTCCGGCTCTGGATTCAGTCGGTGACCACGGGAGCCGGCATCGGCTTCTTCGACCTGGTTGGCATGTGGTTCCGCAAGGTCAACGCGTCCGTGATTGTCCGCAGCAAGATCATGGCCGTCCAGGCGGGAATCGGCGACGACGCGGGCGTCACCTCCAAAAGCCTGGAAATGCACTATTTGGCCGGCGGCAACGTCCCGCTGGTCGTTCGCTCGCTGATCGCCGCCGGAAAGGCCAAGCTTGTCGAGCTCGATTTCAAGTTGGCCACTGCCATCGACCTGGCGGGCCGCAACGTGCTCGAAGCCGTCCAGACGAGCGTCTATCCCATGGTCATCGACTGCCCTGGCCGCAGCATGGGCAAGGAATCGTTGGACGGCGTTGCCCAGAACGGCATACAATTGAAGGTCCGAGCGCGAGTGACTGTTCGCGCGAACCTGCGGCAGTTGATCGGCGGGGCCACCGAAGAGACCATTATCGCCCGGGTCGGCGAGGGAATCGTCAGCGCCATTGGTTCGTCCCGTTCGCACCTCGAAGTGCTTGCTAATCCAGATCGCATCTCGAAAACCGTGCTGGCACGCCGGCTCGACGCCCAAACGGCCTTTGAGATCGTGTCGATCGACATTGCCGACGTCGACGTGGGCGACAACATCGGCGCTCGGTTGCAGGCCGACCAGGCCGAGGCTGATATGCGGGTCGCCCGAGCGAACGCCGAGGGGCGACGTGCGATGGCCGTCGCCGAGGAGCAGGAAATGATCGCCCAGATCGAGCAAAGCCGTGCGAAAGTGCTCGAGGCCGAGGCCGAAGTGCCCAAGGCCATTGCCCACGCCTTCCACTCGGGCAAGCTCGGGCTGATCGACTACTACCGGCTTCGCAATATTCAAGCCGATACGGACATGCGTTCTTCTATCGCCAAGGCCGGCCTGACTACGACCGGCAGAAAAACGAGCGCGACGGGATGAGTGCTTTCGGTTTGCCGCTGTTTGCAGACGCTGATGCCGAGCTGGTCAAGTTCATTCTGATCCTTGTGATCGGTGGCATTGCCGGTATCGCGCGGCTCATGGCGTCCGTGCGTCAGGGAAAACCGCCTGTCAATGGTCCGCGTCCCGATGCGCCCACGCGGCCTGTCCGCGGCGACGTGGCGGACGAGATCGACGAGTTTCTGCGTCGCGCGGCGCAACGACGCGGCACAGCGCCGGGGCGACCGACCGCAGCCAAACCGCCACGGGTTCAGCCGTCGGCCCCGTTGACCGCCCAGCCCGTTCGTGCGGACGTGGCCGCCAAGGAAAGTCCCGTCGGAGGAAAGGTGACCGAGCACGTTCGGAAATATCTGGACGCTGAAGGGTTTACCCAGCGTGCCGACCATCTTGGCGAGGAAGTGTCCAGGGCCGATCAGGAGGCGGATCAGCATTTGCATCAGGTGTTCGACCACGACGTCAGCAATTTGGCCGCCACGCCCGGCGAAACGGCTTTAGCGCCTGCGGCCGTGGAGCCAACGGTCGAGACACCGCCCGAGGTCCTTGGATCGCTGGCCGACGGTGTGCTCGACGTATTTTCCAACCCGAGCTCGGTTCGCCAGGCGTTCGTGCTTGGCGAAGTATTGCGCCGACCCGAGGACCGCTGGTCCTTTGGCAGTCCGATGCACGAGAACCTGCCGTTGGGCAACTGAGCGGGACCGGCTAGGTCACCCGGACGTACAGCGACGTTGCGTGTCCGGCCACGTCAACCGTGACCGGCTCGGCGTTTCCGACCGGCCCGAGGGCAAGCTCCTCTGCCAACGTTTCGCCGCGGATGTAGTCGCGGAACTGGTCGATCGCCGCCTTCAGGTCGGCCGAGTCGGTGACGAGCCCCACCGCGATTCGGTCGGTAAACTGGCAATCCATCTCCTTGCGGCGGTCCTGGATCGTGCGGACCAACTCGCGGGCGAGCCCCTCGAGAATAAGCTGGTCGGTTAGCTCGGTCGAAAGCACCACGACGACCGCGCGACCCTGGGCGGCCGCCCAGCCTTCTTTGGCTTGCAGGCGGACTTGGATGTCTTCCGAGCTGAGCGCGACCGGCCCATCGGCCAACGAGAGCGTCGCCGTGCCAGCCGACTCCAGCTCGGCCAGCAATTTGGCCGCGTCGGCCTCGGCCAACGCCTTGCGGAGGGCCGGCAGCCGCTTGCCCAGCTTGGGACCGAGCCGCTTCAGGTCGGGCAGCACCGTGTATGTAATGTACTGCTCCGCGTGCCCGATGAACTCGACCCGTTTGACGTTCAGTTCGTCACAGATCAGGGCCGCGTGTTCTTCGAGCCAAGCTTGATGCGTCGCGTCGGCCAATACGACCTCGACGCATGAAAGCGGCTGGCGAACTTTCAGTTTGGCGCCCATCCGCGCACTGCGGCCCAGCGACACGACCTCGCGCATCAGCGTCATGCGGGCCGAAAGATCCTCGTCAATCGCCGACACGTCGGCCGTTGGGAAGTCGCAGAGATGAACGCTTTCGGAAACCGCTCCGTGCGAGCTGTTTTCTTCGCAAAACGCGGCGACGGCCAGATTTTGCCACATCCCCTCGGCCAGAAACGGGACGAACGGAGCGATCAGCTTGCAGGTCGTCAGCAGGCACTCGTAGAGCGTCCAGTAGGCATCGGTCTTGTCGGTCGATTCGTCGGCCTTGCCGCTGCTCCAGAACCGATCGCGGCTGCGGCGGACATACCAGTTGCTCAGGGCGTCGACGAACTCGGTCAGCCGGGCGCAGGCGTTGTAGTTGTCGTAGGCGTCCATGTTCTCGACCACGGCGCGGACCGTGCGGCTCAACTCGCTCAAGATCCAGCGGTCCAGCTCGCCACGGTCGGCCACCGGACGATAACCGTCGGCCTTCGAGAGGGCCTCGGGACGGAGTTGGCCGGGCGAGACGCCGGCTCGCGCCAACGCGGCGGCCGGATCGAACCCGTCGATGTTGGCGTAAATGACGAAGAAGCTGTAAACGTTCCAGAGGCGCAGCAGGAACTCGGGGATGCAGTCCTTGATCGCCTGCTCGCTGTAGCGAATCGAGGTCCACGGCGGCTGATTGGCGAAGAAGTACCACCGCAGAGCGTCGGCCCCGTAGAGGTTGAAGATATCGCCCGGGTCGCGGTAGTTCCGCTTGCTTTTGGACATCTTCTGCCCGTCCTCGCCCAGCATCAGGCCCAACACGATGCAATTGCGGAACGGATGCGGATAGGGGAAGGATGGAGCCGCTTGCGGCTTTGCAGTCTCGTCTTCCTCACTGAACATCAGCGTGCTGATGGCCAACTGGCTGTAGAACCAGCCGCGGGTCTGGTCGAGCGCTTCACTGATGAAGTCGGCCGGAAACTGCTCGCGGAACCGCTCGGCCGAGCCCGGTTTGTGCGGATAGCCCCACTGGGCGAACGGCATCGCGCCCGAATCGAACCAGCAGTCGATCACCTCCGAAACGCGCTCCATGCGGCCGCTGGCGTGATATGGCGACTGATAGGTCATCGCGTCAATGTACGGCTTGTGGACCTTCAGGTCGTCGGCCAACTCGGGGTTGTCGCGTTTGGCCTTTTCCCAGACCTCGACGCCCTGGACGCCCGGCTTGGCCAACAGTTCGGTATAGCTGCCGATGGCCTCCATCCGTCCGGTCTCGCTGCACCGCCAGATCGGCAGCGGCGTGCCCCAGTAGCGTTCGCGCGACAGGGCCCAATCGACGTTCGTCTCCAAGAAGTTGCCAAAACGGCCGTTCTTAATGTGCTCGGGCAGCCAGTTGATGTGGCTGTTGTTTTCGAGCATCTTCTCCTTGAAAGCGGTGGTGCGGATGAACCAGCTCTTGCGAGGATATTGGATCAGCGGGTCTTCCTCGGCCCGCCAGCAGAACGGATAGTCGTGCAGGTACTGCTCTTGGTGGAACAACTTCCCTTCGGCCTTCAGTTGGCGAATGATGTCGCGATCGCAGTCCTTGACCCACCGGCCTTTGTACTCGGGCGTTTCGTCGGTGAATGTGCCATCGGGGGCAACCGAGCAGATCAGCGTCGGACCTTCGCCATCGACAAATCGAGCGTGTTCGGCCTGGAGCAGATCGAAGTCAACCTCGCCGAAGGCCGGCGCTTGATGGACAATGCCCGTTCCCGTGTCGATCGTGACGAAATCGGCCGCCACGACGCGCCAAGCGATGTGCTCGCGACCGCCTTGCTTGAGTTGCCCTTGCTGGTCGCCTTGCTGGCGGTAGTAGTGGTCAAACGGCGGCCGATAGCGAAGGCCAATCAACTTTTCGCCGGAAAGCGTCCCTACGACCGTGAACTCCTTGTTCGCTTTTTGAGAAACCGTTTCGACCAGGGCCGACGCAAGGACAAGTCGCCGCGACTCGCCTTCGACGGCCACGACCGAATATTCCAAGTCGGGCTTCACGGCGGCGAACTGATTGCTCGGCAACGTCCAGGGCGTCGTGGTCCAAACCAAGAGATCCGCATCTGCCAGCAGATCGCCCTTTCCCCTTTCGACAAGTGGAAAACGCACGAACACGCTCGGGTCGGCCACTTCACGATACCCCTGGCCGACCTCGCCGCTGCTCAAGGCCGTGCCGCCTTGCGCCCACCACCAAACGATCTTGTGGCCCTGATAGAGCAGCCCGCGATCGAAGAGTGACTTGAGCGACCACCAGACGCTTTCGACGTAGCTCTGGTGGTAGGTGACGTAGGCTTCGTCCAAGTGGATCCAAAAGCCGAGCCGCTCGGTCAGTTGCTCCCACTCGCGCGTATAGCGGAAGACGCTTTCGAGGCACTTGCGGATAAACGGTTCGACGCCGTAGGCCTCGATCTCCTCTTTCGAGTGGATGCCCAGCTCCTTGCAGACCTCGACCTCGACGGGCAGGCCGTGCGTGTCCCAGCCTGCCTTGCGCTGGCAGTGGAATCCGCGCATGGTCCTGTAGCGGGGGAACAGATCCTTGATCGCCCGCGTCAGGCAGTGGCCCGGGTGCGGCAGGCCATTGGCCGTCGGCGGTCCTTCGTAGAAGACGAACGACGGTCGTCCGGTCCGGGCGGCCAGCGATTTCTCGTAGATGGCCCGCTCTTTCCAGAATTGGGCGACTTGTTCTTCGAGTTTTGGGAAGGAAACGGAGCTTTCAACAGGCTGGAACATGGAAGATACGATGCGTGCAACGCACCATGCGTCATTCGGTTTGGCGTCCTGGTGCGTCCGCGCACCTTAGAAGGTTATCGGCGCAAAGCGTTAGTAAACCACGCTTGTTCGACGGATGCAACGGAGATTGACCGTGTTGGAGTGGCGCGTTAACATACAAACCCCCAACATAGTGGGACCCGAAAAAGAACGAAGCGTTTCGACACGCCGAAGTTTCGTCGTGGCCATGAAAGGAAGTCGTTGAAATGGGAACCACGAATGAACTGGACGAACTGTTTGACAAGGCAGTTCAGCTCGAAAAACGCGGTGCGTGGGATGACGCGATTTCACTCTACGAGCAGGCAATCGACAAATGGGGCGATCGGCCGGAAGCGGTTTACGCGAAGAACTCCGTCACTCGTCTCCGGGAGATGGAAAAAACCTCGTCGTGGCGGAACAGCGATGGAGATCGCCCTGCTCGCAACATGCGGCCTCGTCGTGGCATTCAACGGAGCGTTTGCGGCGCGTTGGCACTAATCGCCTGGGATGCCGGTCTCGGCGGAACGTTCTTGATGTCGGCTTTGGTCTGCCCGATTTGGTTTCTTATCAGCATCCAGAAGAATCTGATTGAGCGTCCCGGTTGGAGAGTTGCTCTTTTAAGAATTGCCATTCCAGCCCTAACGTTGGGGCTCGTTTTGGCCAATAACGCCGTGCAGTATCGGATCGCGAAGATGAACGCCCCGCGAATCATCTCGGCTTGTGAGCAATTCCACGCCGCGAACGGCACGTTTCCGAAAACGCTTAACGAGCTCATACCTCAGTACTTGCCATCCATTCCGCGGGCCAAGTATTGCCTGATGTGGGGCGACTTCCTGTATTGGAACTGTGATGAAAATCCCATCCTTGTGTGGTACGTTGTTCCGCCGTTTGGTCGAAAGATCTACGGCTTTAAGGACCGGCGGTGGGGGTACCTCGATTAGCCAACAGCGGGTCCGAAACCCACGGTCAGGCATACCACAAGAAGGCTATCGCCCGCTTGCCCGACTCAAGATCCGTCGGCCGCCTGCTCCAGGACGCCCAGGACAATCTTCCGCAGCTTGGGCTCGGCGCTGTTCGCCGTGACGATGATCTCTTCGATGTTGGCCGGCTTCAGGGCGTCAGGCAAACAGAGATCCGTGATGACCGAGAGGCCCAGGACGCGCATGCCGGCATGGACTGCGACAAGCACCTCGGGCACCGTGGACATGCCGACCATATCGGCCCCGATGGCCCGCAAGAAGCGATACTCGGCCCGGGTCTCAAGGTTTGGCCCCATGACGGCCACATAGACGCCCTTGTGGGCGACGAAGTCCTCACGCCGGGCGATTTCCAGCGTGCGGCGGATGAGCACCGGGTCGTACGGGCGGCTCATGTCCGGGAATCGCGGCCCAAGGCGGTCGTCGTTGACGCCCACGAGCGGGTTGTCGCCCATCAGGTTGATGTGATCGTCAATGGCAACGATGTCGCCGAGTCCGTAGTTAGGGTTCATGCCGCCACAAGCGTTCGAGACGATCAGCAGTTCGGCGCCCAGCGCCCGCATGACGCGAATCGGAAACGTAATCTGGCGGTGCGAGTAGCCTTCGTAGGCGTGGAAGCGGCCTTCCATCGCGACGACCGGCACGCCACGCAACAATCCGCAAACCAATTGGCCCGTGTGGCCGACGGTCGTCGATTGCGGAAAGTGCGGAATCATGCCGTAGTCCAGCGTCACCGAGCGTTCGATTTCGCCGGCAACGCTCCCAAGCCCGGTCCCGAGAACAATGCCCGCGTAGGGCCGCTCGCCCCAGTGGGCTTGAATGACATCGGTGGCCTGAGCGATCTGCGCGGCGAGTTCTTGCATGGGGCATTCCAGGGGTAGAAGGCTTGCTGGGGGCCGATTATATCGGCGCCGCTTCGCGAGTGTCAATCGACCGGCCAACCCGCGGCGCGGCCGTTGGCATGCAAGGGAGCGTGTGCTACTATGGCCACATCCCAAGGAGTATCACGATGACGGAGCCATCCTCGACAGAGCCACCGACCACGACGCCTCAACACCGTTGGCAGCCCTTGGGGGCCATCGACCGCCGCGTGCTCGGCGTATTGGGCGAGAAGGCCAAGACGACACCCGATGGCTATCCGATGAGTCTGAACTCGGTCTGCACGGGCTGCAACCAAAAGAGCAACCGCTGGCCGCTCATGGAGATCGAGCCCGATCAGGTCGAAGAGTCGCTCGACCGGCTTCGCGCTTTGGGCGCAGTCGCACTCGTCGAGGGCGGCGGCCGCGTCCAGAAGTATCGCCATTACCTCTACGAATGGCTCGGCGTCGACAAGGTCGAGTCGGCCGTGATGATTGAATTGCTGCTTCGCGGTGACCAAACCGTCGGCGAGCTGCGTAGCCGGGCGGCCCGAATGGAACCGATTGCCGACCTCGCGGCCCTGCAACCGGTGGTCGATTCGCTGAAGGCGAAGGGGCTCGTGTTGGGCTTCACCCCGCCAGGCCGTGGGCATGTCGTCAGCCACGCCTTGTACTCACCGCGCGAGATCGAATCGCTTCGCGAGAAGTACCGGGGCGGTGCGCCGGTGGCACAGCCCCGTGACGACACCGATTCGACAAGCCCTGTGCGCCAGCCGGCAGCCGTCGGTCATCCGGCGGCCGTCAATCCGTCGATCGAAGAGCTGCGGCGCGATTTGGCCGACCTCCGGCAACAGGTCGCTCAGATTCGCGACGAGGTGGACCACATTCGCAAATTTGTCGAATAAGCGAGCGTCTCGCCGGCATCACGCGGGGCGTGATGAATCCATTACCAGCAGGGCGGATGGTGGTGAGGCGGCGGGGGCGCCGTGCCGATGTAGATGCCCGGACCGTAGTAGGGCTCCGGATAATAGCCCGGGGCGGGTTCGACAACGACCGGCCGCGGCGGCGATGCCTGCATCGCGGCGATCACTTGCGAGCTGACGCCTTGCTGCGGCAGATTGATGAGATCCTCGGTCGTCAGCGGCGCGGCCATGCGGTGGTCGCGGATGTGATGGATCATCAGGTCTTCGCGGACGCCCGCGCGAGTCATGGCCACGACATCGCTGACGGTCACGGCCCCTGGAGCGACCGGGCGGCCAAGCTGCTGGGCAATGGCTTGATTCCGGGCCTCGGACTCGTCCATGGCGTTGCCGACGGCCGCGCCGCCGAGGGCGCCCACGCCGGCGCCGACGAGCGCCCCAGCACCGGTGTTCCCAACGGCGTGTCCGACGATCGCGCCGGTGCCAGCGCCGAGAATGCCGCCAAACAGAGCGCCATCGCCCGTGTGGCTGCCGGTCGCGCAACCGGCCAAACAAACCACCAGAGAGCACAGTGGGGTCAGTCGTCGCAAGGAACGAGTCGGTTGCACGAAAGTCTCCTTACCGCGAATGTGCGAACTGCGGTCGCGCCACACGCCCGTCGCTACCCGATCCGCGGGCGGGATTATCGGGAATCCGGCCGTTCGGCGTCAAGAACAGTTGGGCGATCTGGGCGATTCAGAAAGGACTTCTATCGGAGTCGTGGCAGCCCCCGCCGCTCTCGCTCCACGTTGAGCCGCGCCATGGCTCGAGGCTCTTTCTGGAGGAGCCTGACCAACTGGGTGGACGTGCAACCGAGTACCTCGCTGGCTGCGCGTTGGTCGAACCGCTTGGCGGCCAGGACGTCCAACGCCTCGGCCAGCAGGGCGGGAAAGTCCTCGTGGGCCACGGCGACGCGAAGCTGACCGCCCATGCACCGGGACCGCCAAAGCGCGCTCGGCGCGGCGTCGCCGTTGCGGCTGCCGCGCAGCTCCAGGGCCAGATTGATCCGAAGCCGGCCGAGCGCCACCTCACGATTCTCCGCCTGGCTGCGTCGCTCGCTGGCCTCGGCCGAGACGCCGGTTGGCCGATGCCGCAGCACGACGGCCGTGGCCACCTTGTTGCGATGCTGGCCGCCCGGTCCCGAGCGGCGAACGAACCGAATGTCGCACTGGGCCAACAGTTCGGCCGGCGGGATTTCAGCAGGATGAGCAAAACGACACATAACAGCAACCAGCATTAGTCCAAAGGCCCGGCCCTTGCATTGCCTCCCCCCGCCCGCAATACTGATGGCATTATACCCTGTCGTCCGTGGCGTCACTCGTGGGAGGCATCGTTCAGCATCGTGAATCAGAATCGGAAATTGCAGCAGTGGGTGGATGAGATGGCTCGCATGTGTGGGCCGGACCAGGTGGTTTGGATCGATGGTTCGGAAGCCGAGAAGCAGCGGCTCACCCGCGAAGCGCTCGCAACGGGCGAACTGATCGAGCTCGACCAGCAGAAGTTGCCCGGCTGTGTCTACCACCGCACGGCGGTCAATGACGTG
Organism: Thermoguttaceae bacterium; assembly: GCA_039698035.1. Classification (GTDB taxonomy): domain Bacteria; phylum Planctomycetota; class Planctomycetia; order Pirellulales; family Thermoguttaceae; genus JAJFUI01. The sequence continues at coordinate 89,607 of JBDKSW010000002.1, read as the reverse complement.
GCGCGAACCGAAGAGCTGACCTTCATTTGCACCAGCCGAAAAGAAGACGCCGGCCCCACGAACAACTGGCTCTTGCCCGAGGAAGGCTACCGCCGGGCACGCGAAATCTTCGCCGGCTCGATGAAGGGCCGCACGATGTACGTCATCCCATTTTCGATGGGACCGGTGGGCTCGCCGTTCAGCAAGATTGGCGTTGAACTGACCGACAGCATCTACGTCGTGCTCAATATGGGAATCATGACCCACGTCGGCACGCCAGTCCTCGAACAGCTTGGCGCCGATGGCGAGTTCACCAAGTGCCTGCACGGCAAGGCCGAACTGGACATCAAGCGACGGCTAATCCTGCACTTTCCCGAGGACAACGCCATCTGGAGCGTCGGCTCGGGCTATGGCGGCAACGTGCTGCTGGGCAAGAAGTGCCTCGCCCTGCGGATCGCCAGCTTCCTGGGCCGCCAGGAAGGCTGGATGGCCGAGCACATGCTGATCCTTGGCATCGAGAATCCAGCCGGCCGCGTTGAATACATCGCCGCCGCGTTCCCGAGCGCCTGCGGCAAGACAAACCTCGCCATGATGGTCCCGCCCGAAGGCCTCCGCATCAAGGGCTATCGCATTTGGACCGTCGGCGACGACATTGCCTGGATGCGGGTGGACTCCGAGGGCCGGCTGCGCGCCATCAACCCCGAAAAGGGCTTCTTTGGGGTCGCCCCGGGCACGAACTCGAAGAGCAATCCCAGTATGCTCAAGACGGTCGCTCGGAACACGATCTACACGAACGTGCTCTTGGCGAAAGACGGCACCGTCTGGTGGGAAGGCGGCGAGGGACAGCCGCCGGCCGAGGGCTGGGATTGGCAGGGCCGACCCTGGCGCCCCGGCATGAAGGACGAAAACGGCAAGCCGATCCCCGGCGCGCACCCGAACAGCCGCTTCACCGCGCCGATCGACCAGTGTCCGTCGTATTCGCCGAAGGCCCAACACCCGCAAGGCGTGCCCATTTCGGCGATCATTTTCGGCGGTCGCCGGGCCCACGTCGCCCCGTTGGTTTACCAGTCGTTCGACTGGCAGCACGGCGTGTTTGTCGGCGCGACGATGGCTTCCGAGCGAACAGCCGCCCAGGTGGGCAAGCTTGGCCAGTTGCGCCGCGACCCGATGGCCATGATCCCCTTCTGCGGCTATCACATGGGCGACTATTTCGAGCATTGGCTTGAAATGGGCAAGCGACTGACTCATCCGCCGAAGATTTTCCACGTCAACTGGTTCCGCACGGACGAGAACGGCAAGTTCCTCTGGCCTGGCTATGGCGAAAACCTGCGCGTCATCGAGTGGATTCTCAATCGTTGCCGCGGCGAGGCCGATGCCCGCGAGACGCCGATCGGCTACGTGCCCACGCCTGAAAGCCTGGACCTGACGGGCTTGAACCTTTCACGCGACCTGGTCGAAAAGCTCGTGGCCGTGGATTCGGCCGACTGGACGGAAGAGGCCAAGAGCGTCGCGACGTTCTTCGAGCAGTTTGGTCAGCGGTTGCCCGAGGCCCTGCGGGACGAACGGGAGCGGCTTTGCCAACGGCTCGGCCAAATCGCATCGGACGCGAACGCGGCCTCCGGCCTGCGGCTCCTGCCCGCCGGTGAAGCAATTCGCCCTTTGGCGGCGGAACTCAACCGAACCATCGAACGTGAAAACCCGCACGTCTTTGCGATGATGTCGGACTTCGGCCGGCGGCTCTACTTCCCCAAGGGCATTCTGGCCCAGAGCGCCGAGGCCCGGGAGAAAGCCAATCGCTATAACGCGACGATCGGCATTGCTCGGGAAGACGGCCACCCGATGTTCCTGCCCTCGATCATGCAGTTCTTCAACGGGCTGGATCCGACCGAGGCACTGACCTATGCTCCGACAACCGGTCGAGCCGATCTGCGCAACCACTGGCGCGAGGCGCTGCTGGCCAAGAATCCCAGCTTGGCCGGCAAGCAGTTCTCGATGCCGGTCGTGACCGGCGGCGTCACGCACGCCCTGAGCGTCCTGGCCGACCTGTTCGTCGACAAGGGCGACCTCGTACTGCTTCCCGACCACTACTGGGAGAACTACGACTTGGTCCTGGGCATTCGGCGTTTGGCCCAAATGGCGACCTATCCGTTGTTTAACGCTGCTGGCGGTTTCAACGTGGCCGTGCTTCGCCAGGCGTTGGACGCGCGCCCCATCGGATCGAAGACCATTGTTATTCTCAACTTCCCGAACAATCCGACCGGCTATTCACTCACCCGGTCCGAGATGGACGAGACGGTCGGCGTCTTGCAAAAGGCGGCCGAAGAGGGCCGCAATCTGGTCGTCGTTGCGGACGACGCCTATTTTGGTCTGTTCTACGGCGAAGACGTTGCCCAGGAGTCGCTGTTCGCCCGGCTGGCCGGCTGCCATCCGCGTCTGCTGGCCGTGAAGGTCGACGGTCCGACCAAGGAGCAGTTCGTCTGGGGCTTCCGCGCCGGGATGTTGACGTTTGCCGGAACGGCCGCCGGCGATGCCGCGGCATTTTTCAAGGCGTTGGAAACGAAGGCCGCCGGCGCGATCCGCAGCGCCGTCTCGAGCTGTTCGCACCTCGGCCAGTCGGTGCTGGCCCGGGCCATGAGCTTGCCCTCGATTGGGCCCGAACAACGGCAGAAGCACGACATCCTCGAAGCGCGCGCCAAGCGGGTCCAAGCGATCCTGGCTTCGCCGCAGTACGCCGACCTCTGGGATGCCTATCCCTTCAACGCCGGTTACTTCATGTGCCTGCGTCTGAAGGGGCTCGATGCCGAGACCTATCGCAAGCACTTGTTGGACAAGTACGGCGTGGGTGTGATCGCCAACGGCAAGACGGACATTCGAGTCGCGTTCTCGTCCGTTGACATCGACCGGCTCGAAGACCTTTACGACATTCTGGCGACGGCCGCCCGCGAACTCCAGGCCCGTTGAGACGTTTTGCACGGTCGGAGATTGGCCGGATCGTTGTCCCCGTGGACCGCAACGATGAGCGATGCTCCGATTGACGACAAGGCCCTCGACTTGCTTGACGCCTACCTGGCGCAACTCCAGGCGGGCGAGCGACCCGACCGGGCCGCCCTCCTCGGGCAACACCCCGAGCTGGCGCGATCGCTCGATTGCCTCGATGCACTGGAAATGTTGGCTCCGCCGGCCGTGGACGAGTCTTTCACGCCGGCCAACGACGGCGCGCTGCCGCGAGACTTTGGCCCCTATGAACTGATCCGCGAGATCGGCCGCGGCGGCATGGGCGTCGTCTACAAGGCTCGGCAGAAGGGCCTCGAGCGTTCGGTGGCCGTGAAGATGATCTTGGCCGGCCACTTGGCCTCGCCCGACCTGGTGCGACGCTTCCAGGCCGAGGCCAAGGCGACCGCCCGACTGCGCCACTCGAACATCGTGCACATTCACGATGTGGGCCAATTTCAAGGGCAAGACTTTTTCGCGATGGAGTACATCGACGGCCAAAGTCTGGCCCAGCGAATCGCGGACGACCATCGTCCACCGCTGGACGCGAACGGAGAGAACGCCGAAACGGCCGACGGCACACGCCGCCCGCCGGCGACCTTTGTCGAAATCGTGCGACTGCTGGCCACCGTGGCCCGGGCTGTCGAACACTTGCACCAGCAATCCATCATTCACCGCGACCTGAAGCCATCGAACATCTTGATCGACGGCGATGGCGAACCCTATGTGACCGATTTCGGCTTGGCCAAGGTTTTTTTGCCCGGTTCGGAGGCAACGGCCACCGGCATCATTGCCGGCACTCCCAGCTACATGGCCCCGGAACAAGCGTCGGGGCGGCGAGCGGCCGTCGGTCCAGCAACGGACGTTTACAGCCTGGGCGCGATTCTCTACGAACTGCTGACGGGTGTGCCGCCGTTCAAGGCGGAAACGCCGCTGGACACGTTGATGGAGGTCTTGAGCGGCGACCCGCCGAAGCCGCGAAAGCTCAACCCTCGCGTCCCCATTGGGCTGGAACTGATCTGCCTGAAATGCCTGAGCAAGGAACCGGCGGATCGCTATGCGTCGGCGGCGGCATTGGCGGGCGACCTCGACCGGTTTGCTCGCGGCGAGTCGCTGGCCGTCCGGTCGCCGACGATTGCCCAACAGTTTTGGAGCTGGACGCGGCGCAAACCGGCCCTCGCGTTGCGGCTTGTGGCACTTGGCGTATTTTACGGCGTCGAGACGATCAACTTCGTGGCCGGCGGCGTTGATAGCCGCTTCCACGGCCGGGTGTCGTTGATCGTCGCACTTTGGGCCGTCGCCTCGGTGGTTTGCCAACGCTTGTTTGAAGAACGCCGCTGGACGTTTTCCGCACGCTACGTCTGGGGTGTCCTCGACTCGCTCTCGCTGCTGGCGATGCTCATGCTGGGCTACGGGGCCACGAGCGCTTTGACGGTCGGCTATCCGCTGATCATCGTGGCCTCGGGGCTGTGGTTCCGCGTGCGATTCGTCTGGTTCATGACGCTGCTCTCCCTGCTCTCCTACGGCGTCACGGTCATCGACTTCTACTATTGGCGGCCCGACCTGCATCAGCGGATGTACGCCGGCATCGACCGGCACGTCATCTTCGCTATCGCCCTCGTGGTCATGGGGGCGGTCGTGTCCTACCTGGTTCAGCGCGTGCGGACGCTCAGCAGCTTTTACGGCCGACCGCTGTGAGGCCGCTGGTAATTAATCGGTTGCGAGCAGATAGTTGTCGATGAGCCGCGTGGCGCCGATCTGGACGGCCAGCACGGCCATCGTGACGCCGGCGACTGCCTCGACCGGCTGCAACGTCTCGGGATCGACGAGGGCCGCGTAGTCGATCCGGGCGTCCGGGGCCGTTGCGATCAGCTCTCGCATCTTGGCCAGGATCGTTGCGGAATGCCGCTGCCCCTCGGCAACCAGTCGGGCCGCCAATTCGAGGCTCTTCGACAACACGAGCGCTTGCCGCCGCTCGTCGGGGCCGAGATACCGATTCCGAGAGCTCAAGGCCAACCCATCCGGCTCGCGAATCGTCGGGCAGACCTGAACTCGCACAGGCACGTTCAGATCCGACACCATGCGTCGGATCACGACCGACTGCTGGTAGTCCTTCTGCCCGAAGAAGGCCACGTCTGGCTGCACCAGATGGAACAGCTTCAAGACGATGGTCGCCACGCCGCGAAAATGGCCCGGGCGGCACTCGCCCTCCAGTGGCCCGGCGACCGGCCCCGGCTCGACCCACGTAGCGTGCTCCGGCCGATAAACCTCCTCGCTGCTGGGCGCGAACACGATATCCGCGCCGCAGCCGGCCAGCAATGCCGTGTCGGCGTCCAGCGTGCGTGGGTATTTGGCGAAATCCTCGTTCGGGCCAAACTGGCTTGGGTTGACGAAGATCGAAACGACCGTGCAATCGCACTCGGACCGAGCGGCGCGGACGAGGCTCAGATGCCCCTCGTGCAACGCACCCATCGTCGGCACCAGCCCAATGCGTCTGCCTTGGTCTCGCAGGGCGGCCACATGGGCCCGCAAATCAGTGATGGTGGTAACGAGTTTAATCGCCGCATTGCTCATCGTAGTTGGTCCTGATTCTCCTTCACCACACACTTCTACTCCATTCCCCGCACGGCCGCCAGGGCCTCGGCAAACGCGGCATCCGCGTCTTCGCTCGAAAGCCGCAGCACCGGGCCAACGTCCTGGCGGGCCGTCTGCTCGATCACCGCCTGCTGAATCCGCTCCAGTTGCTCGGCCGAAAGCCGCCGTTCGCAGGGACGCCCACGCCCGGAAACACGCGACGCCAACAGTTTGGCCGGGGCGGTCAACAGCACGACCAGCCGCGGCCGTGGAACCGTTGGCAACCACTGCTCTTGTTGCCGCAAAAGGGCCGCCTGCTGGTCATTTGACAGCCACACTCGAGCGAACGCGGCCGACTGCTCGAACCAAAAATCGGTCAGCGTCCAACTTGCTTCGTTCGGCGGCTTTGGGGTGGTCAGCAAGTCAGCCCGGTGACGCAAGAACTCCAGTTCGGTTTGCCAGGCGAGGCCCCCCGTGTCGGCGTAAAACTTGTCCAATCGCGTCCAGTCTGGCTGCTCGGCGATAAGTTGGCCGGCCAGCTCATCAGCCAACCGCTGGGCGAGATGCGTTTTACCGGCGCCGATCGAGCCCGCGATTGCCACGTACCGCGGCGTCGTGTTGATGTGCTCGAGCAGCCGGGCGATGCTCCAGCCGATCTTCGGATGCCGCATGGTCGGCGCGACCTCGGCCGCCGGCTCGAGCACGAAGCGTCGGAAAGCAAGCCGTGGATGCGGCGCCGTCAACGACGGTGTCTCGATGGTCCGTTCATCGTACAGCAACAGATCGAGGTCGATCGTGCGCGGGCCCCAGTGCTCCGCACGTCGACGCCCAAGTTGGTTTTCGATTTCTTGCAGGCAGTCCAGCAACTCGTGCGGATCGAGGGAGGTCTCGATGCGCACCGCGCCGTTGAGGAACGCGGTCTGACCTTTCGGTCCGCCAACCGGCGCGGTCTCGCGCCATGTGCTGTGGGAAACCGCATGGATGTGCGGATGCGCTGCCAAGCAGTCGGTCGCACGGTCCAGCGCGGCTCGCCGATCTCCCTGATTTGAGCCCAAACCGATCAAACAGACAGGCATCATCGGTCGGGCAACCAGAGGAGCGCCGCTCGCATGACAGAAGGGGGACCGAGAAAGACAAAAGCCTTGGGGGGGCCGTCCAGGCCGCGACGCTTCGCCGCCGACTGTACATTCCCTTCAGTCGCCGCCCCCCAAAGCCTTTGATGACTATAGCGACATTCTCCGCACGGCCGTGGAATTGTCAAGACACCGCGCGCCCCGAATGCCGATGTTGTCGTTGGTCGCGGAAGTTTTCGTTATCGCCCCCAAAAAACAGCCATCCCATGAGAACGTCGGACGGGCAGCCGCCTGGTTTCATTCGGATGACATCTGCCCGTGGATGGCGTACAATAGTGAGGGCTAGGCGCGAGGCCGAGTGGTTGGCGAGTCTTTTGCTGGCAAGGCGAACGGAACTGTGGAAAAGGCGATTTTTTCCATTACCTGCACCACCTGTCGTGCAAGGCTCGTGGTCCGTTCCGAGGCGGCCATCGGGGCCATTTTGGAATGCCCGCGATGCGAAAGCATGGTCCGGGTCGTCCCGCCGGAAGGATGGAAGCCAGCCGGGGCCCCCAGCGATGTAACGCCGTCGGCGGAGGCGACGATTGGCCCGCCCCCGCTCGACCGAGTCGCCACCGACGTCCACGCGCTCGAACTGGTTCCCACGCGAGGATTGCTTTCCAGTCCTTCGCTTTGGGTGGGCTTTGCCACCGGCGTGGCCGCCATCGCGGCGGTCGTGATGGCACTCGCGTGGTTGCGAACGGACTCAGGCAATTCGCCGTCCGTCGCGGCAAGGGCAAAATCGCCGGCCACGGTCGCCACGCCCAAGAGCGACTCTTCCGCAACCCGGCCCGTCGACCAACCCAAGCCATCGCCGCCGGTCGCGGGCAAAAGTGCAAGCCAAACACCGACGACCCAGCCGCCACGCTCGTCGAATGCCAAGGCGGCCGCTGACGCTCAGGCAGGCAAGTCGCCCGCAAAGGCGGCAGCTCCGGGCGGCAAGGCCCACGACGCCACGGCGCCGACAACCGAACTGACGCGTACCAAGGATGTGAAGCCGGTGGAACCGGATCCGCTGCCGGCGGCGGATGAATCGGCGACGACGAAGAATCGCCGCCCTGCCGAGGTGAAACGGCTGGCGCCCACGCCGGTGGACGTTGCCGCCCGGCTGGAAGACCCCCTGACGGCCATCGACTTCAAGGACATCCGCTTGTCCGATGCGATCGAGATGCTCGCCGCGGCGAGCACCGTGCCCGTGACGCTCAACCCCGACGCCATGTGGCAGTTCGACGTGACGCCCCAGGACCCGATCACGCTGCAACTGGGCACGACGACGGTCGGCCGTGCGCTGGCGGCCGCCGCCGCACAACGCGGCTTGGCTGTCGTGACCGATGGCGGGCAAGTGCTTGTCACCTGGCCGGCCGAATATCGCGAGGCGTTGCGAACCGTTCGCTACACGGTTTCGGACCTTGCGGGCGACGACAAGGCAGCCATGGCCGAGCTGGCGGCAACCGTTGCCAAGCTCGTGGCGCCCGAGTCGTGGCAGCAGGTTGGCGGTCGCGGCCGGGTCGAAGTCGATGGCGGCGCTCTCATGGTCACCCAGACTGGCGACGTGCATCGGCAAGTCCTCGTTTTTTGCGAACGGCTTCGCAACGCCCGGCAGAAGCCCCTGCGAAGTCATGATCGGGCCGATCGGTTCACGCTGGAGACGCGGACGGACCAAGCCCGGCAACTGATCGAGCGGCCCGTGAGCGTCAATTTTCACAACCCGGCGCCGCTGGCTGCCATCCTGGAATTCTTGGCCGGCGCAACCGACAGTGTCATCCTGGTCGATCATGCCGCGATGGCCGCCGCGGAGACTTCCGATCGCGTCGAAGCGTCGCTCACGGTCCAGAGCCGACCGTTTGGGCAAGCGCTTGCCGCATTGCTCGAACCGCTCGGGCTGTGCTATCGAACAGTGGGCGTCAACGCCATCCAGGTGACCACGCCCGAGTCACTCGACGAGCGGCTCGAACTGGAGTTCTATCCGATCAAATCGTGGATCGACCGCCATGTGTCGCCCGAGCGGCTGGCCGAACGGCTCAAGAGCCGCGTCGCGCCTTCATCGTGGAGCGACGTGGGCGGCCAGGCCGAAATCCATTACGACGCGCCGTCGCGGTGTCTGATCGTCCTTCAGTCACAGCCAACCCAGCGAGCCATCGAGCAATTGCTGACTTCGCGGGATAAGAAGTAGCGAAGGGCGGCAGCGAGAATCTTCAGCTCGCATTGTGCCGCCGATAGCGGTAGTACGCCGCGCACGCGCCTTCGGACGAGACCATCGGAGCGCCGAGCGGTCGGTCGGGCGTGCAGTGCAGGCCAAACGCCGGACAGTCGTACGGCTTTTTGTGCCCCTGGAGGATCTCGCCGGCGATGCACTCGGCCGGCTCGTGGGCCTTGATCTGGGCCACCTCGAACCGCAGCGAGGCGTCGAGCGATCGGTACTTGTCCGAAAGCCCCAAGCCGCTTTCTGGAATCTCGCCCATGCCGCGCCATTTTCGCGGCACAACCTGGAAAACGTCGGCAAGCCGCCGCAGGGCCGCGACGTTGCCCTCGGGCCGAACGCTCCGAGCGTACTGGTTCTCGACCTCGTGGCGGCCCTGTTCGAGTTGCCGCACGCACATCAAGAGGCCCTGCATGATGTCGACCGGTTCAAAGCCGGTCACGACGATGGGCACCCGATACTTCTCGGCAATTGGCCGATACGGTGCGATGCCCGTGATGGCGCAGACGTGGCCGGCAGCCAAAAAACCTTGGACCCGGTTGGCCGGTGAGTCGAGCACGGCTCGCATGGCCGGCGGCACCAAGACATGGGAGACCAGAACGGAGAAGTTTTGCAGTCCGAGCTTGGCCGCCTGCACGACCGCCATGGCGTTGGCCGGGGCCGTCGTCTCGAAACCGACGGCGAAGAACACGACCTGCCGGTCGGGGAGCTTTTGGGCCAGCGCGACGGCGTCCATTGGCGAATAGACGACCCGCACGTCCCCGCCCTCGGACTTCACGGTAAGCAGGTCTTTTTCGGTGCCCGGCACACGCAACATGTCGCCGAACGAACAAAAGGTGACTTCCGGCCGGCCGGCGACGGCCACGGCTCGGTCGATGATCTCGATCGGCGTCACGCAGACCGGGCAGCCCGGCCCGTGGATCAGCGTGATCTCTGGCGGCAACATGCTGTCCAAGCCGAAGCGAATGAGCGAGTGCGTTTGGCCGCCGCACACCTCCATGATGCACCACGGCCGCACGGTGGTCGCACGGATCGCCCCGGCCAACCGGCGAACGGCCTCTGCGTCGCGATATTCGTCGAGATATTTCAAGGAGGGGCGCTCAGGGCTTAGAGGGCTTGGAGCTTGGGGCTCCGCGAAGTCCTGCACGTGACTGTGACTCGGCAATATCCGCATCCTCGCGTTCGATCTCAGCCAGCAGCTCGAACGTTTCCTGGGCCTCGGCCTCGTCGAGACGACTGATGGCAAATCCGACATGGACCAGGACGTAGTCGCCGACCTGGGCCTCGGGCGTGAAGGCCAAACAAACGTCCTTGAGAATGCCACCGAAATCGACTCGGCCCATCGGCGGGTCGGCCTCGCAATGCACTTCAACCAATTTGGCGGGAATACCCAAGCACATCGGTCAGCTTTCTCGGCTCGACGACGCCCCGTTAGCGGTCGTTGCGACGTTGCTCGTCCGCGACAACCGCGCCGTGAAGGGCGACGAAAATTTGCCCCAGCGAGATGCCCCCGTCACCGGGCGGCGTCCGATGGTTAGTATACACCTGAAAGCCGCCATCGGACAGACGCGACCGAACGCGATCCGCAAGCAACACGTTCTGGAAACAGCCACCGACAAGAGCTACCGGGAGCCGCTCGGGCAGCGACTGGGCCACGGCCAACGCCATGTCGGCCAACGTGTTGTGAAAGCGCGCGCTGATCCGCCCGACCGGCACCCCAGCGGCCCGGTCCGCAAGGATGACGCGGAGCGTCGGCCTCCAATCGAGCACCGTATGGCCGCCCGGCGGCTTCACACCCGATGGCACTTCAGCCGACGATTCCGCACCGCAATGGCACACGGAAAGCGTCAATGGATAGGAGGCTGTTTCCGTCGCATCGGCCGGGTACTCAAGAGCCATGGCCGCTTGGCCTTCGAAGCTGATGACTGGCGCAAATCCGCACAACGCAGCCACGGCGTCGAACAGCCGGCCCATGCTGCTGGTCCGTGGCGAGTGAAGGCGTCGCTGCAACATCGAGAGCAGCGGCGGCAGCTCGTTCGCGCGAAACAGGGATGCGAGCGGCTCGGCCGCCTTCGGGCCAAGCATCTCGAACAGCGCGCCCAACGCCGAGCGACGCGGCTGACGGACGGCTCGATCGCCGCCAGGCAGTGCGAACGGCCGCAGATGGGCCACGCGACGATAGCCGGCCGCCTGACAGACGAGCGCCTCGCCGCCCCAAATCGTTCCGTCGGGGCCATAGCCGGTTCCGTCCCACGAAAACCCGAGGACGGGCCCCGTCAGCCCATGCTCGGCCATGCACGCCGCGACGTGGGCGTGATGATGTTGCACGCGAACCAGCGGCACGCCCCACTTCGCGGAGAGTTCCTCCGCCCGGCCTGTCGAGGCATAGTCTGGGTGCAGATCGCACGCGACCGCGTCCGGCCGCACATCAAAGAACCCGACCAAGTCGTCGATCGCCCTCCGGAAAACCGAAACGCTCGGCACGCTGTCCAAGTCGCCGATGTGGGCGCTGAGGATGACGGCCGCCTCGGTTCCTTCACGCGGCGGAAGATGTCGGCCCCTCCGCTTTCCGCGTCTCGCACCGAGCGCCAGAGCGACCGTGTTTTTCAGATGCCCGCCCACGGCCAAGACGGTTTGATCATTCAGCGTGCCGTGCAATCGGATGGGCAGCGGTGCGAACCCCCGAGCGCGGCGGAGCATCTGCGGTCCCTCGACGCCGATGCGAACGATCGAGTCGTCCACCGGACGGACGATGGGCCGATTGTGCGTCAAAATCAGGTCCGCGATCGGGCCCAATCGCTCAACGGCGTCCAGGGTGTCCGTGACCATCGGCTCTTCCGACAGGTTTCCGCTGGTGCAGACCACTGGCCGGCGCAGATCCGCCATCAATAGGTGATGCAACGGCGTGTAGGGGAGCATCACGCCGAGATTGGGGTTTCCTGGCGCAACGCCGGCGACGATGCAAGGCGACGCGCCGGATGTCGCCAAGCGGTGCAACAGCACGATGGGTGCCTGGTGCGAGGTGAGCATCCTTGCCTCCTCGCTCGAAACGTCGCAGCAGAGGCGAACCGCGTCCAGCGACGGCAGCATGACCGCGAACGGCCGATCGGGCCGATGTTTTCGCTCGCGCAGCCGGGCCACCGGATCGGCCGCCGTGGCGTCGGCCAGCAACTGGAAGCCGCCGAGGCCCTTGAGGGCGACGATCTGACTGGCCGCCAGCCCCGCAACGGCCGCCGCCAGGGCCGCCTCGCCCGTGGCCAACTCGTGGCCCCGCCGGTCGAGCAACTGAAGCGTCGGGCCGCATCGTGGACAGGCAACCGGCTGGGCGTGGAACCGACGGTCGGCCGGGTTTTCATACTCGGCCCGACAGGCGTCGCACATTGGGAACGAAGCCATCGAAGTCCGCGGCCGATCATACGGCAGCCGCTCGATGATCGACCATCGCGGGCCGCAGTTCGTGCAGTTGGTGAACGGATAGCGATAGCGTCGCTGCGCGGGGTCGAACAGCTCGGCAAGACACTCGGGACACGTGGCCAGGTCGGCCGGGATCGTCGGGCCCGGGGCCGAGCGGCCTTCGCTCGGACGAATCTCAAAGGTCCGCGGTCCTTCGCCTTCCAGCAGCGTGGGAAGTTCGACGACCTCGATCGCTTCGAGACACGCCTGGGGGGGATGCTCGTGGCGCAAAGCCTCGACAAACCCCTCGACCGCGGTCGCGTCCCCCTGCACTTCGATCTGGACCGTGGACGCCTCGTTGCGGACCCACCCGCAAAGTCCCCGAGATCGGGCGGCGTTACTGAGGAACGGCCGGAATCCGACGCCTTGCACCACGCCGCGCACGGTGATGGCCAAGCGGCGCGAGGCGAACGGCGGCAACGGCAAACTGGTCATCACTGTTGGCGGCGAGGCTGGCTGCAAAAAGCGTTTCGACCGCTCCAGTGTACGCCCTCGCAACGCCGACGGTAAGGGCCACAGGCAGGCCCGCACTGGTCGCAACGACGCTTTTCTGCTACAGTTCAGCAGGTATCGTTTAGCCTTGGGTCCGTATCGATTTGGGAGGCTATCGGCGTCATGGGTGAGCGGCCAGATTTTCCAGACGCCGGCCCGGACACGCTCGGGCGTGTCTTGGCCGAGACATCCACGGATTTCGTTTGCCTAGCCACCACGCATGGCGAGCCGTTCTATGTGAACAGCGCCGGGCAACGTCTGGTCGGGTTGGGCGACGGCTGTTCCGTTCCAGAAGTGCCGCTCCGCGATCTCTATACCGAGGAGTCGTGGGCCGAATTGCGCGACGTGGCCGTGCCAGCGGTCAACCGGATGCATTCTTGGGAAGGTCGGAGCACGCTCCGCAATCTTCGATCCGGCGAACTGATCGAAGTCGAAACCAAGCTGTTCCGTCTGAAGCCGAGCAACCCGGGTTGCCCATCGTGCTTGATGTTTTGGCACCGTCTGGTTGACCGGCAGTCTCGTCTCGAACGGTCGCTGGCCGAAACCGAGGCCCGCAAACGGGCCATTCTCGAATCGTCGCTCGATCCGATCATCACGATCGACCACAAGGGCATTATCACCGAGTTCAACAAGGCGGCCGAGCAGACCTTTGGACATCCACGCGAGCAAGTGCTCGGAACCAAGCCGTCCGAGGTTCTTTTTCCGCCGGGCATCAGCGCGGGCCAGCAAGATCGCATCGACCGCTATCTTGACGCCGGCGAGGGCTCGCTGCTGGGACGCCGCGTCGAGGTGTCGGCTGTCCGCCGCGGCGGCGAGGCGTTCGACGCCGAGATGGCCATGACGCTGAACCAGGAACAAGGCGTGCCGGTCCTGACCTTCTTCATCCGCGACATTAGCCGGCGAAAGAAGGCCGAGCAAGCGCAGGCCCGGTACGCCGCCGAGCTCGAGCGGTCCAACCGCGAACTCGAAATGTTCGCCTACGTGGTCTCGCACGACCTTCAGGAACCGTTGCGAAAAATCCTCGCGTTCTGCGATCGGTTGGAAGGCAATTGCCGCGATCGGCTTGACGAAGCCGGGCTGGACTGTCTCCAGCGTGTCATGGGCGCGGCCGCTCGAATGCAAGGACTCATCGACGGGCTGCTGTCGCTCTCGCGCGTCACGACGCAAGGCCAACGCTTCGTGGCCGTCGATTTGGCCGAGATCGCACGCGAAGTGCTCTCCGATCTGGAAATGCAAATCGAACGGGTTGGCGGTCGCGTCGAGCTGGGCCACTTGCCGACGATTCAGGCCGACCCGCTTCAGATGCGGCAGTTGTTGCAGAACCTCATCGGCAACGGTCTGAAATTCCACCGGCCGGAGGAGCCGCCGGTCGTGAAGGTCGAAGGCCGATTCGTCCACGGACGCCGGCAACGCGAGTCCGGCACGCCGGCGACGGCCGAACAGTGCAAAATCATCGTCGAGGACAACGGCATCGGCTTCGAACAACGGCACCAAGAGCGAATTTTCGGCGTTTTCCAGCGGCTGCATCCCCGCGACGTGTTTGAAGGCGTCGGGATCGGCCTGGCCCTGTGTCGCAAGATCGTCGAGCGGCACGGCGGTCGCATTGCGGCCCACGGAACGCCGGGCCACGGGGCCAGATTCGAGATCGTGCTGCCGGCGGTGCAAGGAACGCAGGGCGCATCAACCAGTGAGAATTGACCGAGTTTGTTTCGGGCGGACCTGTCGCCCTCCAAGAAAACAGACGAGCAACATCAGACTAACTTCCGAAGGGCGGCACGCTCGGCGTGCCGGACGGTAAGAACCGTGCAACGACGCATCAAAATCCTGCTGGTCGAGGATGACCCGGACGATGTCTGGATCATGCGCAACCTGTTGGGCGACCGCTGGGACGAGCCATTCGACCTGGTCCAAGTCGAGCTGCTTTCGGCGGCCATCGAGCGCTGCTCCGAGACGGCGTTCGACGTGATTCTGCTGGACCTCAGCTTGCCTGACAGCCAGGGGCTCGAGACGTTCTTCGCCATGCACGCCCATGCGGGCGAGGTGCCCATCGTCATCCTGTCCGGCTACAACGATCAATCCAGCGCGGTCAAAGCCGTGCAGACGGGCGCTCAGGATTACATCGTCAAGGGGCAACTGAATGACGAGGTGCTTGTCCGTTCCATACGCTATGCCATCGAGCGCGGCCGGCGGCATCGGGCCGAAGACGAGCTGCGAGACACGTCCGAGGAGTTTCGAGCGGCCGGCGAAATCCAGCAGCGACTTTATCCGGGCCAACCGCCGCGGCTGCCAGGCTTTGAGATCGCCGGCGCCCTGTTTCCGGCCAAAGCGACGGCCGGCGACTACTACGATTACATCCCCATGCTCGACGGTTGCCTCGGCATCGTGCTGGGCGACGTAAGCAGCCACGGCATGGGACCGGCCCTGTTGATGTCCGAGACCCGAGCCTGCCTGCGCACGTTGTCCCAAATCCACGGCGACGTCGGCGAAATCCTCACCCGCGCGAACCGGCTCCTGGCGGCCGACGCCGGCGATTGCCACTTCGTCACGTTGGCCATGGCTCGGCTCGATCCCCGCGACCGGTCGATGGTGTACGCCAGCGCGGGCCAGCGAGGCTATCTGCTGCACGCGGGCGTCGATGTCACGATTCTCGACAGCACGAGCCTCCCGCTGGGCGTCCGGCCGGACACGGTCGTGCCGGCGGCCTCGTCGATTACCCTTCAGCCCGGCGAGCTCATGACCTTCTTCACCGATGGCGTGGCCGAGGCCGAGTCTCCAGGGCGGGTTCGGTTTGGGGTCGCCCGGGCGCTGCAAATCATCCGTTCGGAGCGTGAAAAACCGGCCG
This sequence comes from Thermoguttaceae bacterium, assembly GCA_039698035.1. Taxonomy (GTDB): domain Bacteria; phylum Planctomycetota; class Planctomycetia; order Pirellulales; family Thermoguttaceae; genus JAJFUI01. The sequence continues at coordinate 73,964 of JBDKSW010000002.1, read as the reverse complement.
GAGAGATTATCGAAGTCTTGCGCCAGGAGTTGGTCGGCTTTTGCCGCAACCAGCCGCCGCGGGACGACATCACGATCGTGATCGTCAAGGTGGTTTAGCGGCGACGGCAGTTTGCCTATTTTGCCGCGCCGCAAAAACATGCCCTAGCCACGGCCGGGCCAGATGGCTATACTCCGCCGCTTGTTGGCGGCGTTGGTTTTTCAGCCGACCGCGGGCGCAGCTGTTGCTGGCGTCGCGGGCTCATCTCAGTGTTTTGTCGCATGCTTACGAACTACCGACTGCCATGGATCGCCCTACTGGCCGTTGGCTTTTGCGCGCTTGGCGGCGGCTGCGTCGAACGGCGGATGACCGTTCGCACCAATCCGCCCGGGGCGCTCCTGTATGTCGATGATTACGAAGTGGGCACGACGCCCGTATCGGTCAATGTCACGTATTACGGCACGCGCAAGATTCGGCTCGTCAAGGATGGTTACGAGACGCTGACGGTGATGCAGCGGGTTCCGGCGCCCTGGTACCAGATTCCGCCGTTAGATTTGGTGTCGGACAACTTTGTGCCCGGTCAAATCCGCGACCAGCGGACCTTGGATTTTCAACTCAAACCGCAGGCGGTGACCTCCGGCGCGGAGTTGGTCGGCCGAGCCGAGCAGCTTCGGCGAGGCGTCCATTCGGCAACCAACACGGTGCCCGTGCTGGCGCCAGGGGCCCGACCGGCCACCCAGGTGATTCCGCCGCCGGGCAGCATCGAGACTGTGCCCGCGCCTGCTGGCGTCGGTGGCCAGCAGGTGCATCCGCTGCCGCCGCAATGACAAGCTCGCGGCGATTGTCGGCCACAAACCAGATTGGCGGAAGCCATGTCCGCCGCAGCACACCGAAAAGCTCACTCATGGGACGTCGCGCACTGAGACAAATCGACCCGGCCATCGACCTGACGGGCCGGCTGAAGACCTTCGAGCAGTTGCCGCAGCCATGGGACGCCGCGGCCTTGTTCGGTCGCGCGGCGCCTTTGGAAGTCGAGGTCGGGACGGGCAAGGGGCTTTTCCTTCGAAGCGCGGCGGCTGCCCAGCCGGACTGCAATTTTCTGGGCATCGAGGTCGCTCACAAGTACGCCCAGTTTGCGGCGGCCGGCCTGGCCAAGGCCGGGCTGAACCATGCCGTCGTCGTGGACGGTGACGCCCTGCGAGTCTTCCGCGAGCTGTTGCCGGACGCCTCGCTGGCGGCCGTGCATGTCTACTTTCCCGACCCCTGGTGGAAAAAGCGGCATCGCAAGCGGCGCGTGATGTGCGAGCCGCTGTTGCACGACATCGAGCGCACGCTCGTATCCGGCGGGTCGCTCCACTTCTGGACGGACGTCGAAGAGTACTTCGAGAGCGCGTTGGCCCTGCTGGCCTCGCACACGAAGCTGATCGGGCCGCTGCCGGTGCCCGAAACGCCGGCCGAGCACGACATGGCTTACCGCACGCACTTCGAGCGTCGGGTGCGTCAGGCGAACCAGCCCGTGTACCGCTCGGAATTCAAGAAGGCCTAGACGGCAGGCCGGTTTAGGACGCGGCAAACGGCGGCGGCGCGTCATCCAGTTGATAACGGCGAATCTTGCGGTCGAGCGTCGATCGCTCGATGCCGAGGATCGCGGCCGTCTTGCTTTTGTTCCAGCCGGTGTGGTTGAGCGTGTTGAAGATGTGCCGGCGTTCCACGTCATCGAGTGAAACGGGGGCGAAGCTACTGGCGCTGGCCGCGGGCACTTCCGTGTCGCCGGCCGTGGCCAGCTTGGTCAACAGGAGGTCCTCGGTTCCAATTTCCTGGCCGCGGCAAAGGACCACCGCCCGCTCGATGACGTTCTTCAGTTCTCGAACGTTGCCCGGCCAGAGATAGTGGAGCAGTTGCTCTTTGGCCTCGGGCGTGAAGCCCCGGATCTTGTGCCCCGTCTCGGCGTTGAACTTCTGAAGAAAATGCTCGGCCAGCAGAGAAATGTCTTCCTGACGCTTGCGCAGCGCGGGCACGACGATCTCGATGACGCGAAGGCGAAAGTACAAGTCGCGGCGAAACTGTCCGTCGGTCACGTCCTGTTCGAGGTTGCGGTTCGTGGCCGCGATCACGCGAACGTCCACTTTGACGGGCTTGCTGCCGCCGACGCGCTCGAACGGATGGCCTTCGAGAACGCGAAGGAACTTCGCTTGCAGCCCGGGGCTCATCTCGCCGATCTCGTCGAGCATGAGGGTCCCCTTGTGGGCCGCCTCGAACTTGCCGATCTTGCGCTCGGTCGCGCCGGTGAAAGCGCCCCGTTCGTGGCCAAACAGCTCGCTGGCCAGCAGATCGGCCGACAACGCGGCGCAGTTCAGACAGACAAAGACATTGTCGCGACGCGGGCTGTTGGCGTGCACGGCCCTCGCGACAAGCTCCTTGCCGACGCCGCTCTCGCCGCGAATCAGCACGGTCGAGTTCGTGGCCGCCGCGCGACCGATCTCTTCGGTCACTTGGCGAATGGCCAGGCTCTGGCCCACGATCTCGCTGCGAATTCCAAGCCGCTCACGCAGCTCGACGTTCTCGGTGCGCACTCGCGTGAGGTTCTCGGCCAACTCCTGGCGATGCCGAATGTTGTCGACCGCGACGGCCACGGTGTCGGCGACGGCCAACGTGAATTCGAGGTCCTCTGGGTCGGGCACGATGCCGCGATCGGTCGAGTAAAGGTGAATCAGCCCGAACACTTGATCCCCGCGGCGCACCGGAGCGCAGACGACGCTCGTTGCCAGAATCTCGCCTTGGCTGTCGCGGCTGCCCAGCGTGCTGTCGTCGACGACGTTGCGGGCCAGGACCGCCTCGCCTTCGCGCATGACGGTCGAGGCCAAGAAGTTTGAGACGCGGTGATAGCGATGCACCGACGCGCTGCGGGAAGCGATGATTTCGAGGTCGTCGCCGCGAGGCTCTCCCTGGTGACTGGCCGGAAACAGCAACACGGCGCCAGCGTCTGTCTGAGTGCCTTCAATGAGACCGGCCAGGGCCTGATCGGCCATTGCGGCCAGATCGGGCGATTTGGCCAACTCGAAGGCGAGCCTGCAAAGCTTGGCCGCGGCTCGACCCATCCGGGAAATGCCGCCGGGTTCCTCTTCGCCAGGCGCGAGGTACTTCGTCTTCACACGACGATGGGTGATGGTCGTCGGTTCGGGCGGCGACAACACGTCGGCATCGTCGTCGGCCGCCGCTGGCGACATCTGAGCTGGAGCAGATGCCTCGGGCGACGAGCGGCGCATTACGGAGCTGCCGTTGCTCGACGTGAATGCGTCCGACAACTTGTGGACGAACGCCAATTGCGTGCGCCCGATGCGGATGACATCGCCCGGGTTCAGAACCCAGTCGCCGCGAACCAACTGATTGCCGACGATCGTCCCGTTGCGGCTGTCGAGGTCGCGGAGCGTCCATTGTTCGCCAGAGAGGAAGACTTCGACGTGGTTGCGGCTGCACCGTTCGTCCTTCAGAACGATTTGGCACGTCGGCGCGCGGCCAATGGTGACGGACTGTCCCGGCACGAGCCGAAAGACGTCGCTCCACTTCGCCCCCTCGCGGATCACCAGATAAGCAAACTGAGCCTGCGACACAAACCGGTTCCTCTTGGGTGTGCGAACTGCGTCAAGGGCCCCAGGAGGCATCATGTCCTGGCCCGACCTGTAGCAAAATTGCACACTCCATTAGCTTAACTCGGTCCCCGTGGCTGTCGCAAGGGCGCGGCCGCGGCTTGCTCACACGAAACCGGTGGCAATGCGGTCACGCACGGCGAGGTCCCAATGCCACACCCCCTCCCGTGAGGTGTTGTTTGGCAGTCGCCCTCGTTCAGAGCCAAGCGAAGAACGTCTTTCCGCAACGCAAGCCCTGGGTCGAGAGCGAAATTCTTCGCTTCGCTCGGGATGATCGCCGTTGGCGGACGCGGCAAACGGTCGCTCCGTTCGGGTCAAAGCAACCGTCCACAAAGACCGCGCAGCCCCGTAGGTTCTCCACGTTCCGTTGCTTGCATTTTGGTCGCCAGCGGGCTAACCTATTATGTAACCGTACTTAACGTCAAAGTCGGACGGATCGCGCCGCCGATGGGGCCGCTCGGCGGCTCGCGGCATCGGTCCGATGCTCCAAAATAGAAACCCCGCGTTCAAGAGACGCTCCCGCCCTTTCTAGGAGGCTGGTCATGTTCGTTCGTAATGGTTTGGCGCTACGTCGTGGCTGTGTTGCGTTGGGCGTGGCGCTCGGTGTGGTCGCCTTGGCGTGCCTTCGGAGCGCGAGTGGCGACACCACAACGACAACGAGCTCGTCCTCGGTCGGCGGTGTTGCGATTGACGCAAACGGCATTCTGAACGCGGCTCGTCCCGAATCGCTCGGCAAACTGCGACAGTCGATCGCCGCCGGCATGGCCGAAGTGCCCAAGGCGCTCAACACGGCGGTCAGCCTTCGGAAGGTTTCGCTCAAGAAGCTGGAGGCGACGCTGAAGGATTGCGCCGCCAACAACAAGCCCATTCCCGACTCGGCCAAGTACTTGGCCGGTTTGCAAGAGATTCGCTACGTGCTGGTGTATCCCGAGCAGAAGGACATCGTTCTGGCTGGGCCCGGCGAAGGGTGGAAAGTCGATGCGACGGGCAACGTGGTGGGCGTCGTCACCGGCCGGCCGGTGATGTTGCTCGACGATTTGCTCGTGGCGCTTCAGACGGCCCGAGCGGCTGCCCAGGGCGGCATCACATGCTCGATCAACCCGACGCGCGAAGGGATGGTGCGTCTGAACCAGTTGTCCTCGGCCTTGGCAGGGAACCGTGACGCTCAAGTCGTCGCCAGCCGCATGGAAGAAGCGCTGGGGATGCAGCAGATCACCCTGACGGGCGTGCCCGACACGAGCCACTTCGCCCGAGTGTTGGTCGCCGCCGATTACCGCATGAAGCGGATTGGCATGAACCTCGATCCATCGCCCGTTCGCGGGTTGCCCAGCTACATGCACATGTTGCCGGCCACCAACCGCGGCATCCAGACCCCGCGGTTCTGGCTCGAACCGCGGTACGAGGCTGTGCTGCGGGATGTCGATGGGCTCGCCTATGAGCTTCGCGGCGCCAGTGTCAAGGCGATGACCGAAGAGGACTATGTGACGGCCAGCGGCGCCATGCAGCACAGCGGCAAGGCGAACCGAATCGCCCAAAAGTGGGCCGATCGGATGACCGAAAAATATCCCGAACTGGCCGTAGCCGATCCGATCTTCGGTCAGTTGCAGAATTGCATGGAACTGGCCGTCGTCGGCGCGTTGATCGCCAAGGATCGCTTGACGCAGAAGGCTGGCAACAACCTCGCGTCGCTGCTAGAATCATCGTCAGTCAAGTTGGAGGCCTTCAACCCGCCGAAGCAGGTCAAGAGCATGGCCAGCATCGTCGAGAAGGGCCGGCATCCGATCATTAGCGTCTCGGGCGGCGTGGCCATCAACTCGTGGTTCGTCATCGACAAAATCACGACGAGCGAGAACGTGGCTGCCGTCCGTGCCAAGGCCGCTCCGACCGAGACGGCCGACTGGTGGTGGAATTGACGACCCGTTCCCGCGGCAATTTATCTCGACCCTGGGGGCTCCTGGCAAGGCGCTCCTGGGCAGCCGTGTTCCTGCTGCTTGCGCTTCTGACGGTGGCGATCCGCGCCGGCGGCGCGGCCGACGCCCCGCCCGAGCAGCTCCAGTTGGTCGGCAAGCATGTCGACCTTGAACTCAAGTCCGGCAAGACACTCCACGGCGTGGTGATCGAGGAAGCCGTCGCTGGCAAAATCGCCGGCACGATCGCCAAGTTGCGAGTCAGCAATCCGGCGACCGAAACGCGGCCCACCCTGGTCGCCGCGGCCATCAAGCGCGTCACCGAGGTCAACGGCGCTGAGCTGCTTGTTTTCGACGATGTCACGAAGAGCCTCGTGCCGCCCGACGAGGAGACGCGGGCCGCGATCCACGCGGCCGCGACCGCCGCCAAGGCGAACAGATCGGGAAACGGCTCGAAGACGTCGAAGGGCCGTTCATCGCGATCGAACAACAACGGCCAAGAATCGTCGGCCGACGCGGCAGCCCACTACAAAAGCAGCGAAGAAAAACGCATCCAGTTTTTCAAGCGGACGGGCGTGTGGCTCTGGCCCGACCTGACGGCCGACCAGCAGGAAACGGCGATCAAGGCCCAGCAAGCCTACGTTCGCAAGGTATCCGAGCGGTTCTCGTCGCTCAACATGCAACTGCATGAGACGCAATACTTCCTTTTCCTGAGCGATTTGCCGCCGAAGGCTGCCCTCGCGGTGACCGCGTGCCTCGACACGATGTACGCCCAACTGTGCAAAGCCTTCGCAATCAAGCAGCACGAGCAGGTCTGGCTGGGCGGGAAGCTGCCGGTGATCGCCTTTTCGCGCCCCGAGCATTTCAGCGCGTTCGAGAAGGAGTTTTTCAAGAACGGAGCCGAGCTGCAAAACGTTCAAGGCATCGCCCATCAGCAATCCAACGGCATCGTCGTGGTCAGTTGCCGCTGCGGCAACGATCCGTACTATTTCGCCGGCGTGTTGGTCCACGAGACGACGCACGGCTTTGTCCACCGGTACAAATCGGCCCAGCGCGTTCCAAGCTGGCTGAACGAGGGAATCGCCGAGTGGGTGGCCATGAACGTCGTCACGCGCGACCAGGGGATCCGGCGCCGGGTCCAAGACTCGCTGGTGCGAACGCGCCAGAGCGGCAATCTCGGCGGCGACTTTTTCACCTGCGAACACCTGGCCACGGGGCAAAAGACCCAGTACGGCATTGCCACGGCGATGATCGACTACATGTTGCGGAGCAATCCGAAAGGCTTCCGCACACTGATTGAAGACATCAAGCTGGGCGTCAAGTGGCAAAAGGCTTTGCAAAAGTCCTATCGCGTCACGCCCGAGCAACTGGCCCAGCAGTTCGGCGAGGCCGTCGTTGGCATTCCGAACCTGACGCCGTAAGCCTCAGGCGGTCCCCCGCTCGATTCGCGGAAAGGGTTGCGAATGCCGGCTTCTGCGGCCACCCCAACGGACCGGCGACCGTTCGGCGCGATTACGCCTTTTCCTTCTGATGCTCGAAAACCGGCTTCACGTCCTCGACATGGACGAAACCGGTCGAGACCGGCACCGGCAGCATGTCCTCGGCCTTCCGCGGCTCGCGGAACAGATGGCTGAGCCAACCGCCATTGTCGCTGCCCCGTTCACGGGCAATCCGCTGGCCGCGGAGTTTCTCTTGAAGCCGCATCAGGCCTTCGAGCAACGATTCTGGACGCGGAGGGCAGCCCGGAATGTAAATGTCGACCGGGATCACAAGATCGACGCCCCGCACGACGTGATACGCGTGCTCGAAGTACGGGCCGCCCGCCACCGTGCAGGCGCCCATGGCGATGACGTACTTCGGCTCGGGCATTTGCTCGTAGAGACGCCGAATACGGCTGGCCATCTTATAGGTCACGGTTCCGGCGACGATCATCAGGTCGGCTTGCCGCGGGCTGGGACGGAACGCACCCGCACCGAACCGATCCAGGTCGAAACGTCCGGCCCCGGTGGCCATCATCTCAATGGCGCAACAGGCGATTCCGAAGGTGACCGGCCAGATGCTGCCCTGCCGAGCCCAATTGATTCCTTGTTCGACGGTCGTCAGCAGCACGCCGTCTTCAAACCGCCCTTCAATCCAGGGTCGAGTCATCGTGCATCTCTCCGCGCGTTGTCGGTCGGTCTTCCCGCCGTCGGCTAAGCCGACTATGGATGTCGACATTGCCATGGATCCCTGTTCCACGGCAAACGCGGCTGTCCCAGCCGAGTTTGCTGGCCGATTGGCCGTGGCAGAGTTTCCTTGACAAGGCAGGACGCGCTAGTATATCCGAAACTCAGCCCGTTTGGAACCGACAAGACGCGCCCCCCCGGAGCCGGGACTCGGTCAGCGTGACCGGCTGTCCGAGCAGTTCCGAGAACATCATCTGCTCGACGGCGCAGATCGCGTCGTCCTGCTCCGAGAGCCTTGGATAGGGACATGCGTGCTCGACGAGGGCCGGCCCGCGTTCGGCCTGCTCGACCGAGACCGGAATTCGCCGTTGCGACAAGAGCTGCACCAGCGATTCCATGCGATCCTTGGGCGTGTTGCCGTGGATCTGGGTCGCATAGCCGGCGGCCAACGCCCTGGCGATGCGTTGCAGCGTCTCGCGGCGCACAGTCGGATCGCTCCGGTGGTTCAGTTCGCTCCAGAGGGCGATGGCCAGATCGTCGAAGTTCGAGCCTGTGCGCCGAATGCCCTTCTCGGTGAGCCAGTAGCGGTGTTTCGGTCGGCCACGCCCCTTGCGGATTGGCTCCCGCTGGATGGCCTCGGCAGCCAGCAGACGGGTCAATCGCTGGCGGACGGCGGTCGGCGTAACTTCCATCGCCTCAGCAAGTTCCGAAACCCCGAGCGGTCCCGTGATCCTCAGCAGGTCGAGAAGGTCCGCGTCGGATTTTGGAGCAATCATGCTCATGGCCCGCCTCTGTCCTCCAGGTGAATACCGCATGTTCCACATGCATTGTATGCGGTTTACCGTATAGTATCAAGCGATCCTGTGATAAATCGGGATCTGTTTGGGGCGTCCCACCGGAATTTGCATGGCGAGCTGTGCTTGGGCGATCAAGCGACGCTTGTGGAGTACCGCTGGCTGCCGCTATAATACCCTCGCTCGCGGGGTCAAATATCGGCGGTTGTCGCTTTGGGGGAAGCGCATGTTTTTTCCGTACAGCACGGACGCCCCGATCTACCATTGGCCGGTGACGACCGTCGCGCTGATCCTGGTCAACATCGCTGTCTTCTGCGGCATTGTCGCGGTGCCAGGTCAAACGGAACCTTTTGCCCTGACCTTCGGCGACGGCCTGCATCCAATTCAGTGGCTAACGTGCAACTTTCTGCACGGCAACTTCTGGCATCTGATCGGGAACATGCTGTTCCTTTGGTCGTTTGGGCTGATCGTCGAGGGCAAGCTGGGTTGGCTCAAGACGCTGCTGATTTACTTGGCCATCGGAATTGTTCACGGCGCGGTCGTGCAGCTCTTGATGCTTTATTCCGTGGGCGCCGCGTTGGGCGCTTCGGGCGCCATCTATGGCTTCATGGCAATGAGCCTGATTTGGGCGCCGGAAAACGAAATGGAGTGTCTGCTGCTGATCCGCATTTGTCCGTTCTTTTTTCAGATGAAAGTCGTCTCGATGGTCGGTCTGTTCGTGCTAACGCAAGTCGCCGTCACGATCTTGACGGGTCTGGCCATGGGAAGCAACGTCTTGCACCTCGTCGGTGCGGCCCTTGGCTTCGTCGTAGCCATTGGGATGCTGAAGACTGGCTGCGTTGACTGCGAGGGCTGGGACGCGTTCTCCGTGTGGGCTGGCCGCGAAACCACATCGGCCGAAGAACGCGACCAGCAAGAGACGGCGCGTCAGGCCGGCCAGCGCGGAGACGGGACGCTTACCCAGACCGAGCTTGTCGAACAATTCCGTCAAATCCTTCGCGGCGGCGACGCTCTTCTGGCGTTCCGCGCTCAACAACGCCTGCGGCAGGTCATTCCGGAATGGTCACCGTCTCGCACCGAACTGTGGGATTTGATCCGGGCATTGCACGCCAAGCGACTCTTGTCGGAGTCCGTGCCGCTGATGGAGGAGTATGTCGCGCACCACGACGAGCGTGCCGGCGCGGTTCGGTTGCGGCTCGCTCAGATCCTGGCGTCGGTCGAAAAACGCCCCGATTACGCATCGACGGTGCTCGCCCGAGTCGATCCGTCCGCGCTCACACCCAGCGAACGCGAAGCCTACCGGGCAATCCGCAGCCAGGCCGCGCGGAACCATTGATTGCCGCCGCGCCGGGGATGGGGGCTCCGCGGCCGAGTGCGCAGTGCGAACTGGCGAGGCGGAGGCGAACCCCTTCGGCATTTTCGGCCTCGCTGGGCATGTTTGGTCCGTGAGGTATAATTGCCCGGACACCAGTCGTCCCGATGGCGTTCTCCCTTGCCGGCGAGCCCTTTTTTGCGGCCAATCGGTATCAATCCTCTTAGCGGTCCCCCGACTATGTCTCAGCAATTTTGGCAAAGTGACAGGACTCGGTGGTGTCTCGTTTGGCTCGGCTTGGTCTTGTTTGGCGGGTTGCTTGGCGGCTGCCAAGAGGCGGCCACGCCCGAGGCCGAGCCGAACATCGTGCCGGTCACGGTCGCTCTGCCGATGGAGCGGAAGGTTTACGACTACGAGGACTTTACGGGCCGCACCGACGCTGTGCAGAAGGTCGAGATTCTGGCCCGTGTCACCGGCTACCTCGACAAAGTCTGCTTTCGGGACGGGGCCGACGTTAAGAAAGGGGACCTGCTGTTCGAGATTGACCCGCGTCCCTTTCAAGCGAAATACGACGAGGCAATGGCGCAGGTCAATCTGCGCGAGGCCGATCTCACGTATCGCAAATCGGAGCTTGCGAGAACTTCAGAACTGATCACCAAGAATGCGGTGAGCCGGTCGGATTACGATCTGAGCGTCGCCGCGCACGCTCAAGCGGCTGCCGCGGTGGCTGCCGCTCGGGCCGCCGCGCAGGATGCGAAACTGAATCTCGACTTTACGAAGCTTTCGGCCCCAATCGACGGCGAGATCAGCCGCACGCGCATCACCCAGGGCAACCTGGTCAAGGCCGATCAAACCCTGCTGACCACCATCGTTTCCATTGATCCGATTTACGTCTACTTCGATATCGACGAGCACACGATCTTGGAGGTTCGCCAAGACGTTCGCTCGGGAAGAATCAAGACCAAAGACAGCGACGTGATTCCCGTGGCGATGGGGTTGGCCAACGAAACCGGTTTCCCGCACTGGGGCTATTTGGATTTCATGGAGAACCAGATGGACCCCAACACGGGCTCGATTCGGGTCCGTGGCGTCTTTCAAAACCCAAAACCGGCTCTCGGCGCTCGCGTGCTGACGCCGGGCAATTTCGCCAGGGTTCGTGTGCCGCTCAGCGAAATGCACAAGGCGCTCCTGATTCCGGAACGGGCGATGGCAATTGGAAAAGACCAGAGCCAGAAATACGTCCTCGTCGTCGACGAGAAGAACGTCGTCCAGTACCGGGTCATCACACCCGGCAAAGTCGAAGACGGATTGCAGATCATCGAAAAGGGATTGTCTCCGAAAGACCGGGTCGTTGTCGGCGGCATCCAACGGGTGCGGCCCGACATGGCCGTGACCCCGAAGCTGGTCGACATGAGCGAGTTCGTCGTCCAACGAGCCAAAACGTCGTCGAGCAAGCAACCCAGCAGCCCGCAGAAAGCAGCCGGCCACCAATGATGCCGCGTCCGCTGGCGTCCGTTCCAAGCCACCAGCCAGGAAGTTGACACGCCGTGTTCTCACGCTTTTTCATCGACCGCCCGATCTTCGCGTCCGTGCTGTCGATCGTCATCACGATCGCGGGCCTGGTCGCTCTGCTGACGCTGCCGATTGCCCAGTACCCGGACATTGCCCCGCCGACAGTCCTGGTTGCTTGCAGCTACCCGGGCGCGAGCGCCAAGGTGGTGGCCGAAACCATTGCGGCGCCCATCGAGCAGCAGGTCAACGGCGTCGAGAACATGCTCTACATGTCGTCGCAATGCACGAACGACGGCGCCTACAGCCTGACGATCACCTTCAAGCTGGGCACGGACCTCGACATGGCGCAGGTCCTGGTTCAGAACCGTGTCTCACTGGCCACGCCGTCGCTGCCCGACGTGGTCAAGCAGACGGGCGTCACGACCAAAAAGCAGTCGCCGAACATCATGCTGGTCGTGAACCTCATCTCGCCGGACCAGCGATACGATCAACTCTACCTGAGCAACTTCGCCACCATCCGCATTAAGGACGAATTGGCGCGGCTCGACGGCGTCGGCGACGTCGCGTTCCTGGGCCAACGCGACTACAGCCTGCGGGTCTGGCTCGATCCAGAAAAGCTGGCCTCGGTCGGCCTGACGGCCAGCGACGTCATGGCGTCGCTCCGCGAGCAGAACGTCCAGGTGGCGGCCGGCCAAATCGGCCAGCAGCCTGCGCCGATGGGCCTCGACTTCCAATACAACGTTACGACGCTGGGCCGGCTCACCGATCCCTCGCAGTTCGGCGACATCATCATCAAGACCGGGTCGGAAGGCCAAGTCACTCGCCTGCGAGACGTCAGCCGGATCGAGTTGGGCGCCAGGAGCAGCGACCAGAGTTGCACGCTCGACGGGCAGCCGACCGTCGGGTTGGCCGTCTTTCAACAGCCCGGCGGCAATGCGGTCGAGACGGCCAATCGCGTGCGCGCGAAGATGGAGGAGCTCAAGCGCCATCGGTTCCCCCAAGGTCTTGAGTATGCCATCGTCTATGACACGACGCCGTTCGTGGTCGAGTCGATCCACGAGGTTCGCAAGGCCCTGTTCGAAGCCGTTCTACTCGTGGCGCTCGTGGTGTTGCTGTTCCTGCAAAGTTGGCGAGCGACCGTCATCCCGCTCATCGCCGTGCCCGTGTCCCTGGTCGGAACGTTTGGCGTCATGGCCTGCCTCGGGTTCAGCCTCAACAACATTTCACTCTGCGGTCTGGTGTTGGCCATCGGCATCGTCGTCGACGACGCCATTGTCGTCGTCGAGAACGTCGAGCGGTGGATCGAGCACGGCCTCACGCCGCGCGAGGCGGCCTATAAATCGATGGAAGAGGTGACCGTCGCGGTCATCGCCATCGCCTTCGGGCTAAGCGCTGTTTTCGTGCCGACCGCATTCCTGTCGGGCATCACGGGCCAATTCTATCGCCAGTTTGCGCTGACGATCGCCACGGCCACGCTGATTTCGGCGTTCAATTCGCTGACGCTCAGCCCCGCGCTGGCGGCCATCTTGCTGCGGCCCCGCAGTGCCAAGCAAGACATCCTCACCCGCCTGCTCGACGGGCTTTTCGGATGGTTCTTTCGCGGATTCAACGGGCTGTTCCATCGCGCCACCTCGGTCTACGAGCGACTCGTGCGGCTTTGCGTCCGCGGCGCGGCCATTGCGCTGTTGGTTTATCTCGGGCTGCTCGGCCTCACGTATTTTGGCTTCAACACGGTGCCAACGGGCTTTTTGCCTGAGCAAGACAAGGGATATCTGATCGTCAATGCCCAGTTGCCCGAATCGGCCTCGCTCGAACGGTCGCAGGCCGTGACGCAGAAGATGGAGCAGATCGCCCGCGACATTCCAGGCGTGTGCCATACGGTGACGATCGCAGGTCAGTCGTTCCTATTGAACGCCAATGGGTCGAACTTCTCGTCGATGTTCGTCATCCTCGATCCGTTCGAGCAGCGGCACGACGCCGATCGGAGCGCCAAGAGCATCGCCGCCAAATTGCGCCGGCAATGCTTCATCGAGATTGACGACGCCGACGTCGGCGTTTTCGGGGCGCCGCCGGTCGAGGGCGTCGGCAACGCGGGCGGCTTCAAGCTGATGGTCGAAGATCTGGGCGACAACAGTCTCGATGAATTGCAGAGCCAGGTCGATAACCTGACGAAAATGGGCAACGCCAAGCCGGGCTTGGTCGGCCTGTTCGCCATGTTCCGGGCCTCGACGCCTCAGCTTTACGCCGACATCGACCGAACGAAGTGCAAAACGATGGGCGTCGCGCTCAGCGACGTGTTCGACACGCTTCAAGCATGTCTCGGCGGCTACTACGTCAACGATTTCAACGAGTTTGGCCGCACTTGGCAAGTCAACGTTCAGGCCGACGCCAAGTTTCGGGCTCGGGCACTGGGCGTCAAACAGTTCAAAGTTCGCAACAAGCAGGGCGATATGGTGCCGCTCGGCGCGCTCTGCACGATCCGCGACTCCAAGGGGCCTGTCCTCCTGAATCGCTACAACACGCACACGGCCGCCGCGATCAACGGCGAGTGGTCGCCTTCGATCAGTTCGGGCCAAGCGATCAGCCTGATGCAGGATCTGGCCAAGCGCGAGCTGCCCCGCTCGATGGGCTTCGAGTGGACGGACCTGACCTATCAGCAGATTTTGGCCGGCAACACGGCCATCTTTATCTTCCCGCTCTGCATCCTGTTTGTCTTCTTGACACACTCGGCCGAATATGAAAGCTGGTCGCTGCCGCTGGCCATCATCCTCATCGTGCCGATGAGCTTGCTTTGCGCGCTGATCGGCGTATGGCTCCGCGGCATGGACAACAACCTGTTTACGCAAATCGGATTCGTTGTGCTGGCCGGCTTGGCGTGCAAGAATGCCGTGTTGATCGTCGAATTCGCCAAGCAGCAACATGAGCACGGACTGGATGTCCAGCAGGCGGCCATCGACGCCTCGAAGCTGCGACTGCGGCCCATCGTGATGACATCGCTGGCCTTCATCCTGGGCGTCGTGCCGCTGATGCTGGCCACCGGCGCGGGCGCCGAGATGCGACAGACGCTCGGAACGGCCGTTTTCAGCGGCATGTTGGGCGTCACCCTGTTCGGCATCTTCCTGACGCCCGTCTTCTACTACGTGCTGCAATCCTCGCCAGCCGCGTGGCTTTCGGCGCGCCAGCGGAAGTCCGACGAGTAGCCGCGGCGGCTCGCCTACCTGCCCGGGTTGATAACGATCACGACCTTGGCGTTGCCAGAGCGGAACATTCCATTCAGTTCCCGCAGTTGGCCCTTGATCTCCTTGAGTTGATCGACGATCTGGCTTTCTTGGTCCTGCGCGTCGGGCCCGGAGGCCACGGCGACGCTTCTTTGCTGCGTGCCCAAGAGGCAACCGAACAAGACGCCAACGGCCAACAGCAAGGCCCAACCAAAGTGGCGGTTCATCGCGTTTCCTTTCCAGCGAGAGACACGTGTGACGACGAATGTCACGAATCTAGCGGTCATGCCGCTGGCGGTCAACGGATTTTTTGCGACCGACGCGGCACATCGACGCGGGGCGTTGGCGGCCGGCGGGCGCGCCAACAGGCGCCGACGGTCACCGTCGGCTTTGCGGCCGCGTCTTGCTTGAGCATCAGACGGCATGCCTTGACGGTAGTGTAGACAATTTCATGGGACGGGCCTAACATTCGGTTATGGTGAGCAACTCTTTGTGATTTCGAGTCGTTGCGGCAAGAAATCCGAGTTGACAGACATGGAATTAGGGTCTAGATTTTCGCGGAAGATTGAGTAACTTTGAGGTTTAGGGGGTTTTGTCCATGTTTCGCAGGGCTTTTGTCGCGCTAGGCGTGCTCCTTTTCTCTTGCAGCGTCTCGTGTGGCCAAGATTGGGCCCAAAAGATGTTCAAGGTGACGGAGCATGATTTCGGCTCCGTCGCGAAGGCCGGCAAGGCTGAAGTCCGTTTCGTTTTCGAGAACCTCTACCTCGAAGACGTGCATATCGCGGACGTTCAAAGCAGTTGCGGATGCACGACCCCGACGATCGAGACGCCGTTTCTGAAAACGTACGAAAAAGGCACGATTCTCGCCCATTTCAACACGGATACTTTTTCCGGCCAACGGGGCGCAACCCTTACCGTGATCATTGACCGGCCGTATCCGGCGGAAGTGCAACTGCACGTCCGGGGCTACATTCGCAGCGATGTGATCGTCGAGCCGGGCAGCGTTCAGGTCGGAGCGATCAATCAGGGCAATTCGGCCGATCAAGACGTTAACGTCAGTTATGTCGGTGGCGCCGATTGGCAGATTACGGGGATTAAGACCTCAAATCCGTATATTTCGGCCAAGGCGATTGAGACCGGTCGTGAGAACGGCCAAGTCTCTTATCAGCTCAAAGTCCACGTTGACAAGGCGGCCCCGGCGGGCTACCTCAATGACCACCTGATGCTGGTCACCAACGACGGCAACTCCCAGATTCCCGTGTTGGTCGAGGGCCGCATCGTACCAGGCATCACCGTCAGCCCGAGCGCCCTGTTCATGGGCGTTGTCCAACCGGGCCAGAAAGTCACCCGGCAACTGGTCGTCAAAGGTCAAAAGCCGTTCAAAATCCTCGCGATCTCCTGTGACGACAAGTCCTTCAAGTTTGATACGTCAAAGGAAGGCACGGCCAAGCAGTTGCACATGATTCCGGTGACCTTCTCGGCCGGGACGGATGCTGGCAAGGTCGTCAAGACGATTCGCATCAAAACGGACCAGGGCACCATGACGCCCGAGCTGGCCGCTTACGCGGTGGTCGCTTCGACTCGCTAAGTTGGTCCCATCAGAAACTTCCATGATCCGGCCTGGCTCCGGTTGGAGCCGAGGCCGGTCTTGCTTTTTCGGGCAGGAACGATCTAATGGTGCCGATCCCCGCTCTGGGGCAGCAACCGCCTTTTGACACTCGAAAGCAAGGGAGACCAAGATGGCCGATGCCGCCGCTCGTGCGAAGCCCCTCACCAAGACCGAGTTGACTGCTAACATTGCTGCCGCCGCCGCTCTGACCCCCAAACAGGTTAGCGCGGTCTTCGAGGCCCTGAACGTTGAAATCAGCAAGAGCCTCGACGCCGACGGCGCTGGGGTCATCACAATCCCGGGCCTCCTGAAGATCGAGAAGAAGAGCGTTCCGGCTCGACCCGCTCAGATCGGCGTGCCCAACCCATTCAAACCGGGCGAGCTGCGAGACGTGGCGGCCAAGCCGGCTTCGAGCAAGATCAAGGTTCGGCCGCTCAAGCAGTTGAAGGACATGGCCAAGTAACGCATCGGTGGCCGGGCAATGCCGGACGCCGCGACTTCGCCCCGAGGGTGGAGGACTTTCGATGACCGGCATCCTCATGACCTTTGAGGAGTTGTGCGCCTTTCTCAAGGCCGACCAGGACATGGTTCTGGCCCTGATCGAGGCGGGTGCCGTGCCGCCGCCGCTCAATGTCGGAGATCGGCTGGTCCGCTGGGTGCAGAGCGATTTGATCCGATGGGTGCAGATGGGCTGCCCCAACTTCCCCGCGCCGACGCACGAGGAATTGGCGCTCATTCGCGCTAACCGCGTCGAAAAAGTGTCCATCGAGCACGCTGAAGAAAACCGCCCTGCGGCGCCGTAATGCAGCTTGCCGGGTGGTTTTGCCAATCCAATCCGGTTGTTTGTACTCGGAGAATCGCCAACACGAACGTGGCGCCCTCGCCCGGTTCCAAGCGGAGATCGCCGCCCATATCGCGTGCCAGTCGTCGGCTAAGCGCCAGGCCAAGACCGATGCCCGGCGCGCTGGCCGCCGCCTCGGCCGCCGACTTCGAGAACGATCGAAACAGCCGTCTCCGGGCGTTTGGCGACAGGCCCGGCCCGTGATCGGCCACCGCAATTTCCACCCAGCGGCCGCGGAGACGCGGCGTCAGACGGATTTGCCGATCGGTCGCCGTGGCGGCATATTTGCACGCATTATCGACGAGATTGTATAGCACTTGCTCGACCGCAGAGCGGTTCGCAGACGCCATCGCGTCGCAGCCGGTCTCGACATCCTCGATGGCCAACGTCATGCCCGCCTGACCCGCACGTGCCACGAGCCGCTCCGACACGTCTTCCAGCAGCTCGCTAATCGCGACGGTTTCCATGCGGCCCATGGTCCGGCCGCGTTCCAATCGGGCATAGGCCAAGACGTTCTCGACCAGATGCGTCAACCGAATCGCCTCGTCCCTCAGCGTTTCAAGATACTGCCGCCGCTGCAGGGCGTCCGGCACCATGTCTTCGGCAAGCATCTCGGCATACATCTGAAACGTCGTGAGCGGCGTCCGCAGTTCGTGAGTCACGGCCGATGTGAAGGCCGCCCGGCGGTCGCTGAGCCGAACGATGCCCAGCAGCAGGCCGGCGACGGCCGCGACGGCCAACGACGCGCAGACCCACGCAAGGGTCAACGAAAGAATCAGCGGCGAAGCGGCCGATGCGGGGCCATGGACAACCGGGCCAGGCACCAGACAGATCGGCAACGCGGCAAGCCGCCGCGACTGGTCGTCGGACACGCCGTCGGCGATGGGCGTCAAATCGGCCGCCGGCAGCAGGTCGGCGATCGTCTTCAGGAGCGATTGCCTGATCACCGACCAATCCAGAATACAACCTTGAACATACTGACGCTGGCCGGCCATGAAGCGACGAGCCAGGAGCAGGCGGCCGTCAATCCACAACGGTGTCAGCGGCACGCCGCTTGTGTCGAAGGCGTCGGAGGAGCCCGCCGGGGCAAAGGGTCCCTGCAATTGAGCCGCCGCCAAGTTGTTTTGGAGGATCGCATTGCCGCGCCGTTGGTACTCGTTCCATGAACCCTGCGCGGCATTGGACAGTGACGCCGGCGACGCCACTTTTAGCGGCGGCGCGACTTGCTTGGGCAACAGCGACTCCAGCCGAGCCAGGGCTAGCGAACCGGCCGCGTCATCCAATCGCTTCCGCATCTCGGCGGCCTCGGCCTCGCTGAGATATCGCGGCACGGCCCGGGCGAGATCCTCGCCCCGAGGGGACTCCGGCGAAGTCAATCGGCCGTCGGGCCCATATTGAAAATGCACGAGCACGAACGCCGAGGGCGTCCGCAACAGCGGGGACGGAATCACCAGACCGTCGCTTGGAATCTGGCCAGCCATTCGTCCTACGCCCTCGCTCGCCGGCAGGAATGGGCGATAGACGGCCGCGGGCCGGGCGTTCTCTTGGGCCAAAAGCGTCGCCATTGCGGTGTCCATCCGCCAAAGGGCCAGCCGAATGGCGCCCTCGAAAGCCGCCTGACGCCGCGCGTCGGTCTCCGCTCGGTCCGCGTGAATTGCCGCAAGGCTAACCCATGCCATTGCCCCTAAAACGACGGTCAGGCTGGCCGTGAAGAGCAACCCGAAAAAGAATCGCGTTGATATGCGGCTGCTCATGGGATGTCAATTCGGACCGGCGCGTCGGGCCGCCCTTGGCGCGGCTCGGCGTCGGATGGTTGTTTGCTCAGCATATAACCTTTTCCCCGCACGGTCAGCAGCAGGCTCGGCTCGTCGCCGCGATCGCGCAGCTTTCCACGCAATCGGGTGACGTGCATGTCGATGGTCCGCGTCGAAACGCCGCGAGGCGAAATGCGCCACACGTTCGCCAGCAATTCGTCGCGAGCGATGGCGCGGCCGGGATTTGCCGCCAAGTAGCGGAGCAATTCGGCCTCACGCTCGGAAAGCTCGACCCGAACGCCATCGTTGAATTGGACCTCGCGGCGACCGAGATCAACGATGCCGCCGGGGATGGCAATGGCCGAAACGTCCACTGGCCGCTCGGCCGTGCGTCGCAACACGGCTTCGATTCTAGCCAAGAGCTCGCGAACGCTGAACGGCTTCACGACGTAATCGTCGGCGCCGCCGCGCAGCCCACGGATGCGGTCGTCTTCGTTTCCACGCGCTGTCAAAACGATGACCGGCAGGGTGGGCCGCGTGCGGCGGACGGCTTCGAGGATCTCGAACCCATCGCCGCCAGGCAGCACGAGATCCAGCAGCAGCAGGTCGAATGCTCGCGTCGTCGCGGCCGTCATGCCTGCGGGGCCATCGCTTGCCTCCAAGACGTCGCAGCCGGCAAAGCGAATCGCATCGACGATGCCGCGACGAATCGCCGGGTCGTCCTCGATCGTCAAGACAACGGGTCGTGTCATTGGTCTTTCAACTCGAAGGTAACGCTGACATTGGCCCGGACACCTATCTTCCCCAGCGCGACCGCGCCGGTGTCGTCGCCACTGTTTGGCGAATGCGGCGCCTCCATGAAGGAGTTCTGTAAAGCATAGTAGTCACGATTGGAGCGTCCCCAGCGACACCAACCGCCATAGTATCCAAACAGTCCACCATTTTCATTGATTCGGAGCGGCTTGCCAACCGCTTGGCCAAGAACTGTGGCCATATCCCGAGCCTTTTCGCGGGCTGCTTTGAGGGCCAACTCGCGGGCTTTGTCGCGGTGCTTTCGGAGTTCCGTTGTCTGAAAATCGATGTTGTGGATTTGGTTCACGCCGGCCGACAAGGCGGCTGCAATCAGTTTTTCGACCATTCCAACCTTCTCAACCGTCACGGTCAGCGAATTGCGAATCCAGTAGCCATTGATCGCCCGCGCGCGATAGGGTGGCTCGTGATCAGGATACGTTGGCTCGATCGTGATTTCATCTGTCTGGATGGCCTTTTTCTCGATGCCCTGAGCCAAGATGCTCGCAATGGCCCGCTTAATCGTCTCGTCATTCTTCTGCTTGGCAATGAACAACTTGGCGTCCCAGTCTTCGACGCCTAAACTGATCAGAATTTTGTTCGGCACAACATAGACAACGGCCTCGCCCGACACCGTGATGCTTGGTTGCGTGTTGTCCGTGTCGTGAGCCAAGGCTGCAGTGTGGCCTGTGGCTGCCAACGCCCAAACCACCAGAGCCAACGCCAGGGAATCGATTCGCTTCATGAGACCACCCTTTCCATAGTGGGCACGTATTGGGTGCCATGGACAGAAACTTGGAATGGCTGCTCCGCCAGAACATCGAGGCTGACAAGGGTGCTGTTTCTCCCGTGGCTTCGCCCCGGCAACACTCGGACGAACGCAGCGCACGCAAGATTCTAACGCGCGGCGGGCCAAGACCGCGCAACGAGTTTGTAACGAGCGTTGCGCGAGCGGCATTGACGACGAAGCCGATGCGAAAGCACGGCTTGCCAAACGACCGGCGATTCGCGGGTCGCCTACTTCCTTTTGGCCAGCTTTCGGAGCGCCTCGATCCCGCGGTCGATGACGGCGTCGGGGGCCGCATAGGAAATGCGGAAGTGCGTGTCCCGGCGGCTGAAGACGTTGCCAGGAATGATGAGCAGTTGATACTGCTCGATCGCCTGCGTGACAAACTCCATGCCGGTGCCCCAGGGGAGCTTCGGAAAAGCGTAAAACGCGCCGCCAGGCATTTCGAGTTCGTAGTCCTCGGCCAGCCCGATGACGATCCGGTCGCGCTTGCGACGATAGGCGTCGACATAAGGCGCCATGTCGAGGTCCATCGCAGCGGCCCCGGCCCATTGCAGCGGATGCGGCGCACAGACGAAGCTGTACTGCTGGAGCTTGAGCATCTCGTGGATAATGGCCGAGGGGCCGTGCGCAAAACCGAGCCGCCAGCCCGGCATCCCGTAGCTCTTGCTGAAGCCATCGACAACTACGGTCTGCGGGTTGTACTTGGCCGGCGAGACGAACGGCCCGTCGTAGCAAAACGCTCGATAGATTTCGTCGCTAATGAGGACGACGTTTCGCTTGGCGGCCAACTCGGCAATGCCGCGGACCGTCTCTTCGTTGGCCACCACGCCAGTCGGATTGGCCGGGCTGTTGAAGATGATTGCCTTGGTGCGTGGCGTGATGGCGTCGGCCAGCCGATTCAGGTCGATTTGGAAGTTCGGATAGGTATCGACATAGACGACCTTGCCGCCGACGACGGCCGACAGCGAGTCGTACATCACGAAGTTCGGATCGAAAACAATCACCTCGTCGCCCGGGTTGACGAGCACCATGAGGGCCAGCATTAGGCCGCCGCTGGTGCCGCACGTGACGAACAGCTCGCGATCGTCGTGGCCATATGCGCGGCGAACCTGGGCGTCGAGCTTGTCACGCAGTGCAGGCGCTCCTTGGGTCAGCGAGTACCCGTTCTTGTGGTCCTCGATGGCGTTGATCGCCGCCCGACGAACCGGCTCGGGCACGTCGAAGTCCGGCTGGCCGATCGAAAGGTTGATCGGGTCCTTCAGTTTGGCGCCCAGATCGAAGACTTTGCGAATGCCCGAGGCGTCGAACAAACGGGTGCGGTCGGCCAGCCAATGTTCTGACATCATGATGCTCGAAAGGACAGGAGATGAAACGGACGAGCGGTCATTTTACACGCGCCGAGTCCGGCGGTCGAGGACCGGGCGAAAGGCTAATACCCAAACCGTTCGACTTCCGCCATCGCCTTGGCCAACAGGTCGGCCACGCCCAATTCGGCTGCCGACTTGCTGAGATACTGTCGATCCAGCTGTTTGGCCTGAATCTTCAGCACTCCCAGAATGTCGGTCCATTGCCGGTCGGAAATCTCATCGCCCAGACGATACCATTCCAACTTGCTCAACACCACGTCTTCGGCCGATGGCAAGCAAAATCGCAATGCCGGTTGCGTATCGTCGAGAACGTTCTCTTGGGCCCGCCCCATCGCCATTCTGTCATAATGACGATCCTTGGGGACGAAAACGTCCACCTTGAAGCCGGTGGGCAAGTGAATCACATTGAAACACGACTTTTGAGCGATCGCCTCCAGGATCATTCGTCTGTCGACGTAATACTGTTTCTGCAACGTGGACGTCAACGGGTCGGCATGCGATGGCGACAATGCGGCAACCAGATCAACATCCGTTGTGGCGCGAGGCATCCCATAAAACGTGGAGGCCAGAGATCCGCAAACGTAATATTCGACTTCCAGCCGCTGCAATTCCGCAACTACGGGAAGCACCGCGGTCAATGCATCGGGCGTTTGCATGATCACCTCGGCCGGTAATTGCGAACTTTTGCCGCGAGACTCTTGCCGTAGGCGTGCTCGATCCACAGGATGTTCACGGCGTCTTCGTCCAATTGCGGGTTCGCTTTGGCGACGGCCTTGCGCGACAGGCCGATGACCAGCGAGCTCAGCGATCGCAAGCGAGCGATTCGGCCGGCGCCGGTCATCCGACGCAGCAACTCGATCTGCACACGTTCGGCGTCGGCGTGTGTGTCGGAAAGCATGGGCGACAGTCCTTGGCGGTTAGTGGCCCATGTGGCAGTTCGGGCCGCAGCAGTGCGACGAACCGCAAACGTCGCGCGCCGGGCAGGCCGAGCCGCCGCCGGTCACGTGCCCGGACGAAACGCTCATCTGCCGTTCCACCCGGCGGTGACCACAAGCGGGGCAGGCCGGCTGTTCCGTCCCCCGAACCAGTTCCTCGAACTCCCGGCCACAATCCAAACAGGCATACTCGTAGATCGGCATCCGCCATTCCTCCAGGGTTTCGGCCCATTATACTCGCTGGCCCAAGGTGCTAGAATAGCGTGCAAATCTTGCCCCCGCTGTGCCAAGAGGGGGCTCGGGGAAAACCAAAGACCATGAGCCACCTGCCCACGTTGCCACCGCTGACGCGCGAGCAATCGCGGCTTGTCGACCGCCTCGCGACCGAGGAATATGGTTTTTCGGGCCTGGTGCTGATGGAAAACGCCGGGCGAGGCGTGGCCGACGTGCTTTGCGAGCTGGGTATCGCCGGCGAGGTCGCCATCTGCTGCGGCAAGGGAAACAACGCAGGCGACGGGTTCGTGCTGGCGCGACACCTCGATCTCCGTGGTTTCAGGCCTCGGGTACTGCTTTGGGCCGAGCCGGAGGAACTGACCGGCGATGCTGCCGCGAACTATCGTATCCTGGCGAAAACGGATGTCCCGATCGAGGTCTTCGGTGCAAGGCATGACGCGGCCCGGTTGACGCGGCACCTTGACGGAGCGGCGTGGATCGTCGACGCCTTGCTGGGAACCGGCGCCCGGGGCGAACCTCGCCCGCCGTTGGACGCCGTGATCGACCAGCTGAACGCGAGCGCCGCGCCCAAGTTGGCCATCGACCTTCCGAGCGGCTTGGACTGCGACACGGGACGGCCCGCGCGCCACACCATCCGCGCCGTCGAGACCTGCACGTTCGCCGCGTCCAAGGTCGGCTTCGCGACGGCCGAGGCGGCCGAGTCTATTGGTCGCGTCCGAGTGCTCGACATTGGCGTGCCTCGCAAGCTGGTGGAAAGGTGCGTGAACTGCTAGCGAACATGGGGTTTCGCAAGCGTTTTGCAGACATTGATCGCGTGGCCCTCACACTCACAAACGCCTCGAATACTGACATGCAATACGAAGTCGAGATGAAGTTCCCGGTGGCCGGCTTGGCCAAATTGGAAACCCAGCTTCGGGCGATTGGGGCGACAATCTCCGCGCCAGAGCGGGAGGTGGATGTGTATTTCGCGCACCCATCGCGTGATTTCGCTCAGACCGACGAGGCCTTGAGGCTGCGTCGGAAAGGCGAGCGGTTCTTCATCACCTATAAGGGCCCAAAGATCGATCTGACGACCAAGACGCGGCAGGAGATCGAGTTGCCGCTTGCAACCGAGGAGGCCGGTTTCCCAGCCTGGTTTCAATTGCTCGACGCGATCGGGTTCCGCCCTGTCGGCGAGGTGCGTAAATCGCGTCGCAAGGCGACCATCGTCTGGCAAGGCCGCAACGTCGAAGGTTCGCTCGACCAGGTCGAAGGGCTCGGCCCGTTCATGGAACTGGAACTGATTGCCGACGCCGAGCAGGTGGACGCCGCCAGAGAGAACATCCTGTCGCTAGCCGAGTCGTTGGGCCTCGTCGGCGCCGAGCATCGCAGCTATCTGGAGTTGCTTATGGGCGCCGCGGGCCTTTCGGCGTGACGAGAGCGCGGGGGTCCGCTACTTCTTCCCCCACACGACGCTTCGCTTGCCTTTTCGCACGCGGCCGATCACCCAATTGTCGAGACCCGCTCGGGCCAGCTTGGCTCGGACACTCTCGGCGTAGAACGGGGCCACGACCAGCACCAGCCCGACGCCCATGTTGAAGACCTGGTCCATCTCGGCCTGATCGACCTCGCCAAGACGCTGGAGCCAGGTAAACACGGGCGGAATGGGCCAACTGCCGCGTTCGATCACCACTTGGATTCCGTCGGGCAAGATGCGTTCGAGGTTTTCGCACAGGCCGCCGCCCGTGATATGGGCAATTCCATGCACGACGCTCTTCACGCGGTAATAGGCCAGCACGCTGCGGATGGGGCGCACGTAGATTTGCGTGGGACGCAGAAGCGCGTCGCCGACTGTCTCGCCGAGCTCATCGAGGTGGTCCGTCACCCGATGGCCGCCGATGTCGAAGGCGATCTTTCGCGCAAGGCTGAACCCGTTCGAGTGCAGCCCGGTCGAAGCCACCCCGATCACGACATCCTCCGGCTCGATCGCCCGGCCGTCGATCACGCGATGCTTCTCGGCCACGCCGACGCAGAAGCCGGCCAGGTCGTAGTCGCCCGGGGCGTAGATGTCGGGCAGGATGGCCGTCTCGCCGCCCAGCAGGGCGCAGTCGGCCTGAATGCAGCCCTCGACAATACCGCTGACGATCTGCTCCAGCAGCGTCGGATCGTCCTTGGGCATAGCTACGTAGTCGAGGAAAAAGAGCGGCTCGGCCCCGCAACACAGGGCATCGTTGACGCTCATGGCGACCAGATCAATGCCCACGGTGCTATGACGGCCAGCCGCCACGGCCACCTTCAGCTTGGTCCCGACGCCGTCGGTGCACGAGACCAAGACAGGGTCCTTGTAGCGGCGTGCGAAGAGCCGATTGGGAAAATCGAGCTGGAAGAGGCCGGCGAACCCGCCATCCAACGGCATGACCCGGGGCGTGTACGTCTTGCCCAGCAGACGCGGCAACCGGGCCATCGCCTGCCGGTACACGTCGAGATCCACGCCAGCATCTTTGTAGGTCGCTTTGGCCATCGCCTTTCCTCGCAACCCCATTGCGGGGCGCTGTTTGGGAGCCGTGAATGAAAACAGCCGCATTGTAACGGTCGCGGCACGGTATGGGTAGGGATGGGCATCGCAGCGACTCTTGACAGCCGGCCGGCCGTGTGCCAGATTAGGCAATGGTTTGAACGCTATGCGGCATCCAGCGGCCGCACCACCCACCCCGACCGAAGCTTCGGTCACCGCTGGACTTCGTATCACCTGTCGGTCACGCCTTCAAGGAGAACTCGATGTTGCCGAAGCCTCGCTTGTTTGCCATTGCCACGTTGATGACAGTCGTTTGCCTCCTGGAAACCGCCCTCTGCAAGGCAGGCGATCCGCCGCCGGCGCCGAAGGTCTCCACGTTCGCCCCGTCGGACGATCTGGTGCGTCAAGCCGACCAGTACCTCAAGGGGCTGGAGAAGATCGTCGCCGACGAAGAAGCGTATCAAGATGGCAAGGAAAAGATTGCCAAGGACGCGAACACGCTGATTGTCATCGCGTTGGCCCTGGGCCTGCATGACCAGGAGAACAAGTACCAGGCTTCCGCGGCCGCGGTGATGAAGGCGGCCGGCGATCTGGCGGCCACCAAGGACTTCGGCTCGGCAAAGAAGGCCGTCGCTTCACTGCGGCAGGCCGCCAAGGGCCAGTTGAAGGTCGATCGCGCGCTGAAGTGGGAAAAGGCGGCCTCGCTGCCCGAGCTGATGAAGCAAGTGCCGTTGGTGAACACCCGGCTGAAGCAGAATATCAAGCCGACGAAGTTCGAGAAGAAGGCGAAGGATACGACAGGCTATACGGCCGTCATCGCAACGATCGCCCAGGCAGCAATGCCCGATCTTTCGGCCACCACGAAGCCGGAGCAAGCCGAGCAGTGGTTCAAGTTTTCGGCCGCGATGCGGGACTGCGCCGCCGAGTTGAACGCGGCGATTCACAAGAAGAACGAGCCGGCCGCCGCAGAGGCGATGAAGAAACTGACGAAAAGCTGCGACGATTGCCACGAAGTGTTCCACCCGGGCGTCAACGCCAACGACAACGCCAAGTAGTCCAGGAGTTGCCCTCGGGGCCGGAGCGGGCCGAACGGTCGCGGCCTCTGCAACGACGCGGCATTGGCGGCAACCTCAAGTCGAAGTCGCTGCAATCGCAGCGTTCGGGCTCGCCGCCGGTTCCTGCCCGAAGTGAAACGGCACGGAAAGCGCCAACGCGGTGAAGTAGATGACGCCGCATGCACCGAGCACATCGGTGGCGAAATGCCCGCCGGCGACGATCCGGGCGGCGCCCATGATACTGCCGTACGTCAGACCGAGAATCAAAAAAGCGGCCGCCAGTCGCCGCCTTCGCCGGTAAAGGACAAACGCCGGGGCCATCAGATAGAAGGCCATGGCCGCATGGCCGCTCGGAAACGAGCGGTCCTCGTGAATGCGACCTCGCTGCCCCACGGGCACGAAGGGGCGCAAGCCGTCGACTCGGACGACCTCGGCCGTGTCGCGCGGTCTGGGCCGTTTCCAATAGGGCTTGCAGAGGACGTTGACGATCAGGCCAGGTCCCAACAGCAGCAGCAGGGCGTAGAATAGTCCAGCGGCGCGCCATCGCTTCAGCGAGGGCCAAACGAAGCCTGCCAGGCAGACGGCCGCGCCGCCGCCGCCAAGAAGCCAGGCGGGATAGACGCCCCATCGGTAAAGAGCTTGCCAAGGCTGGGCCTCTTTCAACGGCCACTGGGCGGCAAGGTGATGCCCGGCCGACTGGCCAGACACGAACTGCCGGGCGAGCGCCGGGTCCAGGTCTTTCCAGCACCAGAAGGCGGCCATCAACGCAGCCAGCGCCACCGCCGGGATCAGGACGGCGGGGCGCTGGACGACGGATGCGAGCTTCACGAATGGTCTAATCAACGGAACTTGTAGCTCGGGTTCCTGGTGTCGAAATCGGCGTCAGTGAAGCCGTTGTTGAGCTTCAAGTTGAGATACGTGTACTCCTCGAGCAGCTCCGGCTTCCCGCCCTTTTCACGCGGCCAGTCGTACGAAGCGTATCGGATCGGCAGATTCAGCTCTTTGTCAACAAAGATCTGCGCCATGTGGAAGAGGAAGTTGCGACGGGGCACTGGGTGGATCACCTCGATGCAGGTGCACACCCGGCCGTTGATCTTGGCGCCCGGATAAAACTTCACTTCGCACTCGCCGTACTTGATGTCCTTTTCGGCGACTTCGGCCAACCGCCGCGTCAGGTTGAGGATGCCCAGCTCGGTCAGAGGATAACGCTGATTCTTCATGGCGATCGGTCCGTCCGGCTTCAGCGAGAGCGTGCCGAACATCGTATTCTTGATGCCGGCGCCGTGGGCCCACATGTTGCCGTTGTTCTGACCGTCAATGAAGATCACTTCCTGACCCTTCAGCTCGGCAGGGCCGAGAAAGCACATGTAGACGCTGAAGGGATGCTGTCGCAACTTGACGAACATGTATTCGTAATCGCGGACCTTGCCGCCAATACGCTCGCGCTTGGCAATCGTCGCCGAGTAGTCCCGGATCATCTCGACGTCCTTCAGCCCGCTGTAGGCCCAACGCAGGGCGGGCATCAACGGATGCTCGTTGGCGGCCCCAGGGCCCAGCATGGGCGCGGCGGACGCGGTTGCCGCAGCTTCCGACCGGTCGGCCACTTGGTAAGCGGGACGCCGGGCGGTCTCGGACACGGGCGATGCCTGCCCGTTAGCGGCCGCCTGGGGAGTGTCTGTCTTGGCTGTGTCACGGTGCAGCAGGCTGCCAGGCTTGGCGGCCAAAGCCACGGACGCCCCAACCAGTCCCACGAGTGCGGCGAAAGTCAGCATGGCTGGCGCACCATACCGCGTCCTGAAGATCCCAAAAGCCATGAATGTTACTCCTTAAGCGTAGAAACGGCATCCTGCCGGTTCATGGTTCGGAGCGGCAAGAAGCCGCGTCTGCTGCGAGCAGGCCAGTGCGACGGGCAACTTTTCCGCCCACGACACCAGCTCTCCTGGACCTTATCGCAAATTCCGCCAGTAGGATTTACAATGTTTGCTTACACAAGGTTCGTTTGCGTAATCGTTGAAATACGCTTCACGCAACCCATCCACTGACAACCGTCTTATTTTATCACTTTCCGGTTTCCTGAGGAGTCCAGTTTCCCGGATGCGTTGCCGGCCGGAGCGTCGGCAAAGGCATCACAAGATTGACTGGGAGCCGAGAGACCGACTGTCGGAGTCCGTCTTGAACCATTTTCAATCGTGTGGTCTGCAAATCATCACCGTCCTAAGTCACCCGCTTGAGCAAAATACCTATATTGCCTGGCTTCCAGGCAACTCGGAGTGCGTTGTCATTGATCCAGGCCTTCAGCCGGAAAAGATCGTCCAACATTTGGAACAGCGGCGCCTGACGCCCGCAGCCGTCTTGAATACGCATGGCCACGTTGACCACATTGGCGGCAATGCGGCCTTGAAGACGCGATGGCCCGAGTGCCAGATCGTCATCGGGGCCGCGGAGGCTGCCAAACTGACCGACGCACGACAAAACCTGTCGATCGCCATGGGGCTGTCCGTGATTAGCCCGCCGGCCGACGTGAGCGTCAACGACGGCGAACGCTACAAGGCGGCTGGCATCGACTTCCAGGTGTTGGCCCTTCCCGGCCATTCACCGGGCCACGTTGTCTATCGATGGGATGACCAACAGTCCTCCGTGGTTTTCGTGGGCGATGTGATTTTCGCCGGCAGCGTTGGCCGAACGGATTTCGCCGACGGCAATTCCCGCGAATTGGTTGCCGGCATTCGTTCCAAGCTTTTCACACTGCCTGATGCCACGATCCTGCTCCCCGGTCACGGTCCGGCCACCACGGTTGGCGACGAGAGGCGGACCAATCCCTATGTGGGGGACCAGGTGAGACGCTGCAGAAACCTGTAGCACCCTGTTGCGATCCACGTTGCCGATATCGCTTGGAGCGAAACGCTTTAGGTCGAACAAAAGTGCTCTTTGCCGAAGTCCGCGACGGGGGTATGATCCACGCCCTTTGTCTGGACTGTCGACTCTTTTCTCGGCTCCTTCGATGAAACGTTACACTTGGACTCTGCTCATCCTGGCGGGGGTGTTATCGCTTTGTGACGCGGCTCAGGCGGATTATCCGACGACGGGC
Organism: Thermoguttaceae bacterium; assembly: GCA_039698035.1. Classification (GTDB taxonomy): domain Bacteria; phylum Planctomycetota; class Planctomycetia; order Pirellulales; family Thermoguttaceae; genus JAJFUI01. The sequence goes on along the minus strand of JBDKSW010000002.1, from coordinate 44,474 downwards.
ATGGAGGCCGGGCCGATTCTTTCGCCAGCTCCACCGCAACCCAATCCATCCGGCTGGCCGCCTTCGCAAACGACGCCGGCAGGCTATTCGACCTACTCGTCAACCGGCCCCGCGGTTCCCACTCCGCCGCCCGCAGAGCAACCGGGCTTCACGGCGACGCCGTCAACCGTTTCCACGACGCCGCCTCCTGCTTCTTCGTCAAGCGGTACGCCTACCGGCTCGAGTCTGAACTCGTTGATCTGTCCACGTCAGTCGCACTGGAACGTGGCCGTGGATGCCCTGTGGTTGTCGCGAACCTCCGATCGACCGACGGAGTTCGGCTGGACCGATTACAATCCGTATTCGGGGGCGCCACAGGCGATCTACACCGATTCCTTGTGGAGCGACGACAAGGTTTTTTCGTTTGCACCTGGCGTGAGGCTGCAAGTTGCGGCGCAGATGAGCGAATGGATGTCGATCGAAGGGATCGGCTGGGGGTTGCAGCAGTGGTCGGTCGGCCGAACGATTTACGGCGACCCGGACACGTACAGCGTGCTGGCCTATTCTCCGTGGCTTCAGATTCCGCTGCTCATCGGCGACGGCCTGGATGACTATCTCAGCTACCGGTACAAGAGCGAGGTGGCCAACGCGGAACTGAATCAGCGGTTCCAATTCTGTCCCGACGATCCGTTCCGATCGGTTTCGTTTCTCTGGGGCGTTCGATACGTTTACTTGTCGGACGATCTGACGCTCAGCGGCTCGGACCTTTACAATTCGGTCTACGAAAACCTGCGTTGGCAGACGAAAAACAACCTGGTCGGCATGCAGGTCGGTCTGCAATGCGCTCGAAACTGGGATCGCTTCCAGCTTTCCTTGGAAGCCAAGATCGGGCTCTACGGCAACATTTACTCGCAGCACGGCACGGACACGGGCTCGGCAACGGGCTTTTCGCCGATGGACATCTCGCACAACGGAACGGATCTCGCGGCGCTGTTCGAGGCTTCGATCTCGGCACGGTACCGAATCACCGATTGGCTTTGGGCCCGAGCCGGCTATCAGTACTACGGGATTAGTGGGCTGGCGCTCGGAAATCGGCAGCTTGCTGGCTATGACTCTGGCGGCTGGGTTGGCCTGGACGGTTTGTCAGTGGGGCTTGAGTTGACGCGATAACTGCCTAGGGCATCGCCACTCTTGGATTCTATTTGGCCCGAGCGAGGGGAGGATCGCCAGCGGCCTAGTTCCAACGGGGAGTCAGTGGCGGCGGTTGGCAAAGTTTTTTGGGCCGGGGCATCGGGCGTGGCCATTTTTGGTTGCCGCCCGGCCTTGCGTGGATACGGACTCCGGTTATATTAAGAGGTTTACTTGGTGCGGCTCGACCGGCTAGCGTAGCTCAATCGGCAGAGCAGTTGATTTGTAATCAACAGGTTGTGGGTTCAAGTCCCTCCGCTAGCTTCAACAGTGGGGGGTTTCCCGAGCGGTCAAAGGGGCCAGACTGTAAATCTGGTGGCAATGCCTTCGAAGGTTCGAATCCTTCACCCCCCACTCATAAACAACAAGTCGCGGAAACGCGAGCGACGATAATAAGGGAGTTGAACGCAACCGAAGCGACGAGGCATCCGCGAAACGTGACGCTTTGGATGTCCCACTCGTCATTTACCCAACGCGGGTGTAGCTCAACGGTAGAGCGGTAGCCTTCCAAGCTACTTACGAGGGTTCGACTCCCTTCACCCGCTTAACGACGTACTGGAAGGAAGCTGCTGTAGCTCAGCCGGTAGAGCGCGTCCTTGGTAAGGACGAGGTCATGGGTCCGATTCCCATCAGCAGCTCCATTTTTGCTTAACCGATTCGCTTGACTCAACCAGAGGGAGATTCAGAAACCAATGGCCAAGGAAGTTTTTACTCGGACCAAACCACACGTCAATGTGGGCACCATCGGCCATATTGACCACGGCAAGACCACATTGACCGGCGCTATCTTGGCTGTTCAGAACGCCAAGGGCATGGCCAAGGCCAAGTCCTACGCCGATATCGCCAAGGGCGGTACCGTCCGCGACGCCACCAAGACCGTCACCATCGCCGTCTCCCACGTCGAGTACGAAACCGACAAGCGCCACTACGCCCACATCGACTGCCCGGGCCACGCCGACTTCATCAAGAACATGATCACCGGCGCCGCTCAGATGGATGGAGCGATCCTTGTGGTTTCCGCCGCCGACGGCCCGATGCCCCAGACGCGCGAGCACGTCCTCTTGGCCCGCCAGGTGAACGTCCCCGCCTTGGTCGTCTTCCTGAACAAGGTCGACCTGGTTGACGATCCCGAATTGCTCGAGCTGGTCGAGTTGGAAATCCGTGAGCTGTTGACGCACCACGGCTTCCCGGGCGACGAGATTCCGATCATTCGCGGCGCTTCGTTGGCGGCCTACAACAACCCGTCCGACCCGGCGGCCAACAAGTGCATCGGCGAGTTGATGGACGCCATCGACTCGTACATCCCCGAACCGCAGCGCGAAGTCGACAAGCCGTTCCTGATGGCGGTCGAAGACGTGTTCTCGATCGAAGGCCGCGGCACCGTCGCCACCGGTCGTATCGAGCGCGGCCTGGTGAAGGTCGGCGAGGAAGTCGCGATTGTCGGCTTCAGCCCCGAACCGCGCAAGACCACCTGCACGGGCGTCGAAATGTTCAACAAGACGCTGGATCAGGGCCAGGCGGGCGACAACGTCGGTCTGCTGCTCCGCGGCGTCAAACGCGAGGACATCGAGCGCGGTCAGGTGATCGTGAAGCCCGGTTCCATCACGCCGCATACGAACTTCGAGGCCGAAGTTTACGTCCTGTCGAAGGAGGAAGGTGGACGGCACACGCCGTTCTTCAGCGGCTATCGTCCGCAGTTCTACTTCCGCACGACCGACGTCACCGGCACCGCGAAGCTGCTGGGCGACGCCGAAATGTGCATGCCTGGCGACAACGTCAAACTCGAGATTGAACTGATCTCGCCGATCGCCATGGACGCGAACGTCCGCTTTGCCATCCGCGAGGGCGGCCGCACGGTCGGTTCGGGCGTCGTGACGAAGGTGATCAAGTAAGGAGTTTTTTGGCGGTCAGCTATCAGACTTTCAGCCGTCGTTGGTCGGTTTCCATCGGTCGCTTTGAGTCAGACGTCCGAGAGTTGGCGGTTGATGTCTGATCGCTGGCCGCTTTTAGGGGTGTAGCTCAATTGGCAGAGCGCTGGTCTCCAAAACCAGAGGTTGCGAGTTCAATTCCCGCCGCCCCTGCCATTTTTAGAAGGAGCTTTTGGCTACCGGCTGTCGGTTAAGCGGCGTTTCGAGGGCGAGTGTCCCCGATGCGCTGACCGCTGAGGTCTGATCGCTGATCGCTTTTTAACGAGGAGATGTCGCTGCGGTGGGCACATTTTTCCAAGAGCTAGTGCGAACCGGGATCTACAAGCGAACCCAAGGTCGGATTACGCGGCAAGCGACGTTTGCCGCGCTCGTGTTGGCGATTGCGCTGGGCCTTTGGCGGCTTAGCGTGATCATGACCAGCGCCGGATCGGCCTACCAGTTCGGCTTGCCGGGCGGGCTATTGCTGGTTACCTTGTGGGTCTGCTTCCGGGTGGTCAACTTGCCGGCGTTCGCCGACTTTCTCATCGCGGTCGAGGCCGAGATGAACAAGGTCTCCTGGCCCACCCGCCATGAGTTGTTCCGCGCATCGCTGGTGGTTTTGGTGTTGATTTTTTCCTTGGCGATTGTCCTGTTCGGGCTGGATGCCTTCTGGGGCTTCCTGGTCCGCTTGACAGTATTATAGGGTCCTGGCGTGACCGACGAGCTAAACATCACGAACGGGCAAGAAACTGGGCAGCCGGAAACTCCGGCGTCGCCTCCGGCCGAGCTTGCGACCGATGGGTCGACGGCCGTGCCGGCCACCACGCCCGTCGAGGCACCGGGTGAGTCGCCGACGGCGCATAGCGCACCAGAGGCGGTCGCGTCCCCCGAGTTGCCATCGACCCCGGCTGAGACTCCGGGCGAGCAGGCCCCGCAGGGCGAGGCCAAGTCGGATAAGATGGATTGGTACATCCTCAAGGTGCAAAGCAACCGCGAGGATTCGATCCGCGAGGGGCTGATGCGCCGCGTGGCCATCGCCGGGCTCGGATACTTTTTCGGCGAGGTCATCGTTCCGATTGAAAAGGTGACCGAGTTCAAGGGCGGCAAGAAGAAGGTCATCAAGCGAAAGCTGTATCCGGGCTATCTGGTCGTCCACATGGAGATCAACGAGGATACGTGGTTCCTCGTTCGCGAGACGCCTGGCATCGGCGACTTCACAGGTGCGGCGGGCCGGCCGAGCCCCATGCTTCCGCACGAGGTCGCCAAAATCGTTGCCAAGCAAGAGGAAAAGAGCGAAAAGGCCCCCAAGCTGAAGATTGCCTTCCGCGAGGGAGAACGTGTGAAGATCAAGGAAGGCACCTTCGAGAACTTCGAGGGCGACGTGGACAGCATCGACGAAACGAACGGCCGCGTGACCGTGATGATCAACATTTTTGGCCGCTCGACGCCCGTCGAATTGGAATATTGGCAAATCGAGGCATTGTAAGAAGAACGATCAGTGGCCAGCTTTCCGCCATCCGCTGAGAAGATGGCGTCCGGAAAGCTGAAAGCGGAAAGCTAGAGATTTCATGGCAAAACAATTAGTCGGCGAAGTGAAGTTTCAGGTTCCCGGTGGCCAGGCGACACCTGCGCCGCCAGTGGGCACCGCCTTGGGCCGGTACGGCATCAATCTTGGTCAGTTCGTCCAGCAGTTCAATGACCGGACGAAAGAGGCCGGCGGAATGCCGATCCCGGTCGTGGTCAAGGTTTACAACGATCGTAGTTTCGAGTTTGCGACGAAAAGCCCCCCGGCCGCCGCGTTGTTGAAGCAGGCCGCCGGCATCGCGAAGGGTTCGGGCGTGCCGAACAAGGAGAAGGTCGGCAAGGTGACGGTCGCTCAGATCGATGAGATCTGCAAGACCAAGATGGCCGACATGAACGCCCGCGATGTCGAGCACGCTCGACGGATGGTCGAAGGGACCGCGCGGAGCATGGGTCTCGAGGTGTTGAAGGATTAAGGACCGCGTCGAACATACCTGGGCAACTGCCCGTGGGACACCGTTGAAAAACTCGTCCCACGACATGAATTACCGATTGCTGATTGCTTACTGCTAGAAGCTGATAGCCATGCCAAAAGTAGCCAAACGAATGACGGCCATGCTCAAGAAGGTCCCGGCAAAAACGAAGTTGATGCCGGTCGCGGAAGCCGTTCCAGTTCTGAAAACCTTCAACACCACGAAGTTTGATCAATCGGTCGAGATCGCCATGCGGCTGGGCGTCGACACGACCCAGGCTGACCAGTCGGTCCGCGGGTCGATTGTCCTGCCTCACGGCATCGGCAAGACGCTTCGCGTGATCGTGTTCGCCAAGGGGGATAAGGTCGACGAGGCCAAGGCCGCCGGCGCGGACGAGGTCGGCGGACCCGAGTTGGCCGAGAAGATCAAGGGCGGTTGGACCGACTTCGACGTGTGCATCGCCGCGCCGGACATGATGGGCGTCGTCGGCCCGTTGGGCAAGGTCCTCGGCCCCCGCGGCTTGATGCCGTCGCCACGAGCTGGCACTGTAACGCCCGACGTGGGCAAGGTCATCAAGGAGTACAAGGCCGGCAAGGTCGAGTTCCGTACGGCCAAGGACGGCAACGTGCAGGCCGTCGTCGGCAAGCTGAGCTTCGACGCCGAGAAGCTGGTTGACAACATCAATGCGTTTATCAACCACGTGATCACGTTGAAGCCGGCGACCGTCAAGGGACAGTACGTCAAGGGTGTCGCCATCAGCGCCACGATGAGCCCCAGCCTGAGAATCCAAATATAAATGTTCGCCTCGTTCCCGGGCCTCCACAACGTGGGAGCGCACAGGCACGGTTTGCGTCGCTTGGTTCGACGCGGTGGCGTCCGAACCAAGCAGTTCCCCTTCAGACGTGGGAACCAGGACCTGAATAGAAAGACAGTGAGCCCGCCATGAGCAAGTACGTTAAGAATCTGGTTACTGAAAACCTCCGCAGCCGGCTGAAAGGCGTCGACAATGCCCTATTGGTCAACATGGTTGGTTTGACCGCCAAGACCAACACGGCACTGCGGGCCACGTTGCGCGGCAAGAACATCCAAGTGGTCGTGATTAAGAATAGCCTGGCTGCTCGGGCAGCCGAAGGCACGCCACTGGCGCCGCTGTTCGCCGGCCTGGACGGCACGGCCGCCGTCTGTTGGGGCAGCGAGGACATCGTCAGCCTGGCCAAGGAAATCACCAACTTGGTCAAGGACGACAAGTACAAGCCGTTCGAGGCTCGCGCCGGTGTCATGGACGGCGAGCGTCTCAGTGCGGCCCAGGTCGCCGAGGTCAGCAAGTGGCCCAGCCGAACCGAGCAGCTCAGCATCCTCATGGGCCAGGTGCTCAGCCCTGGCGCCAATTTGGCTAGCCAGCTTACGTCGGTTGCCGGCGCCTTGGCCAGTCAGATCGAGCAGAAGGGCGAAGGCGACGAGCCCGCTCCGGCCGAAGCGCCCGCCGCTTGATCGCGGTGTGCTGACAAAGATCAAGTCACGGTCATTCGCGGGCCGTGTTCGATTCGCTGGCGGCGCGGTATTTGATGACGGCCGCCTTGAGCGTCTGACACTCTTGCTCCAATCGCTGGACAGCCGCTTCGGCCTCGGTCTCCGAACCGGCGATTTGGCCAATGCGTTCCACCTGTCGGGCGGCGTCGCGGGCGCGCTCGGCCGCAAGATGCGAGATGGTGCCTTTCAGTCGATGCGCCAGCCGCCCCATCTCGTCGGGATTTCCACGCTGGAGCGCCAAGCCAACTTGCGGCAGCAGCTTGTCGACGTCGTCGACAAAGAAGTCGATCATTTGGACCAGCAGGTCGCGCTGGTTGAAGCAACGCTCGAGTGCGGTCGGCGGATCGAACACGGCAACCGACGCCGATGGCTCTGGTGGTTGCCGATAGTGCGGCGAGGGAACGGACTCGACGCCGGCGGCCAAACGCTCGACCAACGCAATCAGCTCTCGACTGCTGATCGGCTTGGCCAAATACGCGTCCATGCCGGCGGCCAAACAGCGATCTCGGTCGCTCTTCATGGCGTAGGCCGTCATGGCGATGATTGGCACGCGACGCTCGCCCGTTTCCCGGCTGCGAATGATCGAAGTGGCCTCGAAGCCGTCCATGCCGGGCATCTGCACATCCATGAGAATCACGTCGTACGATTCGCGCTCAGTCAGATCGACCGCCTCCTGCCCGTCGCTGGCGATATGGACAATGTGGCCGCGTTCCTGCAAGACGTAAGTTGCAAGCTTCTGGTTGGCGGCATTGTCCTCGACTAGCAGGATGCGAAGCTGGAGCGGAGCCGTGGCTGGCAATTCACTTCCGACCTTGGATTCCACGAGCAGACTTTCGGCCTTGGGCATCCGAACGGTGAAGTAAAACGTGCTCCCGAGTTCGGGCTCGCTCTCCACCCACATGCGGCCGCCCATCATCTCGACAAGGCTTTTCGAGATCGAAAGGCCGAGCCCCGTGCCGCCGAACCGTCGGGCCATCGAGGCATCGGCCTGAGCAAACGGCTGGAATAACCGCTGGATTGCGTCAGGGGGGATGCCGATGCCCGTGTCGCGGACCGCAAACTCCAGGACGTCTGGATCTTCTTCGACGGCACGCACTCGGACTTCGACTTTTCCCTGATCGGTAAACTTGATGGCGTTGCCTGCCAGGTTGAACACGACTTGTTGCAGACGCATCCGGTCACCCAGCAGGGCATCCGGTGTTTTTCCTGGGATTTCGCAGGAAAAGGAGAGCCCTTTTTCGCTGGCCCGCATGAAAAGCACGCGAGTCGTCTGATCGAGCATCTGCCGGAGACTGAACGGCGCGGCCTCGATATCGAGTCTTCCCGACTCGATTTTCGCGGAATCCAGCAGCTCGTCGAGCAATGTCAGCAACAGATCGGCCGAGCCCTTGGCCGTTTCCAGACAGTCGTAGACCGTCGGGTTCGTGGTCTTGGGAATGGCCAAGTCGATCATGCCGAGAATGGCATTCATGGGCGTGCGCAGCTCGTGACTCATGTTGGCCAGGAAGCGGGTCTTGGCCTCCGTGGCGGCTTCGGCGGCGGCCTTGGCGGCTTGCAGGGCGGCCTCGGCCTGTTTTTGCGGCGTGATGTCGGTGACGGTGCCAATGACGCGCACGGGTTGGCCCTGCAGGAAAGACGCCTGCCCCGTAGCGGCCACCCAGCGCTCGACGCCGTCCGCGAGGTTGATGACGCGGAACTCGGTGGCGTAATGCCCGGTTCCCGCAGGCCGAAAAGCCTGAGCGAGGCCCGCCTTGATTCGAGCTCGGTCGTCCGGATGGACGCCTGATAGGAATACGTCGAAGGTGACTGGCACGTCGGGTGCGACGCCCCAGAGCGGTCTCATGCGAGCGTCCCACTCGATCTTGCCTGTCAAGATGTTGTAATCGTAGACTCCCAAGCCGGCGGCTTCTTTCGCGACAGCCAGTCGTTGCTCGCTTTCTCGCAGGGCTTCCTCCGCTCGCTTGCGTTCGGTGATATCGACAAGCGTCGAAAGAATGACTTTCTCACCTCGCAGGGTGAGCACCTGAGCCGACAGTTGCGTCACGAACGTCTCTCCGGACTTCTTGACAAACTCCTGCTCCCAGTTGCGCAGCGAGCCGTTGTCCTCCAACATGCGAACGAAGCGATCGGCCGATTCCACGCTTGGCCAGATTGACAGGGTTCGGGCGGAACGGCCCAGCACTTCGTCGCGCTGATAGTCGAAGAGCGCGACCCAAGTGTCGTTGACATCCCGGAACAATCCCTCAGCGAGCGTTGTGACGCCGATGGCCGCCGGGTTGTTGGCGAAAGCGAGCCCGAACGCCTTTTCTGACGCTCGCAACTCCCCTTCGGCCCGTTTGCGTTCAGAGATGTCCTCGATGGCGCCGACAAACCGAACCGCCTCGCGCGCCTCATTGAAAAAGGCGTGGCCGGTCGCACGGACCCAGCGAACCGTGCGCTCGGCGTTCAGCGCCACCGTGCGATACTCGATGGCATAGCTGCCGTCGCCGTCGGGCCGAAGCGCTGATTCAATGGTGCGCAGCGTGCGAGCCAAGTCGTCGGGGTGGATCCCCGTGACAAACGTGTTCCAATCGCCCTCGGCGTTTGGCGGAAGTCCAAACAGCTCCTTGCAGCGGGCGTCCCATTGCATCGACCCGGTCTGCGGGCAGTAGTCCCATGTCCCAAGATTCGTGGCGGCCATCGCGAGCGCGAGACGCTGTTCGCTTTCGCGGAGCGAATCGGTCAGCCGGTCGCGCTCGGCCAGCAAACGAGCTAGCTTTGCGTTGCTGAAGCCGAGTCGGGTCAGCATTCGGGCAATTCCAAGCAAGAAGGCCGTTCCGCGTTCCACGCTTTCGTGACTCAGTCGTGGAACTCGGTCCAAGGCCGCCAGATATTGCTCTTCGTCGAACCCACGCCGCCGCCCCTGGTTGCGAAACACCTCGCGGTCAATCACTTCATCTTCAAAAAAGAATTGCCCGCAGAAAATGTTGCCAAGGTGCTTCCCGCCGATGAGAATCGGTGTGGCCATGTCCCACATGTTGTTCTTACAGCGGTAAAGCTTGAACTGGCCCTCGGGCACGCCCGAGGAAAGCACCGTGTCGCTTTCGAGACAACCAGCGCACGTTTCTGGGTGCGCGCGGTGAAAGCGGGTGCAAATGTCTTGCCAGCCGACGGCGATCAATATTTGTCCACGGACATCCACGATGCTCATTGGAATATGCGCAACCGCGTAGAAGTCGTCCATGAGCCGCTGCAAGGCCGCGATGTCGATGAGGTCGGCCAGGTCAAGATCGCCCAGCTCGCCTTCGGGCGACAGAACGCTTTCGAGCTTGCGCCGCACGCGCTCCTCGCTTTTTCGCAATGCTTGCTCGGTCTCTTCGGCCTTGCGACGCGCGAACATGGCGTCTTCCATGAGATTGATGGCGGCGATTCGCGCGGCGCGTGCGGCATGCAGTTCCGAGGCGTTGTCGCTGGGATGCTCACCCTTGGTCATAGCTCATCCTCCGTCAGAAGACCGCGAGGATAGCGCCAGGGTTGTCCCAGTCGCTGGCAAAGCTCATTGACCTCTTTCTTCAGCTCAATCATTCGCAACTCACGGTCGACCATTGCCGCGTTGAATAGCGCCAGTTCCTCGTTGCTTGCACGAAGGCGCTCGATGTGTTGCCAAGTCAGTTGGTCGGCTTGTCGTTCGGCCGCGATGTCGCGAGTCAGGAACACGATGCCCAACAGGTCCCCGCAATCATCCAGGAGGGGCGCGGCGATCTCCCGGTTCGGCCGTGGCCGGTCGTTCTCGCTCAGCAACGCCGCGTCGTTCGACGCCGTCTCGACCGATATCGGAAAGGCAATGCTCCGTATTCGCTCGGCGAGCGCCGGCTGCTGGCTCATGTCGACGATCGTCAATTCATAGCGCCCCGGCAGATGCTCCTCGCACAGATGGCGAACGTTTTCAATCGCGCGCTGCGAACGTGGCTGCATGCCGAGGAGATAAAGAGTAATCGCATATTTGGCATGGGTGTCTCGCAAGACGGCCTCGCCCGACACGCCAACCGCATCGGCCGTCTCGCTGCAAACGCAATCGTCGGATGATGTATTGCGGTGAGTCATGGGGCTCTATCCCCGGTTCGACACCTCAAGACGCGCCCTCCTCGGCCCCTCGCCTGTTCGCGTCGCGGCAGGCAGCGACATTGGCCAAATCGCGCACCATGCCTTCTGCAAACAGATGAGGTACGTGCCGTCAGCGTCCATGATGGGCCCCCCGGTTGTTTGTCCAGGCTCGACGTTACCCCGAGAACACGGCCCTTGAGCCGCAATCCATGTCGGACGGCGGCTCGTCGCGAGACGTGGCGTCGAAGAGGAGTCGATGCGGGACGTCCACGTCTCGTCGCGTTAAGTATGGAGATACAAAAATGAAAAATCAATGCGTCTGCCCACGATGTCAAACCCACCGGCGTTGGGGAACGATGCAAACGCCCACGGATCTAGCGAAATGACACCGCGCCGGCCTCAGCCGGGTTAGGGAAAAAATGGACAAAAAGCCACCGCACCTCGTCAATCGCGGCGACTAGCGGCTGGCGTCTCCATAATGGCCTCGATGAGCTTCTCAACCGGCGCTCCTTTCGGCAGATAGCTCGCGGCGCCGGCGGCCCGCATGGCCGTCCCCAGGTCGCTCTCTTCGTAGCCTGAGAGTCCGATGACGCGCGTCTTGGGCAGCAGGGCCACGATGCGGCGTGTCGCCTCGACGCCGCCGAGCTTGGGCATCATGACGTCCATCAGAATCGCGTCAGGATGGGTTTCGAGGGCCACCTCGACCACCTCCTCGCCGTCGGCCGCCTCGCCGACGATCTCGATTTCCGGCCACTCGCTCAGCACGTCGGCCAGCCCGCGCCGCAGCGTCGGATGGTCATCGGCCACCACGACGCGCATTCGGTCGCGGCCATTCGCTCGGGAGGTCGCAGCGCCTGCCGCGCGCGCCGCGACCTGCCGTTGTGGCGGCCCGAAGGGGCACAACAGCACGACGCGCGTGCCGCGTCCCAGATGCGACTCGATCTGGAGCCGTCCCCCCATCAGCTCAAGCCGTTCGCGAATCGCAAGCAACCCAAAACGATCTTGAATCTCTTCGCGGTCGTCGATCGACATCGGGTTAAATCCCTTTCCCTCGTCGGCGACTTCCAGCCGAATTCGCCCATCGTCGGTGCGGGCCAGCGTTACCGACGCGCGATCCGCGCCGGCGTGTTGGACGATATTCAAGAGCAGTTCGCGCACGGCCTCGAACAGAAAGACGCGGGTGCCCTCGTCTGTCGGCTCGACGCCCGGCTGCGACTCGACGGCAACCGTCAGGCCGTATTTCCGCTTGATCGCGTTGGCGGCCCAAAGCAAGGCCGACGCAAGCCCTTCGAGGTACAGCGCCGGAGGGCTTAGCTCGATGGCCAATGCCCGGGCCTCGGCCAGCGGTTGCGAGAGCAGCTTGCGAACTTCGGCCAGCACGGTGCGGAGGTTCGGATCGCCGGCACGCCTCTGGAGGTCGTCCACCTTCTCCGTCGCGGCGATCAGCGTTTGCTCGACCCGCGTCCGAAGGATTTCCGCCAGATCATGTCGCTCTCGCTGCTCCGCCTTCGCCAGTTGGGCGGCCAACGCCCGCAACTGGTCGGCACGGCGTCGGGCGACGGCCGTTCTCGCGGCGACGCGGCGTTCCAGTGTCTCGTTCATGTCCTTGAGCTGCTCTTCGACTTGCTGACGCTCGGACACGTCGCGACACGTCTCGATGATCCGCACGACATCGCCCGACCGATCCAGGACAGGCACGGCGGCAATCTCGTAGAACTTCCGCGTGCCGTCCTCCTCGACGTGCGACTGCATGGCCCTGGCCGGAGCCTTGGTTGCCAGCACTTCCTGAAGTGGGCAGACGGCGTCGGCGCTGCACGGCATGGCCTTTTGACGCAGAAAACGAAGGCAAGCCGGACACTTCATCGGGTCATCGCCGCTCGCCATCTCGCGGGCCGCACGGTTGGCCAAGATGAGCCGATAGTTCCGTCCCACGACAATGACCGCGTCGGGAATGGTGTCGATCACGGTCTGCAAGAACTCGCGCGACTGTCGCAGGGCCTCCTCCATCTCGCGACGCTGGGTCAAGTCTGTGATGGCCGTCTTGCAGAAGAGCGTTCCGTCGGGCGCCAAGACTGGCAGGCTTCGGAGCTGCGCTGGGATTCGGCGTCCATCCCGCGCCACAAGCGTCAGCTCGGACGCACAGGTTTCCTGATCGCCGAAGCAACAGCGGAGATGCTTGGCAAACCGCTCGGCCTCCTCGGCAACGACGTGCTGGGCGAAAGGGTAGCCCGTCAACTCGCTCCGCGGCGCACCGAGCAATTCGGCGCCGGTGACGTTAATTTCTTGAATATAGCCGGCGTCGTCGAGCGTCACATAGGCCAGGGGGGCGAAGTCGTAGAGATCGACGTAGCGATCGCGGTAGCCCTCGAGTTGCCGCACCATCTTCCGAAGCCGCTTGTTCTCGGCGTCGAGCGTCATCCGCGCCGCCTCGCGATCCTGGAGCAATCGCTGAAGTTCCTCGTGCGAGGGCGCCTCGGGATTGCGGACATAGTCATTGATCAGCGAGTTGACCTGGGCGGCGACGCGGGAAAGCTCGGGCGTGTCGCGATTGTCACGGTCAGCAGCCATGGCCGCACACATCAGGGAATAAAGCGCTCTTGGCATCCGTGGACGCAAGATTGTACGCAGCCGAGCGCCGCCAGGCCAGCAACACAACCTTGCCGGGGCCCCAGAAACGCCCAGCTCTCGGCGACTTGGCAACGTTCTGGCAGCCGTGATAGAATCCTGCGAGCGTTCGTCGAACCACTCGTCCCACGAAAGATTCGCTTGGCCTTAGGAGCATGGCATGTCACAATGTTGGCGGTTTTCTTGGACGGCGGCCCTGCTGACCGTCGGACTTGGCACGGCCGGGCCGTGCGGCGCGGCCGGTGCGACGGGCAAGACGGTCGTCGGAGTGGACAGATCGTACACGAACATGGCCGTCTCACCCTGCAAGGACTTTTACACGTATGCCAACGGCGCGTTCGACAAGACGCCGATTCCCGGCGAATATGCCGTCTACGGCGTCAACCAGGAAATCGACGAACGCAATTTCGCCATTCTCAAGCGGATCCTCGAGGAGTCGGCTAAGACCGTCGCGGCGCAAGGCACCGTCCCCCAGCGGGTGGGAGACTTCTTTGCTTCCGGCATGGACGAGGCGGCCATCGAGCATGCCGGCCCCCGGCCTCTCGAACCGTGGCTCACCATGATCGAGAAGGCCAGCACGCCCGAAGCCGTGATCCGCTGCATGGCCGCCTTGCAGGCACAAGGAATCAATGTCGGTTTTCGGTTCGATGTGCAAATCGACGACAAAGACTCCACGGCGATGATCGCCACGCTGAACCAGGGTGGGTTGGGGCTGCCCGAGCGAGACTATTACTTCCGGAAAGGGGCCAACGCCGAGGCGATTCGCGCGGCCTACGTGGCGCACATCGCCCGCACGCTCGAGTTGGCCGCCGAAAAGCCAAACGCCGCCAAGTCGGCCGCCAACGCAATCATGGCTTTCGAGACGAAGCTGGCCGAAGCGTCTTGCACACTTGTCCAATTGCGCGATCCCGAGAAAAACTACAGAAAACTCAAACGGGCCGCGCTGGACGGATTGGCCCCAGGCGTCGACTGGAACCGCTATTTCTCGACGATCGGATTGCCACCGGTCTTCCAAACGGCGGAGACCAACATGCTGGTGCGCCAGCCCGAGTTCGTCGCGGCCGTTGGCCGCCTGCTCAAGTCGGAAACGCCTGCCGTGTGGCGCGGCTACTTGCGGTGGCGGCTCCTGTCCGAAACGTCCAGCTACCTGAGCACGCCGTTCGTCGACGAGCACTTCCAGTTCTATGGCAAGACGCTGTCTGGCGTCACGAAACTGCGATCGCGATGGAAGCGCGTCCTGGCCGCCGCGGACGTCGCCATCGGCGAAGACCTGGGCCAACTCTACGTCCAAAAGGCTTTCAGTCCGGCGGCGAAGGCCCGGGCCCTGACGATGGTCAACTTTCACAAGGACGCCATGCGCGAGCGGATTCGGCTGGCCACGTGGATGAGCCCGACGACGAAAACTGAAGCCTACAAGAAGCTCGACACGATGCGCAGCAAGGTCGGCTATCCGGACAAGTGGCGCGACTACGGCAAGCTCGAAATCTCGCGCCGGCCGTATGTGCTCAATGTGCTGGCCGCGAGCGCTTTCGAGTTTCAGCGCGGGCTGGCCAAGCTCGGCAAGCCGGTCGATCGCGACGAATGGCATATGACGCCTCAAACGAACAACGCCTACTACGAGCCGACGCTCAACGAAATGTGCTTCCCTGCCGGCATCCTTCAACCGCCCTTCTTCGATGAAAAGGCCGACGACGCCTCGAACTACGGCGCGCTGGCCTCCACGATTGGCCACGAACTGACGCACGGCTTCGACGACCAGGGACGGCAGTACGACGCCAACGGCAATCTGAAAAACTGGTGGTCGGACGAGGACGCCAAGCGATTCCAGCAACGGGCCGACTGCGTCGCGCGCCAATACGACGCCTTCGAGGTCCTGCCGGGCCTGCACATCAACGGCCGTCAAACGCTTGGCGAGAACATTGCCGACATCGGTGGATTGCGCATTGCGTACACGGCCTTCAAGCTGGCGACAAAGGACAAGCGGTTGTCGCCAATCGACGGTTTGACGGCGGACCAGCGTTTCTTCATCGCTTTCGCCCAGGGCTGGCGGGCCAACGAGCGGCCCGAGGCCGTGCGCCTGCAAGTGGCCAGCGACGTGCATAGCCCGATTCGCTGGCGCGTGCTGGGGCCTGTGGCCAACTTTCCCGAGTTCCGTGAGGCGTTCGGCTGCCCGAAGGCGGCGCCGAGCTGGCCGGCGATTTGGTAGCGATCCGTGGTGCGCGATTCGATGCGCGTGGCGCGCGGGCCAAGTGTCGCCGGTCTGGCCGGCCGATGCTGAAAGCGGATCGCGGACGGCCTCTTCGAGCGATGCTTTATTCCGACTGCGCAGACTGTAACGCCAAAGCGTTCGCGGTGCGCAAACCGCGTGTTACTGGCCGAGTTTTTCGTGTCGGCGTGGGCATTGCCGAACTTGAGACTTTTTTCCCAACACTAAGTTGCGCCGGTGTTTGAGGTTCGGACCGAATCGTGTTTTTTGATGCTTGCCCACGGTTTGCCATGCAACCAATAATCTGCCAGACTCGTAGGGGCAATTGCGCCCTATGGTTGCAGTAGCTGCCGCTCTTGTGTGGCGGACCACTGTCAAAGGATGAATGGATCATGAATACGCCTAGTCGTTTGGTTTTAGCTGCCTCGGCTCTCCTTGCGTTGGCTGGCTCGGCGGTCGCTCAGTGCCCCACCGGCTGCCTGACCTCCGCGAATGGGCAAACGTACCGAATCGTCTATCAAACGGTGTACGAGCAGCAGCACGTCACCGCTTACCGCGTCGAGCTGGAGACGGTCGTGGAGGAGCGGCCCGTCACCACCTACAAGCCCGTCTGGGAGACGGCCGTTCGCGAGAACCGCTACACGGTCGCGCGTCCGGTGGTCGAGACCGGGTTCCGCGAAGAGACGTACACGGTCCAGCGGCCCGTCTATGAGACGGCCGAGCGGGAGGAAGCCTACACGGTGATGAAGCCGGTCTATGAGACGGCCTTTCGCACCGAGTACCACACGGTCTATCAGCCGGTGACGACCTACCGGACGCAACTGGTCGATCAGGGCTGCTTCACCGAGCAAATGGTGCTGAAGCCCGGTTTTCCCTCGACCCGGCTGGCCTGGCAATCGGCCGGCTGCGCCGTGGATCCCGTGACCGGCCAGACGGTCTATCAGCGCGGCGGGCTCTATTGGGTCCAGACGCCGCGCGGTCAGTACGAAGTGCAGCGCGTTTGGCGGCCCAACGTCGTTGCGCAGCAGATCCCGCAAACATGTATGGTTCCGCAAACGGTCGCCCAGCAGGTGCCGGTGCAGGTGTGCAAGCAGGTGCCCGAGACGGTCGTTCGCAAGGTGCCCTATCAGGTGTGCCGCATGGTGGCCGAGCAGCAAGTGCGCCGCGTGCCGGTGACGACCTGCAAGATGGTTTACGAAGAGCGTGTCGAGCAGGTGCCGTACCAGGTGTGCCGCATGGTGGCCGAGCAGGGAACGATCCGCGTGCCGCGTTGCGTCGAGAAGCGGACGCCGGTCGTATACACCTACAACGTGCCTCGCGTGGTATGCTATCGCGAGCCGTTGGATGCCTGCGGAAACCCGATTCCCGCCAGCCCGGCCGTGAATACAACGCCTGGGCCAGCCGCCACGGAGACTCCGCGACAAGGTCAGCCGCCGGTGGTGTCGACTCCTCCGACCGGCACGTCACCGCAGCAACCAACGCCGGCGCCGAAGCAGTCGGACGCTGACGTGAAGCCGTCGCTTCCGCCCGAGTCGGCGGCCCCGTTGCCGGTTATGCCCGAGGAGAAGCCGAGCATGAAGCCGGTTCCGCCGCTTGCTCCGCCGACCCAGGCATATCCCTCGAAGAAGATCTGACAGCGGGCTCAACCGCGTGTGGGCGGCCCAACGGCCGCGCGACAACGACAACGTGCCAACGCCCCCAACCGCGGCTACGGGAAATGAAATGGCCCGTCGCCCCAGTTGCGGGGCGTCTGCTTAAGGCGACCCTCGTTCCAGTTTTGGCCATGACCGACGAAGCCTCCAACATTCTTCGCGACCAGCGCATCGCCTTTGTGGGAAAACTGGCGAGCATGGCCAAACGCGACGCCGCGCAGCTCGTGCGTCAGCACGGGGCGATCGTGCTCGACAAGCTCGACGCATCGGCGCAGGTCATCGTCGTGGGCGACGAGGTCTTCCCGCTGCCCGAAGCGGGCAACGACGACTGGTTTGACGAGGCGACTCGCCGGCGGATCGAGTTGGGCGAGGCCCGGGTCATCACCGAGACGCAACTTTGGCAGCGGCTTGGCATGGTCGATTTCGAACAGGACGTCCATCGGCTGTACACGCCGGCGATGCTTGCCGATTTGCTTGGCGTGTCGGTGGCCGTGATTCGCCGCTGGCACCGGCGTGGACTGATCGTGCCCGCCCGCGAAGTGCGTCGGCTTCCGTACTTCGACTTTCAGGAGGTGGCCACCGCTCGGCGTTTGACGGAACTCTTGGCGGCCGGCGCGTCGCCGCGCGTGATCGAGAAGAAGCTGGAGGCGATCGCTCGCTACCTGCCAAACGTGTCGCGGCCCTTGGCCCAGCTCTCCGTCATCGTGCATGGCAAGGAAATCTTGCTCCGCCAGGGCGAGGGCCTGGTCGAGCCGGGCGGGCAGTTGCGATTCGACTTCGACGCTTGGGAAGAAGGGCCGGCAGCGCCGACGCCCGCCGTGCCCACCGCGCCCGACCAGTTGTGCCGATTGGCGGCCGAGTTGGAGGAGGACGGGCAATTGGCGGCCGCCGCCGAAATGTATCGCGCCCTGATGGCCGCCACCGGCCCCAAGCCGGAGATTTGCTTTCAGGTGGCCGAGCTCCTCTATCGCCAAGGCGATCTGAGCGGAGCCCGCGAGCGCTACTACATGGCCATTGAACTGGATGAGGACTATGTCGAGGCACGCGCGAACCTCGGGTGCGTGCTGGCCGAGCTGGGCGATCACGACCTGGCCGTGGCGGCGTTCGAGGGCGCGCTTCGCTACCATCCCGAGTATGCCGACGTGCATTACCATTTGGCCCGGACTCTGGATGAAATGGGACGCCGAGGGGATGCGGAGCAACATTGGCGGGCGTTCCTCGAACAGGCGCCCGAAAGCCCCTGGGCCGAAGAAGCTCACGGCCGACTGCAGTGACGAGCGCGGGAACGGCCCGTCGTTGGCTTTCGGCGATCAGTGTTCCGCGGTCGGTGCGAGAACGACCGCGAGCCGATTGCGGAGCTTCGTCATTTCCTCAGGGGGGCTTGCAAACTCCCACCTGACCTGTATCCTAAAACCATGCAGGAAGTGCTCTTCGGCTACAAGTTGAATCCGACCACCTGGGCCTATATTTCGGCCCTGATGATGATCGGAGTCTACTTCAAGTTCCATCGCTTCTGGAGCGTGCGGAACTTGGACCTCGTGGCCCTGATTTCCTTTTCGCCTGGCCTTCTGCTGCTATACTACGGCCTGCTGAGACAGTCGCCCGAGCTGATGAAGGCGTGGGGCGTGGTGCCGGGCGATCCGGCCCTCTCGGCCCATCTGATTCGGACGGGCTATGTCTGGCTGTTTTCCGTCGGCGGGTTCTTTTTCATACGGCTGTTGCTGGACCCGATGATGGTGCGTCGTCCGCTGCTCGAGCCAAATCTGTCGGCCAGCGGTCTGACGTTCACCGGGGCGGCGTTGCTTGTGTTCCTGATGACCAACGTCATCACTTGCCCGCCGGAGCGACTCGAGTTTTTGCTTGCCAAGCAGGGCCCCGCGGAGGTTCGCAGCCCCGGTTTTGCGCCGCTGTATCAGTTGGCCGACGTGGCTGATCGAGCGATGCTTCCCGTCGATCCGGCCAAGCCAGAGACGCATCACGTGACGCCGACGCTCGCCGCGGAAACGCACGCGGTGACGATCCTGGCGCACCTGGCGTTGGTGATCGGTATGCTTTGGATCGGCCTGCGCCATTTCGACAACATTCATACGGGCGTTGCCGCGGCAACGCTGTACCTGCTGACTTTTTCCACGAGTCAACTCACCAGCCAGGTCGAGCAGGTTGTGCCAGCCATGCTGTTGCTTTGGGCCGTGGCCGCCTATCGTCGGCCGCTGGTTGCCGGGCTGCTGTTGGGGCTGGCCGGCGGCTTGATCTACTATCCGCTGTTCTTGTTGCCCCTCTGGCTTGGTTTCTACTGGTGGCGCGGGGCCGTTCGCTTTGGCGTCGGCGTCGTCGTCAGCTTGGCGCTGCTCGTCGTGACGCTGGCCATCTACGCGCCTGAGGCGGGAGCGTTTCTGGACAACGTTCAGCTCATGTTTGGATGGCGGAATCCGTTTGCAATCAAGGCCACGGGCATCTGGCAGTTCTGGCGCGCCGAGTATCGCATCCCGGTCGTGGCGCTGTTTGGCGTCATCTCGCTGGGATTGGCAATCTGGCCGCCGCACAAGAACCTTGGCACGCTGTTGAGCTGCTCGGCGGCCGTCATGTTAGCCACGCAGTTCTGGCACGCCGATCAGGGCGGCCTCTGCGTGGCCTGGTACTTGCCACTGCTGATCTTGACGATCTTCCGCCCCAACCTCGAAGATCGCGTTGCGTTGTCGGCCGTGCGACCTGCCTGGGGACGCCGCAGAAAGGGCTGATCGGAAGGCGGTCGAGCTCGTCCCGCCTGGGGACGCCGCAGAAAGCGTTGATCGGAAGGCGGTCGAACTCCTGACCCTGTCTCCCCGGGGCTCTCCTGGGGCATGCGTCCGTTGTGCCTGGCCTTGAATGCCGGCTGAGAAAGCGCAACCCGCCGGCGGTTGCTCATCTCGCTGGGGATCAGGCCGGTAGACGTCGGTTGCACCGTCGTCTACCGGCAGTCGAGCCTCGCCTCGCGGTCGGCGTCCTGCGCCACCCTCATGCGACACGCGCTCTAAGGCTTCTTCGCAGGCGGCGGTGTCGTGGGGGCAACGGTCGGGAACGCGCTGATTCTCAGCCGGGCGGCGCCCATCGGAATCAGCGTCACGGTCGCTTCCGGCTCGTCCGATTTCACGGGGCTTTGCGGCAACACTTCGGCCAGCCCGTTCTTGTCCGCGCTCCAGGCTGGAACGCGCCGCGCCTTGAGGCGGATCTCGATAGGCGCCGTCTCGGGCGTAAACGGCTGCGCGGCCAACGCGCCTGGCTTTCGAACGACCTCGAAGTTGGGCGGATCCAGGGCCAGCCCGTAGTTCCACGGGGTCGTCGGGTAGACCTCCCATTCAGGCCAGGCATCGCTGCCACCGTAGCGCACCCAGCGCTCGCCGATCTTCAGCGAAAACTCGAGCGGTCCGTACGCGATCGAAACGGAATCCTTGTTCTTGGTCCACTTCTTCACGTCCACTTGCATCGGCAATTGGAGAGTGAGCCGGTCGCCGTCCTGCCAAGTGCGATCGATCGCAACATAAGCAAGCGGTTTGGCATCGACTGCCATGTCGCGGCCGTTCACCTGAAGCGTTGCCTTCTTGACCCAGGCGGGCAGCCGCAGGTAGAGCGAAAAACTAACCGGTTTGGCCGCCGAGATTTTCATCGCAATCGTGTCGCCGAAGGGATAGTCGGTTTCCTGGACGATGCGGACCTCGTCGCCCGATTTTCCCACCTTGGCGGTCACTTCCGAAGCGGCGTAAAGCGACGCCATCAGACCGCCGTCGGCCGTGCGGAGCCAAAGCTCCTCGGCGTAGTAGGGCCAGCCCATGCCGTGATTGTGCTGGCAGCAGCGATAGGCCTTGTAGGGGCTGTAGGAGAGCATCGTGCCCTTGTTGTTGATGCCGGGGGCCTTGTTCTTCCGGTCCAATTGGACCATGTTCGCGCCGGTCAGATAATGCAACGCCTTGAGGTCGGGCGTCAACGCGGCTGGCAGCGAATTGAACGCAATCTGTTCGCAACGGTCGGCCCAGAGCGGATTGCCGGAGATACGCTCCAACATTTGGAAGCTGTGGATGAACTCGACCATGGCGCAGGTCTCGAAGCCTTGACGCGGATCGCCGTGCCCCTTGCGGCAGATTTCGTCGCCTGCAAAGCCACCGCCGGGGAACTGGCCGTAGAGGCCCATCATCATCTCATAATTTCGCTCGGTGGCGGCCAGGAACTTCGGCTGACGGGCCTGCATTCCATATTCGGCCGGCTCGCGGAAACACTCGGCGAAGTTCACGTTGTGCCAGAGGCGGTCGGGAACGCCGCCGGTCCAATCGGCCATGTTCTCGTGAATCTTCTTGGCCAAATCGAGGAGCCATGGCTCGCCCGTGCGGTTGTAGAGCCAGTACACGGTTTCCAGGTTGTCGCCGAACCGCATGCGCGGCCAATAGCCGGCGGAGAACGACTTCGGCGGCAGTGTGTTCTGCCAACGCGAGTAGTTCAGCATGAACTTCAACACCCGCGCGTCGCCGGAAAACTCATAGTAGGACTGCAGTGCGTTGAGAACCGGCATGTGAGGCCACATGTCCGCTTGGCCCTTGAGGCTCTTGCGGAGACCGGCCGGCCCGAACCAGCCGTCCGGTTGCTGCGTCGCCAAAATGGCCTCGATCCAGCGGCGGGCCTCCTTGATGATCTTCTCGTCGTGCAAGACATAGCCCAGGTCGCCGTAACCCTTGAGCCAGTACGGCAGCTCTTCCCAGCCGCTGCGCCCGCTCGGTTCGACCCAGCCGTTGCCTTCCCACTTAAGGAAGTCGGAGCACTCGGTCAGACGGCCGTGCATTCCCTGGGCCTGAAGCTCAAGCTGATGGCGGAGCCAACCTTGCGGTGTGATCGAGCCGACCGGAAGACGCGCCAGCGCAAGCGGCGCAAGCGGGGCTCGGTTGAAATTCAGAACCAGTTGCTGCGAATCGACAGGCAGCTCTGACACCACGCAAACCTTGGTCTCGTTCTCGGGCGTGGCTTCCGAGGAGATCACAAAGCTCGTGCATGTGAAAAGGACCAGGGCTGACAAAAAACACGTTCGCATGGGCAATTCTCCTCGCCAAGAAGACGGCAATCGTGGTGGGGGCAAACGGTGGGCCCCTCATTGTAGCAGATTCATCTCGGGATGGGAATAGTCTCCGAAGGCAAAACGTACGGCCGGATGAAAAGCCGCCCCCCCAAGCGACGCCGAGCGACCATTGATTGAGCGATCCAGGAGCCGCTTGCGCCAGGGCCGACCAACGAGCTGGGGACACCGGACGAATGGCGACTCTGCCGCCTAGGTGCAAGCATGCGCAAAATGGCGGTTCTGCCGCCGGACGGCCGTCGGTGTTTTCCGCAGACTCCATGCCGACCGTCGCATTTTGGCAATCCGCCACGCAACTTGGTCACAAAATTCTGGACAGCTTCGACGCCTCGCCCTAGAATTGAGTGTGCCTTGAGGCGCGGGGCGGCAGACCGACAATTTCCGGCAGTTCGCCCGCAAGGCCGACCGAAAAAGTGCCGATAGTGTTGGTACAAGCCAAGCGGAAAACCGAACTTCTCGCCTAGCATTCCGACGGAGGTGCCAAACATTTCAGCGTGAGCCAAGGTCCTTGACGCGGCTTGTGCAGAAGCACGCCCGACCTTCGCTCGTCTCGCAGCGACGCATCCAGTCGCAATCGGCGGGAAGTCCGTAGCTAACGGCCGCCGCGTTGTCCTATGAGGACGGCGCGGCGGTTTCGTCTTTCTTGGGCCGACGCGACACACGCTTGGGTAACATTCCACGCCGTGGCGGGCTTTCAGCGCGAGAAATCCCTTTGGCCGGCGCGGATGTGGCTTGAAAACGAGATCCTTCGCCACGCCCCGGATGCCCCGATTTCCCGGACGTCCTCAAGCTCGCTGGCCATGCGGCGCGAGCCTTGGACAAGCATATCCAGATCGCGGCCCATCACCCGAAGCGCGCCGCCAGCCAACGACCCTATTCCCGATCCTTCGGCCTTTTGGCTGACGCCACGAACTCGACCGAGTCCACGATGGACTTGTCGGCGTCGGCAAAGCGCTCCGCATGCTCTTGCTGCACGGTGAAGGTCAACGCGGCTTGGCGTCCCTGTTGGTCGGCGACGTGGTAATAGACCCAGCGGATGGGCACGTCACCCGACTTGTTGTGCACGACTCCCTGGACCACGACGCGCAGCAGGCGCTGCTTCGCGGCGGTGACCGACTCGGCCGCTTCGACGAACTCGCCGAAGTTCTCGCCCAAGGCCTGCCGCACGTCGGCCTGGAATTCGTCGAGCGAGACCAACTTGTTCGGGTCGCCCCGGCGAAGCGAAGACGCGTTGCACTGGCCGATCATCGTGCCCGAGTCGATCCGTTTCAGAACGGCGACGTGCTGATCGTCGCTGGCCAAATACCATTGCCGGTCGTGGCTAATCCGCCAAGAGCTTGATGGTGGCTGGTAAGCAAGCCGAGTCCGCTCGGGCGTGACCATCAGGGACTGCTTGTCGCGGCTGAAATCGACGAGTTCCTGCGACGGCTCGCAGGGGGCGATGGTCATTTGCAGCCGGACGACCACCTCGAATCCGTCGGCCACGACGCTGGCTTTCCG
Source organism: Thermoguttaceae bacterium (assembly GCA_039698035.1). Classification (GTDB taxonomy): domain Bacteria; phylum Planctomycetota; class Planctomycetia; order Pirellulales; family Thermoguttaceae; genus JAJFUI01. The sequence continues at coordinate 20,715 of JBDKSW010000002.1, read as the reverse complement.
GTTCTCTTTCGTCAGCAAGGCGAACCAGTTGATGCGGCCCGTGTTGCGGTCGAAACGGCATCGACCCTTCAGTTCAATGCGAGCGGACGTGTCGCTGACCGTTCCCTCGACTTGGCCGGCGATGTCAAACCGTGCGACGGCCTCGGTGACTTCGGTGAGCTTGCATTGGACATCGCAACGCGTTGCCGATTCCAGACCGAGCAGCGCGGCCATCGTTTTGTCAGCCGGCTTCCATGTCTGGCCCACCGAAACCGACTCGTCGGGGAGCAATTGATCGAGCAGCAGGCTGTTGCCCAGAATGTCGATCACTTCCAGCTCGTCGCGACGCAGCGCTCCTTGCGGCGAAAACAGCGATGCGCGGGGCAGCTCGATGGCCACGGCGATCAACTGCCGCTCAGGCGAGAGAGAGCAGGCGAGTCGTTCGTCCTTGATCTTCACGGACGACTCGGCCTTCTCATAGCTTCGCAACGCGCGAAGGCGTTGGCCACCGGCCTCCAGCGTCATTTCGTCGTAAGTGAGCCGGTCGACACCGCTCATGGCCGTGCGATGTTCCTTGCCGTCGGCCCGTTCCTTCAGGTCCCCGCCGACTTCCATGAGAACGGTGACCCGGTCGGTTTGGCCGGCCGATCGGCGGCTGCGAAGCGAGACGGTCGGCTTCGCGGCGTCCATGGCGGTCGCCGATTCGATGGCCAAAACCAGGCATAGGAAGCCGACGGACAGAAGGTTGGTTGTTTTCATGTTGATGTTGCGACTGGCGAGGCCAACGGAACACGAGTTCCTTGAAGGAAGAGAAAACCACGTCTCATGGATAGATCGACCGCTACAGCCCGCAAGATTTACCAGAAAATGCCCGCTTTCGTTGGCCAGCCCCCGGTTTTTGCCCAGAATGCCCGGGGGCCCTTCAGGGCGTCGCGCGCCGGGGCGCGACGGTCCGAGCAGCTCACATGGCTCGGGGTTCTGTTGATCTCACATTCAGGTTTCGACGGATGGTAGAAACTCGGGGGGAAAGTATAAACAACGAACCAACGCCATCGAATGACGTTCCTACAACAACTTGGTGTCAGTAATGCGGCGAACCGGGTATACTGACAACGGCGATGCGCAAGGTGGATCCATGCATACCGACTATCTCAATCCCGCGATTCGGCAACTCCGCGACCAGCAGGTCCGGTTTACCCCTCGCGACAAGCGCGTCGAGCAGGCGTCGCAGGCCGAGCGCTTGTTGCGTGAGTTGGATCCGACGCGGATTTATCCCTACGAGTACATCTGCTATCGAATCACCAACTACCGACCCGAGTCGTACCCCGACTTGCGCCTGTCGGGCGAAGAGGCCTGCCACGATCTTCGGTTGTTCGTCGAGGACGTCTCGGATTCCGCCGGCCTCGCGGCCGAGGCCGCCGGCGAGCCTGTCATGACGGTCGAGGAGCTGGCCAGGCAGTTCAACGTTTCGACGAAGACGATTTCCCGCTGGCGCCGGCACGGTCTGATTAGCCGTCGGTTCGTGATGGGCGGTCGCAAGCGCGTCGGCTTCCTGCAAAGCTCGGTCGAGCAGTTCGTCGAGCACAATCGGCAGCGCGTCGCCCGCGGAGCCCAGTTCAGCCAACTGACGGCCGAAGAGCGAGGGATGATCATCGAGCGGGCGCGGCGTCTCGCCCGCGCGGGCGGCGGACCGGCCGACGTGACGAAACGGTTGGCTCGCAAAACGGGACGCAGCACGGAGACCATCCGCTACACGCTTCGCCAGTTCGATCGCGATCATCCCGACGCAGCCGTGTTCCCGGAGAACTACGGCCCGTTGCAGATCGAGGCCAAACGCCGAATCTATCAGCAGTACCAGCGGGGCGAGCCGGTCGAGACGATGGCCAACCGGTTTCATCGCACGCGGACGAGCATCTACCGGATCATCGCCGAGATGCGCGCCCAGCGGATCATGGAATTGCCGCTGGATTTCATCGCCAACGACTCGTTCGCGCGGGTCCGTTCGCACAAACGCGAAGATCGGATCATTGGCTCGGCTCCGGAAAGCGAGTTGCCGCAAAAGAAGTCGCGGCTTCCGAGCGGGTTGCCGCCATATCTGGCCAGCCTCTACGAAGTCCCGCTGCTGACTCGCAAGCAAGAGGCGTTTCTGTTCCGCAAGATGAACTACCTGAAGTACAAGGCGGCCAAGTTGCGGAAAAAGCTCGCCCCCGATCGGCCGAAGCGGGCCTTGATGGACCAGATCGAACGGCTTTACGACGAGGCCGTTTCGACGAAGAACCAAATCATCCGGGCCAACTTGCGGTTGGTCGTTTCGATCGCCAAACGGCATGTCGGGCCCGCGCAAAACTTTTTTGAACTCGTCAGCGACGGCAACATGTCGCTGATGCGGGCAGTCGAAAAGTTCGACTACGGTCGCGGCAACAAGTTCAGCACCTATGCAAGCTGGGCCGTGATGAAGAACTTCGCGCGCACGATCCCCGACGAGCACCGCCAGCGAGATCGGTTTCGGACGAGCCACGCCGAGCTGTTCACCGCGACCGAAGACGATCGGGCCGACCCGTTCGAGGAGCAGTCACAGCAGACGCAGCGCGAAGTTCAGGTCGAACGCATCCTGGAACGCCTCGACGAGCGCGAGCAGCGGATCATCGTTCGCCGGTTCGGGCTCCGAAGGGGCCAGGAACCGCTGACGCTGAAACAGGTCGGGGCCGAGCTTGGCGTCACCAAGGAGCGGATCCGACAGATCGAGGCCCGCGCCCTCAGCAAGCTCCGAAAAGCGGCCGAGGACGAGCGGATCGACTTTCCAGCGTAGGCGGGCTCGTTCCAGCCCGGCTTACATTCCCAGCTCGGCCTTTGCCGCCGAGAAAGCCTCCATTGCGAACTGGAGGTCGTCCGGCGTGTGGGCCGCGGACACCTGTACCCGGATGCGGGCCTTGTCCTTCGGCACGACCGGGTACGAGAAGCCGATGACGTAGACGCCGCGTCGCAACATGGCCTCGGCTAGGCGGGCCGCCAGCACGGCGTCGCCGAGCATGATGGGGCAAATCGGGTGAACGCCCGGCGTGATGTTGAACCCGCGCTCGGTCATGCCGGCCCGGAATATCTTGGTATTCGATTCGAGCCGGTCACGAAGCTCGGTCGAACGCGACAGCAGGTCGAGCGTCTTCATCGAAGCCGCGACGATCGGCGGCGCCAGCGTGTTCGAGAACAGATACGGCCGGCTCCGCTGCCGCAGCAGGTCGATGATCTCCTTGCGACCGCTGGTGTAACCGCCGCTCGCGCCGCCGAGGGCCTTGCCCAGCGTGCCCGTGACGATGTCAATGCGATCGGTCACGCCATGATACTCGGGCGTCCCGCGTCCCTGGCGGCCCATGAAGCCCACGGCGTGCGAGTCGTCGACCATCACCAAGGCATCATACTTTTCGGCCAATTGGCAGATGCCGGGCAGGTCGGCGATGATGCCGTCCATCGAGAAGACGCCGTCGGTGGCGATGATGCGGTGCCGGGCGCCGGCCGCCTGCTTCAATTGCGTCTCCAGGTCGGCCATGTCGTTATTCTTGTAGCGGAACCGCTGGGCCTTCGAGAGCCGCACGCCGTCGATGATGCTGGCGTGGTTCAACTCGTCGGAGATGATGGCGTCCTCGGCCCCAAGAAGCGTCTCGAACAGTCCGCCGTTGGCGTCGAAGCAGGACGAGTAGAGAATCGTGTCTTCGGTGCCAAGGAATTGGCTGATCCGCTGTTCGAGTTGCTTGTGGATCTGCTGGGTGCCGCAGATGAACCGAACACTGGCCATGCCGTAACCCCAGCGGTCCAGGGCCTCGTGGGCGGCAGCGATCACTTCGGGATGATCCGCCAAGCCGAGATAGTTGTTCGCGCACAGGTTCAAGACAGGCTCGTGTTGGGCCACGCCCACTCGGGCCCGCTGCGGTGTCGTGATAATCCGCTCGCCCTTGAAAAGCCCCGCGTCGCGGATCTGTTGCAACTGATCGGAAAGATACGATTTCATGGAACCGAACATGGTGTGTCCTTAGGGGGTTAGGCGGAACCGGGTCGCGGCGCATCCGAGGCAATCCACCAGGCGCATCACGCCATCCGTGCCGCCAGAGGTCTGCCAGTCGTAGAACGGTTTGGATGTCACGGCGGTCTCCCGGAGGGCTGCACTCGATTTGGAAGTGGCCGCTATTCTTCCTTCCACGTCAGCACGACCTTGCCCGAGTTGCCGGAACGCATCGCGGCGAAGCCTTTCTCGAAGTCGGTGTAGTGGAAGCGGTGCGTGATGATCGGGTTGATGTCGAGGCCGCTCTGGATCATGGCGGTCATTTTGTACCAGGTCTCGTACATTTCGCGGCCGTAGACGCCTCGGATCGTGAGCATGTTGAAAATGACGGTGGTCCAGTCGATGGCCATGTCGGCCGTGGGGATGCCCAGCATGGCGATGCGCCCGCCGTGGCACATGTTGGCCAGCATGCCGCGGAACGCCGCCGCATTGCCAGACATCTCGAGCCCGATGTCGAAGCCCTCTTTCATGCCGAGCCGCTTCCAGGCGTCGGCAAGCGTCTCGCGGCTGACATCCAGCGCCAGACTTGGCTTCATTTTCTTTGCCAGCTCGAGCCGGTACGGGTTCACGTCGGTGATGACGACGTGCCGAGCGCCCGCATGACGCACGATTGCCGCGGCCATGATGCCGATCGGGCCGGCGCCGGTGATTAGGACGTCTTCGCCGAGGACCGGAAACTGAAGTGCCGTGTGGACGGCGTTTCCAAACGGATCGAAAATGGCTGCCACGTCATGCGACACGACCGGGTCAAGATGCCACACGTTGCTGATGGGCAGCGAGATGTATTCGGCAAACGCGCCAGGCCGGTTGACGCCCACGCCCATGGTCTCTTTGCAGAGGTGTCGGCGCCCGGCCAGGCAGTTGCGGCAACGCCCGCAGACGACGTGCCCCTCGCCGCTGACGATGTCGCCCGGATGGCAGTCCTTCACGTTGCTGCCGACCTCGACAACTCGCCCGACGAATTCGTGGCCCGCCACCAGCGGCACGTGGATCGTCTTCTGGGACCAGGCATCCCAATTGTAGATGTGGACATCGGTGCCGCAGATGCCGGTCTTCAGCACCTCGATCAGGACATCGTTGATTCCAATCTGCGGGACGGGGACTTCCTCGATCCAGAGTCCCTCGCGGGCCTCCTTCTTCACCAAGGCTTTCATCGTTTGCATCGTGCAGCTTTCCGGTCAGTTCGCACTTATTGACGCCGACGTTGTCAGGGATTCTCATTTGACCGCAAACACGACCGTTCCAGTCGAGTTTGCGGACCGATTGGCCGCCGCGTGACGTTATGTGGGACTCAATAGGCGCATCGTGTCGGCTGTGCCCAGGACAACGTTTCTCTGCAATCCAAAGGAGAGAAACTCGGGACAGCAAAGCGGTATTCGTAGCCGAAGACGTTGGCCAAAGCAACCCCTACGGAGTGGCAGATCAGGTGAGCCGGGCTGCGCCGTGACCAATTGCCGCCCGGGCTTTCCACGAAGATTCTGGCAGTCGGGACGACAAGGTCGGCAAACCGCGTTACGCGGCCACCAGCCGAAGGTGGTCGACGGCTCGCTCGGCCTCGGTGCGGACGCGCGGGTCCTGGTCAGTCAACAGGCGAGCAATGGCCGGAATGGCGGCGATCGCCTTACTGCCCTGCAATCGGAGAGCGCCGGCCGCATTGCGACGTGTAATCGGATTTGCGTCCCGCAGCTTCTCAATCAGCTTCAGAATCAGAAGATCAGGTTGCGTGCCCATCGCTCGATCTGGCCCCGCTGCCAATTCGTTCTAAGAAGACCGCTTCAGATAGTATCGGCCCGTGGGCTGCCCATCTTTTGCCAAGCCTCGGAAACGATAAATCTTGTGCCACGCTATCGGCGGGGGCGATCCCCTTTGCGCGGGATGGAAGTTGCCGATATTATGCAGCATCGCCAAATCGCGAGCCAGGATCGAGGGCGGCCGGGAGAGACAAACCGCGCGGTGGAGCAGCTTCAGCGCCGGCGCGCGGCGACTTCTTGCTCGGCCCTTTTCATGACGCTTTCGATGGCGACCGGGGCCCCGCCCCGACGCTTGCTCTGGTCGGCAGCCTCCATGAAGGCGAGAATTTCAAGCGTCTCCTCGGCCGTGACGGGCGGCTTGCCCGTCTTGAAGAACTTCACGATCTCGACCACCAGCGGCGCAAAGCCGTCATAGGACCCGGCATCGCCGGCGCCGCTGGTTCCTTCGACCTTGGCGCCGTAACCGGCATCGTTAGCCTGGAAGATGCCGCGACGGCCGCCCTTCCAGACACCGGCGACTTCCCTGGGGCCAACGCGTGTGACTTGCTGGCAGCCGGACCCCATCACGGTGAACAGCGCCTCGACACCGTGGATGCCGTACCAGAACAAGTCGGGGTGATGCGGCTCGACGCGCATCGGGCTCCATGCCGTGCAATTGCGGACGCCGCCAAACCGGCCGTGTCGCGCGGCCTGAAAACCGGCGCTGAATCGCAACGACGATGACGAAAAGCACGGGACGTTCTTCGCCTTGGCCAGTCGGAAGATGTCGATGGCGTCGGCCAGCGACGCGGCCATCGGTTTATCGATGAACAGCGGCTTGCCGGCCAAGATGACCGGGCGGGCTTGGGCCAAATGGGTCCGTCCGTCGACGCTTTCCAGCAGCACGACATCGACCTTCGGCAGCAGTTCGTCGATCGAGCCGACGATCGCGACGCCCGCCGCACGAACGGCGTCGGTGTACTGCTTGACGCGGTTGCGGCTGTCGGGCATGTCGTCGCTGCCGCCGGGATAGGCCGCCACGATCGATAGTTCGGCCAACTCGCCGGTTGCTGTGGGTTTGCCCAGCAGCTTGACGAACTCGACGACGTGGGACGTGTCGAGCCCGATGATGCCGGCTTTGAGACGTTTTGCCGGCTCGGCCGCTTGGGTGTCAACGATCAGGATGCCGGCAAGGAACGTTAGGATGAGAGCGATAGCCGTTTTGCAGTGCATGAGCAGGTCTTCGATCTTTGGAGACTCGTCGCGTTCCACGCCCACAAGCCACCGGGCCACTGCATCGAGGGCCGCCGATAGTCTATTTCCCGGAAATAATTAAGTCCAGTCGCTCGCTGTGTTCCTCGGGCGAGAGATCGCCGCCTTCGATGGTCAGCCAGCCGTGATAGCCGATCTTGTCCAGCGATTTCCGCACGGCCGGCCAATCGACGCTGCCGTCGCGGATGTTGCAGAAGTCGCCGCCGCCGCGTCCGTCGAGCTTGAAATCCTTGACGTGGCACCGCACCAACAGGCTGCCCAGCGTGGCAATCCAAGCCTGCGACGGCGCATACTTCACATGGTTGCCGATGTCGAAATAGGCCCGGACCCAGGGGCTGTGGAAGGAGCCAACGAAGTTTGCGAACAGATCGGGCTTGAGCCAAAGGCCGTTCCAGACGTTCTCCAACGCAATGATGACGCCCGTCTTTTCGGCGGTCGGGATGAGCCGCCGGATGCCCTCGCGTGAGGCGTCGGTCGCGTGATTGTGGGCGTCGATATACTTCCGATACTTCGCGTTGTCGCCGGCGACGACCTGCCGCAGGTGGCCCGATTGCTCGTCGAAGCGAACGTCCAACTCCCGCGGGCCGGGCATGGCCATGCCGCCGATCTGGCACGGCACATATAGCACGGTTTGGGCGCCATAGGCCCGAGCGGCCTGGAGGGCCGTTTCCATTTGCGCCACGCTGTCGGCTGCCGCCTTGGCGTCGCCGTTGAGGCTGCCCCAGCCGAACAGAACCGAGTGGATCGTCATGCCGAACGACTCGGCCAGCCTGCGTGCGGCGGCCGCCTCGCGGGGCGATGTCTGCCACTTGGGCGTCTCGATGCCGTCGAACCTGGCCGCTTTCCAACGCTGGAGGGTCTGGGCATCGGGTTGCCCGATCAGGGCCTTTCGCAACCGCGTTTCAGAACCGCCGGCGTGAACGTGGCCGGCCAGCGTCAGGCCCGCGCCAATGGCCACCGACGTGGATAGGAATGTTCGGCGATTCATCTCACGGTCCATGGGGCGGCTCCTGGTGCGAAGGCGTTTTCCATCATAAGTCGACCGTTTGCGGCAAGCAATGACACCGCGTGCCCTAGGCCGTGCCGAAGCGGTGGACCGTCCGTTGACGATACATCTGGCCGGGCCGAAGCTCGGTCGAGGGAAACGCTGGCTGGTTTGGCGCGTCGGGAAAGTGCTGGGCCTCCAAGCAAAGCCCCGAATACTTACCATAAGTCCGACCGAACGCCCCAAGCCGGCCGTCCAGTCCGTTGGCCGTATAGAGCTGAACGGCAGGCTCCGTCGTCAAAACTTCCATGACGCGGCCCGTTCGCGGCTCGGTGACCTGGGCGGCCAAACGGGGCTCCTGGCCGGCGATCCAGCCGTCGAGCACGTAGCAGTGGTCGTAGCCGCCGGCCGCTTCGATGTGGGAACCGACGGGCGTTGGACGCCTGAAGTCCATCGGCGTGTCGGCGACGGGCCGAAGCTCGCCCGTGGGAATCAGCCCCTCGTCCGTGGGCAGATAGCGCTCGGCGTGAAGCGTCAACTGATGGCCCAGCACGTCGCCCGAGCCAGCGCCGGCCAGATTCCAGTAGGCGTGATTCGTCAAGTTGACGACCGTGGGCCGATCGGTCGTCGCAGCGTACTCCATCCGCAGCTCGTTGTCGTCCGTCAGCGAGTACGTCACCTGGGCGTCCAACGTTCCTGGATAGCCTTCCTCGCCATCGACGCCGCGATAGGAAAAGGCGACGCCGGCCATGCCTGGGCATTCGACCAGTTCGGCTCGCCAGACGACTTTATCGAATCCGCGAAGGCCGCCATGCAGGTGATTCGGGCCGTTGTTGGTCGCCAATCGATACTCGACGCCGTCCAGGCAAAATCGTCCCTTGGCAATCCGGTTGGCATAACGTCCGACGGTCGAGCCAAAGCACGGGTGGCCGGCCAGATAGTCCTCCGCCGATTCCAGTCCCAGGGTGATGTTGGCCATCTGGCCATCACGGTCGGGCGTTTCGACCGCCGTAATCGTGGCCCCATAGGTCATGATCTTCACACGCAGGCCATGCTTATTGACCAGCGTGAACCGTTCGATCTGTTGGCCCTGGGGCGTCGATCCCCAAGGTTCCCGCGTGACGCTCATGACGCCATCCCCCCGTTGGTTTCCAGAATCTCCCGGCTGCTCGGCCGCGTACTCTGTTGTACCGCACGAGCGATTCATCGAGCAAGACGCGTGGCGATCGACTGCTGGACGATGCGATGGAAATTGCCTTACGGGGCTCGGCGATGACGGTCGGGCCGCCCATTGCAGCGGCGCACGCCATGCCCTGCCGCCTTGCTCGCGCCGACGGGCCACGCTATGCTGATACGCCAATCGATCACGCAGTTGCCTGACAAGACGCCGCGCGACCCGTTTTCCCCCATCCTGGATCGCCATGGCGTCCGACCGCTCGACACAACTTGGCGAAGGGAGCGTGTTGCGGCTGCTCGCCCGCTTCTCGGGCCCTGCCATTGTCGGCATGATAGCGCAGGCGGCCTACAGCGTCATCGATCGCATCTTTGTGGGCCGAGCCATCGGCACGGACGGCATTGCGGGCATCGCCGTGGCCTTCCCGTTCATGCTCATCATGCTTGCGTTCGGCATGTTGATCGGTTTTGGCAGCGCGGCCCTCATCTCGATCCGGTTGGGCCAGCAGCGACGGGCCGACGCCGAGCACATTCTCGGCAATGCGACCGTGCTGTTGACCCTGGCCGCTGTCGTGACGACGGCCGTGGGATTGCCGCTGATCGACCCAATCTTGCGATTCTTCGGCGCCAGCGAGCAGGTGCTGCCTTACGCGAGGGACTACCTGCAAATCATCACGATGGGGTCCGTTTTTCAGACCGTCGGCTTCGGGCTGAACGCCGTCATCCGCAGCGAAGGGAATCCGCGAATTGCGATGCTGTCCATGTTGCTCAGCGTCGTCGTCAATGGGATTCTGGCGCCGGTCTTTATTTTCTGGTTCGGCTGGGGAATGCGGGGCGCCGCGCTGGCCACGGTGCTTGCCCAAGCGGCGACGGCGGCCTGGGTCCTCTTCTATTTCGTCGGCGGCACGAGCGTGCTTCGCTTCCACACGCGCTATTGGCGGCTCGACCGGGCGATTTGCCGGGGCATCATGGCGGTCGGCTCGCCGGCCTGCGTGATGCAGTTGGCGGCCAGTTTGCTCTGGAGCGTCATGAACCACGAGCTGAAGGCCCACGGCGGCGATCTGGCCGTGGCCGTAATGGGCGTCATCTACGCCGTTATGATGGCCGTGGCCATGCCGATCTTCGGTCTCAACCAGGGCGTGCAGCCGATCATCGGCTACAACTACGGCGCGCAGCGATTCGACCGCGTCAAGAAGACCCTGGAGACGGCCATCCTTGCAGCCACCGCATGGACTGTCGTCGGTTTTACGCTAACGATGCTGTTCCCGGTGCAGATCGTCCGCCTGTTCTGCGTGGAGCGGCAGGACACCGCCGCTCTGGTGACGCTCGGCAGCCACGCCATGCGGATTTGCACGATCATGCTTCCGATCGTCGGCTTTCAGATCGTCAGCGCAAGCTACTTTCAAGCGGTCGGCAAACCGAAGGAAGCGATGCTCCTGATGCTCTCTCGGCAACTGCTGATTCTCGTGCCGGCCGTGGTCATCCTGCCTTATTTCTTCGGGTTGAACGGCGTTTGGGCCGCGATGCCAACGGCCGACCTCTGCTCGTCGCTGCTGACGGGCTTCTGCCTCGTCCTCGAGTTGCGGCACCTGCGCAACGGCCGCACCCTGGAAATCGCGTGACGCCCCGGCCGGACAACACGATCTGCCAACCCGAGGTTGCACGCCCAACGCATTGAGCGGGGGGGACGCGACCAGCGTGCCATTCGCGGTGACGCCTGGATGGCGCAATCTCGGCAAGCTGGGCTGGCTCGTGCGGCCAAAGTGCAGCCGTGCCGTGGCACATGCCGAAGCACAAGCAGACGCCGTGTCCGCCCGCCCGCATCGTCCGCCCAGCCCAGCATCGTGTCTTTCGCCTCCACCAGTTCGTTCCAGCGACACGTCCAGCGTGACGACCGACGTCGCCGGCTGCTGACCGATGACCTGTCGTGCGCCGACGACCAGGAGGATTCGGCGGACGAACGTTGCGAGGAGCTGCCGCCCAACGTGGGCCATTACGGGGATGCCTCGTTTCTCGACCGGCAATGGCGTCTGCACGACTTGGTTCCCTGCCGCATCGTCGCGTTGCTTGGCCTTCTGGCGGTCGGAGCTGCAACGATTGGCGGCCTGGAGGCCGCCTACGCCTGGATGAGCCAACGTGCGTTGGCCGAAGGCGTTCGACTTGCTGCTCTGGACGTTGCCGCCAAAGGGAGCCTGGCCTGCTGGTTTTCGTCGCTGCTGTTGCTGGCGGCCGCCCTGATGGCAATGCTGGTTCATGCCGTGCGACGCCATCGCACGGATGACTACCAGGGCCGATACCGCGTCTGGCTCTGGGCCGCCGGCGGCTGGCTGCTGCTGGCCACCGATCAGGCCGCCAGTCTCCGCGAGGCGTTTCAAACGACCATGATCACGGCGACCGGCACTCCTCTCTGGGGCGACGGTTCGCTCTGGTGGCTGGCCGCCTACGCCTTGATTTTCGGCGCCATTGGCTCGCGTCTGTTGCTCGACATGTGGCCCGCCCGGGCGTCGGTCGTGGCCCTGCTGTTGGGTGCCGTCGCGCACGCGCTGGCGATGGCCAGCCGGTTGGGATGGCCCGTGCTCGGCGATGCTGTCAGCACGGTCATGCTTCAGACCGCCAGCGAGATGAGCGGCAACCTGTTTTTGCTCTGTGCGATGGCGGCCCACGCTCGGTACGTGCTGTTGGACGCCAAGGGGCTGCTGCCGCGACGAAAAGCAAAAGTGCCCAAAGACAAAGATGCCGTCGAGGCCAGGAGAAAGGTGAGCAACCCTCAGCCGGCCGCCTCTTCCGACTCGGGCCGCTGGACGAAAATCGACCCGCCGCATCGCCCAACTCCGCAGCCGGCCGCTCAGCGGCCCGACGCCGTCGCCAATGCGCCGGTCGGCACGCCCTCGACTGGCTCCGCTTCTCCGTCCGGGCCGATCCAGCGCAAGCTGACCAAGGCCGAGCGACGCGCCATGAAAGAGCGATTGCTTCGAGATCGCCGGAGCCGCGACGAACGGGACGAGTAGAACACGCCTCGCCGCGGTTCTCGGTCGATGGGGCCGAGCGACTTCTCACTCGGTCTCGGAGATCGCTCGATCCAGAAGCTCGGGCAGATTGTCGAGCCGGCGCAGGTCGGCCACGACTCGCGGATGGGCAAAGATGCGGACGCGCTTCACGTAGTCGTCGAACTGCTCGGTGGCCAGCGTTCGCACGACCGGCGACACCTCGCCCAACGGCCGCCAGCGATTCTCCTTGGGAAAGTGAATTTGCACGTCGAACTGGACTTCCAGGGCCATCGGCGGCGAATCGAACAGAATCTCGTGCGGGGCCACGATGCGTCCCAACGCGGCGCTGACGATGGAGGCCAATCGCTCGGCGCAGGCCGCCAGCCAGGGATACGGCTGCCGCGCGAGACGCCGGTAGAACTCCGGCTGTTCCAGGAAGCTGTATTGGGCCAGCCGCTTGTAGAGGCAGCGCGTGGGACCGAAGAGCCCTCGGAGCAGATCGCACGCCGGAGAGCCGCCGGCAACGCGCTGAAGCTCGTCGATCATCTCGTGTTCGCTCATGCGAAAGAGCACGTCGAGTTCGAGCGACCCGTGGAGCAGGTAAAACGCCCGCTGAAGCATGGCCGTGGCGGCGCGGACGCCATGATGCCAATAGACCTCGCTGAACATGACGTAGCGGGCGAAAACCATTAGTTCCGCGGCCGTACGGCCTTTGTTCGTGACGGCCAAGCCGTCGCCCGCCTCGTTCAGGCAAAGACTGCCCAGCAGCCGCTGCTGGTCGAAGTGCCGCCCGTAGGGCACGCCGGCGTGAAGGCTGTCGCGGTAAAGGTAGTCCATCTTGTCGATGTCGATGGGCCCCGAGATCATGCTCGTCAGGATCTTGGCGGCCGGCGTGCGTGGCTTTTCGCTCAGCAGGGCGACAATGTCCCGAGGGTTGATGTCCCAGTCGTGCCGCAAGACGTCGGCGATTTCGCCTTCCAGAAGAAAGCTGTTGGCATACAGCTCGTGGCTGGGCACGCTCGGTAGCCGCATGTCCTCGATCGGATGGCAGAACGGCCAGTGGCCCAGGTCGTGCAGCAGGGCCGCGGCCACCAGCGTGTCAGCCTCCTCGCGGTGGATGGTTTGCGCGAATCGGTCGTCGTGCGCGAGCTGTCTGAGATAAAGCAACGCCAGACGATACACGCCCAGACAGTGCTCGAATCGCGTGTGAATCGCCGCCGGATAGACCAGCGACACCAGACCAAGCTGGCTGATTCTGGCCAGCCGGCGGAAGTCGGCCGTGTCGATCAACTGTCGAACGCGAGGCGTCAGGGGCACGTCGCTTTCCGGAGGAATGCGCACCAAGCCGCGTCGCGCATCCAGGGCAATCACCTCGGGCATTTCGAGAATGTCACTCACCGCTCATCCTTTCAGCCACGGCCACGGCATTCCGGCCACCCAACGCAGCAAGATGGTCACGAGCACGAAGAAACCGTAATGCAGGGCCGCGTTGCCAAACTCGAGATTGAGCGTGGCGTAGGCCGTCACCGCTCCGACCAACACGAACGGCGGGACGACGAAAACCCAGTTCCAAACGTCGCCCGTCAACAGCGGCAAAACGGCCAGCGAAAACGCGCCCCAGAGCGCGGCATACACCGCGCCGCAAATGGCGGATCGCAGATAGAGCGAGCGTCCCGTGAATGGCTCGAGCTCGTCGTCGCGGAGAATTCCGTAGGCCGCGATGACCAGCGGCAGCGAGACCGCCAGCAGCCCGGCCGCGGCAAGAATCAGCCCGGTCGTCCCATCGAACAACTTCGTGCGGCCAGCGGCCCAAGTGGTCACAGCGACCACGACGACGGCCACCGCGACAATCGTGACGAACAACGGCTGAAACTTCGCGTCGGTCCGCTCGATCGGCTTGATAATCAGCTTGCCGGTCGTCGTCTTCCCGCCGCCAGCGAAGGCCTCGGGCGTGTGAATCTTCACCTCTTCGCCCTTGGCCGGCACCTGAAGCGTCTGCTTGCAGTTGGGGCACGGACCGGACTTGCCAGCGAACTTGTCGCTGACCTTAAAACTCTTGCGGCACTTGGTGCAAACAACGATGATCGACATGCGCGGCTCGTGGCGGGCGAACTTTTGGCTTGGCGGATGGGGCAACCGCCGGTTTCCGCGTCCTGTAGACGCGGTGGCCTAGCCTTCATCCAACCCCCTAGTTTCGCACACGCCGTGGGGCTGTCAAGGATCGGCGATTCGCAGCCGGAACATTGTGCGGCCCGCCAGGGCGAGGTATGATCGAATACAGTCGATAACGCGCATCGCTGAGGGCCCCTGGTTTTGGAGGGCGGTCCGGTGATCGAGTTTCTCTGTCCCAATGGACACCGCATTCATTGCGCCGCGGATCAAGCCGGCCGAGCGGCCAAGTGCGCACGCTGCGGCGTCAGGTTCCGCGTTCCCGATGCCGGCGAGCTGAACAGCCCCCAGCCGGCTGGCCCGGACTCCGGCATCTCGCGGCCCGAGTTCACGGACTCAGGCATCGGCAGCCGACGTCCGCCCGCCGCCGTGGGACGGCCGCCCAAGGATATCCAGTTCGAGTTTCTCTGCCCGAACGGTCATCGTTTGTTCGGACCGGCGACGCTTCAGGGCAAAACCGGAGAGTGTCCCGAGTGCGGCTCGCGATTCGTGATCCCAACTTGCGACGCGGCTTCCTCCGAGCCGTTTGAACCAAAACGTCTCGAAACTCGCAACGGGTCGGCCAGTGAGGCGCCGGCGTTCGAGGTTGGCCCGCTGCGGCCATCCGCCGCAGGCCAAATCGTGCCACGGCAAGCGGTCGTGGTGGCCAGCTCGCCAGCCGACGTCGCAGCGCAGGCCATGGCCTCTCTGTTCACGCGACTGTGGGACGCGAAGCCCGCGGACGCCGCGGTTGAATTGCTGCTGCGCGACGGCGAAATCGTGCGTCCCGAACGGTTCTTCAAAAGACTCTCGCGAGAAAACCGTCACGCCGTCGTCGCCGTGAAAGAGGCGGATGACAGCCTGTCCATCATCGCCGTGGCCTGGGACAACGTTAGGCGGGTGAGCCTTCGCGGGCTGCATGAGTTGCCCAACGCTCTGGGCGACTGACGACTACTGGGCGTCTTCTTGCAGATCGCCTTCGGTCACCATCGAAAAGCCCTTGGCCACGAGCGTTTCTTGGGCAATCTCGATGTTGTCGACCATCAAGGCGACGGCCGCCTGTCCCCGAGGCCGCACCAGGAGCGGATAGGCCTGGATGATATTCACCTCGGCCTGCAACAATGCGGTGCAGATGTCCAACAAAGCTTGGTGTCCAACCGGCAATTCGACGCCGATCAGGTCGCTTTCAACGATCGCCAAGCCTGCACGCTCGAGAATTTCGCGGCCTTGCTCCGGGTGGCTCAGTAGGAAGCGGACAAACGCGCACTCGGCCGTGTCGCTAATCGAAACGGCCACGATCCGAACGCGGCTCCCCTCGAAACGGCGAAGGACCTCCAGCAGCTTCCCTACCTTGTTTTCCAAGAAAACCGTAAACTGCCGGATTGTCGGATAGTTGCGTCCCCGCATTGTGGCGAAGTCGACGGCAGATTGATCGAAGGACATTTCGGCAGCGCTTCCGCGGGTTCAGCCTCGGGGCATCGTGTAACTATACACCCCAAAAGGGTACTTGGGAAGCGATGGAAATGCTCAGACAACATGAAATCGAGTTGCGCGTGCGGTATCAAGAGACCGACCCGATGGGGTTTCTGCATCATGGCTACTACTTCACCTACTTCGAAATCGGCAGGACGGAACTGCTCCGCGCGGCCGGAGGGAACTATCGGCAAATGGAGGCCGAGGGGCTGCTCATCGTCGTCGTGAAGGCCGGCTGCCGATTCCGCCGTCCCGCCAGGTACGACGATCTGCTCCGACTGCGAACGACCGTGACGCGGGTGACCACGGCGAAAATCGAGCACCGCTATGAGCTCTTTCGGGATGGGGAGCTGTTGGCGACCGGCGAAACGACGCTGGCCGTCCTCGATCGGACTGGCCGAGTGCAGCCGGTGCCGGACTGGATGCTAGCAGAGGCATAGACATACCTCGGAGTTATATACTACCACCACCCGCGCAGGGTCCCCGCCTCCATATAATCGTTACGATTGGTTTAGTTAGTGTTTTTTGCCTCTTTCCGAGTCCAAGCTCTTGACTTTTTTTTCGGTCTTCGCTTCACTACGAGGATAGGAGTGCTGCCTCCGTTGCTTATCGTCCAAAAACGGAGGCGAGCGTCCTGGACCATATGGCGTTGGGACCATCCAAAACACCGTAAGCAGCCGAGCCGCAAGACAGCGACGGTTCGAGGCTTTTTGGGTGCGAGGGTGGATGAATCTTATCAAGCGGGTATCTCGGGACTTAGGAAGCCGGAAAGGAGGTCGCACCTAGGCAACGCAGAACAGCGCGGCACGGAAGCGCAATTTTCGTAGCGTATCAACTCTCTCTCTGTACTACTCAGTTCACAACGGGAGGCGTGTAAGCTATGTCGAAACGAACTCTTTTCATGGCTCTTGTAACGGGCCTAGCAATGTTGTCGGCCGTCGCTGCCCAGGCGACCACCAACAACATCTTTACCGGATCAGGAACGGACTACAACGACACGGCCAGCTGGGATCAGGGCCGTCTGCCCTGTAACGTTGTTGGCGGTTACCAGGACATCGGTTTGATCCTCAACAGCGACGTCAGCCTGACGACAAATCTGGGCACGACGGTGTATTACACGCCCTACGAATTGGACGTCGGTTACGCCAGCGATGCCGTCGGTGGTTATTCCACGGCGAGTCTGACGCTCGGTGGCACGGCCTACCTCAAGGTCTCGAATAACTTGAGCCTCGGCTATGCCAGCTCTCTGTACAGCACGGCGACCGGCACCCTGACAATCAATGCCGGCACGTTGGCCGTTAGTGGACTCACTTATATCGGCCGTGGTGTCGCGAGCGCTTCCTCGGGCGCGGGCTCCGGGACGGCCACGATCAACGGCGGCAGCCTCTCGCTGACCGGCGCTCTGTATGTCGGCGAGTATGGCACTGGCAGCCTGACCCTGAGCGGCGGCAACGTGACCGTTAGCAGCGGCGCCCTCATGATCGGAGAAGGCAGCTACTCTAACACCTTTGGCTCCAGCGGCACGGTAACCGTCAACACCGGTTCGACGCTCACGGTCAGCGGCGGGGCGAACATCGGCACCGGCGGCGGCACCGCATATGGCAATAACGGCAGCCTGCTGATCAATGGCGGCACCGTCACGTTTGGCGGTTCCGTGAGGGTTGCCTATGGCAACTCGTACGGGCTCATGAACACGGGCACCATCACGATCCAGAGCGGCTCGCTAAGCACCACAGGTTACATGTACGTCGGCGACTTCGGCACTGGCGTTGTGAATCAAAGTGGCGGCACGGTTTCTATGAGCAAGCTCTATTTTGGCAACAGCGCCGCTACTGCCGTCGGCACCTACACATTGAGCGCGGGCCTGTTGACCATCACCGGCGGCACCGTCAAGGGTGGCAGCGGCACTGGCACGCTCTATGTTGACGGTGGAACGCTCAATATGAGCGGCGGCAGCCTTGCCTCTTACGTGAGCATCACGAAGGGCGAGCTGAAGAACGTTTCAGCCTTGAGCCCCACCATCACCTTGACCGGCGACTTGGCTCTGACCCAAGCCACCGTTTCCAACACCGTCACCAGTGCGATCGGCGGCGCCGGTAACGTGGCGATCACCGGCACGGCCAGCTACGGCGTCACGCTGAACACCGCAAACACCTACACCGGCACGACCACGATCAATGCCGGATTGGTGACCTGCGGCGTGACCAACGCTTTGCCGACCAGCACGGCCGTCACCTTGGCCAACGAGGCCTCGGCCGGCTTGAACATCAACAGCCTGTCCCAGACGGTCGCCTCCCTGAGCGGCGGCGGAGCCACGGGCGGAAACGTCGCTCTCGGCACCGGCGGCACGCTGACCATCGGCGGCACCAGCACTGCCACCTATGCCGGCGTCATCAGCGGCAGTGGCAAGCTCGTGAAGGCTAGCTCCGGGACCCAGATCCTCACCGGCGCCAACACCTACACGGGCAACAACATCATCCAGGGCGGCACGCTCAAGGTTGGGTCGTCGGCCCAGAGCGCCATCCTGACCAACACGACGGACGTCCAGGGCGGCCAACTGGTGTTTGACTACACCAGCAGCACGACGCCCATCGAGAGTATTCGGGCCGCTCTGTTGTCCAGCTATACGGCCGGCGGCGGTAGCCTCACCACCGGGACGTTGTATACGTCGACCGGAAGTGCCCTGAATTACGGTTTGGGCTACTACGATGACGGCGTCTCAACTGTGAAGGTTCAGATCGCCCAGTACGGCGATGCGAATCTGGATGGTCAGGTGAACTACAGCGACCTGAACAAGGTTCTGACAACCTACGGGTTGTCTGGCCAGACGTGGCAGACCGGCGACTTCAACTACGACGGCACTGTGAACTACGTGGACCTCAACAAGGTTCTAACGAGCTACAACACGTCGTTGTCGATGCCATCGTCGGTTAGTGGCGGCAACCTGGACGCCCAGGCAATTGCCCTGCTACAGAGCGCTGGTTTCAATGTCGTTCCCGAGCCGGGCACCATTGCGTTGCTGGCGACCGGCCTTGTTGGATTGATCGCTTTCGCCTGGCGGAAGCGGAAGTAATTGGGCCTGCATTGCGGGCTCCACGCTGGGGCGACTCGGCCTGAGTCGCCCCAGCAGCGAGGTCCCACTTTTTCACTCTTTTTCGGTTTCAAACAAGGAGTAGCGAGCTATGAGAAATCTTTTGGTGTTGAGTGTTTGCGTAGCCTTGGCGGCGATGGTGTCACCGGCCAGCGCCGATATGATGACCACCACGGACGGCCACCTGACCATCAGCTACGTGCTGGACACCTCGAACGCAAGTTACGATGTGTACACGCTGACCGTGGCCGGGACCTACAACAACGCCGGGATCAACCTGATCGAAGGCACCTGGAGCGCAACCGATGGCAGTCTGCTAGTGTACGCTGGCTTGGCCACAGGAACGACGTTCAAGAAGCACACCGATTGCGGTTACTTCTCGAACAACAACGAGTCGTGGGTCAACTTGACCTACAATGCCGCCGCCGCCTGGGCTAGCGACAACAACTCGACGGCCTATGCCACCTATTTCACGGGTGGCTGGTATACCGGCGGTGACAACACGGCTCGTTTGGCCGCAGGAGCTGGCGACACGGATGGCGATGAGTTCGTCGAGAGCTTGCTGGGCCATATCGCTGTCACGAAGGGTGCCGATGTTTCCTTCTCCGGCGTTATCGGCTACGCCTATGGTGCTGGCTATGAAGAGACCATTGCCTTCACGAGCCAGACGGTTCCCGAGCCCTCCACCTTGGCGCTGTTGGGCGCTGGTCTGGTTGGCTTGGCTGCCTACGCTTGGCGCAAGCGCAAGTAATGTAAATCCCAGGATGTTTTCATCCTGATGGACAATAGCTCCGGCGTCGCCGCGGCCCACCATAACCGCGGCGATGCTTGGAGCTCTTTTTTTGCACCCAGCATCAACGTATCCGAAGCCATTTCGATCAGCTTTCCTGGAATTGCCGTATGCCAGACGCACAGACACCACAAGAAGGCACGCCCAGCCCTCAGGAGTTGAAGGCCGCGTTCAAGGCGTTCAAAAAACGACTGAAACTGACCTGCCTGGACGATCAGTCGCGGATCGGCGTCGGTCCGATGAGCAGCGGCCGAGCCTCTGGCATCGTGGCCATCACGCCGCCCGATCAATATCCCGAGGCCGTTTGGGAAGAGCTGGCCCGGCAAGGCAAGCTGCGGCGCGCCGGCGGCGGCCTCTACGAACTGCCCTGACCGCGACAAGAGCGGGCTTTGTGAGTTCTTTGGGCATGGGCTCGCTGCGATCGCCCCCAGGCGAACGTGGGACTTCGTTCACGATCGGACGATCCACAGCCGGCCGCTGAGTTGGCTGTCGATCGTCGACGAGGACACGCGCGAGTGCTTGGCGCTGAACGTGGAACGAAGCATTGCCAGCGAGGACCTGATCGACACGGTGGCCGAACTACTTGCGATGCGGGGTGTGCCGCGGTGCATCCGCAGCGATAACAGACCGAAGTTCATCGCCAAGGCGATTCGACGCTGGCTCCGCTTCGCTGGCGTGGAGACGTTGTACGTGGAGCCTGGCGGCCCGTGGGAGAAAGGCTATGCGGAATCGTTTCATTGCCGCGTGCGCGACGAGTTGCTCAAGTGAGAAGAGTCCGCCACTCTCGCGGAAGCTCGGCATTGGCCGACGCTTGGCGACTGGAGTATAACCACGGGCGGCCGCGCAGTTCGCTGGGCTACGTGAGCCCGGCCGAGTATGCCACTGGCTGTGCTCTGCTGCTTCTGTTACGGCTGTGTCTCCGCTCGAGCGGCGCAGTCGAAGTCTTGAAGATTTACGATTGCCCGGCACCCAACCAGTATTCTCATCACCCCTGGTACAGAAACGGGGGCAGATCAGGTGCTGGGCGCTAGGC
>JBDKSW010000001.1:0-131367 GCA_039698035.1 Thermoguttaceae bacterium | reverse complement strand
AGGTCTTGTGAGCCTTTTATCAGAGTCGCAGCGTTTTAAGCGTATAAACTGAACCGCCGTGTACGGAACCGTACGCACGGTCGTGTGGGAGGACGGGGCGGCAACGCCCCCTCCTACCCGATCCTGTTGTTGGGTCGGTAGCTGAGATGGTGTAGCACCTGGCTGAAAACCAGGAGACGCGGATTCGAGCACCGCCCGACCCACTGCGTGAAAGGTGCGCGCAAAAACCCAATTTTAACTGCGTGGAAAATATGCGCCGACATAAGCGCCGATATGGCCCGTTCGTCTATCGGTTTGAGGACACCGTCCTTTCAAGGCGGGAAGACCGGTTCAACTCCGGTACGGGTCGCTGGAAGACAGAGCGTAGCGAAGTCTGGTTATCGCGCCAGGTCGAGGACGTCTCGGATTTCGCCGGTTCAAATCCGACCGTTCTGAATGAACGAGCAATCGCGGGACGTAGGGCAGCGGCGAACCCACGTGCTTGGGGAGAACGCAGACGCAGGTTCGACTTCTGCCGTCCCGACTGGAGGGAGAATGACGTTGGCAATTGGTAGTCGAGGGCCAGAGGGCCCGAACTCGGCTGATGACCGAGTAGCGCTGAGTTCGACTCTCAGGGCTACCACGCGATAGCAAAGGAGTGAGAACGATGATGAAGCGATCGCATTGGAAACGCATACGCCCGATTCCTTTCTGGGGTCGTGGTGTAACGGCAGCATGCCGGCCTTTTAAGCCGGGAGGCAAGGGTTCAAGTCCCTTCGGCCCCACTGGCGCGTAGCTCAGTGGTTAGTCGTTACGCCAAAGGTCCCTGGCTGTGAAGCCGGGGGCGTGTCCTCCTGGGAGAGCAAGCGGCCTCCAAGGCCGCAGTAACGGGGTTGGAATCCTCGCGATCCTGCCTTGGGCATAGAAAGAAAGCCAACGTGGCCGAACAGCAAGGCGGTGGTCCTGTAAACCGCATCCTACTGGTGCAATTCCAGTCGTCGGCTCTGAAAAGAAAAAAAGTATGTCTCGATAATGCAGCGGATTGCACAGGGCTGCTGAAGACCCTGGTCCTGGTTCAACTCCAGGTCGAAACACTGTATTGATGAGTCTCGATGGTGCAATGGATCGCATAGGACCCTCCGAAGGTCCAGATCCAGGTTCGATTCCTGGTCGAGACACTTTGCCCTGCGGGTGTGCCGGATTAGCATGGCAGACTACGAATCTGCAGGACGGGGTTCGATTCCTCGGCAGGGCGCTAATAGCATTCGGTTTAACTTGCGCGACAAATCGCTCACTTTCCTTTCCGGTACGAATGCACGTATTCATTGAAGAGTCGAACATGCCTTTCAAGAGTCGTCTTGTTGCATTGGGAGCACACAAGACCACACGAGCGCGCCGACGACTTTCCAACCAGGAGTATCAACGGCCGCTTGCATCTCTTGCACACCAAGGTTCGTTCATCGGGATCACACGAAATAGATGGACGCAGGCAATCGGAAACTGATGGGGAAAGGTGAGTCGCCAGGTAAGCATATTCCTTAACAGGCAGATTGAAACCGATGGCGAGATACTTAAGTGTCTTCAAGCGGGCAAGAGGTCGAAGCGATGAATCGCGCGGCTGAACACCACGCAGGTCGAGGAATTCCAAGTCACCCAAATTGGCGATGGGTGAGAGGGAGTCAAACCGAAGGGGTTTGTCTGTGCCCATGCTCGATTGGATCGACAATTCGCGCAGCCGGACGAGCGAAGACAGAGGTTCAAGACTGCTCACATTGGGCAGATGGTAGATACTGAGCACCCGCAAGCGTTGAAGACGCTCAAAGCCGGATAGGGATATTAATGTGCCGCCATGAAAGATACTCAGGTATTCAAGGTTGTGCAGCGTCTCTAACGGCTGGAGTCCCTTAACCCGCACGTCGTAGAGGAGAAGCTTCCTTAGTTTCGTCAGCCGCGACAACAATTGCAGTTCTTGAAAACGCAAAGGTGATACAACGAGTTCCCGAAGACGCCGAAGACCCAAAAGGGGCTCCAGCGACTTGAGCGTGGGACCTCTCAGCCAAAGCGAGTAAGAGTCGGCCGGAATCCCCTCCCATGTGTCCTTGACATGTGGCCACGACCTCGCGGCCTCTGTAAAGAGGCTGATTTCCGTTTCGGGCGGCGGCGTGAACATAGGACTTGTTCCAGATGACTGTAGCGAAAGAAGTCAAGCGGAAAGGGTATGCTATGAACGCGCTTCAGTATACAGTCTATCTCGGATCAGGAATAGGTAATGTAATCGAAAGGATCGAGTTATACAGACCCTGACGCTGGAGCCAGACGGCAACGGCAACCGGCTGCAATCCGGTCGAAGTGGGTTCGACTCCCACCGGCGTCTCTGATACGGCCTGGACCAACGGCGCGCGGCGTCCTGTCCTCTTGTCGAGGCAGTCGGTCGTTGCGTGTTCCGTTCATGGGTTATGACGAACGGTCGTATCGAGTGAGGTTAGCTCAGTGGATAGAGCACCAGTCCAAGGAACTGGCTGTCACGGGTTCGACTCCCGTACCAACACCGCGGGCAAAAACCCGCTCCAACGCGGCCCGAGGGAGGCGGGCCAATGAGTGATCGGCTGCCAGCGAAATGTGTCGGCGTTTTGTCCGGCATTCGCCGCTGGCGGCAGCACGTTCAAATGCCATGTAGTGCGTGGATACCGCTTCCGCCGACCGTCGGCCGGGGCGGCAGCAAACGCCGGGCTTTATCGCATCGGGATCGTAGAACGGATTTCGGTCCGTTCGATGATCGAATCCGATTACGACAAGCCCGGTGGGACCTGTCGCGCCGCCGGCGGGCCTGTGGAAGCTCAAGCAGCACTCCGCCTTCTGCACGTGTGATCGCCTTTGGTTCCGCCGCCCAACGGCTTTTTTACCCGGCTTCGCGCCGGCATCGTGGTTCCCCAAAGGGCCACAGAAAGGAAGGAATGATTATGTTGAAAACTATCAAGATTCGCAGTTACGAAGTGGGCCTCCACTTCCGCGACGGCGAGTTCAAGGGCCTTTTGGGCGCCGGCCGGCACTGGCTCGTCGACCCGCTGCGTAAGGTCCAGGTGGACGTCGCATCGCAGCGCAGCCCTTGGCTGACGCACGAGAAGCTCGACGTGATCGTCAAGTCGGGTGCGCTCAAGGACCGCGCCGTAGTTCTCGACCTGAAAGACCACCAGCGGGCATTGGTCTGGATCGACGGCCGGTTCAGCCACGTCCTGCCGCCGGGCCTGTACGCCTACTGGACCGCTTTCCGCGA
Organism: Thermoguttaceae bacterium; assembly: GCA_039698035.1. Classification (GTDB taxonomy): domain Bacteria; phylum Planctomycetota; class Planctomycetia; order Pirellulales; family Thermoguttaceae; genus JAJFUI01. The sequence continues at coordinate 128,114 of JBDKSW010000001.1, read as the reverse complement.
GGTGGTCGTTGAGGTGATCGAGGCCGACGCCCAGCGGGTTCGCTTCGAACACAAGAGCCTCCAGGTGATCGTTCGGTCGGCTTTGGCCGATCGCGTTCTGGACACGTTCGCGGTTGAGCAGGGCCACGTGGGCGTCTTGTTCCAGGACGGCAACTACGTCGAGACGTTGCCGCCGGGCAAGTACGCCTTCTGGAAGAATGTTGCCAAGGTTGTGCTCGTGCCGGTGGACCTGCGCGAGACGATGTTGGACATCGGCGGCCAGGAAATCATGACCGCCGACAAGGTCACATTGCGTTTGACCGCCGTGGTCACCTACCGCGTGGCCGACGCCCACAAGGCGCTCAGCGCGACGGACAATGCCCAGCAGGCGCTGTATCGCGAGGCTCAGTTGGCCTTGCGTGCCGTGATCGGTGGCCGCGAGTTGGACCAGTTCCTGGCCGACAAGGACACCGTGGCCCGCGAATTGGAGGTGATCGTCCGTCAGCGGGTGGTCGCGTTGGGTCTGGAGGTCGTTTCGCTGGGCATCCGCGACGTGATCCTGCCGGGCGATATGAAGGACCTGATGAACAAGGTCACGGAGGCGAAGAAGGCAGCCGAGGCCAACCTGATCGCCCGCCGTGAGGAAACGGCCGCCATGCGCAGCCAAGTCAACACGGCCAAGCTGTTGGAAGGCAACCCGACGCTCATGCGGCTCCGGGAATTGGAGGTCCTGGAAAAAGTCGCCGGCAACAGCAAGTTGAACGTCGTGTTGGGCGAGAAGGGCCTCGCCGAGCGGGTCGTGAACCTGCTCTGATTAAACACCATGTCCGGAAGCCGGGAGCGATCCCGGTTTCCGGGCTTCTATTTCCGCTGGTCAAATCATGTCCGCCTGAGCGGATATTCCGTTGCTCCGAAGGACGACATGCTTGCCCCCCACAGCGACATTCGATTGACGCTTGCGGTTTACACGCACGTTGGAGTAGTCGCCCAAATGGCCGCACTGCAATCGTTGCCCACCATCCCCCACATGGCTCCCCCCGCCGAATCTCAACAACTTCACATCACAGGCTGATTGTAGGACGGTCTTGGGTGTTATTCCAAAAGACTCTTCTTGCCCATGGTTTCAGTCAACTTGTTTGGCAGCATGTCAATCTGGGATTTCTGTTGTGGATAAGGGAGCGTCTGTAATATCAGAACAGTGAGTGTCGAAAAAGGAATGTATTTTGGAACTTCCTTTGTTTGACCGTTATCCCAGACAAAGTCAACTTGCTTTCAGGTTGTCCTGCCTCTGTGTCGCACTGTTCGATCCCGCATACTAACCCAACTTGCTGGCCTCGCCCTTGACGCTTCTCGCTCAGGGCACAATCGGATAAGATGTGGCTGTTGTACTATGTTAGAAGCAGCCAAGTGGCGCGGATCTCTGACAAGCGCACGACCGTCGCCAGTTAAGTCGATTCTGTCCGATCAAGGTGAAGATATGAGGAATGGCGTACCGGATTTCCTATGGCAGATAGGAACAGAAGTGGAAAACCTCATTCAGCGGTATGATGCTTTGGCATATTGGCGAGAGCGTGTCCGGAGTTGGGCAGCCAACGTTCCACCCTGCGATCTGATAGGGATTCTTTACAGCTCATTGCTTGATGCAAAGTACGCGTTGCTGGCAGTCATTCACGACACATGCTTTGGGCCGGAGCAAGTGCCGCACATCAATCCCTGGCCGGATGATGCACCGTACGAAGTTATGCGTGAGGGAATGTGTTATCTTGTGTTGAAACGCACGCTGCTGCCGAATTCCAACACAGGAACCAAAGGACTGGACTCCTCAGAGTCTCAAAGACTTAAGGTTGTTTTGGATGATGTTGCTCGGTCGTTGCCGATGAGCGGCAATCCGGAGCGTCATAACGAAGATACCGGGAACGTGGCAGCCAGCAGCTCGGGTCGAGGTAAGCGATTTCGGGTGGCACTGTCGTTTCCCGGCGAGCGGCGCCAGCTTGTTAAACAGGTTGCCGAGAGTTTGGCTGAAAAAGTTGGGCGTAATCGTGTTCTTTATGACAAGTGGTACGAAGCCGAGTTCGCTAGGCTAGACCTTGATACATACCTCCAGAACCTTTACAACAAGGATGCCGATCTTGTTGCAGTATTCATTTGTGCTGAATATGACAAGAAGGAGTGGTGCGGTTTGGAATGGCGAGCGATCCGTGATCTCATTAAACGTCGAGAGTCCTGGGCGATTATGCCATTTCGTTTCGATGATACAAACATTCCCGGGTTGTTTTCGGGGGATGGTTATATCAAGATCAACGACAGAGATTCCAGCAGCATTGCAACGCTGATTCTTGATCGTTTGCGGATCAACGACAAGAATGCGAGCCAGCGTGGCGTGTCGCAATCTGAGCCACAATCGAACATTGAAACAGAACAGGTTGTGCCTACAAATCCCCGTGAAACACATGAGAACTCGAACGTGTGCGAAGACGGCACCAATGTGCCACGGGGTACGTCATTTTTGGTCACAATCTCCGTCACTGAGCACTGGTATAAACCAAGAGAATCCAAGTGTTGTATGAATTGGAAGCAACGTTGGGAACGGCTAAGATCTCGGTTTGAAGAGTTTGTCGATAATCGCCGTCCCATCACATGTACACTTGTCGAGAAACGGATTCCAGGGTTCCCCGAATTCTCGGATTACTCAAATAGTGAATCATTTGGTCGAGAGTGGCTTCAGTCTGGCGGTGGTCTACAGCTTGAACCAAGTTTCTTATATAAACTTGACAGGTCACCCGTCTTCGGCGAATTTCCAATCCATGATGTCAACGGTCGACCAATGAGCAACAGCGCCGGTGAACCATTTGGGTTTCGCTTTGGTCTTTCTCGTCAGTTCATCCTCTCTGTAGAACAAGCCGCCCTGCGAGAAACGCTTACGATGTCTGGCCCCCGTATTCCTGAGTTGACCGCTGACGGCGCGGCCCTACTTTACCAATTGCCCAGTGATGTTGCGATCTCGCTTTGGCAAAACTGGCGGCAAGGATTTTCCCGGAGAGAGAACGCTGGTGGATACCTGTGGCTTGACGCACTTTTTGAGTTGTCGCGGCAGCGTGGTCCGGGAGATTCGTTATACAGTCGTCCTGCTGCGTGGATGGGCAATGGATCGATTGGGTTAATTGGGCAAGGGCTTTTTCCTCGGTTGCCCGATTTGTCGCATTTTCCTGGCTCGATAGCCATTCCACACGATAATGGGTATCCCGTGGCATGGCGGTCAACGATACAGGATGTTGCGAGAGCTTCGGTGATAGCGATCGACGAGCTACTAGACCGTGCCGGGTAACCAGGTCTTGTCCAGTCATGCGTTTTCTTGGAGTCCCGTTTATTGACCGATTCTCAACACAGCAGCCAACAGCCGCAGAATGCGTTCGGCTGGCCCCCCCTCGATAGATATTGCGATTCGGCTGATTTTGGCCCGCCGAGCACCCAACAAAAGTGCCGAAAATGGTGCCGTTCGGCCAAGCATCGAACAGGCTACGAGCTGATTGATTTGCACCGAAATGGCAAGAATGTGGCCGAAGGTGCGGGGGGACCGGAGCGACGCAAGGCCAAATGGCATCGCACGTTATGCACCCGGCTGCATCGGCGTGCATCGATCTGCATCACCGAAACGGCATAAGAGAGAAAGTATCCCCGACAGGGCTCGAACCTGTAACCTTCGGCTCCGGAGGCCGACGCTCTATCCAATTGGGCTACGGGGACCCACACATGACCCACTGAGCTTATCACAATGTTGGCCCAATGGAAAGGGCGGGGCGCGGCCGCGTTGGGATGGCAGAAAACGCTCGCAAGAGCCATCGGCGGCAACATTCCAGGCTCGGACGCCGCCTGCTCGGGGCCGTCGGCGTTCGTTGGCAACCGCCGATGGGTTGGCCAGTCCTGTGGTGACCGGACGGCCGACTGCGGGTATCATAGGACCAGGGGCAAGCAGCAGGCTGGCAGGCCGCCCGCGCAAACACCCCATTACGAGAGATTTGGATTGAACGGCATGGGCGATGACTACTGCCAGACGGACCTTGGGCGCAGCCCGTTGATGCTCTATTACGAGGTCACGCTGGCCTGCGATCTGGTTTGCAAGCACTGCCGGGCGTCGGCTCAGGAGGCGCCTCACCCGGACGAGCTTTCAACCGTTGAGGCCAAGTCCCTGCTGAGCCAGGTGGCCGAGTTTCCGCGTCGGCCGAACCTGGTGTTGACCGGGGGCGACCCGCTGAAACGGGCGGACCTATTCGAGTTGATCGGCCACGCGGCGGCGGCCGGTCTGCACGTTGCGTTGACACCGTCGGCCACGCCCTTGGCGACGTTCGAGGCATTCGATCGCGCGAAGCGTGCGGGGGTCGCGGCTCTCGGAATCAGCCTCGACGGGGCCGATGCGGCCACGCACGACGGTGTGCGCGGATGGGAAGGCAGCTTCGGCCGTACGTTGGAAATGCTCGGGTTCGCCCGACGGTTGGAATTGCCCGTGCAGATCAACACGACAATCACGCGCCGCAATGTGGACCAAGTTGCGGCGATGGCCGCGTTGCTGGCCGGGCAGGGCATTGCCACGTGGTCGGTGTTTTTCTTGGTGCCAGTCGGGCGCGGCATCGAGGAAGAGCGAATTCGGCCCGCCGAATACGAATCGGTCTTCGCGGAACTTTGGCGGCAGTCGCAGCGTCAGCCTTACGCCATCCGAACGACCGAGGCCCCGCACTATCGGCGATTCCTGCTGCAACAGCCGGGCGGCGCGCCGTTGTCGTCACTCGGCGTTGGCGACGGCAGGGGCGTGATGTTCATCAGTCACACGGGCGAGATATTTCCGGCCGGATTTCTGCCGCTGTGCTGTGGACGATTTCCGGCGGAATCGGTCGTCGATATCTATCAACACCACGCGATGTTCGTGGCATTGCGCGATCCCGATTCGTTCAAGGGGCGATGCGGCGTCTGCGAGTATCGTCACATCTGCGGCGGGAGTCGTGCCCGAGCCTACGCCTTGACGGGCGATTTTTTGGAGACGGATCCAGACTGCGTTTACACGCCGAAGTCGACATCGCGCGATGGCGGAGGCGACTGAACCGGGCGAGCCGATTGACGGTCCGGCGCATCGCCGCGCTCCTTACTGACGAAACGGCCGCTTTGCTTCGTAAAGCGTGATTCGACCCTTGATGCCGTTCACCAGGGCCGCGTTGTGTTGCTTGGCGGCCAAGTCGAGCGCTTTGCGAGCCGCGGATAGGGCGTCTCCGAATCGTCTCGTCTCGGCATAGGCGGCGCCCAGGACGTCGAGCGATTCGGCTTGCTTGCCGTCGGTGAGCCGCACGGCCCGCTGAGCAAGCTCGACGGCCTCGTTGCCGTTCCGCACGTTCTTTTCGGGGCAGGTTGATAACAGCCAAGCGAGCCAATTCAAGGCAACGACATGATCCGGCTTGGCTTTCAGGGCCATCCGGAAATGAGTGACAGCATCCAGCCACTGGCCCTGCGGGAACAACACTTCGCCGAGTCGCGCGTGGGCGTCGGCATGATCGGGCTGCTGTTCCAGCGCGAGGCGGTAGCGTATTACGGCCTCTTCCAACTGGCCCTTGCTGGCCAATGCAAACCCGAGATTGTATTGGTCGTCGGCATTTTCGGGCCTGCATTCAACCGCCTTCCGAAATTCGGCGATCGACTCGTCGAGCCGGCCCTGCTTGCCCAGCACAACCCCCAAAAACCCGTGGGCTATACCATAGTTTGGAGCGAACTTCAACACTTCGCGGTACTGCGTCGCGGCCTCTTCAAGCCGGCCCCTGGTGAGCGATGCGCTGGCAAGGTTCATGCGGGCATCGAGGAGTCTCGGCTCACACTCTAATGCCGTGCGATAGCATGCCATGGCCTCGTCAAGGCGTCCGAGTTCAGCAAAGGCCCGCCCCCGACCGTTGTGAGTTGCTGCGTCCTCGGGCTGCATGGCCAGTGCTTTGTCAAATTCCGCGAAGGCCTCGTCGTAGCGTTTTAAGGCGACCAGAGCGTTGCCCATGTTGGTGTGGGCATGATAGCTGTCCGGGTTGACCCGCAGCGTTTCCCGAAAATGAGGGAGGGCTTCTTCCGGTCGATTCATCTCGACGAGCGCATATCCGAGATTGTTTTGGGCGTCGGCAAAGCTCGGCTCGAGTTGAATCGCCCGTTGGAACTGGGCGAAGGCCTTTTCGAGGCTTTCTTCCCGAAGAACGCAACCCAGATTGCAGTGCGCCGCAACACAGCGATCGTCAATGGCGAGCGTATGGGTCCAAAGGGTTCGTGAATCTCGCCAAATGGACGCCTGAAGCCATCCGCACGCTGTCAATTCAGTCAACAGCAATGCGGAGCCAACCACAATGATCGCTTTGCGATAAGGCATGAACTGCGTTACCCGCCCGACACCCCAAGCCACGGCGATATAAATGCCGATGAGTGGCAAATAGGTGAAGCGATCCGCCATCGCTTGGCGTCCGACCTGAACGACGCCGATCACCGGCACCAGCATGCCCAGATACCAGAGCCACCCGACCAACAGATACGGACACCTGCGCCAAAGGGCCACAACGGCGGCGGTCACGCAAACCAACGCAAGCAGCGCTGCAGCCACCTTCCAGCCGGGGATGCCCTCGATCGGGTAACGGTAGAGTGGCACCAAGTTGACCGGTCGTGCCGCGAGGCCAAGGTAAGCCACATACGAGACCAGGGCGTTCTGCAATCGGCCAACGACCGACAGCCCTTCCAGAGAGATCATGCTTTTCGTTTGGGCCAACGACGTCATCACGCACGAGCCAGCCGACAAAGCAAACAGCGGCGTCTTTTCGAGCACGAGCGTCCCGAGCCTTCGGAACGCCGAGCGACGGCTCAACTCAGCCATGCGACCCAGCGGCCAATAGTCCAGCAATAGCAGCACAAAAGGCAGCGTGACGAGCATCGGCTTTGCCAGCAGTCCCATGGCAAAGAGCACGACGACGGCCACATACCAGAGATTCCGATGCAAGCGGTTCACGGTGGGCAGCGAGCGGCAGTGGACGTAGCCCGTATACGCGCCGAGGGTCAGCAGGAAAAACAGCCCGCTGAGGACGTCCTTCCGCTCGGAAACCCAAGCCACCGACTCGGCTCGCAAGGGATGCACGGCGAACACGGCGGCCACGAACGCGGCAGGCCAAAGGGTTCCGGTCATTCGCCGCAGCACGAGAAACAACAGAATGGCGTTCGCGGCATGAAGCAGTACGTTGGTCAGATGATGACCGCCGGCCCACAGGCCGTAGACCTCGCAGTCGAGCATATGAGAGAGCCAGGTGAGCGGGTGCCAGTTGCGAGCATGGACGGTTGTGAACGCCCAGGTCAGCCCCGCCCTCGTCAGGCCCTTCTTGACCACCGGGTTGCTGGTAATGTATTCGTTGTCGTCGAAGTTGACGAACGAGAATTGGACCGTTTCGCCGAACACTAGGCCGACGATCAGCAAAAGAAACACACAGACGGCCAACACCTTGTACGTGTCTTTCGATCGTCGATCGGCGGTCGTCTGGCCCCGGCTCTCCACCAAGCTCGCGTCGCCCCCGATTGGTCCAGTTGTGTTTGCCATCTGTCCGTCCGAACGGTTGTTCCAGGTGGGTTTGGACGCCCATCGCTGAAGCGAGTTGGGCACGTCTCCACGAATCGCCACTTTTCAGTATCTTCGCTGGCCGGGGAGTGTCAAGGTTATGGCGACTTCGGTCAAACGGGGCGTGCGCAAGGACTCGGCCCGCCATCCGGCGCTGGCCACACTGGAAATGGGGATGTTCGGCCGCGAATCGCCGTCCGGTTGTTTGCCAGGGACGCCAAGCCTACAATGGCGTTCGGCCTTGGAAGATTTCTAGGAATTCCGCCCATTGCGGCGACTTGCCATGAGATTACCGCCCGAAGGCGCACGGTGGTTGGTTTCGCTCCGATGGCTGGCCTGCGCGGCCGTGCTGGCTGTCACGTGGCTCACGTCCTCGGTGCTGGGAATCGTCGTCAACCCCAGGCCAATGTACCTGATTACGGCGGGCATGGTCGCCTACAATCTTCTTTTCTATTGGTTCCAGCGCCGTGCGAACGGCAGCGAAGGCAACGTCGAGCGGAACATCTTCTGCCAGGTCTTGTTCGACCTCATCGCGCTGACCCTGCTGCTCTATTACTCCGATCTGCCGCGGAACCCGTTCCTGTTTTACTTCGTATTTCATATGATCATTGCCGGCATGTATCTCCGCGGGCGCACGCCGTACTTCTTCGCCGGCTTGTCCACCGCCATGGTTGGCGGCGTCATGTTGCTGCTGTATTTGCAGTGGATTCCGTCGCATCCGGTGTGGTTCGACAGGCAGCCTGCCCCGCTGCCAGACCGCCTTGAATTACTCGGTATCTTCGTCGCATTCTCCAGCGCGCTTTGGATGGCCGCATATTTTACCACGTCGATCCGTCGCTACGTCGACCGGGCTCACGCCGAATTGCGGCAAAAGGAGAAGATGCTCGGGATCGGGCAGTTGGTGGCCGGCATCGCTCATCAAATCGCCAACCCGTTGGACGGCGTGCAAAATTGTCTGCGGCGCATCGGCGAGGGCGTTCGCGACGACCCTCATCTGACCGAGTACGTCCAACTGATGGGCGAGGCGCTCGACCGCATCGAGCGGACGGCCAAGCGTGTCCAGGCGTTCGCCCGGCCCCGAGGCATCACCCTGCAAAGCACCGATGTCAACCAAGCGGTGGCCGCAACGCTCGAAGTGCTCGGACCCGGCGACGGAAACGTCCGTATCGAAAAGGAGTTGGGCGTGGTGGCCGAGGCACAGGGCGACCCTTACACATTGCAGGAGGTCCTCTTCAATCTCTGCACGAACGCCCTGAATGCCATGCCTCGCGGCGGCGTCTTGGCCCTGCGAACCTACGCCCTCGGAAGGCGAGACGACGACCAGCTATCGTCGATCGCCATTGACGTGAGCGATACGGGCATTGGCATCCCGCGAGTCAACCTCGAGCGAATCTTCGAACCGTTCTTCACCACGCGTGCCGAAAGCGGCGGCACGGGCCTCGGACTGGGACTCTGCCGAATGCTGATTTCCGAAATGGGCGGCCGGATTGAAGTCCGCAGCGCCCTGGGCCAAGGCACCACGTTCACCGTCGTGCTGAACCCGGCCATCCAGCCAACACACCTGGCAGGCAATGAGTAAGCCCGCCGCCGGCCATCACGGCTTGCCGCGACGCGAGGAGCGACGGCGATTCGCGCCATGGTCGCCTTCGGCCTTGTAATCGAGCAGCTCCAGCGTGCTGCGGCGCACGACGCGACCGTTCGTATCGACTTCCTTGCTGGTGTGGCTGACGATTCCGCCCGGCACGTCCGGCAGCAACACGGCCAGCGTCGTGACCGTCCCCTTCGAGTTCTTGTGGACCGTCTTCACGTAGCTGCCGTTGCGGGTTTCGCCGCGAAGCCGCACAGGCATCTCCGTGGCAACCAGCTCGACGCCCGTCTCGCTCAGCACGGTCTTGCCGTCCGGCGTCGTGGTGACGCACTCTCGTTTGAGAACGTAGGGGAACAGCCCCATCGAACAATAGAGGTTGAAAGTCGTTTTCTCCTGAAGACCGGCGGCCTCGAACCGATAGACCTTGCAGCCAACCTTTCGGTTCTCGACAAGAACTTGACCGTCCGCCGGATCGCCCTGATTGGGAGCGGCCGTGGTCGCTTCGCCGTGAAAACCTTGCTTGACGGTTTGCGGCTCGGCCTGAAAACGCTTGCCGGCCACTTCGACGCAGGCATGCACTTCGAGCGTGACGCCGTCATCGTCCAGATCGAGGAGCGTGGTGCGAGTGTCGGCCGTGCTTGTGCTGACGACTTGCCCTCGGTCGTCGAGGGTCTCCGTCAACACGCGAACGACCTTCCATGCCCCGGGCTCGAATCGCCCCCAGGGATGGAGTCGGGGTGAGAAATCCGGCTCTCCGGCCACGGCCGATAGCACCCCCGGGCAAAAAAGGGCCAACGTCAACACGCCGAGGAATGGGGTTCGCATACCGCTATCATAGCCCCTACAAAAACGTTTGGAAACTGGCAATGCCAGCACCCATGAGGGGCTCGGGACCTCGCAAGGACGGTAAATCGCCCACGAACAGACCGATTAGTCGGCTTATCCGGCCATCTCCGCCAGCGCCCGTTCGGCGGCTCGCAGCAATGCGTCCGCGCCGACCGGGGCGCCGGTCGCATTCTTCATCCACTGATCTGGCGTGACGTTTCCAAAACGGGTCATCCGTTCAAACTCGTCGCCGAACCGGCCTGCCTTCTTCATCTGCTCTTCGAGCTGGAAGCCGATCATGTGACCCACCGGGTAGTCAGGCAGGTAGAGCACCTCGCAAACCAAGTGCGAGTAGACGGCCAGCAGCGTCACATCCTTGCAATGAAAAACAGGCGCGTAGAACCGGTTCCAGACTTGCCGGGCCAAGTCGAGCGTGGCCGCCTTGAGCTCGGCTGGCGTGGCTTCGGGATGTTCGTACATCCAGTGCCACACGGCCATATCGACCAGAGCCACGCCGGAAATCTCGGCCGTCGCCCAAAGGTCGTTCAGCGTCTTGCGCGCTTCGGCGTGAGCATCGGCCACGGCCCCGAGCATTTCGAGATCATGTCCCTGCACGACCATTGCCAAGCCCTCGGTAAAGGCCGTGTTCGGAACGCGGGCCAGCAGCGTGTCGTCCACCTGGTTCATCGAGAACGTCTGCTCGATGTTGTGCCCCATCTCGTGCAGGGCTACGTTGAAGCTCTTGAAATCCATGCCGGTGGGCTCGATGTGCGTGCGAAGTCGCACCTTCTGGCCACGCATCTCGCCTGGCACGGCGTGACCGGCCCCGCGAGCCGACTCGACCTCGATCATCGTGCCAAGGTATGCCGCGCGGTCGGGCTGGAAACCGAGCTTCACCAGCAGGCTGGGAATGTCAGCCCGGTAGGCGTCGGCGGTCGGGTAACGCTTGCGAACCATTGCGTCGAGCTGTGTCTCGCCGCCGGCCGGACGAGGCCGAAAACCGTCGTACCAAATGTCGAACGGCTCCAACGGGCGTCCCAGCCGCTTTTCGATCAATCGTCCCGTCGCGGCGAACTGCGGCGACGCGAGCACTTGTTCCAGCATGGCCTTCACCCGCAACTCGCTCATCTGGCGATCTTCCTCGAACCGCCGTGCGATCAGCGTCGGCGCGGTTGGCGAGTACGGATCGACCCGCCGGTTGGCGCGGAAGATGGCCAGCAGCTTCGCATACCGGGTGTTCGGCTCGGCCGCGGCCGTTACCTTCAGCCCCTGGGGGGCCGGACGGCCCAGATCATCGACCGTGGACGGCTTCACCTCGTTGGAAACCGGGCTCCAGTCCACCTGGGGGTTGTTGATGACCGCCTGGGGAATCGATTGGTCCACGATCCGCTCCATGACCCGCTGAATCATCCGCTGCTTCGGCAATCCGTCCGCGCCGGCCGCATACTGCGCCTTGATCTCGTCGCGCAGGTTCCAATGGGCGACCAACCACATCTTCGGCGGAAACAGCCGGCGTCCCTCGGCGTCCAGCAGGTGGTGCATGCAGATTCGGTATTGGCTGATGTACACCTCGGCGGCCGACTGAGCCTGCGAGGTCGCTTGAAGCACGTCGGCCGGCACCCGCTTCGAGAAGCGTTCGGCCAACCGGGCCTCGCCCCACTGACGGCGCGACCACTTCTCGCCCTCGGCCAGCCGTTCTTCGAGCGTCGTCATGGGAAAATTGAGCAGAACGACAAAGGCCAGCTTGTTGGCGAAAAAGTCGTCGGTCAGATGGGCACTGGCGTCATAGCCGGCCGCCATTTCGTCCATCGGCAACACGGGCCCGAGTTCCAAGTCCGCGTGGCGGCGAAGCTCGTAGCGCATGTCGGCCAGTTGGCCGCCGAGCTTTTCGAGCAGCCGGCGAAACCGCTCGTAAACCGTGTCGAGCGTCGCCTGGTCGCCGGCAAAATTGTCGCGGACGAACGCCTCGAACACGGTCGCGTCGCCGTCGTCGCTGCGCCAGAATTGGCCCAACTGTTGCAGCCCTCGCTTCACACGGCCTCGCTGGGCCTCGCCGTACTTGCCGATCAGCTCCGTTTCAAGTTTCGCGGCGGAGTCGTGGAACCACGCAAGCGGCGCGGCGGTCTCCGCGCCGTTTGCCAACGCTTGCAGCGACAATGCGGCCGACATCGAAAGCATCAGAATCAAGCCTCGAAAATTGTTTTGAGTCATCATCTTGAAAGGGCAGGAGTCGTTTTCTCGTTGCTCGGCCGTGCCTTGAAGGCATGCCGGACAGTCGCTAGGCGGTCGATTATACGGGCCGCGCGGGGGTACGTCCATCTGGTCGGACGGCGAACGATACAAGGCAACCGGGCCGCCGTGCGTCAGCGTTGCCCGGGGGTTGCGGGCGATTCAGAACTTCGGTAGACTGCCGGTTTCCCCTTTCCATCACCCAACCGGACTGTCGCCATGGCCAACAACGACGCTCCCGACTCCACACCTGCCTTCCAGCCATACGTCCCCGCGAACAGCAATCTGCCGGAGTTCACCTGGTCGGCCGTGCTGGTTGGAGCAATGCTCGGGGTCGTCTTCGGCGCTTCGTCCCTGTATCTGGTCATGAAGGTTGGCATGACCGTTTCGGCGTCAATTCCCGTCGCCGTGTTGGCTATCACACTCTTCCGGGCGTTTTCACGCGCGTTCGGCATCCGTCGCGCGACCATCTTGGAAAACAACATCGTCCAAACGACCGGTTCCGCCGGCGAGTCGATCGCCTTCGGTGTCGGTATTACGATGCCGGCCGTGATGATCCTCGGGTTCGAGATGGAATGGACCCGGGTGATGGTTGTCTCGGTCCTGGGCGGCCTGCTCGGCGTTCTGATGATGATCCCACTTCGCCGGGCGTTCTGCGTCAAGCAACACGGTGTGCTGAAGTATCCCGAGGGCACGGCCTGCGCCGACGTGCTGAAGATCGGTGAAACGGGAGGCGCAACGGCCAAAACGGTCTTCGTTGGCTTCGGACTCGCGTTCGTCTATCAGTTCCTAAGTCTGGGAATGAAGTTGTGGAAGGACACCGTTGCACGACCTTTGACTTGGCTCAAGGGGGCGACGCCCGCGATGGATGTCAACCCAGCGCTGCTCGGAGTTGGATACATCATCGGTACCCGCTCTTGCTGCATCATCATCGCTGGCGGCATCCTCTCATGGCTGGTGTTCTGCCCGATGATCATGTATTTCGGCGATCAACTCAACAGCCCGTTGGCGCCTGCCACGGCCACCGAGGGGCTGATTCGCAACATGAGCGCGAAGGAGTTGCGAGACTCTTACGTGCTGTTTATCGGCGCCGGCGCCGTCGCGGCCGGTGGCATCATCAGTATGTTCCGTACGCTGCCGCTGATCATCTCCTCGATCTATGCTGGCCTTCGTGACATGCGATCATCCGTCGGTGGCGTTGGCAAACAGCTGCTGCGCACCAACCAGGACATGTCGATGCGAACGGTTTTTCTCGGCTGCCTTTTCCTGATCGCCGGTATTTGGGCATTCTTGGTATTTGACCCGCAAGGCGGCGGCAGTCTAGCGTGGCGATCACTACTGATTGCACTCGCTGCGGCGCTGTTGATTGTGGTTTTTGGTTTTCTATTTGTCGTTGTTTCCGCACGACTTACTGGCGAAATCGGATCGTCAAGCAACCCGATTTCTGGCATGACCGTCGCCACGCTGCTCCTGACTTGCTTGATCTTCTTGGTGGCGGGCTTGACGACCCAAAAGGACCAATTGATCGCTCTATCGGTCGCCGCCGTGGTCTGTATTGCGTCGTCCAACGGCGGTACAAACGCTCAGACACTGAAGACGGGCTTCCTGATCGGAGCCACGCCCCGCTGGCAGCAGTGGGCGATCTTGATCGGATCGCTTACGTCGGCCTTGGTGATTGGCGGAACGCTCCTGGCCCTGAACGCTGGTGGAACGGTCTACTCAAGGCTCCCTGAAAATTTGCCGAAGAGAGGCCCCGCCAATCTGGAGGCCCTCAAACAGGCGGGGGTCCGTGAGACAGACCCGAGCAACGGCAAGTCCTACCTCGTTTGGCACCCTGTTCAAGGGAACCCCGAGGGTGTTACGCCAGGCAAATATCTTATCGATGACGCGGGGCATGTCCTTTGCTTAATCGATCCGGCTATTGGTGGGCGGCTGACGCATACGGACGACGGAACCGAGGTCCCACGATACAATCCGCCCCAGGCGCAGTTGTTCGCGCTGATTACGCAAGGAATCCTAGATCAGAAGTTGCCATGGATTCTGGTCGGCTTTGGCGTTATCACAGCGATCGTCCTCGAACTTTGTGATATCCGATCGTTGCCATTTGCGGTCGGTGTCTATCTACCGTTCAGTTCAACGACGCCGATTTTTATGGGTGGTCTCGTCCGGTACATTGTCGAACGTATGGCCGCCAAAAAGAGTGCCAAACCGGCGTCGGAGCTTGAAACTGAGATGAGCCCAGGCGCGCTGTTCTCGACCGGATACATCGCTGGCGGCACGATCGGCGCGGTCCTAATCAACTTCTTAGTCTTCGCGCCCATCGTGGTGACCCAAAAGATGGCCACTTGGCAATACCACACGTTGCCAGCGCCACTCGGCGTCTCCTTCGATGCCCAGTGTCACACGTTGGCCTTTGACGAGATCGCTCCCGAAAAACGCGACTTGCAGCGTCAAGCGAAAGACCAACGGACGCCAACGGAAATCCGCATTGACGACCTGACACGTGAGATTCGCGGCCTCAATGAATCGCAGCTTCGCAAGTATATTCCTGTACCCAAGGGCATGGTCCTCAACCTGCCCGGGAACAAGACCTATCAAGCCGCGAAAGACACAATTCTAGGCTCTGTTGCTAAAGAGAAACTCGGCAGCGATGACAACGATAAGGTTCAACTGCTGTTCGACATCAACGCGAAACAAGTGAAGGTCCCTGCGGCGTTGCCCACTGGCGCTACAATGAAGATGCCGCAGCGCAACTCACCAGCTTTGATTGCTTTCGCCATCATGGCAGTCTTTCTGGTCCTTGTTGGTCGCGGATGGTTGTTGAAGACGAAGGAACCGCAGGCGTAACAATCGTCGCGGCAAGTGTGCGATTGCCGGGCATGTGCTGCGCGCGGGCGCCGGACAAAGCGCCGGTCGTGCGGCGGGCCGCTCTCGCGTGCGGTTTGCACCCGAAAGCAAGAGAGAAAAGCGTGCGTCACGGGTTGCCGCGACGCACTCGGCCGGCGATATAAGTGTCGCCCTCGATTTGCTGGACCGTGGGCGTTTCCAGTTCGAGCGAGGCGGCCACGTCGCCAATTCCCTCGCCAGCAACGGCCGTTGGCACCGTCGCGCCGCCGAACAGCCGCGATGCGATAAAGACATGCACCTCGTCCATCGCCCGGGCGTCGAACATGGCGCCCAGGACCTGAGCGCCTCCCTCGACAAGCACGTTGGTCCATCGTCGTCGGCCCATTTCGGCCAGCAAGGCGTCCAATCGCGCGGCGTGCGTAGCGCCAGGGCACACCAGGACCTCACAGCCCGCGTCACCCAGTCTTGAGCGGTCGGCCGTCGAAGCGGCTTCGCCCACGGCCACCAGAACGGGCCACTGTCGGGCCGTTCGGACCAGTTGGCTGTCGCTAGCCAAGCGGCCCGCCGTGTCCAGCACAACACGTGTTGCCGTGCGAGGGCCAGCCGGTCGGGCCGTCAGCAACGGGTCGTCGTGCAAGGCCGTCTGGCGTCCGACGATGATCGCGTCGACGCGACCGCGCAGCTTGTGGACGATAGCCCTCGACTGCGCGTTGGAGATCCAGCGGCTTGCTCCGGTCCGAGTGGCGATTTTGCCGTCGAGCGTCATGGCCCATTTTGCGATAACCCATGGTCGGCCGGTTTCCACCAGCTTCCGATAGGGCGCGTTGAGCTGTCGCGACTCGGCTTCCAGAAGGCCCGTTACGACCGTCAGGCCGGCGGCACGCAGCTCCGCGATGCCTTGGCCTGCGACTTGCGGAAATGGGTCCGTCATGCCGATGACGACGCGCTGCACGCCCGACCGGAGCACGGCATCCGTGCATGGCGGCGTCTTGCCATGATGGCAGCAGGGTTCGAGTGTCACGTAGAGCGTAGCCCCGGCCGCCCTTGAACCGGCGATGCGGAGCGCCTCGACCTCGGCATGTGGCCCGCCGAATTGCCGATGAAACCCTTCGCCGATAATTTCGGCTCCTCGGGCGACGACGCAACCTACCATCGGGTTTGGCTCGACGAGGCCCTGGCCCTGGGCGGCCAGCGTCAGCGCGCGGCGCATGTGCCAAAGGTCGATTTCATGCTGTTCCACGGGCCACCCTCCCCAGTTCGGAAACGTCCGGAGCAGTCGCTAGTGTACCGCAGAAGCGGCAGACGCGACCAGTGGCCTGGCTGGAAGTGTGTCGGCTGCGAGCGACGCGGCTATCGCGAATTTTCTTTCTTGGCCCGGCTGGCGAGCCCTTGATAGCGATCGGCCTGGTCGTCGGCGCCCAGCTTGCGATGCATTGCGGCCAGATTGGCATAGGGAATGGCGAGTGCCGATCGGTCGAGGACGCCTTGCTCGACCGCTTTTTCCATCCACTTGATCCCGCTCTCGCTCAACGAGACGGCTTCCTGCTGCCGGCCGATCTCCCAGTAGGAGACGCCCATCGTGACCAGCGATTCGCCGTGGCGGCTCAGACTGCCGGTCACGTCGTCCGGCGTGAGACGGTCAAACAGCGGGACGGCCTTATCGAACGAGGCGACCGCGGCTTGGTGGTCGTGACGGCTGATGGCATGGATGGCGCCAAGCCGGAAATACGCGCGACCGAGCAACAGCGAGGCGGCGGACGACGGCCTCATCTGGCTGGCCTCGGCCAGGCACTTCACGGCCTCTTCACCGTGCTTCAGCGCGGCGTCGTTGTCCGACCGCATCTGGCAGATTTGAACGGCGTCGTAGAGCGCCATGCCGAGCTCCCATTCGAGCTGCGCCTTGCGCCCCGGCTCAACGGCGGCGGCAACCAGTTTTTCGCCGGCCGCAAGAACGGCCTTGGCCGCCGGCTCGGGATCGACTTCACCGCGAAGTCCGACGTACACGGCCAGCGAACGGGCATGAAGCCGGAACAAGACCTGCCGACTGGCGTTCTCGTTGATCACCAGATCGTCGGTTGCCTCGGCCGCTCGTTCCAGCCAACGGCTGACGGCCTTCGCCTTTTCCTTCCATTGCCCCCATGCAATGTCGTGCGCCGCGCCGAGGTAGGCGTCGGCCAATACCTCCTTGGCGGCCACGCGAATCGCCGGATGCTGGTCGTTGCGAAGCGGATCGGCAAGCTGGATCGCCTGGCTGTGCATCTCCAGCGCCTTCTTGAAGTCCGGTTTGGGACCGGAGGCCAGCAGGTTGCCCAGCAGGCAGACGGCCCTCGCCTTGACGTGCGACCGGTTGCCGCTCGCTTGGCTCGCCTTCTTGGCTTCTTCCGCAGCCTCCGACAGGCGGCCAACCTGCGCCAGAATCTGTGCGTAAGTCACGCGATATTGCGGATTGTCGTCGAGCCGCATCGCTTCGCGCGCGGCCGCCAACGCTTCCTCATGCTGCTCGTTCGCCGCTCGCAATCGGCTCAGCAACCAATGCGCCCGGGCCATGTCCGGCTCCAGTCGGAGGGCCTGTTCGGCATCGCGACGGCTCAGGTCCGGCCGACTCTCGACGGCCATTTCCGCGCGGAGCACAAACGGCTCGGCCGAGACGGGCTCCAGAATCACTTGGGGGACTTTCATCGTGCTCTTTCCGGTCGCATCGCTCGGCTCGAAGGTGAACAGCACGCCCCGCTCGGGATAGGCCTGCCCGAGCACTTCCCCCAGGTCGTTGGACACTTGCACCGGCCGGATTGCGACCAGATCGAGTTGTTTGGCCACCACGTCGGCTGGGAAGGAACGAGCGAAGTGGATGACGATGGAAGACACCTTGCCGTCGGCGTAGCTGACGTCGACGCGCTGGAACGGCTCGACGGCATATCGTTGCACCAACATCCCGTCGGCCTGTGTCGAGCTCTTGGGCTTTCCCCAGATTCGCTCGACATCGACGCGGGTCGAGACACCTGGCACGACGCCCTTGAAGATTGCCGTCTCGACCGAGACGGGCGGGGCCTCCGACCGATCGGCGGCGGGACTGGCAGGCCGAACGACGGGCTTCAGTTCAGTTCCACGCGGGGCCGGCTTGGCCTTCTCTTCAGCCGCCGACAACTTCGGCGACCGTTTCACGGTTGGCGGCACGTTGGAATCCGCACGGCCCGAGTCGATCGGGGCCGGCTTAGTCATTACCTTCTGCTTGGCGGGCGAGGACGCCGGGGCACTCGGTTTGGCGCTCGAATGATCCGCATCCCCAGGCATATCGAGCTCATTCGATTCCTTGATGCCGTTCTCGTCCACCGAATGGGCGACGCCGGACGATGGGCGTTTGGCGTCGGCTGCAGCGAGGTTGTTGCCCAGCATGACGCAGAGGGCCGTTGGAATTGCAAAGCTGTAAAGGAATTTGCTCCGCATTGCGTGTTCCTCCTTGAACCTCGCCACGAGAAGCCCGGGAATCCAGGGCTTAGCCAATTGGGGGAGTGTACCCAAATCGGTCGGTCGGCGTCCAGACGGACTTTTGCGTTTCTTGATCGGCCAAAGTCGCCAGCAAAGTGCCCTGGACACTGCGGCGTGATTTTGGGACACTCCGCCCCTCTTCTGGAATCTGGCACGTGGGATTCGCCATGACTTCACAATTTCGCAGATGTCGTCAACTGCTTCGCGTCGGCCGGTGGTTGACGGTTTTGGTCCTTGTCACCGTTGTCTTGGGTTGCAAGGAGTGGCAAACGCACGACAAGGGTCTGCGCGACAACGGGCTGTCGAGCACCGCACGCAAGGCCCGCGCCCAGAAGGAAGATAAGGACGCCGGCTGCATGGGGCTGAGCGATGAAAGCCGAGAGATCGAACGGGATCTGATGGGCCGAGGGAAGTAGCCGACGTTTGCGTTTTTCGAGGCGAATGCTGACCGCCTTTGGAGCGGCTCTCGGCTGTGTGGCACGCCCAGCAGAGATGTGCGGTGCATGTTGGCGCTCGGCACGAGATTGCCCCGATACGGCCGCAGACCCTATTGCGGTTCTCGGCCGCACGGCGACAATAGGCGATAGACCCTTGTCCCCCCGCGTCCGGCTCTTCCGACACTCCAATCACGGCCATGACCCCTCACTTCGTTAAAACGTACCAAGATGTCTGCCGGCACGCACGGCGAATTGCCGTCTTAAGCTCGGCCTGCGAGACGCTCGGCTGGGACGAGCGAACGCAATTGCCGGCGGCCGGCGCGGAACATCGGGCCGAACAATCGACGCTGCTTGCCGGGCTGGTCCATCAATGGTGGGTCGATCCAAAGTATGGCGGCCAACTTGACGAGTTATCAGGCGCACTCGATGACGACGCGGACGCGGCCGTGACGGTCCGTCGGCTGAAGCGCCAGCGAGACCGGACGGTGAAGCTGCCGCAGACGCTGGTCGAGGAGTTGGCCCGCACGGCGGTCCTCGGCGAGCAAGCGTGGCAAGAGGCTCGCGAGAAGGACGATTTTCCGGCGTTTCGCCCGCTGCTAGAGCGGATGATCGCATTGAAGCGTCAGCAGGCCGAGGCTGTTGGATACCCGAAGTGCCCTTACGACGCGCTGCTCGATGATTTCGAGCCGGAGGAGTTGACGGCCAACGTCGGTCCGGTGCTGGAAACGCTGCGAGAGGAATTGGTGCCGCTGGTGGCTCGCATCGCCCAGAGCGGCCGACGGCCGGACACATCCATTCTGGGACGACGGTTTCCGGTCGATCAGCAAGATCGATTCGTCCGCCAGGCGGCAACGGCCATCGGTTTTGATTTTGCCCGGGGGCGGCTGGATGTCACGGCCCATCCGTTTTGCGCGACGCTGGGGCCGCACGACTGCCGCATCACGACCCGCTACGAAGAGCAGTGCTTCAACGCGGCCTTTTTCGGCGTTCTGCACGAAGCAGGCCATGGCATTTACGAGCAGGGGCTCCCGGTCGAACTTTATGGACTGCCGTTGGGCGAGGCCGTCTCCCTGGGCGTTCACGAGTCGCAATCGCGGCTTTGGGAAAACCTGGTTGGACGCAGCCGCGCGTTTTGGAATCACTTTTATCCGATCGCCCAACAGCGATTTCCCTCCGTATTGTCCGACGTTTCCTTCGACCAGTTCCATCTGGCCGTGAATGACGTGCGGCCGTCGCTGATTCGGATCGAGGCCGACGAGGTTACCTACAATCTGCACATCCTGATCCGCTTTGAGCTCGAACGGGCGTTGCTCGACGACCAGCTTCAAGTGGCCGACCTGCCGACGGCGTGGAACGAGAAATACGAGCGTTACCTGGGCATCACGCCTCCGGACAACCGGAGCGGCGTCCTACAGGACGTGCATTGGAGCGCCGGGTTGATTGGCTATTTTCCGACCTATTCGTTGGGCAACCTCTACGCGGCCCAGTTCTTCGCCCAGGCGGAATCGGAAATTGGCGGTCTGGCTGCCACATTTGGCGGCGGCGACTTCGGGCCGCTGCGCGATTGGTTGCGTGAGCGGATTCACCGTCACGGGCAACGTTATACGGCCGCCGAGTTGGTCGAACGGGTCACCGGGCGAAAGCTCTCGGCGCGACCGCTGATCGAACACCTGCAAGCCAAAATGGGATCGCTCTACGAACTATGAGTCTTATGCCTTCGACTTGCCCAAGATGCCGAAAACAAGTGTCGGTTCCCGCCGGGGCGGAAAGCGATGCGGTGGTTCGTTGCCCGTTGTGCGCGGCCGAATATCCGCTGAGCGAATCCCTTGCGCTGGCGCCGCCAGAGCTGATTCTCGTGGCGGCACACGCCGCCGAGCCGACTGCCATCGCCGATGCACCGGGCGAAGCGAAAGGCGGGGAGGCACTCGATGCCGCAGGGGACAACGAAGCGGCCGCGATGGCCCAGTCGCTTCCGCGGCTTCCGGCCGCATCCCGACTGCGCAGTCGGCGCGAGAAGTCGGCCTTGCAGAAGTTGATTGAGGTGGTCGTCGGCGGCGTGGCCGGCATTCTGGTGGCCTACTACGGACTGGCGTTGTACTTCCGAGCGGATTTCTACGATCGGCTTCCGCTGCCGCGGCTCCCACTGCCCTTTATGTCGTGGTTGACGGCCCCGCCCGCGCCCCCCCCGGCCGGACCGAACAAAGAGAAGTCCGGAGCCCGCAAACCATCAGGGTCCGCTAAGCGACGGACTCCTGGCTGCAACCAGGCGGCCATGCCGTTGGGCCGAGGCAAGCTGTCCTCGTTGCCACCGCGGCACGCCCAGCTTTCTGAGTCCGGGTAGCTCGCCGGTATGACGAGGCCTTGGCTGGCACTCGCATCGCATCCGGGCTTGCAATCGGCGGCCAATCAGCGTAAGTTTATAAGTGTCGAAAGAATGGGAAGTTGCGCCGTCGGTTGCCCGTGATCAAGCAAGTCGTTCCAAGTCAGGTGATGCCGTTGCCGCATCTGCCCGTCGGGGCACGGGCGATGGTCGCTCGCGTACTTGGCCATCCCGATCACGTCCATCGGCTCGAAGAGTTCGGGCTTCGCCGAGGAACGAAGATCGAAATGTTTCGGCGCGGGAATCCGTGTATCATCCGCTTGGCAGGCAACAAAATTTGCCTCCGAGCCGACGGCCTGCTGAGTGTCATGGTCGAGCCGGTCGGCTGATGAGCACGCGGGTCGCCCAGCGACTCAAGGAGATGGGGTTTTTGCGTTGCCCACCGGCTGCGACGGCCACTGATCGCGTTTTCTGATGATTGCTGCCGCCGACACCCCCACGTTTACGGTCGTCCTGGTTGGAAATCCCAACACGGGCAAATCGACCCTCTTCAGCGCGCTGGTCGGCGTTCACCAGCATGTGGGCAACTACCCGGGCGTGACGGTCGAAAAAAAGACCGGCGAAATGGTCATCGAAGGCCGCCCGTTCGAGATCATCGACCTGCCAGGGCTCTACAGCTTGGCCCCACGGTCGCGCGACGAGATGGTCGTCGTCGATTTGCTGTTCCGCCAGTCTCAGGAGGTGGCGGCCGATGCGGTTCTTTGCACGGTGGACGCCACCAACCTAGAGCGGAACCTCTACTTGGTTAGCCAGATCTTGGAGCTGGGGTTGCCGGTCGTGCTGGCCGTCAACATGCTCGACGTGGCTGAACGTCGCGGCATCCGCGTGGACCTGGACCGACTCGAACGCCAATTGGGCGTCCGCGTCGTGCCCACTCAGGCAAACCGGCGAATCGGGTTGGAACAACTGAAGGCGGCCTTGGCCGTGTTGCCCAGCTCGCCCACCCAACCATTGCGAGCGACCTGCAAGTGTCACGCGGGGCTGTTGGGTTGCGCGTGCTACAACCCGGGGATGCAGCGACCGCCGCCCGGCCCGCTGTGTCCCAACGTGACGCGGCTGCCGGCCGCCTTCGAGTCGGAAGTCGCCTTGCTTCATTCGGAATTGGCGGCCGATCCGCAGCAATGTCCTGACGGCCCTCCGACGCGCAGCCTGGTGCGGCGGTTGCTCCTCGACCGCAGCGGCTACATGCAGCGCACCGTGCTGAATGACGCCGAGGGGCGTTGGGCGACTCGCATCGAGACCGCACAGACCCGGTTGGCCGATGTCGGCTGTCCCGTGCCCAGCGTCGAAACAACCGCTCGGTACGATTGGGCCCGGCGGGTGCTCGATGGCGTGGTTGTCGAGCCGCCCCACTACGAGGCGACGCACAGCGACCGCATTGACCGCGTGTTGACGCACCGTCTCTGGGGCACGCTGATTTTCGCCCTGGTCATGACCAGCGTCTTTCAGTCTGTGTTCGTTTGGGCCCGGCCGCTGATGGACGGCATCGAGTCGCTGACGGCGGCTGCCGGCGGCTTCCTTGGCTCGCACATGGCCGAAGGCGCCGTGCGAAGCCTCGTCGTCGCGGGCATCCTGGGCGGCGTTGGCACGGTCCTCGCGTTTCTCCCGCAAATTCTGATTCTCTTCGGCTTCCTCGCCGTACTGGAAGACTGCGGCTACATGGCCCGAGCCGCGTTTCTCATGGACCGGCTCATGGTTCGCGTCGGCCTGAGCGGAAAGTCGTTCATCCCGTTGCTCTCGTCGTTCGGCTGCGCCGTGCCAGGCATCATGGCCGCGCGGGTCATCGAGGACGAGCGAGACCGGTTGACCACGATCCTCGTCGCGCCGCTGCTGACCTGTTCCGCGCGGCTGCCGGTCTACGGCCTGCTGATCGCCGCGTTCATCCCCGCACAGACTTACTGGGGCGGATTGGTCAACCTGCAGGGAGTGACGTTGGCCGGTCTGTATCTGTTGGGAATCTTGGCCGCCGTGCTGGCGGCAACGCTTTTCAAGCGAACCATTTTGCGGGGCCAGACGCCGCCGTTTGTCATGGAACTGCCAAGCTACAAGTGGCCCTCGCCGCGCACGGTGGCGATGCGCATGGCTGAACGCGGCTGGGTCTTCCTCCGCACGGCCGGAACACTGATCCTGGCCGTCTCGATCTTGGTTTGGGCCGCTTTGTACTTCCCGCACAATCCCCAAGCGACACACCAGCAACAGCAGCGAGAAAGCCTCTTGGGCCAAGCGGGCCAGGTCATCGAGCCGGTCGTCCGACCGCTGGGCTGGGATTGGCGAATCGGCTGCGCCGTGATTGCCTCGCTGCCGGCCCGCGAATTCGTCGTTTCCAACCTGGGCGTCATGTACCACCTGGATGACGAGCTGGCCGACAATGGCACGCAGCACGACCGATGGAGCCAAAAGCTTCACGGCGTCACCTGGGATGGCACGGACCGCCCCGTCTTCAACATTCCGGTGGCGCTCGGGATCATGGTGTTTTTTGCCCTCTGCGCCCAATGCGCGGCCACGCTGGCCGTCATTCGCCGCGAAACGAACAGTTGGCGCTGGCCGATCTTCACGTTTGCCTACATGACGGCGCTGGCCTACGTCGGCGCGCTGATCACCTACCAGCTCGGTATGTGGATTGGCGACGGGGCGTGAAAATCGCGCCACGGACTAACATCTGACCGCAGGCGGTCTCCCCGCTCACCGCCATCTTACCAGCCTTGCCGAAATATGCGGCAATTCCTATTGGCGTGCCGGCATCGCAATGCTATAGTCCCGAGCCATTCCGTTCGCCAAAGCAAAAACTCAAGCGCTTTGCAGATCCATACGGGCGTGCTCGGCGATTCGCCCGTGCGGCAGGGGTTTTTGTGGCATTGTCACCAGGGGTCCCCATGAACGACATCGGCAGCCGACGACTTCCGCTCGTTCTCTGCGGTTTGCTGGCGTTGGCAGTCGCCGGTTGCGCCGATATGGACTTGCCGGCTTGGGTGCCATTCCAGGGTCCGGCTTCGGACCAGTTGCCGGGCGTGCCAACGCCGGCGGAACGCATCACGGAGCTTCAAACGCTGGGACAGACAGCGGCAAGTCATTCGCCCCAGGAAAAGCAAGAAATCTCGGATAAGCTGGCCCATTCCATGGCAAAGGAGGCTGACCCGCTAATCCGTGTCGAGATCATCCGTGCGCTGGGCGGGTATCCGAGCCCGGCGGCCGATGCCATCCTCAAGGCGGCGATGGCGGACCCCGATGTGAATGTCCGGCTGGCTGCGTGCGAGGCCTGGGGGCGTCGGAACGATGCCAACGCCGTCGAGCTGCTGAGCGAGGCCCTCAAGGGCGACGTGAACAGCGAGGTCCGGCTTGCCGCGGCCAAGTCGCTCGGCGACACGCGCAATCCGGCGGCCGTCGCTCCGCTGGGCGAGGCGCTGGACGATTCTGATCCGGCCATGCAGTATCGGGCCGTGCAGTCGTTGGAAAAGATTACTGGCCGCAGTCTCGGTCAGAATGTCGGACGCTGGCAAGAATATGTCAAAAACGGACAGTCGGCCGCGCCGCAAAGCACGGCCGAGCGAGTCCAAAGCTGGTTCTGAGAACGTGACATTGCGAATGACGCCTGCCGAGGCACTTACCGGACTCTGTGGGATGACAAGCCAAACGGCGGCGAGTTGCCCCTCGTCCCGCAATTCAAACGATAGAACGATCATGGGCGCGTTGCCGTTGATTTCAAGAGCGAAAACTTCTACGATAGGCGTGCGCCCGATTGCGCCGTCCCACTTGCGGATCTGCGACCCCCACGCTGGCGAGCCGCCGCTGCAAGCCTGTTGGTATGGCCTCGGCCCGCACCAAGGTAGTCAGCGCATGCAGCCAGTACGCATCACCGAGCAGTTCAAAACGCTGCTGGCAGTCGCCCGGCAGATGACCGAGTCGCACGAGGCTGAAGCCATCCTGCTCTTGCTCGAAGGTCCAGCCGAGTGGTCCCGCGTCAAAACCTTGGCGGGGAAGTCCAAGGTCGTCGTGGCCGGCAACGTGCCTGCCGAGTTGGTCGCCGCCAAAGACGCGGGCCTGCTGACCGTGCGTCTGGACATGCCAGACAGCCCCGTCTACGAACGTTTGACGCAATCGGTGCTGGAAGCCGTGGCCGATGACATTCTGCTGGCCGGCTCGACCGTCGTGTCGCTGTACAGCGGATTCGACGCCGCCACGGTTGATTCGCTCAGCGTCATCAACCTCGATGAACACCTGAACCGCCTAAGCGGACGCGACCTGCGACAACTGGAGACTCGCGTCCCCTTGGACACCCTCAAGATCGTCGTCGATCTGGCCGTCGAAATCGGTCGTGAAGGCCGCGAGGGCAAACCGGTTGGCACGCTGCTTGTCGTCGGCGACAGTCGCAAGGTGCTGGCATCGAGCCGCCCGACCGGCTTCGATCCGGTCCGCGGTTACAGCCGCAAGGAACGCAGCCTGGACGACCCGCGCGTCCGCGAGGGCATCAAGGAAATCGCTCAAATGGACGGGGCCATCGTCGTCTCGGCCGATGGCGTGGTCGAGGCCGCTTGTCGGTATCTCGATTGCTCGGCCGCCGACGTGACTCTGAGCAAGGGCTTGGGCGCACGCCACTGGGCCGCCGCCGCCATCAGTCGCGCGACCAACGCCGTCGCGGTGACGGTCAGCCAGAGCAATGGCACGGTTCGCATCTTTCACAACGGCGAAGTCGTGCTGCGGATCGAGCCCTATCTTCGCCGCCCGATGGTCTGGCGCGAGTTCGAGTACGAACCGCCAACGCCGGAAGCCAAGCCGAAGCCCAAGGGCGACGGAGCGGCGTAAGGAAAAGCGGGCAGATTCCCGCGATCCGTGGCCAGCTTTATCTCGGCCGATCCATCACCAGGTCGACCTCGAACCGCGAATACGGTTCGGTCGCCTTCACGACCTTGGCGGAACGGATCTTGAGCGTGCCGACGATTTGATTGTTCGAGTCGACGGCTTCGTAAAGCACCAAGCCCGGATCGTTCGTCAGGCGGCGAGCAAAATGATGGCGGCTGCCCAGGATGCTGACTAGATCCGTCGGGTCGCCGGTCGTGCCGCGCAGCGTGATTCGTTCGACTTGTTGCGCGGCATTGAAATAGTAGGTCAGCGAGCCCGCCACGTCGCGGAGCGTCGTCCCGCTGACCAGCGGCACGCGATAGCCCTGTAGCTGCAAATAGGTCAGCCCCGTCGAAACCCGGGGCCACCGCTGCATGACCCACTCGACGGTTACGTCAAAAGTGAGCACGTCCGACAGGCTGGGCGTAGGCGTCGTATCCGGCGGCGGGTAGCTGGCCGGAATGATCGGTGTCGAGTCATTCGCCGCGCTTGGCGGCACGGCACCGCTGGACCGTTGCTCGGCTGGCTTCTTCGACGCGACCCCGCCAAACAACTCCCGCATCTTCCCGGCAAAATCAGACGCCGAGAACAGGCTGATCGGACCGCCCAACGCGAGCGCCAGCACCAGACCGTAGAGCAATGTTAGCTTCAGGTTCATATCCAGAAGATCGGCCGCATCGGGCGGCCAGCTTGCCGTCAGTCGGGATCAGTTGCCGCAGCTTACCCAACCGGAACGCCCAGAGATGGCGGCAAATGCGGCACAAACCCAATGGTCTCGCAAAACAGCGACAGAACCGGCTCTTCTCTTGCGTCCCACGTGGGGTGGACGGGGGCCGGACGCTCAACGGCCCGTGACTGGGGCTACCCGTAGTGGCCGCTGACGTACATGGCCGTTTCGGGCTGCTTGGGGCGAAGGAACACGTCGAGCGTCGAGCCGTGCTCGACGATGCGGCCCAACAGCATGAAAATGCACTCGTGGCTCGCCCGCCGGGCTTGGGCCATGTTGTGCGTGACCATCAGGATCGTGTAATTCTGACACAGACTTTCGAGCAGTTGTTCGATCCGTTCGATTCCCTCGGCGTCCAACGCCGAGCAGGGCTCGTCCATCAGAATCACTTGCGGCTTGAGCGGCAGCAGCCGAGCGATACAGAGCTTCTGCTGCTGTTCCAGGGTCAAATGCGTGGCTCGGCGGCCCAACCGGTCTTTGACCTCGTCCCAAAGTTGCACGTCGCGGAGCGCCGCTTCGACCATCGCGTCGCGCTGCTGCCGACTGAATGCGCGACGCGGCGCGTGAGCGCGAATGCCAAACAAGACGTTGTCATAAACCGAGATCGGCAACGGGTTTGGCCGCTGAAAGACCATGCCGACCGACTTTCGCAGCGCACTGAGCGAGACATCCGGGTCGTAAATGTTCTTGTCGAGAATCGTCACCTGACCGGTGGTCGTGACGTTGCCGTACCGCTCGTTGATGCGATTGAAGCACCGCAAGAGGGTCGTTTTGCCACAGCCCGAAGGACCAATGAGCGCCGTGATGATGCCAGGCTTAATGCTGACCGTCACGTCCTTCAGGGCCTGAAAGTCGCCGTACCACAGGTTCAACCCCTGCGTTTGAATGGTGCAGTTCGGTGCTGGGCCGTCGCTGGCGTTCATCGCTGGTTGTGCCATATCGTGAGGGACATCCCAAGGCGGAGCATGGGCCGTGTGCCGGCGCTAGCCAAAGTCTCCGTTGACGTACCGCTTCGTCAGCTCGTTGGCCGGTTGATTAAAGATCGTCTCTGTCTCGCCAGCTTCGACCAGTTGCGATGCGCTAAAAAAGGCCGTGTTGTCGGCCAGCCGTCGGGCTTGCTGGACCAGATTGGTCACCAATACGATCGTCATCTGTTCCTTCAACTCCCGAAGAATGTCCTCGATCCGCATGGTTGTCACCGGGTCGATGGCGATCGAAAACTCGTCGAGGCAAAGAATTTCCGGCCGTAGCGAAAGGGCGCGAGCGAGCGTCAATCGCTGTTGTTGGCCTCCGGAAAGACGCGTGCCGAGCAGTTGCAGCCGGTCCTTCACCTCGTCCCAAAGCATGGCCTGACGCAGGCACGTCTCGACGATTTCGTCCAATCGCGAGCGGTCATGAATGCCGGCCCTGCGGGGCGCGTAGGCCACATTCTCGTAAACCGAAAGCGGCAACCCGACCGGCAGCGGAAAGACCATGCCGACGCGGCGTCGCAACTGGTACACATCACGCATCTGGAAAACGTCGTCGCCATCGACGAGAACCTGGCCGGCAACCTTGACCGCAGCGACAAAATCAATCGTGCGGTTGATGCACCGGAGCAGCGTGGTCTTGCCCGAGTTGGCCGGACCGATGATGGCGAAGATTCGCTTTTTCGGAATTTCGAGCGACACGCCGCACAGGGCCGTTTTCGGGCCGTAGCTTACCGTCAGGTTTTCGCAGCGGACGTGTGGGGGCATGATTCTCTCAGAGTTCGGGCCGCCTGGTCTCCGCACGACCAACGGGGATCACCATTTCTTTCGTGAACGCAGATAGACTCGCAACGCAATTGAGACGCTGTTGACGGCCAGCGTCAGCCCAATCAGCACGACGGCCGTTCCGTATTGGATTTGGTCCGAGACGCCGACGACCTGCGTGGCCAGCGTGTAAAGGTGCATCGAGAGGGCCATGCAGCCGTCGTTCAGGTTGTACGGGAAAAACGAGTCCCAGCCATGGTCCCTGACACGCTTGTAAAACACGGCGCCGGTGAACAGGATTGGGGCCGTCTCGCCAGCCGCGCGGGTCACCTCGAAAATGACGCCCGTCAGGATGCCGCCGACCGAGTTGGGCAGCACGATGGTGCGAATGGTTTGCCAGCGGGTGGCGCCCATGTTCCAGCAGGCCTCGCGGAAGGCCATCGGCACCGAGCTGAGCGCTTCGCGCGTGCTGGTGATAATGACCGGCAGCGACATGACGGCCAACGTGCAGGAAGCTGCCAGCATGGACTTGCCCATGCCGGCGAACATGACGAACGCGCCGACGCCGAATAGGCCGTGCACGATGCTTGGCACGCCGGCCAAGTTGGTGACGCCAAGGGCGACCACCCGCGTGCGCCAGTTGTTGCCGGCATATTCGTTGAGGTAAACGCCTCCGAGGATTCCAATCGGAGCGGCCAGCAGCAGCGAGATGACGACCAGGAAGAAGGTGCCGACCAGCGGGGCCCAGATGCCGCCGGCTGTCATGTATTTCTGCGGATTTTCCAGGATGAACGAAATGCCCAGCACGGGCCACGCCCTGACGACCAGGTAGCCAAGAATGGCCAAGACGGGCGCGACGAGCGCGAACGTGAAGAGGCCCAACACCCAGCGGGCGGCGGCTTCCTTCACGTTTTTGCGACGTTCCAACGCCGACGGGGCGAACGGATTCAGCGATTTCGTTCGCACGGCCACGACAGAGCCGGCGGCCGAGGCCGCGTGTTCGCTCATCCGGCCGGCCAACGCCGCCGCCGGGCCCTTCCCGACGACGCTCGGTTTCTGACGGTCGCTAACTGCGCTCACTGCGAATCCCCTTGACCACGAAGTCGGCAATCACATTCACCAGGAACGTGATTGCAAAAAGCTCGAGCCCAATCGTGAAGAGCACGCAGTAATGCATTTCGCCGACGGGCGACTCGCCCAATTCCGAGGCGATCGTGGCCGTCAGTGTGCGGACGGGGGTCAGCAGGCTGTGCGGAATTCGGACGGCATGGCCGGTGCACATCAGCACGGCCATCGTCTCGCCAATGGCTCGGCCGACGCCCAGCAGCACGGCTGCCAGCAGGCCATTTTTGGCCGCGGGAAACAGAACGCGATAGACGATCTCCCAGCGGCTTGCGCCGAGCGACAGAGCCGCCTCGCGGTACGAGTCGGGCACGGCCTTCAGCGCGTCTTCGCTCATCGAAACGATGATCGGCACGCTCATCAGCGCCAAGATCAGGCCCGCGTTGAGCAGATTGACACCGCTGGCCGCGTCCGTGTAGCGAATGATGAGCGGGGCCAAGACCATGTAGCCGACGAATCCCCAGACGACCGACGGAATGGCGGCCGACAACTCGACCAGCACTTTGAGCGTCTCTTTCACCTTGCCGCTGCAAAACTCGGAGATGAACACGGCCGCGCCGAGGCCGAGGGGGGCCGCCAGCAGCATTGCCAGCGCGGTGACGGACAGCGTGCCGACCAGCAGGGCCAGCGTGCCGTAGCGGGGCTGCACGACCGAGTCCGGTTGCCACTCCGCACTGAACAGGAACTCGCCCCAGTCGAGCCGGCCGAACGCGCCGGCCGCGATTACCAGGATGAACACAAAAATCGAGAATACGAACAGGATCGAACTCCAGCCACAAAGCCGGATCGCCCATTCGACGACCGGTTCGCTCCAATCGGCCAGGCCGTGGAGCAGAGATCGCCACGTTCGACGGTTTGCCGTTGCAGTCGTCATTGATCGAGTGGGATGTATCCGAGGTCCAGCAACACCTTCTGACCGGCCGGCGAGTGAATCCAATCGAGGTACTCCTTGATCACGCCGCTCGGTTTGCCGACGACGTAGATTTGCAGTGGGCGTGTGATCGGATAGGAGTTGTTCCGAGCGTTTTCGACCGTCGGCTCGACGGCCTTGCCGCCGCGGTGTTTCGAGACCTTCAGCATCTTCACGTCCGGCGCCTTGTAGCCCATTCCGCTGTAGCCGATGGCCGACGGCGTTCGCGCAACCACGGTCACCACGTCTTTTGAGCCGCTTTGGTCAATCGAGCCGAGCTTGTAATCCCGCGTCTTGCCGAGGATGACCTCGCGGAAGTAGGCGTAGGTGCCGGAACTGCTCTGGCGACAGACGCGGGTGACCTCGGCGTCGGCCAACTTCGAGTCCTTGACGCCAAGGTCCGACCATTTGGTGATTTTGCCGTCCTTGCCGTAGATCTCGGCCAGATCGTCGATCGAGATCGAGTCGAGCGGGTTGTCCTTGGGGACATAAATCGCCAGCGCATCGTAGCCGACAATCAGCTCCTTGGGCTCGCTACCGCGTTTGGCCTTCGTCTTCTCGATTTCCACGTCGGTCATCTTGCGGCTCGCGTTGGCCAAGTCGCACGTGCCGTCGATGAGACTGGCGATGCCAACGCCCGAGCCGCCGCCGCGAACGTCGATATTGACGTTCGGGTGCTTCTTCATGAACTCTTCGGCCCAGGCCTGGGCCACGTTGACCATCGTATCCGAGCCGGTTACACGAATCGTCTTCTCCTCGCGATTCGCCTGCCGGGCATCGGGCGATCGAGAGCAACCGAGCGAGACGAAGACCAACGAGCATGACGCCACGACGAACACGTTTCTCATCTGACTCATGACCGGCTCCTTTCGATCGCGTTGCGATGATGAATTATCCTCGTGGTACCAAGTGCCCTCCGGCCGGTCAACGGGCGTCAGACCCCCTAACAGTTACTAAAGCCGTTTCTAACTTCGCGCTAACAAACCTCGCGGCGACTTGGCAATTCGGGTAAGCTGGCGCGCCGCCCTGCTTGCAGCAGGGGTTATTCCCTTCCGTGTCCACCGGCAGTAAACTGGGCGGTGGCTGGAGGAGCTCGCATGAGAAACGTCCTGACGTTGGTGCTTGGGGGTGGACAAGGGACACGCCTCTACCCCCTCACAAAATACCGATCCAAGCCGGCCGTGCCGGTCGCCGGGAAGTACCGCCTGATCGACATTCCGCTGTCGAATTGCATCAACAGCGGGCTGAACCGCTGCTATGTCCTGACGCAGTTCAATTCGGTCAGCCTGCACCGCCATATCCGGTCGACCTACACGTTCGATCCGTTCGACGGCGGCTTCGTCGAGGTTCTGGCCGCCCAGCAAACGCTCGACAACACGGGCTGGTACCAGGGTACGGCCGACGCCGTGCGTCAGAACCTCCGCTATGCCGATCAGCCGGGCATCGAATACATCCTGATCCTCTCCGGCGACCAGCTTTACCGGATGAACTATCAGGACATGATCGTGACGCACCTGAATGCGGCCGCCGACGTGACCATCGGCGCCGTTCCCGTCCACAGCCGCGATGCTTCCGGCTCGGGCATCATGCGATTGGACGATTCGGGGCGTGTCGTCGGCTTCCTCGAAAAGCCAAAGACCGAGCAAGAACTGAATCTGGTGCGGACCAATCCGTCCTGGATCGACGCCCACGGCATCCAGAGCCGGGGCCGCGACTGTCTGGCGAGTATGGGTATTTACCTGTTCAAGCGAGACGCCCTATTCGATGTGTTGCAGAAGACCGATTACCGCGACTTTGGCAAAGAGGTTTTCCCTGCGTCGATTCGCGCGCGACACGTTCAAGTGCATCTGTTTGACGGCTATTGGGAGGACATCGGGACAATCAAGTCCTTCTACGAGGCCAATCTGGCCCTGGCCCGGCCCGACGCGCCCTTCGACCTGGCGTCGGTCGAGGCCCCGATCTATTCGCACGCCCGATTTCTGCCGCCGGCGCGGATCGACGGGGCCACCGTGCGCGGCAGCCTGATCGCCGACGGCTCGATCATCGAGGACGGGGCCGTCATCGAGAACAGTGTCATTGGGTTGCGTTGCCACATCGGACGCAATGTGACCATCCGCAACGCGATTGTCATGGGCAACGACTTCTACGAGTCGCCGGACGAGGTCGCCACCTGCGACGCCGACGGCCGGCCGCCCGTCGGGATCGCCGAGGGGGCGCACATCGAAGGGGCGATCATCGACAAGAACTGCCGCATCGGCCGCAATGCCCGCGTGATCAATCACAAGGGGATCGAGAACACCGACGAAACGCGGCACGGCATGATCCGCGACGGCATCGTCGTCATCCCCAAGGACACCACGGTGCCCGACGGTTGGCACATGTAGGCCTTGCGGTTTCTCTCGATCTTCGAGCCCCCCCCATCGGCTCTTTAAGTCGCCCCCTCAACAGCCACCCGTTAGGTGGGATTGCATCTCCACTGCCAAGGACTATCTTGGGGTGCTGTAGGTGCTGGCAGTCGTGGCGAATAAGACAAGACGGTTCTTACCTTTCGGGAGGCTGATTATGAGATTGCAGATGCGCGTATTGAACACCGTAAAGCAAACGAGCATACCGCCAAGCCTCGTCATCACAGCCTTGGCGTTGGCCACATGGCTTTTGCCATTGGAGACACGTGGCAGTCTCATTCCGGTCACAACAACCTCGGGCAACATCGTCGTTAGTGCGTCGTGGGACACCTCGAACTCAGCATACGATGTCATCACGCTCTATTTGACGGGACTTAACGGAGACGCTGCAGACTCCAAGATCAACATGTTCGAGGGTACTTGGACGGCCATTGGGGGAACTTTTTTTGTTTCACCCTATTCGGCATCAACGGCAACTTTCAAAAGGCATACCACTACCGCTTACATGATCGAGAACGAGACCTGGTTCAATCTTAGCAGTTACATCGGTTCCGCCCAATGGACTCGCGACGGTGAAACCACGTGCAATACAAGCATGATACAGGGATCATGGGCCATCCCCCCTGGTGAAAACACTGAGCGATTGTATGTGGATGCTGCCGACAACGATGGTGATGAGATCGCCGAGAACATGATCGGGCATCTCGTCGTCACCAAGGGCACAACCGGGTTCTCTTTTTCGGGCGCATATGGCTATACTTATGGTCTTGGCACGACCGAAATTACCAGTTTTGGCATTACGCCCGAGCCGTCATCGCTCGCCCTGCTTGGTTCTGGTTTGATCGGTCTCGCGGCGTGCGCTGGGCGACGGTATCTGCGTCGCGTATTCCGCTAACAGCAGAAACGTCCCGCGAGGCTTTGGCATCCCAACAGTGCGTCTTGTTTTGCGCCGTTCTCATCGCCGCGTCGGTGAATTCCGATTCCGCGATGGCATGCGTCCTGTGCGGTTGCTAAGAACGACCGTCCGCGAACGCCCGGTAATACATCAGCCCGACGAGCGTTTTGGCGTCGCAGATCTCTCCGCGTTGGATCATCGCCATCGCCTCGTCCCACGTGCAAAGCAGCGGTTGGATATCTTCGCCCGCTTCGAGCGCCGGCTCGCCCGGCTGCAAGTCCCGGGCGATGTACAGGTGCATCCGTTCCTCCAGGATGCCGGGCGACGTCCAGAACGTCACCAGATGCTCGATGCGGCCTGCTCGATAGCCGGTTTCCTCGGCCAACTCGCGTCGAGCCGTCTCGGCCGGGTCTTCGTTCGGTTCGAGGGTTCCGGCCGGCAGCTCGATCAGCGTCTGACCGACGGCGACGCGGTAGTTGCGCTGCAAACAGATGCGCCCGTCATCGAGCAGCGGCAAAATGACGGCCGCGCCGGGGTGCCGGATCACTTCGCGGACATGCTCCGCGCCATCGGGCGTCACTTGCACGGCACGCTCGACACGGAAACGCCAACCTTGAAACAAGATGTCGGAACGGCTCATCGCATCTCCCGATCCTAAAACGTTACCCGCAACTGGACGGCGTCGGCCAGCCGCGCAAGATACTCGGCCCGGGAGATGGTCACGGCTCCGAGCCGCGCCGTATGCGGCGTCAGTTGCTGGATGTCCAGCAG
Organism: Thermoguttaceae bacterium; assembly: GCA_039698035.1. Classification (GTDB taxonomy): domain Bacteria; phylum Planctomycetota; class Planctomycetia; order Pirellulales; family Thermoguttaceae; genus JAJFUI01. Next base: position 93,335 of record JBDKSW010000001.1, on the reverse strand, counting down.
CGTGAAGCCTCGCTGTCGCAGGTGTTCGACCAAATGGACCAACGCGACCTTCGAGGCGTCGCGAACGCGAAAGAACTTCGACTCGGCCGCAAACAGGCCGCCAATGGCGACGCCGTAGACGCCGCCGGCCAGCTCGTGTTGGCGCCAAACCTCGACGCTGTGCGCATAGCCCAGCTCGTGCAGCCGAACATAGGCGTCGATCATTTCCGGCGTCAGCCACGTGCGGCCGATCCGGCTGGGGGCCATCGCACAACCGCGGATGACACTGCGAAACTCGACGTTCCGGGTGACTTCAAACTGATCGCCGCGGCACGTCCGCCGCAGACGCCGCGAGACGTGAAAGCGGTCGAACTCGATGACGGCCCGCGGATCGGGCGACCACCAGGCCAACGGGGCCTCGAAATCGGTGATTGGCCAGGGGAAGATGCCGTGCCGGTAGGCGTCCAGCAGCCATTCGGGCGAAAGCTCGCCGCCAAAGCCGACCAGCCCCTCGGGATCGGCGTCCTCGGCCGGCGGAAAGAAGTTGGATGGCAATTGCGGCATGGATGAGAACCATCCTGGTGACGAAGGGAAGACCGCTGGCATGCAAACATCGGCTCGTCGACCGATCGGTGCATGGCAGGTCTATTGTAGCTTCTTGCCGCCGATTCGTCACTCCTCCTTCAAGATCGCGATTGCCGGTTACGCCACTCTGGGCCGCGGTTCGGTCGGCATGCGGAGACAATCCGCGGCCGCCCTGGCGTTCGGCTGAAGCGTCGGGAGCGGAACGTCAATCGAGCGAACGTGGATGTCCTGCTGCGGCAGGGCGAACTCGATACCCGAATCGCGAAAGGCACGATCGATCCCCACGTGCAGATCGTGGATGACGGTCGCCCGATTGTCCAGATTTGGCAGGAAGCAACGGAGCACGAAGTTCAGCGAGCCTTCGTTGAACGATTCCAGCATCGCGCATGGCGACGGATCATCGAGCACCGACGGGTGATTCTTGGCGATGCCCTCGAGAATCTTCGTCACCAACTGGGTGTCCGAGCCGTAGGCCACGTTGACATTGACGACGACGCGATTCACCGGGTCCGAGAGCGTCCAGTTCAGGACTCGGCCCGTGATGAACTCCTTGTTCGGGATGATGAGTTCCTTCCGGTCGCCGTCGGTGATCGTCGTGGCGCGAATTCGGATTCGCGAAACGACACCGCTGAAAGCGTCGATCGTCACGACATCGCCAACTCGAACCGGTCGCTCGAAAAGAATAATGAGGCCGGAGATGAAGTTGGCGAAGATCTCCTGCAATCCGAAGCCAAGCCCGACGCCCATGCCGGCCACGAGCCACTGGACCTTGGACCAGCCGACGCCAAGGGTGTCGAAGCATAACAGGAAGCCAAAGACGGTGATCGTGTACCGCGAGATCGTGGCGACGGCATACCGGGCGCCGGCGTCGAGCGGAAGGTTCTGGAGCAGAGCCATTTCCAGGAGGCCGGGGATGTTTTTCGCGGCGATGATCGTCATGGCCAGCACGATGACGGCTAGCACGAGGTTGGCCAATGTCACGGGCGCCGGTCGCTCGATGACCTTCGACTGGGTCTTGCCGTCGGCCGTCGAGACGTTTTCGGTCACGGAGGCCGTCGTTTGCCAGATCTCGATGCGGTTCAAGACGCCCAGGGCCGGCAGAACATCAACCCAAGCGCACCAAAAGGCTAACGCCGCGGCCACGCCCAGCGACCAGCCGATAAGCCGTCGCGTTTGGATGTTGATCGCGGCCAAGTCGAGCTGCGGCGCGGCGGCCGGCAGCCCCGAGCCGGACGATTCTTCGCTCGACCCGCCATCCGAGCAAACGGCCGTCCGCCGTTGCCGTGCCTGACCGATGGCCAACCGTCGTTGGTTGACCAACGTCCATCGCAACAGAAGCGCACGGCACACCAATCCGCCGACGAGGACGTAGATACTGAGAATCAGTCGGATCATCAACTGTCGGGCCGTATAGTGATAGCCGACCATTGCCAACACGGCCAGAGCCGTTGGCAGCAGAACACACGCCGGGCCCCATACATTGCGGAACCGATAGAGCCATCCGCCACACCGGTCGGCGAACATTGCCTGGAACACGGCGCCGGCCGGCCGAAGAATCCGCTGCAAGGCGAGTGAAAAGCACAGCAACGCCACGACGAAGCAGACTCGCCCAAGCGAGGCGTCCCACCGATCGTTCAGTTGCCAGGCCATCGCAACGGCCACGAACATCATCAGAAGTATCGGAACACTGAACCAGCGAATCGTCTGACGCACGAGCTTGAGCGCGCCGACGGACCAACCGAAATGAGACTCGCCGAGCCCTTCTTTCACACAGATTTGCCGCAACAGTTCCATGGCCAGGTAAACCTTGGCCGCCTCGGTCAGCCCCATGCCGACGGCCTTGCACAGCTCGGACGGGTCGCCTGGCCCGGCAAGTCGCCATCCGATGAACCACAGCAGCCCCGGTCTTGGCAGGGCCATGAAAGCGGTCCTCGCCGCGGCCTCGACCGTCGGCACAAATCGGCAGCAGCCGCCTCGCGATGCATGTTGGCCAATCTCTGCCAGCCGAACGTGGCACTGCTTCTGCCGATAGACCAGCACGAGGAACAACCCCACGGCGGCGGCCCAAACGGCAATGTTGGTTCGCACGTCGGCCATCAAGGCGTGACCAGCCTCGGCAAACGATTCGGGCCGGATGAGCCACCAGGCCGCGTTGCCGCCCCAACGAACATCCGTCGGTCCCAAGGGCGCGGCGCTGGCGATCCACAGCACCCGCTCGGCAATGTATTGTCCAAATCGCTCCGTCTCGGCGATCAACTGGCGTTGCGCCGTGTCGAGGTCGATCAGTTTGCCAAAGTATGTTGTTTGATCGGCGATCAGCGCGTCGAGATACTCTTTTTGCGCGCTCAGCGCATCGCGGACGGAGGTCTCGATCTGCATTCGCCCACCAGCCTGATCTTGAGGTCCCAGGCTTTGCAGCACCAACTGCGTTTGCTGATCCAAATTGGCCAATGCGGCCCGGTGGTCCTGCCATTGCAGCGACGCCAACTGACCGTCGGTGATGGCCCGCTGGCGAGCGTTGATTTCACGACGGCATGCCGCCAGGTTTGGCAGCGCATCGCGCTGTTTTCGCAGCAGCAATCCGATGGCATTGGTGAGCCCAACCGTCTCGACCTTGCCGCGAGCCCGCTCGTACTGACTTCGGAGCGCGGCCAACTGTTGGTTCGCCTGATCCAACTGAGTCGTGGCGTTCGCAATATGCTGGGCTAATTGTTTCCGCAATTCAGCCAGCGCGGCGTTTTCCTGGGCCAACTGTTTGACGGCCGGAATGGCTTGGCCCGCCTCCCATGCCGCTTGCCTCGCTTGCTGCTCGGCATCCTGTTGGCGACGCTGGTTGACCAAGTCTTGCCATTGCTTGATCTGTTGCTCGGCCAGGGCAATGCGTCGGGCGGTTAGATCGTGGCTGATCGGCAACAGCTCGGCGCGGGCTTCGAGGGCCGCCAATTCTTTCTGGCAGCACAGGATCTCCTGCTCGGCCGCGCGTCGCTTGGCCAGAAGCATGAACCGCCGCGCCGAATTGATCGGCGAGCTTTCGTCGGACGTCGCAGGCGTTTGGAGCTCGGCGTTGGCGTCGCTCAGGGCCTGTTGCGCCCGACTGATGTCCTTGGGAATGTCCGCCCGCCGGCTGCCTCGCCCCTTCAACTCGGTTTCAAAGTTCGCCGCCTCGCGGCGCCACGTCTCCAGCTCGGTTTGCCGGTTGGCAATCGCCTGCTCAATCTGCGGCACGCTCACTTCAGCGGGGAACACGATGGCTGGCTGGGCTGGAAGGGTGGCCAGAGCCGCCTTGGTCTGTTCGATCTCGACGGGCGCCTGGGCAGCCCGCTGATCGAAAAACAAGACTCGCCCGCAAAAGCCCTTCACCTTTTCCATCTCGGCGAGCCCCTGGTCACAGAGGTCGCGGGCTCTTGCCCTTGCCGCATCGTCCAGATCACGAATTTCGTCAATCTGCTTCTTGCGGGCCTGCAGCAGCGCGACCAGTTCGGCATCGTTCAACTGTTTTGGTGCTGCGGCTTGGCCAAAAGCCGTCGCTGTAACCAGCAAGGCTATAAGGACTTGCGCTGTCACTCGTGGATATCGTGTGATCCGGGGCATGGCAGTCTATCGGCTGAGAAGATAGGCGGTTCAGGGAACGCGACTTGTACCCGTCGTGGCCTACCGAGGCAAGCCCAATCCCGCGGCCGCGTCAGAATTCGCCGCCCAAGGACGCGATCAGTATCCCCCCCAGACGTGCAGCACTTTTCGCTTCGGCATCGGCGGCCTACAATGGTTCCTTTGCATGGACGGACCCCTCGACGGACAGCTTTTTCCATGAGCAAGCATATTTTCGTGACCGGCGGCGTCGTCAGCTCGCTGGGCAAAGGACTCACTAGCGCCTCGATCGGCATGTTGCTGGAGCAGCGCGGACTTCGGCTTCGCATGCAGAAGCTCGACCCGTATATCAACGTCGATCCCGGCACGATGAGCCCCTATCAGCACGGTGAAGTCTATGTGCTCGACGACGGCAGCGAGACGGACCTCGACCTCGGCCACTACGAGCGTTTTACCAACAGCCCGTTGAACCGCGATTCCAACTACACCACCGGCCAGATCTATCTCTCGGTGATCGAAAAGGAGCGTCGGGGCGAGTTCCTCGGGCAGACCGTGCAGGTCATCCCCCACGTGACGAACGAAATCAAGGCCGCTCTGAGCAAGGCCGCCGGCCCCGATGTGGATTTGGTCATTCACGAAATCGGCGGCACCGTGGGCGACATCGAAAGCCAGCCCTTTCTCGAGGCCATTCGCCAGTTCTCGCTCGACGTGGGCAAGGAAAACTGCCTTTACATCCACCTGACACTGGTCCCCTATCTGAAGGCCGCGGCCGAGCTGAAGACCAAACCGACACAACACTCGGTCGGCCAACTGCGTCAAATCGGTATTCAGCCAGACATTTTGGTTTGCCGCACCGAACGCTCGCTCAGCCGCGACGACCGGGCCAAGATCGCCCTGTTCTGCAACATCCCGATCGAGGCCGTCATCGAAGAGAAGGACAAGGATTTCTCGGTCTACGAGGTGCCGATGAGTCTCGTGGAGCACGGCATGGACGAACTGATCGTCCGCAAATTGCAGCTCAACGCCGGCACGCTGAACCTGGACCGATGGCGCGATCTCTTGCACCGGCTTCGCAATCCACAGCACGAAATCACCATCGCCGTGGTCGGAAAATACGCCGAACACCGCGATGCTTACAAGTCGATCTACGAAGCCCTGGACCACGCAGGCGTGCATCACCGCGCACAAATCCGCATCCTGCGGATTCACAGCGAAGCGGTCGAACGCGAGGGGCCTGACCAGTTGCTCGCCGGAGTCGATGGCATTCTCGTGCCCGGTGGCTTCGGCGAGCGAGGCATCGAGGGCAAGCTGGACGCGATTCACTATGCCCGGGCGCGCGGCATCCCGTTTTTCGGCATTTGCCTTGGCATGCAGTGCGCCGTGGCCGAGTTCGCCCGCAATGTGCTTGGTTTGGATCAGGCCAACTCGTGCGAATTCGACAAGGACACGCCCCATCCGGTGATCTGTCTTTTGGACGAGCAGAAAACCATTACCGACATGGGTGGCACGATGCGGCTCGGCGCGCAGCCTACCCGCTTGGCCCCCGACAGCACGGCCGCGGCTTGCTACGGTGCCCTCGACGTTACCGAGCGGCATCGGCACCGCTACGAGTTCAACAATGTTTACCGCCAAAAGTTTATCGAGGGTGGGATGCGGTTTGCCGGCACCAGTCCCGACGGTTCGCTAATCGAGGTTGTCGAGCTACCCAATCATCCCTGGTTTGTCGGCGTGCAGTACCATCCCGAGTTCAAATCACAGCCAACCCATTCGCACCCGTTGTTCGCCGGTTTTATCGGCGCGGCCATTCGCCATCACGCAGCACAACGCTAAGGCCGCCGGCGGGGATCCCGCAAGGCCACGGGCGACCGATCCTTGGAGGTTCGCAATGACTGCTGAAAGCAACCAACCCGAAAAGAAGATCATTATCGACGAGGATTGGAAGAGCCAAGTGCAAGCGGAGAAGGAAGCCGCACGCCAATCTGGCACTTCTGACAAGCCGGCCTCCGGACAGCAGCCCTCAGGCTCGACCCCGCCGCTGCCGCCGGCCGATTTCACGTTCCTGATCGGCACGCTCTACTTGCAGGGCGCGATGGCTTTGGGCCTAATCCCGAATCCGATCGCCAAAAAGTCAGTTCGGCAACCGGATCACGCCAAGCACGCAATCGACATGCTGGCGATGCTCCAGGAAAAGACCGAGGGCAATCGCACGCCCGAGGAAAGCTCCGAGCTGGAAAACGTGCTGCACGAACTTCGAATGGCCTTCATCGGCGTCAGCGAGTCGGCCAAAGACACCGGACCCAAGACCTAGATTGTTGCTAACGCGACTGGCCGGCCCATGAGCGGCATCCGCTCATGGCGGCATCGCCTTGCGATGTGTGTGATACGCGAGGACGCCGGCCTCGCGGGCCAACGAGCGTGAGGCGCGACGTCCTGGACGTTGTCGGCAGCGCGAAATGGCTCTAGGGCCGTTCCGCCGGAGGTTGGACCGTTTCCGCCGGTTTCGTGTTTGGAACCGGAGCGGCCGGCGGCTCGGGCGGCGGACTGTCTGGAGCAGCATTGACAGGGCCTTGGTTCGGCACGGGAACCTGATCGGGCACGGCCGGAAGCGGCCAGACGCCGGCCGGCTGCGAGGGACCCGGGTCCTCGCTAAGCCGCAGTTCCCAACCGCCTCCCAGCGCCCGATAGGTGGCGATCAGCCCCTGCGCAATCTGACCGCGCGCTTGCGCGGCCGAGTCTTGTTGCGTCACCAGGTTCTGCTCGATGACCGCGTAGGTCGTGAAGTTGTCGACGCCCTGCTTATAACGCAGAATCGAAATGCCGCGGGCCCTTTCCGACGCCACGACGCTTTCGTCCAATAATCGCGTACGCCGCTGAGATTCCAGGAACGTCGCCAGACCGTTCTCGACTTCCGAATTCGCTTGCAGGACGGTCTGCTGATAGGCGGCCACCAACTCTTGGAACCTGGCGTTCCGATATCGGACGTTGTTGACAATGCGTCCGTAGTTGAGCAAGTTCCATTGGAATGACGGGCCGGCATTTGCATTGAACGATGCGCTCTTGAACAAGTCGCCAAAGTTCGATGCCGTGTACCCCATCGTTCCGTTGATCGTGAAAATCGGATAGAGTTCGGCCTCGGCGATCCCGATTTGCTCGCCCTGCGCGGCAGCCAAACGTTCCGCCTGGCGGACATCTGGCCGGCGGCGCAACAGGTCGCACGGTATGCCCAGGGCGACCTCCGGCGGTGAACTTGGAATGGGACCGCCGTCCAGCAGCTTTCGCAGATCGACCGTCGGAATGCCCAACAAGACGCAGAGCGCGTCTTCGGCCTGACGCATGTCGATCTCGAGGGTCGGAATTCCGGCCTCTGTCTGGCGCAGAGTGCTGAGCGATTGGGCCGAGTCCAGTTCAGTCTGCTTGAAACCGGCGCGGAGTCGCACATCGATGTAGTTCAGAACGTCGCGTTGGATATCGGCGTTCGCCCGCAACAAGCGAATCCGTTCTTGATCCGTCCGAACCTGGACGTAGTTCTTGGCGATGTCGCCCAGCATGGTCACGAGCACGCCATCGTAGTCAGCGACGGAAGCTTCAAGGTTGTCCGTGGCCGCCGTGACGGCTCGTCGCAGCCTGCCCCAAAAGTCCAGCTCCCATTGCAAGCCGAAGCCGTAGTCCCATGTGTTGGTCCAGGCCGAGCCTGCGCCGCCCGAACGTCGATAGTCACCCGAGGCGTACTGGCTCTGCGGGAAGATGTCTCCGCGAGCGACAGCCAACTGTGCCCGGGCCTGGAGCACGCGGTAGCAGGCCTGACGCAAGCTGAGGTTTTGTCGATAGGCGCAACTGACGAGGTGGTTCAACTTCCGATCGTTGAAGACGGTCCACCACCGGCAGATCTGCTCCGGCTCGTTGGCGGTTGGGATGTGTGGCGCGTCGATCCATTGCTCGGCCACCGCCGCAGATGGCGTCGAGTAATTCGGGCCCACCTTGAACCCGTTCCTGACGTACTGGCGAAAACTAGTGCCGCAGCCCGTCAGCGCTGCGACGAGAAAAAGGAACGCCGCCAGCGCGGCAAATCGAGGCCGGAACATTCGACATCCCCCCACCTGCGAAAACCATGAGCGTCTACTTGGCTAATTCGGCACGATCCATACAACCGGAATAGAAGAAAAACCCCACATCCCACCAACGCCAGAATATCCTATCCTGTTTGCCGTGTTTAACACACGGTCTTGCGCATGACCGCAAAACGCAACCTCTCGGAAGCTGCTTCCTTACCAAAAACGGAGGAGCTAAGCCCCGGCTTGGACTGCCGAGGGCGTCTTGGCGGCGATCAAGCCATGGGACGTGCCTTACCCAAGGCGCGCGATGAGAGGCGTCAAGAACTCGAACGCCCGTCGGGCGGCGGCAGGCCCTTCGTGACTGTGACGCGGCAATTCGACGAAGACGCCGCCCTGGTAGCCGACCTCGTTCAATGCGTGCAAGACGGGCGGAAAGTCAATTTCCCCCTCGCCGAACATCAGATGCTCGTGCAGTCCGAGCCGCATGTCCTCGATGTGGACATTTACGAGCCGCGACGCCCAGCGGCGGATCACGTCAGAGATCGGCGTCTCGCCCTGACATTGCAGATGGCCCATGTCGAGCGTCAGACAAAGCAGATCGTCGCCGGACCGCGATTCAGGTGAATTGACAACCGGCCCCGCGTTGCATTCCGGCGCGCCGGCGACCTGTTGCATGGTTTGCAGCAAGTGTTTGAACGACGCCATCGTGTCGACCAACATGCCCGGTTCCGGCTCGAATGCGATCGCGACGTTGCGGGCCGCAGCGTAGTTGAGCACGTCGCGCAGGCCGTCGGCCAACCGAAGAAACGGATTGGGATTCTCCTCGATGAGCCGTCCGGACCAGAGCGAGACACAATCGCTGCCAAGCTCTGCGGCGCAATCGACGGCGTACCTGTAAAACGCGATCCGCTCTTCACGCCGTTTGGACAGCAGCGTTGGCTCGTGCTTCGTTCGGAGATCGAGCAGATAGCGAGCGCCCGTCTCGATGACGGATCGCATTCCGAACCGCTCAAGCAGGCGGCCCAACCGGCCAAGTTGCTCGGCTCGCCCAGGATCCCGCGGCGAAAGGACGCCGTGGTCGATCGTGACGGCGACGCCGCGATAGCCGATCTCGTGCAGAAGCTCGACCGCGTCGAGCAGATCGTGATGCGCCAGGCCGTTGGTGTTGTAGCCGAGATACATTACGTCGTCTCGATCCATCGAGCGGCAAGCAGCGCGGGCACCCAAAACAACAAGATCCCGGTGGCCCAATAGACACCGCGCATCGAATAGCAAGCGACCGCGTCGAGCATGACGATCGACAGCACACACTGCGTGACAGCCATTTTCACACGGGACGGGCCAGGATCGACGATGGCGGCCACGCAGCGGCGAACAATGACGACGCCCAAAGCTCCGACGAGCAGATACCACAGCCCCGGGCTCCGTTGAATGGGCGCAATCACGCGATCGGACCATCGCGGAAGCCATGCGATCATCGCCATGCCCAGTGTGATGACCAGCGTGGCGAGGGTCAGGTGACGCCGGTCGCTTTGTCGCGATTCGTTTCGGGCGAACCAGGTGACGCCAACAACGTAGACGCCGAGCCCGCCGGCAACGAGCCAATCGACCGTGCGCAGCGTTGCGTCGCAAGCGGCCATCCCGAGCAGGACGTTAAGCGCACGGCAAGCGCCCATCGCCATCGGTCCCAACGGCGTCCGCTTCAGCCAAGCGTCATAAAGCAGGATCGTCACGGCCAGTAGCGCGGCCACGGCGCCCGGCGCGAAATGGCCAACGGTCAGTGCGGTGGCCGTCGCGGCCGCCACGCCCAGCAGCAGCAATCGGTAACCGAATCGTCGGGCCCACGCGACCGAAATGCGGCCCGAGGGCAACGGTCGATCTGGCCGTTCGCGACGGTCGATTTCCAGATCGAACACGTCGTTGAGCACGACGCCTGCCGCATACAACAGGCCCGACGCGCTGAGCAGCGCTGTAAGCGTCACGATGTCCCAGACCGTCGGCGTCCACGGTCCGTCGCGCCACGGGCTCGCTGTCTGGACGAAGAGGAATCCCATCATCACATCGGCCATCGCGGTGAAGATGTTGGGAAGCCTCAGCAATTGGAGCAGGGCGTGGCCGGGCGAGGCCATGCGACGTTGCCGCCGACGTTGGGCGTCTCGTTCGATTCGATCGCGGATTTCTTCGCTTTCGCTGGCGGCGTCGCTCATCGGCATCGATCCTGCTCAATTCCCCGGATTGTCGCGGCGAGAAGCTCCCTGGCCTCTCGCCCGGCGGCGTCGGGATCGTCCATGTACGGGTAGAGTTCGACGGTAATCCAACCCTGGTAGTCGGTGCGGTCAATCTCCCGCAAAACGGCTTGGAAGTCAATCGCCCCATGGCCGGGAATCATGTGGGCGTGGCGTCGCGTCGCGGCAATGTCCTCGATGTGGTAGTGCTTCGTGTGCCGGGCCATTCGGGCGATCCACTCGGCCGGATCCTGGCCCACGCAGAACGCGTGCCCGATGTCGAAGTTCAGCCCCATCCAAGGCGAGCCGACCCACCCGGCGAACTCCAGGTACTGCTCGAAGGTCTCGAGCATCAGGCCCGGCTCGGGCTCGATCAGCAGAAGGATTTGCAACTGTTCGGCCAGCTCGACGCACGGCATGATCTCTTCGTAAAACGTGTCGGCCGCCTCGCGCCACGACTGGCCCGCCGCCAGCGGACCGCCCGGCTCGGTCTGAATGGACGGGGCGCCGAGGTCCTTGGCCAGCCGCAACGCCTTTTTTGTGTGCTCGCGGCGGATCGCCCGATAATGTCGGTCCGGCTCGATCCACGACGGATGCCAGTAGGGTTGTCGCGGGTCGGCGACGGCGTTCATCATGAACGCGTTGACGTTGGAAATGGCCAAGCCGTGGCGATCGAGGCATTGGCGGATGGCCCGTTTGTGCTCGTCCAGCAATCCGGCGGGCCAAGCGTGCGGCACGTCGGCCAGCAGCTCGAGCCCCTCGAAGCCCAAGCCGGCAATCCGTGCGATGGTGTCTTCGATCGAGAAGTTCAGGTACGCGTTTGAGCTATAGGCGAGACGCATGGCGGCGTGAAACTCAAGAGGGAAGTTCAAAATGACGCATGTCCAACGGCCTCACCGTCATCGGTCCGCAACAGCCAAAACATTCGCAATTGTGAAACCTCGCCCAGCTTGTCATTCTATCCACCGAACAACCGCTCGAACCGGCGGCGTGTTTCGCGAGTCGCCGTTTCAAAATCGGCCAGCAAGTCGCTGCCGCTCGAATAGCGCAGCAGTCGTGCAAGCTTTGTCAGCTCGACAGGGTCCTCGGGCAGACGATCGCGCGCGGTCGAGCTCATCAGCCGCAGACGGCCTTCGATCGTTCGCAACAGTCGATAGGCACGGTCGAAGCAGTCGCAGTCGTCGCCCGTCAGGAGACCGGCCTGCCGTAGTTCAGCCAGCGTTCGAAGCGTGTTGGAAACGCGAAGTCGCGGGTTGTCGGCCCCGTGCTTCAGTTGGAGCATCTGCACGATAAACTCGATATCGACGAGGCCGCCGGACCCGCGTTTCAGATCGCCGGCCGCTGGGGCCGTGCCTTCGAGTCGGCGGCGCATACGGCGGATGGCGATCGCGTCCTCTGGACACCAAGCGTGGTCGAACGCGGCTCGGGCGACGGCGGCCATCGCCGCTTCCGCCGCGTGCGATGCGCCGTACACCACGCGTGCCTTGCACAGCGCCAGGCGTTCCCAAAGCTGCCCGCCGCCGCCATGAAAGTAGCGAACGAACTCGTCAAATGTCGTCGCCAGAGCGCCGCTCCGACCCGTCGGACGCAACCTTGCATCGACCTCGTAGAGCCGGCCGTAGCCGCTCCGACGGCTCACGGTCTGGATGATCCGCTGGGCCAATTCGCTGAAAAAGTGTTGATTGGTCGTGGTCTGATGCGTGCCTGGGACGTCATCCGCCAGCACGGTCTCTCCGTCGCCCTCGTAAAGGAAGATGATGTCGAGGTCACTGTGGTAATTCATCTCCCGCCCGCCAAACTTGCCCAGCGCGAGAATCACCATTTCACAGGGCAATCGTTCAACGACGCTCGCGGATCCCTCGGGCGGAGTGCGAGGCATGTGGCATGGACGCCCAAAGCGGGCGACCAGCCGCTCGTACTCTCGGGCGGCAATCTCGGCAAGGCAACTCTCCGCGATATCGGACAAAGCGCCGGTCGTGGCCTGCACGTCGTCGCGGCCAAGAATATCGCGAACTCCGACGCAAAGCTGCTGGTCGTTCTTGAAACTCTGCAGAATGGGATCAACGTCCTCCGCGGCGCGGCACAGCTCGGCCAGCGTTCGGCCCATCCCTTCTCGCGTCGGCAGCTTGTCGAGCACCAGGCTGTCCATCAGGCTGTCGATCATGCCCGGATTGCTGGTCAACAGGCCGGAGAGATAGGGACTGTAGGCGCAAAGTTCGACGTAAAGCCGGAGGCTTGGCGGGTTGAATCGGAACAGCTCCCAAAGAACGCCTTTGCCGCCCAGCGAACTGCTCACCTGGTCGAGGTTGACGAGCGTCGAGTCCGGGTCGGCGGTTCCCGCGATCGCGGCCAATAGTTGCGGCGCGATGGCCGCGAGAAAATGGCGGCAACGTCGCGTCGATAGGAACCGTATTCGCTCTTCGGAAAGCGACATCAGATTGCGATACGCTTGTGCGACATCCCGAAACCGATACTTGCCCAGCACCTCATCGATTCGCTCTTGGGGCGGGTCGGGGTCGAGCACCAAATCGACCTCGGCTTGCGTTTGTCGGTCGTCGCTGAAGGCGTCGTGCAGCAGATGGTCGAGGATCTTGCGATTCAGGTCGGTCTTGGCGCGATGGTCGTGCAGAAACGCTTCGAGGGCCGACTCCTCTTCGGTCGGCGCGTAGCCCATGCGCAACGCCAGCTTGTGCAACTCACCATGATCGGCCGGCAGCAGATGGGTTTGCAGGTCGAGCATGATCTGGAGCCGGTGCTCGATTTGCCGAAGGAACGTGTAGTTGTCTTCGAGAATCATCCGTTCGAGATTGCTGAGACAGCCTGCTCGCTCCAACCGAGCCAGCGCTTCGAGCGTATTGCCCGTGCGGACCTCGGGCAGGTCGCCGCCGTTGAGCAGTTGGAGAAACTGGATGACGAACTCGATGTCGCGGATGCCGCCGCGCCCGGTCTTCACGTCGCGGGCGCCGCCGCCGTGGCCAAGCGTCTGCTGCTCGATCCGCCGTTTCAAGGCCTTGATGCCGCTGATGTCGGCGTGGCCCAGATACCGGCGATACACCCAGGGCCACATGGTCGTGAGAAACTCGTTGCCGAGCGACCGGTCGCCGGCAACCGGTCGGGCCTTGATGTAGGCCTGCCGCTCCCAGGTCCGGCCGCGCGTGTCGTAGTACGCCAGGGCGCTTTCAACGCCCATCACCATCGGGCCGCGGGCGCCGTCGGGACGAAGCCGCATATCCACGCGATAGACGCCGCCCAGTTCGGTCTTTTCCGTCAACAGGCGGACGATTTCGCGGGCCATCAGGTCGAAAAAATCGATGTTCGAGATGGGACGCGGGCCGTCGGTCACGCCGTTGTTTTCGCAAAGGAAAATGAGATCGATGTCGCTCGAATAATTCAGTTCGAGACCGCCAAGCTTCCCCAACCCCAGAATCACAAAGCGGGCCGGGCGTCCGCCGGTCATCGGGACTCCGCGCGCTCGCTGGAATTTTCGCCGCGCTGCTGCGACGGCCGCTTCGAGAATGGCGTCGGCCAGAAACGAAATCTGCATCGTCACAGTGCGCAGGCTCTGCCCGCGAATGATATCGCCATAGGCGATCCGCAGTGTGCCGCGACGTTTGAACCGCCGCAGCGCCCGCAGAACAACCGTGTCATGCTCGAGGGCCGCAATTTCGGACGTCAGCTCGTCGACGAGCGGTTGTCGCCCCATCTCGTGACGTTCGTTGCCGCGCAGCAGGCTAAGCGACTCGGGGTCGGTCACCAGCAGATCGCTCAGGTGCTGGCTGGCCGAGAAGATTTGCAGCAACGTCGGCATGGTTTGCGGGTCGCGTTGCAACAAGGCGCCAATACCGAGCGGGTTTCGCGCCGCACGCACGAATCGCTCCAAGTTGTGCAACGCCATGTCGGCGTCGGGGCACGCCGGCAGATGCCGCTCGATTTGGCCGCACATGCTCGCCAACAGATCGAGCGGCACGCGGGCCTCCGCCATGTCGACCAGGTTGCCATGCGCCCGACGCGTGTCGACAATTCCCAGCCCCCGAAGCCAGTCGGCCGCGGCGGAAGGATCATCCAAGTATTGTCGCAAGCTGGCAGTGTTCATCGCATCCACGCTTTCAACGCATGTGCCACTACACCAGAGTTTTCACGATTCCATCCGTCGCGTCGATCAACTCGTGAACCTCACGTTTGTGGGGATCGCGGTGTTTGTTGTGATCGCACAAGTTGCGAATGTCGGCCAGCCGCTGGATATGCCGCCAGGTGGGCACGTCCACGACACCGGCCATCTTCAGCCGGTCGTTCAGGTCGTTGAGCGTCGGTTCCTTTTTGGAAACGACGACCTCGTGGCTCTCGGCCAATTGCCGCAAGTGGCGTTCGAGAATGACGCCGGCCATCGCGCCGGCCGCCCGCAGAAAGCCGTGCGACGCCAGGGCCCGACAGGCTTCGATTTCGGAATCGAACAGGTCGGCTTGAACCAGTTGACGCATCTCGAACAGACTGCTTTCGAGCCGCGTCTCGGCCGATTTCAGGATCTCCAGTTGCATCTTCAGCCGCAATGAGACGGCCAGCGACTCGCCGCCACGGACCGCCGGGGCAGGCAACTTGCGGCCGGTGAGCCAGTCCTGGATGTTGTACGAGTCGGCGTCGATGGCCTTCCGTCGGCCGTCGCCAAGGTAAAGCTGCTCGAACTCGGCACTGCGACCCGAGATCAACTGGGCGACGACGGCGCCGGCCTCAGTGTACCATCGTTGATAGTTCCGCTCGAAGCAGCCGCAGATGTGTTCGGCCGCCAGTTTTTCAGGGCCTTCCATGGCCGCGTCGCGGAGCGAGATATCAACGAGCATTTCCTCGCCCAGCGTTGCGAGTTGCTTCAAGTCGCGGCGATACTCGTCGAGATTGCCACGCATCAGAGAACGCCAAGGCGTGCAAGGCGGCCGTCGCCCGTGGACGACTCGCCCGCGGGCCTTACTCCCGGGCCTTTTTGAGATACTTCTCCAGCAGCGCGGGCACTTGGTCGGGGCTCAGCTCGCCGTGGATTTGCTCGTCGATCATCACGACCGGGGCAAGACCGCAAGTGCCAAGGCAGCGGGTGCCTTCCAGGGTAAAGACACGGTCCTTGCTTGTTTCGCCCCAAGTGATGCCGAGTTCCTCGATGATCTTCTGCGCAACGCGTTCGGCCCCTTTGACATAGCAGGCCGTGCCGAGGCAGACATTGATCATGAACCGGCCTCGCGGCTTCAAGCGGAAGAAATGGTAAAAGCTGGCCACGCCGGCCACCTTGGCCGCCGGCACCTGCATCAGTTGGGCCACGGCGTCGAGGTGGGCGTCGGCCAGGTAGCCGAACTCGGCCTGGACGCGGTGCAGCACGGCGATCAGTTGGCTTTCGGGGTGCGGCTGACTGCGGCGTTCGAGAATAAACGCCACAACCTTCTCGCCCAGCACCAGCTTGGCGGCGGCTTCCACTTCGGCCCAATTGTCAGTGCATGTGCTCATCGGATTCCTCGCGGCGTTCTGGCGTGATAATGGGTGTGGAGCAACTCGTGCGCTCGTTGGCTGCCTGGCCCGCCAAGATAGGAACTGTAGATCTCCTCGACCGCCGGATTTTCGTAGGACTTGCGGAGCTCCTTCTTGGCGTCAATCGAGTAGAGCGCGTTGCCTCGCTCGAAGACCCAGTCGCTGTCGAGCACCTTAACGCCCTCGGGCGGATAGGGTTGCCCGCCGCCGCCGCAACAGCCGCCGGGGCAGGCCATGACCTCGATGACGTGGAACTTTTCGCCCGCCTTGACGCGGTCCAGAAGCAGTTTGGCGTTGGTCAGGCCGTTGGCCACACCGAGGTGGATGTTGTGCTCGCCGATGGCGACGTAGCTTTCGCGGAGCCCCTTCACCGCGCGAACTTCCGTATAGTCAAGTCGTTCGGCCGGCTTGCCGGTCACCAGCTCGCTGGCGGCGCGCAGCGTGGCCTCCATGACGCCGCCCGTGATGCCGAAGATGTCGCCGGCGCCGCTCGCCAGGCCAAGCGGCGCGTCAAACTCGCCCGATGGAAGCCGCGCGAAGTCGATCCCATAGCACTTGATCATCCAAATCAGTTCCCGAGTCGTCAGCACGGCATCGGTATAGGGGAGGCCGTCCGGCGAAAAGTGTTCGGGCCGCCGGGCCTCGAACTTCTTCGCGACGCACGGCATCACGGCCACCATGAAAACCTTCTTCGGATCGATGCCAGCCCGCTCGGCGTAGTAGGTCTTCGCCAGCGCCGAAAGCATTCCCATCGGCGAACGGCAGGTCGAGGCGTGCGGAATCAACTCGGGATAGAACTTCTCCATGAAGCTGACCCAGCCCGGCGAACACGACGTGATCATCGGCAGGGGGCCTTCTTTCAGCCGCGTCAGGAACTCGTGCGATTCCTCGATGATCGTCATGTCGGCGCCGAGATCGGTGTCGAACACACGATCGAAGCCCAGACGCCGCAAGGCGGTCACCATTTGCCCTGTCGCGGCCGTGCCGGCGGGCATACCGAAGCCTTCGCCAATGGCCGCGCGAATCGACGGAGCCGTCTGCACGACGACGTGCATCTCGGGATCGGCCAGGGCGTCCCACACGGGGCCCGAGCCGCGTTTCTCCATGAAGGCGGCCGTCGGGCAAACGTTGATGCACTGACCGCACTGAATGCAAACCGAGTCGTCCATGTTGGCGATGTGCGCCGGGCCGACGACTGTCTCGAACCCCCGGCCATGCTGGCTCAGATTGCAGACGCCTTGAATCTCAGCGCAAACACGAACACAGCGGCCGCACAAGACGCATTTTTCGCTGTCGCGGACGACCGATTGGCTCGACATTTCGATCGGGAACCGCTTGCGGCGGCCCTCGAAGTGTCGCTGGCGAACGCCCATCGCATAGGCCAGGTTCTGCAGCTCGCAGTGACCGTCGCGCTCACAGGTCTGGCAATCCATGTTGTGATTGTCCAGCAGCAGCTCGACGATGTCGCGCCGGGCTTGGCGGATTTCGGGCGAGTTGGTCTGAACCTCCATCCCCTCCCAAACCTGGGAGCTGCAGGCGGTCATGTAATAGCCCATGCCCTTCACGTCGACGATGCACACGCGGCACGAGCCGGCCAGACTGAGATCGGGATGGTAGCAGAGCCGCGGGATGCGGATGCCCAGTTGCTCGGCCGCCTCCATGATCGTCGTTCCGGCGTCGACCTGGATCGGCGTGTCATCGATCTTCAGGGAGATCTTTTTCTTTTGTGCCATGAGTTCACGTTTTGGTGCATGCAAGAGCCCGAAACCAACCAGCCCCGTCGACCGTCCAGCGAAAAGACTGTCTGCCTATTCTAGCCGATTTTGCCGCCGTGTTCGGCCACCCTTTGGCGGATAAACGCCTGAACATCGTCACTGAGCGCGTTCATTGAGACTGTAAAATAGCTCCCCTTGGCCACAAAGAACAGCCATGCCTCTGGGAAAGTCCAGATCTCGGCAATGGCCCTCCAGGAAACCTCGCCCTTGCCGAGATCGCTTTCGATGCGCATTCCCGTATCGGACAGGTCAAACGTCGCAATCGGCTCCGCCATTCGACGCAGCGTTGCCAACTCGCGATGGCGATTCACAAGGTAGAGTGTGCCCGCAAGAAGCACGGCGAGCACCAGTGTCGTTCCGAAAACCGCGACAAGCCAGGACGGGCCGCCGACACTGATCAGGTACACAAGGCACGCGACAAGAATCGGCACGGCCAAGAAGCCTCGCCATCCGATAGAGCGAACCCAAAACCGCAGCGCGGTTCGCTTGACGAGCGATTCGCCATAGCGAGAGTGAATTCGCATAGCGGCCCCTGGATCCAGCAATGACCGCCGCGTGGCGTGGACGCCCAGGTTGCGTCGCTCCGCCACGCAAATCCGAATGACGAGTTGGTCGGATTAACGCTTCGAGAACTGCGTTCCGCGGCGAGCGCCACGAAGGCCGTACTTCTTGCGTTCCTTCATGCGACCGTCGCGGGTCAGAAGGCCCGAGTCGCGGAGGCCGAGCGCCGCCTGCTCGTCGATCTTCTTCAGCGCCCGGGCGATGCCCAGCTTGCAGGCGTCGGCCTGGCCGGTGATGCCGCCGCCATCGACGCGAATCATCACGTCGAACTGAGCTCGCTTGCCGGTCTGGTCCAGCGGGGCCACGACCGAGTTTCGCTGACGAATGTTGGCGAAATACTCTTCCAACTGGCGGTCGTTGATCTTGATCTTGCCGTCGCCCGGGCGAATCCGCACCCGCGCTACCGAAGTCTTCCGTCGGCCCGTGCCGAGAATATCATTGCTGGTGACAACTGCCATAGAAGATTAGTCCTTGACTCCGAGTTCTTTGGGTTCGGGCAACTGGGCCTGATGCGGATGCTCGCTGCCGGCGTAAATTTTGAGCTTCGACAGCGTCTTCGACGCCAGCCGGTTCTTCGGCAACATGCGGCGCACGGCCTCGCGGAGAATCATCTCCGGCCTGCGCGCCAACCGCTTTCCGGCGACCTCCGTATGCTGTCCCGGATAGCCGGTGTACCACGCATACTGCTTCTGCTGCCACTTCGAGCCGGTGAAAACGACCTTTTCGGCGTTAATCACCACGACGTAGTCGCCGTTGTCGACGTGGGGTGTATAGGTGGGGCGATTCTTGCCCATCAGGACCATCGCCAGGTCGCTTGCCAACCGGCCAACGACCTTGTCCGAGGCGTCCACCAACCACCACTTCTCCTCGACTTCGCCCGGCCGAGCCATATAGGTCTTGGTTTGCTGCATATCTGCTACTCGCACGAACTTGCCCGATGTTGGGAAACCCATAGTGTAGCGATTCAGCCCCAAGGTGACAAGACGGTTCGCGTGGGGCCACCATCGTTTTGTTGATTCGCGCCGTTAGGGGGTCTCGCCGCCCCCGCCGCAAGACGACGAACACCACCCGCCAGGGTGTGTTTTCCCGGCATCCCAAGGCTCCCTCCGTCGCGTCGCCGCCATCGAATGGAAGCGGGGCCGTTATGGGTTGTGACGGGTTCGGCTCGCCCTACAATGAGCTTTTGATCGGCCGATCGGTCGGCATTCAACCAACGGAATGCGCGGAAAAGCGGGAGATTGCCAATGCGGATTCATTTGGACTATGGGCGCAACGGCCTGGATGTTGACGTGCCGGATCGGAATCTGGCCGGGGTCCTGCGTTGCCCGACGAGCGAACCGCTGGCCGATCCCTCGGCGGCCGTCCGGCGAGGTCTGGAGCGGCCCACCGGCGCCCGACCGCTGGCCGAGCTGGCCCGAGGACGGCGCAACGCGTGCGTCGTGATCAGCGACGTGACGCGCCCCGTTCCCAACCGGGTCTTGCTGCCGCCGATCCTCGAAACGCTCGAAGCGGCCGGCATTCCCCCCCGTGAAATCCTGATTCTGGTCGCCACGGGGCTTCATCGCCCCAACCTGGGCGACGAACTGGTCGAGATGCTCGGTCCCGACATTCCCAAGATTTACCAGGTCGAGAACCATCACGGCCGAAAGCTCGACGAACACACGTTCCTCGGTGACAGCCCCGGCGGGGCGCCGGTCTGGATCGATTCGCGGTACGTCGAGGCCGACCTGAAGATCACCACCGGGCTGATCGAGCCGCATTTCATGGCCGGTTTTTCGGGCGGGCGGAAACTGATTTGCCCCGGCTTGGCCGCGTTCGAGACGATCATCGCGTGGCACAGCCCGGCCTTCTTGGAACATCCCAACGCCTGCAACGGCCGCATCGATGGCAATCCGGTGCATGAAGAAGATGTCGCGATTGGCCGAATGGCCGGCTGCGATTTTATCGTCAACGTGGTGATCGACGCCTCGCGGCGGATCTTGCATGTCGCGGCCGGCGACATGCAAGCGGCCCACGCGGAAGGCGTCGCCGTTGCTCGGCGACACGTGACGGCCACGCTGCCGGCCCCGGTCGATATCGTTGTGACCACGTCGGCCGGCTACCCGCTCGACGCCACGTTCTATCAGTCGGTCAAGGGCATGATCTCGGGGTTGGCCATCGTCAAGCAGGGCGGAACCGTCATCCTGGCCGCCGGCCTGACTGAAGGGATCGGCAGCCCCGAGTTTCAAGCCCTTTTCGACCAGTATCCAACGATGGACGCCTTCATGGCCAGACTGTTGAAGCCCTGGGGCGGTAGCTGTCCATGGCAGCGGAACGGCAGCCAAATGCCGGCTGCGGCGACGAGCGACGACCACTTGCGGATTGTCGACCAATGGCAACTCGAAGAAATGGCCAAAGTGCGTCGCAAGGCAACGATCAAGGTCGTCACGGAGGGGCTGCCCCCGGAAACGCTGCGACGGCTGTTCGTCGAGCCGGCCGCGAGCGTCGAGGCGGCCATCGCCGAGGCCCTCGGCCAGCATGGCCCCGAGGCGACGATTGCCGTCATTCCGGCGGGTCCGTACGTGCTGGCCCAACTCGATGCAGAGCCGTCATGACCGTGATTCGTCCGTGGCCACATCGCCCAACCGGGCTTGTCTCACGCTCCCCAACTCGGTAGCATTCTGAGCATAATTGATAGACGCCTCGCGCGTCAGGTTGCTGCCTCACAGAAAACCGCCAACTTGGGCGTTTTGGACGCCCATGACTTTCGGGAGCAGTGCCACGACCGAACTTCCGGCCACACGGGAGCGTCGGCCGGGTGCTGTCCCGAATGCCCCTTGGCGGGGGTCTGTGAGCAGCCTCGGTGCGACGCTCCTCTTTTGTTGCGCGCACCGCGTGGAATCGGCTCAATCACCAAGGTGCGTCATGACAAAAAAACAGAAGGACCGCCCAACGATCGGCGTCACCAAACTGGCGGCCGAGCGTGACCGGCTCATCGCCGACTACGAATGGCTGCGACGGATGATGCGTCTGCTGGAAATGCAAACCGAGCTGGTCGATCGGCAATTGGTCGAATTGGAAGGCCTGTTGCCTGACGACTACGCACCGCAAGCCATGACCGGGAGCAAGATGTGACTCCGCCCGTGCCGCGATGTGCCGTCGCTACTTCGCGGTGATCCGCTTCAACGCCTTCTCGGCCGCTTCAGAGACCGTGGGGTCGTCGTCATGCGTGGCCTTTTTCAGGACCGTCGCCGCTTGGCTGGCCACGGGACCCAATTCACCGAGCGCTTCGGCAGCGCCGCGACGAGCGGGCGCAAAATCGCTGTCTAGGCCAGCCATCAGCACCGGGATCGCGTTGGCCGCCACGTCCCGCGAGGGATGTACGTGCACCAGCGCCCAAGCGCTTGCCAACGCCAGCTTCCGGTCCTCATCTTTGAGCAGCTCGATCAGCGTGGGCTCGGCTGCCACGGCGTCGGGACCAATCCGTCCGAGCGCAAAAGCGATCAGACCAGCGTGGCGGCCGCTCGTTTGCTTGAGCGCGGCCACCAGCGTGGGCACCGCTTCCTTTGCGCCGGGACCGATGTTGGCCAGAGCGGCCACGGCCTCGCGAGCGACGTCCTCGTCCTTGTCGTCGATCAGCTTCGCAATGGCCGGCGTAGCCGCAGCCGCGTCGGGACCGATCTGCCCCAGAACGTAGAGCACCTTGACACGCAATTTCTCGTGTTTCAGGGCATCCAACAGGCGAGGCACGGCGGCAGGGCCCATCGCCGCGAAAGCATCGAGGGCATACTGGACCGTGGTCGGATCCGCGTTCTGCAAGGCTTTTTCCCAAAGCGGGACGGTGATGTCGGGGGCCGGCGGCAGCGAGGCCAACGCCCGCGCGGCAGCCGCTCGAACCAGCACGTCGTCATCCTTCAAGCGACCGATCAACTGCTCGGTTGCATCCGTCCGAAGCTGTTTATCCTCGGGATGAACTCGGACCAACGCCCAGAGGCTGGTAATGGCCAGCGTCTTGTCGTCGCTCTTGAGATTCTGGCGAATCTTGGCCTCGGCCGCCGCCGGCAGCCGGCCGATCCTTCCCAACGCATAGATGGCGGCCGTTCGGGTCTGCTCGTCGTTCATCGTCGTGACAATGGCTTGAACGGCGGGGGCGGCCGCTTCGTCCATCGCGGCCAACGCCAAGATGGCCTCGCGGCGAACCTCGGGCCGCGCATCCTTTTGCAGCTTCTCGGTCAGCGCGGGAACGGCGGCGGCGGCCGGATGCCCGATCTCTCGCAACGCCAGGCAGGCCCAATAGTCATCGCCGGACCGCTCGTCCTTCAGGGCGTCGATCAGCCCCCGAACCCCCTCGGGTCCCATCTCGGCAATGGCGTTGAGAATTCGGAGTCGAACGCCTGGGTCCACGTCTTCCAGCAGTCTGACACAAAGCGGGACGGTCACCTTGGGGCCGGGCCGAATGTCCATGATCGCCTTGACTGCCTGCCGGCGGACCGTCTGGTCCTTGTCCTTCAGCAGTTCCACGAGGGACGGCACGGCCGGTTTGGCTGCAGCGCCAAT
Organism: Thermoguttaceae bacterium; assembly: GCA_039698035.1. Classification (GTDB taxonomy): domain Bacteria; phylum Planctomycetota; class Planctomycetia; order Pirellulales; family Thermoguttaceae; genus JAJFUI01. Next base: position 70,529 of record JBDKSW010000001.1, on the reverse strand, counting down.
TTTTCCAAGCGCCCAGGCCGCATGAGCTCGCACTTTGGCCGAGCCGTCCGCGAGCAACCGCGTCAGCGGACCGACCGCCTCGGCCGCCTTCGCGCCCTGGTCGCCCAACTGGTCAATTGCCTGCAACCGGACAGACATGTCGGACGACTCGAGGTTGTCAACGAGCGCGGTCGTCGGCTCGCTGGCCGCCAGCAAGGCCGAGTATGCGAGGAAGCATCCCGACGCCATCGCCAAAAGAGCCAGTGTTCTGGGTTTCATGCTCGGGTTCCTATCTCGTGATTCGCGGTTTTTTCTAGAGATCGGTCTTGGTGGTGGCGTAGCTGACGCTTCGCAAGAAGTTGCGACACGCGACGTACTCGGTCGGCGGGATTTGATCGATTTGCGACTTGAGTTGCTCAAAGATCGTCTTGATGTCCTCGCGGATTTTCGTTTGATCGGAATAGCTGAGGACTCCATAGCGAGCCTGGGTGGCCAAGACCCGGTCAATCTCGTTCCGCTGGGTGTCGAACATCGGCTGCTGCAACGCGCTGGGCCACTTGATTCCACCGGACACGGGGTCCAAATGACTCGTGTTCAGCGGCTTTGGCGCGCCATCCTTGGCGAGGCGAGCGATTTGCTCCATCGTGAGCCTTGGACTGCGATCGGCCGCCGCCGCCGCGCGATTCGTCGCGCGCATCTCGAAGTAGGCGTTCGTCCACCGTTGACGGTTTTCAATGTCGTTCTTCTGCGCCTCGGTCCAGTTGACCGCGGCCGCCGAGTTAAGCAGGTTTCGCTGGCCCGCCGCGCTGATGACGCCGGCCATGCCGTTCAACGCGGAACCGGCGGCCGTCGTGGCTCCGCCGTAACCGCCCCAGGGACCATTGCCGCCGTATACACTGGTCGAAGGCGGTGGGACGGCCGGCTGGTACGGCTCGCCTACCGGCTGACGACTCGTCGAGTTGCTCACCTGCGCCAGGAGGACGGCGGGAAACGCCATCGCTGCGGCAAACATATACCAACGGCTCATCGCGAATGCTCCTTAAATCAAGGGCCGACCCGGCGGCTGCCAAGCCCGACAGTTTGCGATCATTCTACGTCTTTGCCGCAGCCCTAAACAAGGGGACGAGCGGATTTTCTTTGGTGTGGCGACGGCGTTACTGTGTTGGAGCGACCTCAAGAGGGAGCGACCGCCGATGACTGTCCGCTTTGCGCAGACTTTGACGGTCTTGCCCCTGCAATGCGACGCTACGATCGCTTGCCAATCGAGAAGGCCGAGCCCAGGCGACGCCCCAAAGCGTAGTAGTCGCGCGTTTCCGGGCCGAACACAATTGGCGCCAGCTTGGCAAGATCGGGCAGACCGTCTTTGTCGAGCACCTCTTCATCGACCTTCACGTCGAGAATTTCGCCGACGAATTGGGTGTGCAACCCAAGCTCGAACGTGTGCGTCAGCTGACATTCGAGCACCAAAGGAAACTCGCCGACGTATGGAGCGTCGACCCGCTCGGCCTGAACGGGCGTCAGACCCGTCACCGCGAATTTGTCTTCCGACCTGCCAGAAACGATGCCGAAATAGTCGGCCGCCTTGACGTGACGTTCGGAAGGCACGCTGATCGTGAACGCGTTGCGTCGAACGATGTTGCCGTACGTGTGCGTGGCCTTGCGCAGCGAGACGGCGATGCACGGCGGCAGTGAACAGCAGATGCCGCCCCAAGCCGCCGTCATGACATTCGGTTTGCCCTGCTCGTCGAAGGTTCCGACGACGAGGACCGGCGTGGGATAAACAATCGTCTTAGCACCGAGTGATTTTTTCATGGATCCCCCTGCGTGACAGGCGAAGTGGATTCTGGAAGCCAGCCGTCGTCGCTGGCCAAGGGAAGCTCGACCGTGATGTGCGTGCCCCGGTTGGGCGCCGACTCGATCGTAATCTTGCCGTCCAGCAGCCGGACACGCTCGCGGACGCCCTGCAAGCCAAACCGTTTTTCTTGGATCTCGTTGGCGTCGAAGCCAACGCCCCAATCGCGAACCTGGAGATGAATCCACCCTTGGCTTTCGCATAGCCGAACGTAGATGCGTTCGCTGCGACTATGGCGACAGGCGTTATTGAGCGATTCCAAAACAATGCGGAAGAGGCCGTTCTCCAGCGGCGGCGAAAGCCGAGCACGCCCCAGGTCGTGATCGAATTCGATTTGCGCATCGCCCTGCAAACGTCGCTCGCAAATCACGTACTCGATGGCGTCCACGATTCCCAGCTCGTCCAGGATCGGTGGCCGAAGACTGCTGATCAGCCGCCTTGCTTCGTCGATGGACCGCGCGAGCGTCCGTGCGGCCATGTCGAAGTCCGTCCACGCTTGCGTCGAGTTGCGCGAAAGCGTCTCGCGGAACGCCTGAAGCCGAAACAGCGCCCCGGTAAGCTGCTGCGCCAAACCCTCGTGGATCTCGCTGGCGATCATTCGCCGCTCGCGCTCCTGAAGCTCGAGCATCTGCCGCAAGAGCCGCTGTTCCTTCTTAACAGCCTCGGCGGCCACGCGGTCTTGGGTCACGTCAACGCAAATTAGCATAATTCTCGCTCGGTCACCCCGCTGTCCCAAGGGCGCCGCTCGACACGACCACCATGTGCCGAAGATGTCTTGCACGGTCACCGTGTGACGAGCGCCGGTCGAAAGCGCCTGCTGAAAAGCCTCCCGGCACAATGGTCGATGCTGCGGAGCAACCAGCCGCAGCGACGAACTTCCGACCAAATCGGCGCGGCGAACGTTCTGCAGATCGCGGTTGGCCGACTGTACGATGAAGTCCTCGTCAACCAAAAGCACAAGGTCGGGCAGATTTTCAAACAGTCCGCGCAGCGTAGCTTCCGATTCCCGCAAAGCGGTGACGACGTTCCGCTCCTCGGTCACGTCATGAAACAATCCAAGCAGGCACGGGGCGTCCTGATACTGAACGCGAGCCGTCCTGACATTCGCATAAATCAGCCCGCCATCCTTTCGCAGCAGTGGAACGTCGCAAGCAGTGTTCCTCTGCCCTTCGGTCATCTCAATGAAAATTGTCCGAGCCTCGCTCAATCTTTCCGGAGGATGAATGTCGCGGAGGCCGATTGTGAGGATTTCCGTTTCGCTGTAGCCAAGCTTCTGGCACATGACCGGATTGGCCCAACGGAAACGTTCGCCGCGCAGGTCGACGATTGCGGCGCATTCGCCGAGCGCCTCGTGGAGCGCACGCATTTGGTCGCCCATCTCGACAAGTGGCGATTGGATGTTGTTCATGGGATCGCCCTCCCTACCCAAGACAGACCCCGTAAATCGTCTCTGCCGCGAAAGATGAGCTACCCTCGGGGTAATGATCGCGGCTTGGAGACGCACTTCACAGGCGAATGATTTTACACTATTTCCGCTCATTCACCAAGAATGTGGCAAAGCGGACCCACCGCAATAGCCAGTCCATCAGGTGGCCAGACACCCTCTGCGTCACCCACGATGGCATTATGCCGCACAGGCACGCTAGCCAGCCCCCCCCGCACTATGTAGTTGACTTTTCCGTCTTTAACGATGATGCCGCCTCGGTCGCGCCAAATGTGACACAACTGCGGATACTAACAGAGTTTTCGCAACTGCCGGTTCGATCATTTCTGAGGGTTTCAGCGCGGTGGCTGCCGTCGTCGGCGGCGTTTGCCGGCGCCGATTGTGGTCTCAGGGAGGAGGCATCTCATGCACAAGTGCGTTTCCACATGGGGCATTTGTTTCATGGCTGTGGCACTCGTCACAGTCACCACGGAACTTCGGGCACAAGATCGCACCGCGACTGGCGCCGACTCGCAACTGACCGCCGACGTCCAGACGGCGTCCAACCCCGATCGTCCCCCAGCGCCTACGGCCGAGGACGTTGCCAACGCCGATCTGCAAAAGCGAGTGTCCGAGCTGGAAAAGAAGCTGGCCGAGTACGCCAAAGCGAATGCCGCCGCCAAGACGGCCGCCTCGGCCAAACCGCTCGTAACCCCCAGCGGGCGTCTCCAAATGGACGTCGCCAACTATACGCAGAACCAGACGAGCGTCGACCAGATCGGCGACATGCCCAACGCCGTTGGCTTCCGCCGTGCCCGGCTAGCCCTGCTGGGCGGCTATGAGACGATCGACTACATCGTCGAAATGGACTTTGCGAACCGGGCGAGCGCTGCCGCAATCAACACCAAGGACCAGTCGACCGCTTTCAAGGATGTCTTCATCCAGATCCGCGACCTGCCTTGGCTCGGCGTCGTGCGCGTCGGCCACTTCAAGGAATGCTTCGGCCTCGAAGACCTAACCAGTGACAACTACACCACGTTCATGGAGCGGTCCCCCTGCGACGAAGGCGCTTTCTGCCCCGGACGTAACAACGGCATCATGGCCTATAACTGGAACGAGGCGCAGCGGGCCACTTGGGCCATCGGCGCCTTCACGAACCAGACAAACTACGATCAGCCGCCGTTGTTCCAATATGATCACTGGGGGATCGACATGGCCGCACGCGCCACGTACCTGCCTTGGTACGACGAAGCCAGCAACGGACGCGGTCTGCTGCACACCGGCGTCGACTACGCTTACCGAAGCGCCCCAGACAACCGAATGAGCTTTTCCTCGAAGCCGGAATCCGGTTTCGCCACCTCCGTGATCAACTTCACCTTGACGGACGTCGATTACTGGCAAGTGGCCGATGCCGAAGCCGCGTTGGTCTACGGCCCGCTCTCCATCCAGTCCGAGTTCTTCGGCGGAGCCATCGAGCGCACCAACGGCGCCAACAACAACATCTACGGCTGCTACGCCTACGTCAGCTACTTTTTGACCGGCGAAAACCGGCCCTACAACCGGAAGCTCGGCGTCTTCGACCGAGTCCGTCCCTACGAAAACTTCTTCCGCGTCCGCACCTGCGACGGCCAGACGGCCACCGGCATTGGCGCCTGGGAACTCGGCTACCGCTTCTCGTATGTCGACACGCTCGCTGACGGAATCACCGCCAAGGGCGCGGGCCGCGTCGCCGATCACACGTTCGGCCTGACTTGGTATCTGAATCCGTTCGCAAGGGTGATGTTCAACTACGTGCATTCACAGGATACATACAACACGGCCGCCAATACGACCGTCTCGGGCGGAAGCATCAACGTGTTTGAAACCCGTTTCGCCATGGACTTCTAACGTTCGACGCGATCCTGCATCGCACGAATCTACGACAAGAGGAGAAACTTGCATGAAAACATATGCCATTGCTTTCCTACTGACGGTCACGATGGGCCTAGCCGTCGGATCGGCCGCGGCCAAGGACGATGGCTGCATGGCCGACAACTCGCCATGCTGTCAGCGATGTGGATGCCACTGCGAGCAGTTGCAGAAAGTGTGCCACATCGTTTGCACGATGAAAAAAGAAACGCAGACTTGTTGGTGCGTCGAGTGCGAGGAAATCGGACTGCTGATGCCTGGCCGTCGCAACTGCTGCGAGCAATGCCCGCCGCCGCGTTGCAGCCGCACCAAGTGCGTTCAGAAGCTCGTGAAAAAGGAATATCAGGTCGAGAAGCCGGTCTATAAGTGCGTCGTGGAATACTATTGCCCGACATGCACCGGCCACGTCACTGAAGGCGGGTCGAACGCCGCCCCGAAGATGGCGACGCCGGCCCCGAAGCCAGCGCCGCTGCCGCCCGCCCCGGCGGCCCCGACACCAACCAAGGCTGCGAAATAGCGACCGCCTTGCGTGCTGCCGATGATCGTTCACCGCGCGGGTTCCGGATCGTCCGGGACCCACGTGTTTCTTTTGGTCGATGCGAACCGGCGACTCTCCCGACGCCAGCTCGATAAACGGCAATCTCGGAGAAGACGGCCGCCCAGCATGACAGCTAATCCGCCAGACTGGACTACGCTCTTCGACGCCCCTAGCATTCCTTGGCGAACTGTAGGGGGCAGCCGCGAGTGCCGCCCACGCCACCGTTGGCGTTGCGTCCGGAACGCTCAATGTTCCCCCAGCGTTGCTGGATACGACGATTCGTCGACCCCGCGGCACGCCAAAATGGTGGAAGGAGGACGATCATGCGACTCTTGGCAAAACTGATGACGGTGGTCGCGTTGGCACTGCTGGGCGTTAATCTGTCAACGACATACGCCGCTGACAGCAAACTGGGCGATTCCGACCAATGGCGGTACGTCTTCCACGACGGGCAATGGTGGTACTGGCTGCCCGAGGGACGTTGGGTGTACTGGGAGGACGGCCGGTGGCAGCTCCCAGAGCCGTCGCTCTCCCATGATGGATCCGGGGCGACGAATCGGCTACCCTGGGCCTTCTACGGCGGGGCTGGCCTGTACGGCCTCAACATCGGACCGTTCTACGGGCGAGCCGCCGGTTCGTGGGACTCGTCCTGGCAAAATGACGACATTGGCCCATTCTATGGTCGCGCCGCCAGCTCCGGCATTGCCTGGTGGCCCCGGTGATGGCCCACTCTGCGCCACGGTGCCCCCCTTTCGGGAGCGATTGTTCGCCAGACACCGAAACCTTAGACTGGCAATGGTGTTTCTCTAGGACAGGACTGACGCTGTCGGAGAGAAAGTGTCTTGCGCGGTCAGAGTGAAGTGAAAGGCAAAAAGAGAGATGATGTCCCGACTGTCGTCAACGTTGGTGTCCACCGTGGCGGTTCTCTTGCTGGCCGCCGGCTTGGCTCAGGCGCAAACTGATGGGCCATCGGCCAAAGGCGGCACCCCCCGCAATGGGAATGCAAGTGCCGCAATGAAGAAACCATTTCCGCTTCTGCGATTTGAAGAGGTCCAGAAAGAGTTGGGCCTCAACGGTGAGCAGCAAGAAAACATCAAGAAGTTGCTCGACGAGTCGCTCGCCGCCTCGCAAGTGCGAATTCCCAACTTCAAGTCGCTCACGGAAGAAGAGCGCAAAGAGAAGCTCCAGGAGGCGAAAAAAGAGTTTGCGGAGAAGATGGTCGGCTTCGAGAAGCGTCTTGCGGAGATCCTGACCACCAACCAGCAAGCACGGCTTAGCCAGCTCCGCTTGCAACTCAATTTGCAGCTCAAGGGCGCCGCGATGTTTGGCAGCACTGGCATGGCGAAGGTCCTGAAACTGACCGATGATCAACGCGAGCAGATCAAGGACATCAACAAGGATACGCACGAGAAGCTTCAAAAGCTGATCGAATCGATCAAGAGCCTGCCGAAGGAGGAGCGAAGCGCCAAGATGGCCGAAATGCGAGATGAGGGCATTCAGGTCATCAAGGATTCGCTCCAAAAGGCCGTCGAAGTGCTCAAGCCCGAGCAGCAACAGAAATTCGAGAAGCTCAAGGGGAAAAAGTTCGACGTCGATTGGGCCGCGCTGCTTGCACAGCAGCCGCAGGAGACGCCCGCGACCGGCAGGATCGACTGAGACACGGCCGGTCGCCCGATGATCGACGTCGCAAATTGATTTTAGCGGGGCGCAGCCGCCCGAGTGCGCTGCGCCCCCATGGTTGCGGTCGAGGGGCCTATGCGGCAAAGCCGGCTTCAAGCACGTGGTCGACGGTCTCGCCCGGGCTTCACCCTGATCGAGTTGCTTGTCGTCATCTCGGTCATCGGGCTGTTGCTGGCCCTGTTGCTGCCAGCCGTTCAAGCGGCGCGCGAAACGGCTCGCCGGGCGCAGTGCAGCAACAACCTGCACCAGATCGGCATCGCCTTGGACATGTACGTCGACGCCCAGGGGCTCAACGGCAAATATCCCGACGCAGCGAACTACCCTGACGCGGTCGCATGGCCCGGCAAGCCGAGCCTTCGCGAGGTGCTGGCGCCGTACATCGAGCAGAACGCCGCGACGTTCCATTGCCCCGATGACACGACACACACGGACTCGGACGGCAACGTCCTGCCCGGCGGTTACTTTGAAACCGTCGGAATCAGTTACGAGTACAATTGGCGCGGTGCCGCTTGGCCTCTGCCAAAGACGCGGGCGCAGCTCCTTGTCGATTCGAACGGCGATCCCCGAGCGTCGTCCGATGTTTGGCTCGCCCGAGACCTCAACACCCACGGGGGCGCGTTGGCCACGGAGCGCAACTGCCTATACGCCGGCGGGCACGTTGACGACATCATCCGCTGACGGACGACCTCCCAATGAATAAGCGAAGAATTGCGATCATCGCCGTCATCGTCCTGCTGTTGAGCGTGACCGCCGTTTGGGCGATTCGGCGCCGCTCCGATGCACAATTCGACCGGGTCCGAGCCATGCTCGCCGATCGGCCGCCCTCCTCCGAAGACCGCGCTCGTATTCATCAGGAAATGGAGAAGCTGAGCCCCGAGCAGCGATGGCAGCTTCGGGAGGAGATGCACAACCAAAGAGAACGGCGGCAAACGGAAGCGTACTTCGCCCTGCCACCGGAGAAACGTCGCGAATACCTCGACGAACGCATCAAAGAACAGGAGAAGTGGCGCGAGGACATGAAAAGACGGCGCCAGGAAGCGGAGCAGCGCCGGGCTCAGGAAAACCCGAACCAACCGGCCGGCAGCAACGGGGCCAGATCGGGCCAATCGAACAATTCGGCCGCCGGCAACCAAGCGCACTCGCCTCACGGAGGCAGTCGGACGCCCGAGTCGCGAAGCTCGCGGATGAACCAACGTCTTGACAAGCGTTCGCCGCAACAGCGGGCGCAAGCAATGGCCTACCGCGCCGCGATGCAAAAACGCCGCATGGAACTCGGGCTGCCCACCGGCCATGGCTTTGGCGGCCATCACTCCGTCGGGCCGTAGCGGCAGCATCGTGCCGTCAGGTGTCCGACCAACAATGCTTGGCCGCGTTGTCCCGACGTTCGTTTAGGTGCGTCGCTCTCGCTCGGTCACGCAGGATGCGTCCCTGGATCCCCGGCAGCTCACTTCACCGACTGCTTCATCTTCTCGAAGGCGGGCCATTCCAGCGGTTGGAGCATCTCGCGAGTAAGCCCCTGCTTCAACGCCTTTTTCATCACTTCCTTGGCTTCCTTCGGCTGCCCGCCGACTTGATACGCTTGCGCCAGATGGAAGAGACGCACCGGTGTGTCGGCATCCTTCACGGCGGCCAACATGTCTTTTAGCGCGTTGTCCGCATCGTTTCTCGCGATGTAGATTGTTGCCCGCGAGTCGAGCATGGCCCCAACCCGTCCGGCGATCTCGACGGCGCGATTCACCAAGGCTAGGGCTTCGTCGAGCTTGACGCCTCGCAACGCCAGCAGCACGGCGAGGTTATTCATTGCAACCGCGTCATTGGGATTTTTCTCCAGAGCTTCCCGGTAAAGTGATTCCGCCTCGGCGTAGCGAGCCTGCCGAATGCGGAGCTCGGCCAACATCGACTGGAACTGGGCCGGATTGCCGAATTTGTTCGAGGCCTTCTCGACGATTGTGTTGAAGCGATCAACCTGTTTGTCAGAGAACTTCACGCCATTGTCCCAGATCGCGCCGCAGACGCGCGAGAACTCCTGCGAATCCGTTTTCTCCCACGCCCGCTCGAAGAGATCGAGGGCCTCGTCGACCTTGCCCAAGCTGGCCTGGAATATCGCCATCGACAGTCTGTCTTGAGGCAAGTATTTCTTCGCAAGGTTCTCGGCCTGGCGTGCAAACTCCTCGGCCGCCGGCTTATCGCGTTCGCTTAGCGCACCGCGAAGCTGACTCAGTTTCTCGGCAACCAAACGACCGCGGATGGCCGGTTCCTGCGGCTGGACGTCGGTCATTTCCGCGAACTGCCTAAGGATCGCCAATGCCTTTTGAGGCTCCTTTCGGGCCACAAACAGGTCGGCCCGGAGACTGACGGGCATGAACTGCCTTGGAATCAGCGTTTCCAACCGGTCGATGTACATCTCAGCGCTCGACGTTTCGCCGAATTGCAGCAGTCCCAGGATGTAGGCGATCAGATAGCGTGGTTCGTGATCGAAGGAGGTGACGAGGCCGAGAAATTCAGACCGGGCCTTGGACCAATCTCCGGCGTGCATGTACATTTGGGCCAAGGCCAGCCGATCTTCGGGCGATGCGGCTTGGGTTTTGCGCATTTCCTCCATCTTTCGGACGCCTTGGGCCCGCAGAACCGGATCGGGATCCATTGCGTCAACCATCGCATCGAGCCGGCGATCGAGAACGCCTGGTTGGGCCTCGGCGAGGTTCTTCTGGATCAGCGCCCTCGCCTTTGGCAGGTTGTTCTGATAAGCGACGCCGTGAGTCACATAGATCATGGCCTGCCGCTGGCGTGCCCAAATCAGATCATCCTTCCTGGTGGGATTTTTGCCGTCAAGGAGCCTTGCCAACTGAGTTTCGGCCGCCTCGATTTTGTTGATGCGAAGATAAAACTCGGCGGCGGCTCGCGCCACGATCGAGTTTTTCGGAGCGGCAGCCAACGCCGCCTTGTAATGCTCGTCGGCCGTCTCGTTCTTGTTGAGCGACTCGTAGATTTGCGCCAGGGCCAAGTGGACCTCATCTTGCGAGATCTTATTAGCGGCCTCTTGCGCCAGCTTTTCGGCCTTGCCTTCCTGGCCAAGCTGAATGAACAGCCTGGCCGTAGCGACCCACGCCTGTGGCTGCTTCGGATCAAGGTCGATCGCGCGACGAGCCGCCTTTTCCGCATCGCTCAGCAAGTCCGCGGCCTTCTTGGCCGCTCCGCTTTGCGTCTTGGCTTGGCGACTGGCATGCGCAAGAATTTGGGCGAGCCACATCTGCTCGGTGGAACTCTTGGAGTCGTCCGACACGGCCTTGCGGGCCAAGCGGACCGCACGGTCCGTATCGCCGGTGACCAACGCGATCTCCGCGCTCGGGCGCAGAAGCTCGCGAGCAAGTCTGTCGCCTTGCTCCTGCTCGAGCTGGCGAACCAGTTTGCCGGCCTCGGCGAACTGCCGCGTCTGCATCAGGAGTTGAAGGAACCGAGCCATCGCGCTAACGTCCCGGTCGCCCATGTCAACGGCCTCGCGGTAGCTCATCAACGACTGGTCGACCATGCCTAGCGCCGCATACACGTTGCCCATCATGAGTGGGATACGCGACCAGTCGCGCTGCACCTCATGCGCTTTGGTGAGGTACTCGATCGCCTTCTGAAACGCCTCGCGTTGCTTGCCAGGCGTCTTGTCAGCCTCCACTTTCAAGATCGAGAGCATGGCTTTTCCAAAGAGCCAGTGTCCGTCTTGGCCAGCGACCCGTTCGATGTCGTTGAGCGACTTCTCCGCGGCGGCCGGGTCGCCTGCAGCCAGTGCGCGGTCGAGGAACGAATAAAGAACCTGAACGTTGTTCGGCTGCTTCTCGGCAAACTTTCGTCGCAGTTCGTCGGCGAATTTCACGTCGCCAGCCTGCATCGCCAGCGGAATCAGACCGCCCAGAAGCTCGATGTATTGTGAATCGGCAAACTTTTGGGTGTTTTGCGCGAGCTTCCGAAGCCCCGCCGCGGCCGCTTCCTGCTTGCCATATCGGCGGATGAGATACTGCCCTCGTTCAAGCCGGACAGCAGCGCCGTCGCCGACCACGGTCTCAAGTTCCGCCAATTGCTTTTCCGCTTCGGCCCAGTCGGAACGGCGTTCGGCCGAGACAATCCTGGCTCGCAAGAATGCTGGCTGTTTGGCGTCTTTGGACATGCCTTCGCTGATCAGTTTTTCCGCTTCCGCCTCGCGGTTTTGCATTCTCAACACATCAGCCCGAAGCAGGACGATATCCGGTGAGTTCGGCATCAGCCTTTCCGCTTCGGCCAAAGCCTTCTCAACCGCGGTCCAGTCGCGTTGCGCCGGGGCACGACGAAGGTTGCTCATCATGAGCAGGCGCGCCAACTGGAGCGAGGCCCCACGCGGAACCTTGCCGTAGGTGCTCCAATCGCGAAGTTCCTGAACGGCATCGTCGAACCGGCCCATCGCAGCAAGCGTATCGATCAGGGCAGTCCGGGCGGGTTCGAACGTCGGGTCAACCGTCACCGCTCGGCGATAGGCCTCGACCTGCTGGGTCCGATTGCCCAACTTGCCGCAGCACTGCCCGATCCAGAAGTCGATCTGCCGAACCAATCCAAAACGGGCCATCACTCCGCGAGGATCGATCGCGGCGGGGCGAACGGCCTCGAAGGCCTCGCGGGCCGCCCTCCAATTTTCCTTGGCAAACTGAATACGCGCGTTCAGGTAGTTGACGTTTTCCTTGGCCATGTTCGTTTTGCGTAGGTCTTCGATCACGACCTGCGCCTCTTGCAGCTGATTGTCGTCAATGAGCGCGTTGGCCAGGCGCCAGAGAATGTCGATGTCGAGACTCAGCGACTTGAGTCCCTGTCGCAAGGCGGCGATTGCCTTGTCCGGCTTGCCATCGCGGCGTTCCACGTCGGCTTTTCTCACGTACATATCCGACATGGCCGGATGGAGCTTGATGCCGCGTTCGATGATCTCGCGTGCCTTCTCCGCTTGGCCTTGCACCAAATTAGCGGCGGTTGCCATCAAGATGATGTCGGCATCATCGGGGTCCAGTTGCAGCGCTTTGGCGATCTCCTTGAATCCTTCCTCGGCCCGTGCAACGCGTGGATCAAACAGATAGCGGCACCGAAGGAAGTGAGCTCGCGCGGAATTGGGGTTCGCCTCGACCAATTTCTCCATCACTCGGTCGGCTTCCTTGGGCTTGGCGGCACGGCCGGAACGATAGAGCCGCGCAAGCCGCTCGTAGGCCGTCAATTGCTTCGGATTGCATTCGATGGCCTTCTTGAGCGTCTGGATCGCCGCATCGAGGCTGCCTGTTTCCTCCTGACATTGACCAAGCCATTCCAGCAGCTCGGCGTCCCGGGGCGCGTTCTTCAATAGGATGCCGAGGTGCTCCCTGGCATTTCGGTATTGCCGGATCATCGGCAGCATGGCGACTTGCGTCAAATACCGCCGTGCGAGCTTGCGGTCGGGATCTTGGCGAAGCACGGTTTCGAGCTGATCGCGGCCTTGGCTAAACATGCGAGGATCCTTCGGCAGGTTCGCATTTTGCAGATCCTCGACGGTACTAAAGTGGGAGTATTGAAGCATCATCACGCCGAGACGCTCTCTCGAGTCCACCTTGTTCGGCATGAGCCGGACGTACCACTTCAGGTAGTTGACCGCATCGCGTCGAGCTTTGTCCTCGCGCCGCGAATCATGTCGTTTGGCTGCCTCGTCGGCCTGCTTTTCCGCTTGGTTGGCCTGGACCAGGAACACGTCAGCGTTTCGACGGACCTGATAACCGTGCAGCAGGTACACGCCGCCGCCGAAGACGATCGCCACGGCGATCAGAATGCCTGCCAATCGAGTATTGAACGTTCTCATGAAGATGCCTTTACAGGAATCAGTTCCGCCGCTTGCTCTGCGGCGGCAATACGATGCGGCGATGACGCCATCGCACGATTAAGTTCGTCGGTCGGTACGGATCAAGTTGCCCCACGAAGTTGCTCTCTCTTCAACCGCCGTTTTTCAGACCTCGCCGCAGCCAGTAGTTCGATCCACCAGCACAGCCCGGCGGCAATCAGTACGCCGGCAACGTCCTGAAACCAATCTCCCCACTCCGGCGATCTTGAGACGAAGCCTTGCACGGCCTCCGTCAACCCTCCGTACGCCGACAAAAGAAGAACCAAGGCCCAACGCGGCGCCGACCACTTTCCCACGAATACCAGCACACCCAGTCCCAAGAAGCTCAGCAGGTGCGCCCCAGGCAATACCGCGCGAAGCCAAGCCGGCAACACGCGATCGCAGCCGATCATTCGGGCCGGGTCTGCGGTCAGCAGGAGCAAGGTCAGAAACAGCAGATAGGCAACCGAGACAACCCTGACTAGAACTTGCATGCTTCCGCTCATGGCCTCGGTGTCTGTTCAAGCCGCCAGGGAAACAGTCTTGTGCGTGGGCGTAGCGCTACATCCGAAGGCCGGAGACGAGTAGACCAACCCCCTTGGCGCGATGCGCGAAGCCTCCCGCCCTGAATGATTCCATTGTAATTCATCCCCAAATCGATGCAAGGCGTCGTCTCCCCGCATCGGGGGTTGTCATCAGCCCGGCAATGTCGCTCATCGGCCGGCAAATCGTCTGAACTCCGGTTGGACGCTGCGTGACGATCTTGCGGAATAGAGCGTTTGGGATTTCGCCCATGCGATTTACCCCAACCAACGCCGTTACCGCGGGAGCCTCGCACTGACCAAGCCGACCGTCTGGCAGCCGTCAAGCTTCCATCCTTGGCGATGCGGCACGGTGTCTCATTGACGCCGCCAAGCAGGCCCGCTATGCTAAGTGCGTTCTCTGCGTTGTACGACTGTTTTTTGGCGTTGGTTCCTCCCTAAAATGGCGATGGACCGGCCTCAAAGGGAAAACGCTGTTGCTTCGGCAATTGCGGGAACTTGGTCGCCGAAAGCAAAATGCTTCGTTGAGCAACCACCAATACATCGGGGCGTGGCGCAGTCTGGCTAGCGCGTCTGAATGGGGTTCAGAAGGTCGCAGGTTCAAATCCTGTCGCCCCGACTTTGGTTGCACAAAGCCCTTCGGCGAGAACGTCGAAGGGCTTTTGCATCGTGGGCGAGCGTTGCGGCGCCCACCGAATCGTTCCGCCCGCCCCTTTGCCCCTCTCGTGATCTAGGCAACCGGGCTGCAAAGTCCAACGTCCACCAAGGAGTATCCCGTGTCGAATCCTCTTGCTTCGTTGCAGCCGTCCGTCCTTTGGAACCATTTTGACGCCCTGCGCCGCATTCCTCGGCCTTCCGGCCATGAGGCGGCTGTGATGACGCACCTGCGATCCTGGGCCGACGCGCATGGCTTCAAGCATCGTACCGACGCAATGGGCAACGTCGTCATCTATGTGCCCGGCACGAAGGGCCGAGAGAAGGCCCCGCCCGTCATCCTTCAAGGCCACGTGGATATGGTCGCCGAGAAGGACAAGTCAACCAACTTCGATTTTCTGAAGGATCCGATCGAGGTGGTCGTGGAAGGCGACTGGGTCGTCGCCCCCAAAACCACGCTCGGCGCGGACAACGGCATCGGTGTCGTGGCCTCGCAGGCGGCCGCCGACGATCCGGCCATCGTGCACGGCCCGCTTGAACTGTTGTTCACGGTCGAGGAAGAGACCTCGTTGGGCGGTGCGACCCAACTTGACGGAAGCATGCTTCAGGGCCGAACGCTGCTCAACCTGGACTCCGAGGAGGACGGGACGTTGTTCGTGGGCTGCGCCGGCGGTTGCACAGCCGTTCTGACCTTCGACCTGGCGCCGAGCGCCAGTCCCCAGGGTTGGACCGAGCTGGAGATCACTGTCACCGGTCTGAAGGGCGGCCATTCGGGACTCACGATTCACGAAAACCGCGGCAACGCGTTGAAAGTCCTCGCCGAGTTGCTCGCTCGTACACTGGCTCGCGGCCCGGCGCGACTCGTTCGCATCGAGGGCGGAAACAAGCACAACGCGATCCCGCGCGAGGCGACCGCCGTCCTTGCGATGCCGGCCAATTCGGCGGCAACTGTCCAGGAGTTGGCGGCGGCCGTCACCCGCGACGTGCTGATGGAAATCGGCAAGACCGACCCAGGGCTGTCCATCACGGTCCGCCCGGTGGAAGGGCGTGACCCGAGCGCCGCCGAGGCCACAACCTCGCGCCTGGTGCGCCTGTTGCAGGCCTTGCCGCACGGCGCGTTGGTCATGAGCCGCGACATTCCTGGTCTGGTCGAGACCTCGACGAATCTTGCCGTGGCCGCGACCGCCGACGTCCGGGTCGAGATAGTGACCTCCAGCCGTTCCTCCGTGGCCCCGGCCTTGCGTAAGGTTCTGGACCAGATTCACGCCATTGCCGAACTCAGCGGCGCGAGCATCACAGAACGCGACGGCTATCCCGGTTGGCAGCCCAACATGGCGTCGCCGCTCTTGGCCTTGAGCCGCGAGACCTGGAAAAAGTTGCACGGGACCGAGGCCCACGTGACGGCCGTTCATGCAGGACTCGAGTGCGGGATCATCAACGAGAAGCTCGGCGGCGGTGTGGACATGATTTCCCTTGGCCCCTGGCTGGACGGCGTCCACGCTCCCGGCGAGAAGGTCAACTGGAAGACGGTCCAGCGGTTCTTCGCGTTCCTCGGCGCCATCCTCGAACGATTGAGCGCTTAGGAACGAGGTACGAGATTGCGTTCCAACCGCTCGGTGAGTTCGATCTCTCCGAGCGACATCGTCGTTGGCGTCACTGAAGCGATCGAAGCGGCCGGCGGCAAACTTTGTCGTTTGCCGCCGCATTGGCCCGTTTTGAATCCGGTCGAACTGGCCGTCGATACGGTCTGGAGCCTCCGTGGCAGCAACCGCGGCGAACTCGCCGCGCGCGAATGCCGAAACCGCGGCGGCTGCCGCCACACCAAACACGGAACCGCCCTAACCGCCCGGTAACTCCGTCGAGTTCGGCAGTTCGGCCAGCCAGACGCGGATCTCGTTGTCGTATTCGCTGGCCAGATCGCCCTTGACCAACTGGCGGTGGAAAGCCGCGGCGCCTTCTTTGACAAAGTCGGCCGCCTCGGCGCTGGGAAACCGCCGCATCGGATCGGGCGCAACCAATCCCCGGCAGAAGTTCATCAACAACTCGTTGCAGACGACGTCCTGCGGCAACAGGTTGGGCAACCGCTGGGCGAGGAACCGTTTGGCCTCCAACAGGTCGTTGAAGTTCGACAGGCCGGCAAAAGGAGGCGCGCCGCCGAGCATCTCAATCAGGACGTACCCAAGGCTGGCCAGATCGCTTCGCGGCGAGCTTTCTCCGCCGTCCAGCACCTCGGGCGCGGCGTAGGCGGGCGTGCAAGTCCGGCGCGGCGGCGCCCGCTCGAAGTCGAACGCCGAACCAAGATCGACGATCTTCGCATTGCCGGTCCGCTTGAGCATGATGTTCGACGGCTTCAGGTCGCCGTGAACGATGCCCTCGCGGTGCAAGGCGGCCAAGCCGGCCAAACAATCGCGAACGATGGCAATGGCGATGCCAGGCTTCAGCCGCGGCTGCATGGGACCGGCCGTGACGATGACCTGATTGATGTAGTTCCACCGGTCGGCCGTAACGCGGCCTTGGAGCCGTTCGAGCATCGTGCGCGTCAGCAATCGGGACAGGTCGTAGCCATCGACCCACTCCATCTCCATGATGCGAATGCGGCTTCGATCAACCCAATTGTGAACGTCCAACAGGTTGTCCTGCTGAATCTGAGCGACCCGCGCGGCGATCTCGGCCATCCGCGACATGGCCTCGTCGTACGCGCATTCGGTTTCGTACCGCTCGGGCGAGAAAATTTTCAGGGCCACCGGCAGCGTGAAATTGTCGGTGCCGCGTCGCTCGGTCAGATAGACCACGCCTTGGCCACCGGACCCGAGCATGTTGGTCAGCCGATGGTGCTCGGTCCAACTCAGTCGCTGCTCGGCAATCACTTCCTTGTACCGGTTCAGCAAGGCATCGGAGCATGCGACGACGGGATGCCCCCCCCAGGTGCGGGTTGCACTTCCTTCAAGAAAGGTCGTCGTTGACATCGTCGCTCCGTCCACCCTGGCACAGGCCATCTATTCTAAAACGTGCATTTTATCCGGCCGCCCAGTGGGTCGTCCAGGGCAGTATTGGGCCAGTCAGGCCGCCCAGCGCAAGGCTACGGTTCGACCGGTTCCCCCCAAAGCGGGCAACCGCCGCCACGAATTGGGAAACCAAGCCGCTTGTGTGTCAGGTAATTGACGAGCGGCAGACCGAGCTGCCAGCGGCGAAGGTTGCGACAAAATAGCCGGGTCATGTTGTCAATGCGCCACGAACTTTGGCCGCCCACGTGCGGTGTGATGATCACGTTGGGCATGTCCCATAATCGGCTGTCGAGCGGCAGCGGCTCCGGATCGGTGACGTCCATCACGGCCCCAGCGAGCAGACCGTGTTCCATTGCCGCTTCAAGGTCCGCCGTGACGACGATTGGCCCCCGGGCGACGTTGACCAGCAGGCTGCCGGGCTTCATCTTCCGCAGCGCGGCCGCGTCAATCATCCCACGCGTGGATTCGTTCAGCGGCAGACAGAGCACGAGAAAGTCGGACGCCGCCAACAGATCGTCGAGCCGGTCGGCCGGCCACAGCGACTCGACGCCCCGCGGCGGATCGACCGGGAACAGATCGGTGGCCAGGATTCGCGATTGGAAGGGGACGAGAATTTCGGCCAGTCGCCGACCGTTGCCGCCCAGGCCGACGATGCCCACCGTGCTGCGTGTTAGATCACGGGTTGGCCTGCGGATGAACTCACGATTCTGTTGCGCCCGAAAAAACACAGGCAGGCTGCGAGACCAGCCGGTCATCAGCGCGATGGTGTGCTCGGCCACCTGATCGGCCAGCACGCCGGACGCACTGGTCACCGCGATGTCCGAATCGATGACCGACGGGACCAGGCAGTGGTCCATTCCGGCCGCCGACGACTGAATCCACCGGAGGCGTCCCTGACGCACGACGCCGTCCCAATCGACCGGCACTTTGGCATGGCCGCAGAAGATGTCGGCGTTGAACAACTCTTCGGCAACTCGTTCCTGCCCAGCGTCGATCACCTCGGCGCCCGGCATGGCGGCCGCAATCTGAGCGATGTGCTTCTCTTCAACCGGGTAGCAGAGGACGATTCGCATGGGAGGATGGTTGCCAGCGGGCTTTCGAGGGAATGCACGAACACAGTCGCCGAGAACGCGTCAACTGCCATTTTAGGGCACGAACGCCGTCCCTGGGCAGGGCCCCTGTCTGCCAAGCTTGGCCGAACCTCAGTCGGCCGGACTGCGCGCCAAACTGGTCAGTTCGTTGTGAACCATGTTGAGCAGTGTTTGCAGGAAGGCGACGACCATCGGCCCGACGAAGATGCCGATAGGCCCCAACGCCTGCACGCCGCCGAGAATGCTCAATAGGGCGAGCAGCGGGTGGAGGTTCGAGCGGCCGCCCAGCACCCAGGGCTTCAGGACATTGTCGGCCACGACGGCCACGATGAGACAGTACACGGCCAGTGCGATCCCCGCCGCGGTTCGGCCGTCAATGACGACCAGCCTGAGGCAGACGGGCGCCCAGACGATCGATGAACCGACGATGGGCACCAGAGTCAGCAGCATCGTCAGTGCGGTCAGCAGGACCAGCGAGTCAATGCCTGCCACGTAATAGCCCAGGCCGGCCAAAAGGCCTTGCACGACCGCCGAGGAAAGCGTCGCGACGACAATGGCGCGGGTGAGGTCCTCGAACTGCCCGACCAATTCCTGGGTACGGTTGCCTTCCAGGGGCGTCAGCCGGACCAGTTCATGGACCATCTGAGCGCCGTCGGCAAAAAAGTAGTACGTGGCCAAAAGCATGATGAAGAGCGTGACGAGCGTCTCGGCCAAAAACTGCGTGGTTCGCAGCGCCAACGGCGCGACGAGCCGCTGGATGCCGCTGCCGATGGTCGATTTCAGTTCGGCGGCGTCGATCGCGATGCCGAGCCGACGGCCGAGGTTGCTCAATCGCTGCGTGGTCCAATCGGCCAGCTCGGCGGCGTCGGCCGAAAGGCTCTGTTCTGGCCGAACCTTAGCCGACGGCGCGGCGGCCGTGGGCGCTTCGACCGTCTTCTGGTACAAGCCCTGCGCCTCGCGTCCGGCTTCGAGGGCCAGCAGCAGCGACGGGACGAGGACGAGCAACAAGATGCCGAGCGTGCTGGCCATGGCTGCGATCCGCTCGTGACCGCCCAGCCGGCGTCGGAACCAGCGGTTCAGCGGTCCGAAAATGATCGCCAGCAACAGGGCGAGAAACAGCGGCAGCAGAAAGCCCGCCATGACGCGGAGGAAGAGTCCGCCCAGCAGCAACAGAATCACCACCAGCGCGACGAAGGAGACAATTCGTGCCACGGCACCCCCCCGAGAACAGGCATCCATTCATGGAATCTCGACGAGCACTCGAGCGGCAGCATAGCACGCCGAGCGGCGAACCTGCAAGGCTAGCGAGCAACCCCCGCAGCAGACGCCCACACCATTTCCGCGGATCGGCGTTGGCAGCCAAACATGCCGTGTGGATGCCCCGGCGTTGTCATTCCGATACGGCCGGTGTATCATGGCGGCTTCGGCGTCGTCAGTTTGACTCACTTGTTTGGCACGACCAGGCGGTTGATCCATGACATTTCCCAACGGGGCCAAAACGAGCGAGACGCCCTTGCCGGACGGTCCGGGCGGGCTTTCGGTCGTCGCAGACGTTCTGCGATACGGTATCGAAGCGGAAGACGTCGCCACGGTGTTTCAGGGGGCAGCGTCCGCATTGCTCCGGGCCACGGGCGGCGACTACGTCGCACTTGCCGCAGCCGTCGCCGGCCGATGGACGGTCGTTGCCGAGTCGGGGCTGCACCGGCCGTTGCCGACGGATCTGTTGGCCGAGGTGCTCGACCGCGAGACACCGCTGGCCGCTTCGGAGTGGGCGGCCGCCCCGTTGGGGTCGCGATCCGAGTCGGGACACGTCCTGGTGGCCCATGTGGCAGCCATGACATCGGCGCAGGCCGTTCGGCCCAGCGGAGAGTCGGCAGATCGGACTGCAATTTCGGTCATGGAGCAAGTGGCGCCGTTCTATCATCGCGTCGCGAAGGCCGTTGAGCTCCGCACTTCCAACGCCCGACGGGTTCGCCGATTGGAGGCGGTCCTGCAGATTGCCACCGAGTGGAACCAGACCCACGAGGTCGAGCCGCTGCTGGTGCAAATGGCCGAAGCAGCGATGCGGCTTCTTGCCGCCGATCGCGCAAGCATTTTCCTTTGGGACAGGCCGAACCATACGTTGGTGGGCCGGCCCGCCTTGGGTTTGCCCGATGGCGAGCTTCGTATCCCGGACGATCGAGGCGTCGTCGGCGAGGTGATCCGCGAGGGACGCCCGCGAGTCGTCGATGCCGCCACGGAGCCGACGGCCGTTGATCGAAACGTCGATGCCCAGCTCGGTTATCAAACTCGCACGCTTTTGTGCGTGCCCTTGCGCGGGCGATCGGGCGAGCTATTCGGGGCCTTCGAGCTGATCAACAAGCTCTCGGGCGTCTTTACGTCGGAGGACGAAGCGGCGCTGACGGAGCTGGCGGCCCAGGCGGCGATCGCCTTGGAGAATGCCAGGGATCGCCAGCAACTGTTGGCCGCCAATCGCCAGATCGCGCAAGAAGCGGCCGACAAGGTCCGGCTGATCGGCCAGAGCCCGCCGATCGAGGCACTTCGCTCGATCGTTAGCCGGGTGGCCCAAACGGATCTGGCCGTGCTGATCCTGGGCGAGAACGGCACTGGCAAGGAGGTCGTTGCCCAGTCGATCCACTATCTGAGTCGCCGCCGAAGCCAGCCGTTCGTGGCGGTCAACTGCGCGGCCATCCCCGAGACGCTGGCCGAGAGCGAGCTTTTTGGGCACGAGAAGGGCGCGTTCACCGACGCTCGGGAAACGCGGCAAGGCAAGTTTGAACTGGCCGCCGGCGGCACGCTGTTTCTCGACGAAATCGCCGAGCTGAGCCTCGCCTGCCAGGCGAAGCTGCTCCGCGTGCTGGAAGAGAAGCTGCTCGTGCGCGTGGGCGGTTCAAACCCGATTCACACCGACGCACGACTGCTTGCCGCCAGCAACCAAAACCTGGCCGACATGGTCCGGGCAAAGCGTTTCCGCGAGGACCTGTACTTCCGCCTGAATGTCGTGACGGTGGACTTGCCGCCGCTCGTGCAACGCGGCGACGACATCCTGCTGCTCGCCGAGCATTTTTTGGACGATTTCTGCCGTCGAGCCCGAAGGAAGACGCCAGAGCTGACCGCGGCGGCCCGCCGGCGGCTCCTGGAGCACCCGTGGCCTGGCAACGTGCGCGAGTTGCGCAACCTGATGGAGCGGTTGGCGTACCTCTCGACCGGGGAACGGGTCGAGGCCGAGGATTTGGCGTTCATTCTATCGCCTCGGGGCGCCAAACCGCTGGTCGCGGATGTTGGCCAGTCGCTGGCCGACGCGACGAGCCGGTTCCAGGCGGAGTACATCCGACGGCAGATTGATGGAAGCGCCGGCAATATGAGCCTGGCCGCCTCGCGTCTGGGCCTTCACCGGTCCAACCTTTACCGCAAGATGCGGCAACTGGGGATGGACGCCGAATAGCTTTCAGCGTTCCGTACACGGCGAAGACCGCAAAGACACCACGCGGCAATCACTTCGCGCGAGCATGCGCCGCTTTCAACGCCACCTTGGGCTTTGTCGCCTGCGATGGCTTGGACGAGTCGCCGCTGGCCTCGCGGGCCTTTCGGCTGCGATCGGCCGAGAGGACCTGACGCAGCAGGGCCGAGAGGTCGTCGTAGGCCACGTCGCCGGGTTGGCCAGGAGCGTACTGATACACGGCGTGCTGAATCTTCCGCGGCAGCGCGATCAGCGTCGATGAGACGGTGCCGGCATCCGCCCCGCACAGCACGACGCCGCGACGGCCTTCGCTGTCCACCTTGCGTGAAAACACCCGGCTGGCCACGGCCAGGAACGTGACGGCCGAGTCAAGCGTGTGGAGGGTCAACATACGGCGGACGAACTCGTGGCGCGGGTCGCGCGGGTCGTCCACGTTGCCCCCGGTTACGACGTGCAGCCCAGGGGTCAGTTCAACGATCTCGACCGTGTCGCCGCCATGAACGACGGCCGCGTAGCGTCCGTCGGCGCAGACATAGTTGGCCCCGGCGTACAGCCCCTTGGCCAACTCTTTGGCCGCATGGTTGGCCGCGTCTTTTGCGTTTCGGTGTTCGAGCAACTCCCGGCACAGGAGGCCACGCGAGCGACCATCAATGGGGGGGCGGAACTTTCGGCGGTTGGCCACGGCACAGAACAGCCCATGCTGGTTCACCCCAAGCCAAGTGCCGCCGGCCCGGCGATCGATCCCGCAAACGACCCGCGGGGTGCCCGACTGAATCTTCGGGTACTGCGTGGGCCGGTCATACCGCTCATCGCGGTTCGCGGCGATCAGAATGGGAGTACCGCGGGCGACGCGGTACAGAATGGCCAACGTACACATGGTCTTTTTCCATCAAGACAGGCTGAATTGAGCATCAATGCGCTCCTTAGTAACATACCGAATATCGCCGACAACTTGCACCCCTCGCCTGGTGGTTTTCGGCCTTTTCCCCGTCGGGATAAACCCTGCCGGAGTCCGAAACACGGCCTGGCGAGCGCGCGCGGCCGAACGGTGTTCTCAACGTGCTGTTTGCGATCATTTGACGACCGATCCACGGCAGTCGTGGTGAATTGACGTCGGCCATTACCCGACTTAACATGGAGAGAAGGGCGTCCAAGCGATGCTTTCGGCGGCAGCATCTCTTTTTTGGGGGGGGGGAGGCCATCCATGCCAGCTTTGCTTTCTCTGCAAACATTTTTGCGGTATTCACTCGCGGCAACCCTGGCAGTCGCCGTTTGCATGGGCCTGGCTGCGACGGCGTCGGGCCAGGTCGCCAAGTCCGACAAGAAAACGGCCAAGGCCGACGAGTTGCCCAAGCCCGAGGAACAGACGCTCCGCACGGATGACGGGATCGATCTGGCCGTCACTTACTACCCGGGCACCAAGGGAAAAGACACGATTCCGATCGTGTTGTTGCACGGCTACAAGCAGAGCCGAATCGAGTACAAGGATCTGGCGCCCGCCTTGCAAGCGCTGGGCTATGCGGTCATCGTTCCGGATCTTCGAGGACACGGCGAAAGCACGCGCCGACACGGCGTCGGCAAGGACGAATCGCTGGACGCCGCACGAATGTCGCCTGCACAGTTCGGCCAAATGGTTCGCGCGGACATGAAAGCCGTCAAGGACTTCCTCTGGGAACGGAACAACGCGCAGCAGTTGAACGTCGACAAGCTTTGCATCATCGGCGCGGACATGGGCGCGTCGGTCGCGGTGAATTTTGCCGCCTTCGATGCCACGGGATACGGCGCGGGCGGCGTTTTTTATGGACCGCTGAAGCTTGGCCGTTTTGTGAAAGCCTTGGTGCTGATCTCGCCGCGGTGGTCGTTCCCCGGTCTGCCTTTGGCTCTGTCAGCAAGGAATCCCGTCGTGCAACGCGATATTTCCATGCTGATCCTCGTGGGCAAGGAAGACGGCAAAGCGTTGTCCGATGCCACCAAGGTCCACGGCCTGTTCAAGAACTCGCACATCAACCCGAGTCACGATGGCAAAATAGAAAAGCAGACGCTCTTCTTTGGCACACGGGCGACCAGTCTGCAAGGCACCAAACTGCTCGATCCGAAGT
Organism: Thermoguttaceae bacterium; assembly: GCA_039698035.1. Taxonomy (GTDB): domain Bacteria; phylum Planctomycetota; class Planctomycetia; order Pirellulales; family Thermoguttaceae; genus JAJFUI01. Next base: position 46,447 of record JBDKSW010000001.1, on the reverse strand, counting down.
TCAACGTCCAGTCGCTGATCGCGGAGTTCATTGAACTTCGGCTGGTCAAAAGCGAGGAATCGCGGGACTGGACGTGGAGGGAACGCAAGCTGCCCCATGAATAGTCGGGCAGCCGACATTCGCCAGAGCGTTCTTTGAACGACCGCAGGGAGCTGGGTGCCACACCCTGCTCCCCAAGTGTGACGCTGGCGCTCGCCACACGCAAGCAAGACTCGCTCTAGCGATTGATATGGATCACCTTGGCCGGCGGGAAGCCGTTGAACCAGGTGGACGACGCGCGGCTGTAGGCCCCAATGTTGCGGCTGTAGACGTAATCGCCCAGGGCCAGCTCTGGCAGTTCCTCGGCAAGCGAGATCGTGTCCAGCGCGTCGCACGTCGGTCCGAAGACGGACGAAATCTCCCGCGGCCCTTGCTTAAACGCTTTCAGGTGATACTGGCAGTGGTCGAAGATGATGCCCGAGTACGTGTGATAGACGCCGTCGTCGAGGTAGTAGCAGCGTTTTCCATCGCGGCGAGCCTTGCCGATGACCTTGGCGACCGCCGTACCGGCCGTGGCCACGAGAAACCGGCCGGGCTCGGCCAGGATTTCGATATCCTTGGGAAACAGCCTGTCCAGTTCGGCATTGATTCGCTTGGCCAGGACCTTGAACGGCTGGACCTGGTCGTCGTAGGGGGCCGGAAAGCCGCCGCCGATATCCACCAGCTTGAGGTGGAAGCCCCGGTCGGCCGCCTCGCGGAAGACGCCGGCCGCCAGGTTCAGGGCTTGCACGTAGTTCTCGAAGTTCATCGTCTGGCTGCCGACGTGAAAGCTTAGCCCCTCGACGACCAGCCCCGCCTTGGCGGCGGCCTCGATCAGCGCGACGGCCTCGCCGGACGCGGCGCCAAACTTGGACGACAATTCGACCATCGCTCCGGTGTTGGGCACGCTCAGCCGCAACGCCAAGCCCGCGTGCGGTGCGTGCCGCTGGAGCTTGCGAACCTCCTCGAAGTTGTCATAGGTGACCAGCGGCTTGTACCGATCCAGGTCGCGGAGCGTTTCGTTGGCCTTGATCGGATTGGCGTAGATGATCTTGTCCCAGATGAAGTCCTGTCGCTCCTTGGCCGGCAACTTCTTGATGTTTTCGTAGACGATCTTGAACTCGGGCATCGACGCCACATCGAAGCTCGCGCCTTCCTTGTAAAGTGTCTCGACGATGGCCGGGTCGGGGTTGGCCTTCACGGCGTAATACGCCTGAACCCGGGGCAGCCGCTTTCGGAACTCCACATAATTGCGGCGAATCTCGTCGTGATCGACGATGAACAGCGGCGTGCCGTGCTTCTCAACCAGCTTCTTCAGGGTGCTTTTCGGGATTCTCATCAATCGCCATCCGTCACGTGAAAATTCTTGAACTGCCAGGGATCGTCCAGGTCCAAATCCGGTAAGTGATAGCCCTGGAAGTTATTCACATAGTTTTTTAGCGGGGTCCAGTCCGACGGGATCGACAGGGACTGGCCAAGGTATGGCCGGGCGATCCCCAACACATATTCATGCGGCAGGTCCTCCGGCGTGCAGACGCCGCGGTCCGGATGCTCGACCATCCACCGAATGGCCGCGACGACCGAAATCGCCACTTGGAGCGTTGTCGCATTTTGGTGCGGCACCAAACGCCGCGACTCCTCGATGTCCAGCACGCTGCCGGTCCACCAGGCGCCATAGGCATGGCCCATCAGGAGCGCGCCGAGAATGTCGGTCCCGCCGATGATCTCGTCGGTCATGATGCGCAGCTTCGGCTGCAACGAGTAATCGCGCCCGCGGAGTTCATCAAGCGACGCCATCGCACCATCGCAAGGGCAATACGCGTAATGCACGGTCGGGCGGTAGACCGGCGCGCCGTCTCGCCAGACGGTCAGAAAATTGGAGATCGTGAACGCCTCGCCGTGGCGGATGATCATCCCACGGATGCAATAGTGCGGCACCCAGGAGACGACCCAAGTGTTCATGCCCATTCGGGCCAGACAAATCTGATTGCGCGGACCTTCGCGATGCTGGTACGTTGAGGGCGGAAACTGCTTTTCGTGGGTGCCCCAGCCCATCTCGGCCGTCGTGATGCCCTCCTCCCGAAGGCCCTCGATGCTCCACGTATTGACAAACTCGTCCACCTGCTTGGGCTGGTGTGTGATCTGCGTGTCCCGCTCGCTGCAATGAATCACCTTGACGCCCAGCGCCATCGCCAAGCGATTGAACGTCCGGTCGGCCGCAAGTTGACGGATTTCGTCGGCCTCGGCACCCTGAACCTTCCGATCGTCCAAGAGCCGCTCGGCAATGTCGAGGAGTCCTTGTTTCGTCCAATGCGAGATGAGACCGGGGTTCGCGCCGTGTTCGATGACGGCCGTCGGGCCGGGCCGATCCCAGGCGTCTGTCATCCGACAGATGTTCATGTGCCGCCAGTAGAGCGTCCGTTCCGTGGGGTGCTTGTTGGGCGCGCCGGCATAGGGGTCCCAAACCTCGACCGACGTGTTGACATAGAGTACGCCGTGGTCGTGGCACCACTGGAGAATCTCGCAGCAGTCGATGTTCCACGCCAGGTCGATCAGCAGATCACCGGCCGAAAGGCACGCGCCCAGCTCAGCGGCGAAATTCTCCGGCGTGATGCGACGCTGGAAGAATCGGACGCCCTGGGCGGTCCATGGCTCCAACGCGGATCTGCGATCTTCGAAGTCGATAACAGTGATGTTTTCCGGCCGGAAGTGAAAATGCTCCGCAAAGATCGGCAACGCGCACTGCGCGACCGCTCCGTAGCCCAAAAACAAGACCCGCTGTTGGAAGTCGATCATCAGCTAATGCAGTTCCTCGGATGGATCGTGATGAAAACATGTGTGCGCACAGCTTAAACGCCGCTGCTGGCTTGCTCAGCAATGCCGTCAGTGTGCCCATTTTCAACGCGGGAATCGACCATCTCGGTTCAAAGATGGCGCCCTAACTGAACTTTCGATCGGTCAGCGTTTCGTAAGCCTCCACATATTTCTGCCGCGTCCTGGCAACCACCTCGTCAGGCAGCACCGGTGGCGGGCTGTTTTTATCCCAATCCGTGCCGGACAGCCAGTCGCGGACAAACTGCTTGTCAAACGACGGTTGTCCGTGTCCCGGCGCATAGCCGTCGGCCGGCCAAAAGCGCGAGCTGTCGGGCGTCAGCACCTCGTCAATCAGCAGCAGCTCGCCGCCAACTCGCCCAAACTCGAACTTCGTGTCGGCGATGATGATGCCCCGCTGTCGGGCGTATTCCGACCCGCGTCGAAAAATGCGCAAGCTGCGATCTCGCAACTCATTAGCCAACTCGGCCCCAGCAATCTCGACCGTGCGCTCGAACGAAATATTCTCGTCATGCCCCTCGGTCGCCTTGGTCGAGGGCGTGAAGATTGGCTCTGGCAACCGCGCACACTCGGTCAAGCCGGCCGGCAGCGGAATGCCGCAGACGGTGCCGCTCTTTTGATATTCCTTCCAGCCCGACCCGGCCAGATAGCCGCGCACAACGCACTCGATCGGCACGACCTGGGTCTTGCGGCACAGCGTCGAGCGACCCGCCAACGCCTGGCGATCGACCCCAGCGGGCAGGTCCATCTGGTCCACATCGGTGGTGATCAGATGGTTCGGCTCACCGAGCAGCCCAAACCAAAACGCGGCAATCTGCGTCAACACCCGTCCCTTGTCGGGGATGCCAGTCGGCAGCACCCAATCAAAGGCGCTAATGCGGTCCGTGCTGACCAGCAGAAGCCGGTCACCCAGATCGTAGATATCTCGCACTTTGCCTCGGCGAACAGGCACGCCCGCCAACGACGTTTCTCGAATCACAGTGTTTGCCATGCCGCCCAATATATCCGCGCAAAAGGGAGTTGACCAGCGGGCGCGTATCGACAACCGTGTCAACGTTGCCGCGTCCCCCGATGCGGGGTTCCAGCCGCATTTGACGCCGTGTCACCTGGTTGCTCTGCCGACGGGATGCCCGGTCCTCGAACCGCCTCGGGTGGCAATCTCCGGCAAAATGTGGGATACTGCCAGCCGTTGAGCGAAAAGCTGTTGTCGGCCACGCCAGCGAACGTCGCTGCCAGAACGTTTGGCCGCCTCGCCCACGGTTTTTCCACGGAGGTGTGTCGATGGCGGATGGCAAGAGCGCGGGCGGGCAGAAGCCGTTGCCCCGCAAGTCTCAACCGAAAACTGCTCCCCTGATCGACGAGGCGTTCGACTCGGCTCTTGGCCACGAAACGCCTGGGGCGCTGGGCCCCGCGTCCCAGAACCGAAAACAGAAGCCCGAGGCTGCAAAAAACCGTCTCCTAATCGCCTCCCTCGCAGGTGGCGGCACTCTGCTCGTGCTTCTGCTGGTCCTGGGGCTTGCCTTCGGCTGGTTCGGTCGCGGCGAGGCCAAGAAGCCCATCGTCCCCGCAATGGGCCGGTCGAAGCCGGTTGTGACCAACTCGCCTGCGTCCACGAAGCCAACCGTCCCGCCAACGGCCACTTCAACACCAGACCAGACGTCGAAACCGCAGGTGACACCCGGGCCCACGCCAGAATCGAAATCGGAACGGCCGAAGCCTGCCGCGCCAAAACCGCTGACCGACGACTTCACAAAGTGGAGAAACGCCGACTGGTCCCGTGCCCGCCGCGAAAATCACCCGAAGCTGCGCGAGGCCGTACTCTATCTTGGCAGCGAGCGATTCGCGGGCAAGGAGTCCGTGGCCAAGGGGCTAACCGGACTGCTCAAGGCGATTCCGCCCGAAAAGGCAGCCGGTTCGTCTCCGAAGTCGGCAACCGGAACTCCCTCGCCCGGCCTATTCACTCCGCCATCCAGCGGTCTGATCGTCTCGCCCAACAGCCGCCAGGCCGGGGCCGCCAATGCCACGCTGGTCGAAGCCCTCGTCACGGCGTTGGGCAACAACGGCAGCGAACCGGCGCGAAAAACCCTTGCCGACGTGATTGCCGGCGTCTTTGCCACGGATGACGACAAAACGGCAGTCGAGTCGGCCGTCAAAACACTGGTCGCGCGTCCGTCGTCGGACGGCGATGCTCTGCTGGTCCGGCTGCTGGTCGCCCCCGAGACGGTCCGTTCGGCCGAGCACGAAGGCCCCTGGCCAGCCAAAACACTGCAAGCCAAGACATTCGAGCTGGTCAAACAGTCGCAATCCGCTGGGCTGCGAACGGCCATCGGCAAGGCGGTGATCGAGCGGGGCGAGATCATCAACCCGGACGACTCACTGCACAAGTTCTTGTTGGAGGATAGCCCGCTCAATTGCGGCGCACAAGTTTTGCTCTACAACAAGGCGGCCAAGCCCGAGTTGCGCGCCAAGTTGGAACAGCAACTCGTCGGCTACAGTTCCCAGGCGATGGCCATCTGTCTGGCCATTCCCGAGCACGCTGGCAACGGCCCGTCGGCATCGGGCCTTCCGGAACAACGAGGGACCGACCGTTTTGCACCAGCGACCAGAATAACGCCCTCGACGCCAACGGCGCCCGCGTCCGACGCGGTGGCCAGCGGCTCGAAGCCGTCCGAGCTGGCCGGGCCTCTGTGGGCCAAGGTGTTCCGCACGGCAATCGAGTCAGAATTGGACAAATCTTCGTCACCGCTGGACAAACAAGCCTCGCTGCTGTTGCTGGCCGGCACGATGCCGTACGACTCCACCCGGGCCATGTTGGTCAAGGCATTGGGCAAGCGGCTGAACACGAAGGTAACCGACGAGCCGGCGCCGCTGGAAACGGCCGGACTCGTGGACAAATTCGTCACCGACCCCGCATGGCTGGTCCTGCTGAAGCTGTCGCGGAAAGAGGCCGGCTCGAGCCGTGCCGTGCGCCCTGGCATCGACAAGAGCAGACTGCCCGAGGCCGCTCGAAAAAAGCAAGAGGCGGACGAGAAGTGGGCCTCGCTCTGTCAGAAACTGGCCGAGGCTTGGTGCAAGCGGCTCGGTTCGGCCGCTCAGGCCAAGCAGGACGCCAAAGCCGGGGCCGATGAGCCGGGCGATTCGGCGTTGCCTGCCGGCTGGAAGCTTGGCCCTCGCGCCACCGTCAAAGCAGCGTATCACGTCACTTGGCCCGACGACGTGCCGGCCGAGCTTGCCCCACTGAAGCCCAGCTTCTTGACCGTCCACTATCTGCGCATCGCGGAAAACGGGAAGCCAAAACGAGTGATCGACTACTACCGTGGGCAGGCCAACGCCAAGCAGACCGACGTTCGCCCCGCGGGCCAAAACACTTGGATCGAGCGAGTCGCGATCGTGCCCGGTCAAAAGGACCAGCGGCGCTCGGTGGATGTGTTCATCACCAGTCCGCAAGCAGCGACCGCCCCAGCGATGGGCATCGGCGTCAAGCCTGACCGCACCAAGGGCGAGGCCGAGGCGGACCTGACCATCGAGCTGCTGGTCGTGGACATCAAGGACCCGATTCCCCGAGAGTAGCTCGGCCTTGGGCCAGGTCGCTATTCCCAGTCCAGACCGAAATCCAACGCCACGGCCGAATGCGTCAGCGCGCCGACGCTGATGCGATCGACGCCAGCTTCGGCAATCGCTCGGACGGTCGTTAGATCGACGCCTCCGGACGCCTCCAACTCGACCGGCACGCCGGCCGCGTCGCGACGCCGAACGGCCTCGCGCAACTGCTCGGGCGCCATGTTGTCCAGAAGCACGATGTCGGGCCGCGATCCGAGGACCGTGTCAAGCTGTTCGAGCGTGTCCACCTCGACCTCGACGATCATCGCCGATTGCTGGCCGAGCTTCTCGACAAACCGCTGGGCTCGATCAACCGCCTCGGCCGGTGTGAACGCCGCGACGCCCGCCGAACGGGCGCCGAGCGCCAAGTGGTTGTCCTTGATCAGCACGGCCTCGTCCAGCCCGCCGCGATGGTTGTGGCCGCCGCCGCAACGGACCGCGTATTTTTCGAGCCGCCGCCAGCCGGGCGTCGTCTTGCGCGTGTCGTAGATGCGGGCCTTCGTGTCGGCCACCGCGTCCGCATAGCGGCGTGTCAACGTCGCAATGCCAGAGAGTCGCCCCAACACATTCAGCAGCGTTCGCTCGGCCCCGAGCAGTCCTCGGGCCGGGCCTTCGATCGTGCCGACGCACTGGCCGGCTGTCACCGATCGGCCATCTTCGGTTCGCGGTGACCATTGCAGCCAACCATTGATCACGCGAAGCGTCATCTCGACGGCCGGCAACCCCGCGACGACACCCGTCCGGCGGGCCACGACGTTCGCCCGACCGACGACCTCGTCGCCCACCAACGCGTTGCTGGTGCAATCACCCAGCGAGCCAAAGTCCTCGGCAATCGCCAGCCGCAGAAGCGATTCCCAATCCTGCCGCAACCGCTCGTCCCAAACCGTCTGATGAAATTCTTTTGTCATGTCGTCATGATACCGGGTCCGTCGGCCGGTCAAAAGCCGGGGACTTCGCCACGGGGGGCAAGTCTCGCTCTAGCCGCGGTCCAGCGGTTCATCGCGGTAGCGAATCGAGCCCGTTGAAGACGCCCGTCCCGGCAGTCGCTCACGTGGGGCAGGCGGCAACCGGTCAGCTCGGCAGCCCGGCGGGCCGGCCTCGGCACCGACAAAAGCCCGGTCCTCCAAGGCGTAGTCGGCCGGCGTGCGGTCATGGAGCGGACGGTCGCTGTCGGGATCGCGCTTCCAACGAAGCGGCTCTTGGCTCGCCCGGCTTTCCCGCGACGGTCCCCAAAAAGCCTTCCAGGCGTCGAACGTCATTCCATCCGGAACGATTTCCGAATCGGCGTTTCGGACTTGCCAAAAGACGTCGACGTTCTGGTAATAGTTGCGGTCGCCGTTCCACAAGACCCGCTCGCGGGACTTCTCGGCACTGACAGTCGATTCCTGTTCGATCAGCGGGACGCCCAGCGAGGTGAAAATGATGTCGTCCGTGCAAACGAATTGCACCGTCAACTGATAGGGGTTGGCCGTGGGGCCGCCCAGGCGACAGAGGCCCCCGTGGACCGCCGCCGTCACGTGTCGAAGCTCCAACCGCAGCATCCCGTCCGGCTTGGGCGCCACGGAGCCGCCGCCTGCAATGAGAAACGGGTCACTCGTGGCCACGAGGCCGTTGTCCCACAGCAAATAGACCGGCTGCAAGTCCTCGACACAAAGAAAGGCCGCCTCGCCCCGGGCAACACAATCCGCCAGTTCAATCGTGGCCAACGGCGTCGCAGCAGGCACACCCTCGGCCGCGACATCGGCCTCGGGGGCGGGCCTCGCTCGGATCATCGCTGCGGCCGGGTGATAGCTCGTGAACTGGTCCGTCGCATTCCGTATGCTCAGCCAGCAGCGTTCGACCCGCAGCACTTGCCCGCCCCAGGTTTCCAACAACGACCAATTGTCGGCCGGCACATCCGACGGCACCTGCAACTCGACGGACACATCCGCGAGCGTCAGCCGACCGGCCGTCAGCGTGAACATGCTGCGCGGATACCTGGCCGGGTTGATCTCGGTCGGCCGGAAAACGACGACCGGCTGGTAGCCTTCGCCTGCCCGAATGGTCAGTTGCCGGTTGGCAACCTTGATGGGCCGCTCTTCGCGCGAGCCGTTGAACCGAAGCTCGATCACGTCGCCATCCTGGGCCGCGCTGCACGCCGCGCCAAGGCTTGAAAACTCGTTGGCTCCCGCCGGAGAGTCGCAGACGACCAGCACGCCGAGCGCCGTCGTCGCAACGTCGGCCGGTTGCCGCGACGCACCGCCGGGACTGCGGTCATCGGGCTTGGCATATCGGCCGGCGGCCACGTGCGATGGAGACAGTCCGCTCTCGCCGCCAACCGAGCTGCCGCGAATGCTGTACTCGTCGGATCGGCGCGGTGCTTCAGCGGCGCCCGTGACATGCCGCCTCGAAGAATCGCCCGCTTGCGGCGTTGCTCGCTCCAAGAGCGCTTCGAGCCCAGACAAGGGCGGCTCGGCCTGCTCGAACAGGTCGATGGTCCGCGACTGTGACTCGCGAATGTCGAGTTCGTCGGATTTTTCGCGAGCCGTGACGGCCGCCTTCTGCCCAGCCCGCACGTTCGTGGACGGCGCGGCTCCCACGTCGCCTTCGGATGGCAAAGACCAGTAGACGTGCAGCAAGAAGACAACGCAGACCAGGGCCGCCACCGGCGCCATCCACGGCAGATGGCGGCGAAAAAAACCGACCGTCGGCCGAGTCGCCGTCCACCAGACTTTGCTGCTCGGCCCAACGGATTCGAGACCGGCCTCGTCGGCAAGCCGCATGAGATCGCCCGCGAGCTCGCTCGGCGTGGCGTAGCGCCGCTCGGGCTCTTTGGCCATCATCTTGCGGAGCAGCGGCGTCGTCCCCTCGGGCAATTCCGGCCGAAGCTGTCGGACGTCGGGCGGTTCGTCCCCTTGATGTTGCAGGAGTTTCTGCAAGACGGTGCCGTCGGGAAACGGCGGGCGCCCCGTGAGCATGAAAAACAGCGTGCAGCCCAACGAGTAAATGTCGCTGCGAACGTCGGCGTTGCGGGGGTTGCGCGCCTGCTCGGGTGAAATGTAGTCGAATGTGCCCAGCGTCACGCCGCTGGCCGTCAAATCGGCCGCGTTGGGCTCCACGTGTCGCAAGCGGGCAAGGCCCATGTCGATCAGCTTCACTCGCCCTTCCGGCGTGATCAGCACATTCGACGGCTTGATGTCGCGATGCACGACCGATCGGGCGTCCGCGTGGGCCAGGGCCTCGGCCGTCTGAAGCGTGTAGCTCAGTGCGTCGGCCAAGGTGAGCGATCCATTCCGCTCGACCAGGTCGCGGATGTTCACCCCTTCGACGAACTCGAAGATGATGTAGAAAAGGCCGCGATCCTCTCCGACACCATACACTCGAGCGATGTTCTCGTGGTCCAGCCGAGCGGCCGATTGGGCCTCGTTCTGAAACCGCTGCGCGGCGTCCGCTTCGCCGGCCTGCTCGGGCGGAAGCACTTTGATGGCTACCATGCGGCCCAGTTGCGTGTCGCGAGCGCGGTATACCCGCCCCATGCCGCCGCCGCCAACGTATTCGACCAGCTCGAATACGCCAAGACGGTCGCCAGGCATGACATGGCCTTCGAGGATGCGACTGGCCGAGTCGGACTTCGCCGGACATGGGGTCGGCTGCCGACTGCTGACGATCGTGGGCTCGTCGATCACAAACCGTCTCCCCTCGGCCGAAGGGGTCTCCTGGCCGCGCGCGCCACCCCATTGACCGGCTTGATCCGGCCGTGGAGTCTTGTCGTGGTTCGAGCCGGCGTTGCTCATCAATCCTTTACCGCAAGCCTAGTCAAGCAATAAAAATCGCCACCGCACCGCCGAAAGACAGCGCCGCTATTGTCTGCTCGCCCGGGAAACAACCCGGTCGTTCACGGTGCGCGGTATGTTCCGACCATCCAATCCCTTGGACGAACGCCCGACGGAGAGAAGCCATCACAGATCTGGAACCCCGATTTTAGCAGCAAGTGGCGTTCCGGTCAATCATTCCACCGATGCCAACAGGACCAATCCGGCGTCAAAATCGCTGGCCAGAGCACCCGATGGACGAGGGACCGAGATGCCCTATAATGGCCAAGCAACGGACGCCGGCAGGCAATCGCACCAGGAGCACCAGAGAACGTCATGCCCGAAAAAGTCATCATCATCGGCAGTGGGCCGGCTGCTTGGACGGCCGCTATTTATTCGGCCCGTGCGGCACTCAATCCGCTCGTCTTCGAGGGCGCCGTCACAGAAGAGAACCGGCTGGCGGGCACGCTGCCCTTGGGCCAATTGGCCTTGACCACCGAAGTGGAAAACTATCCCGGCTATCCGGCCGGCGATCTTGGGCCCTATCTCGACAGCGCCATCGCGCCCGATCGGCGTCTGACCATGGCCCCGCACAACAAAGAGGGCGTCAGCGGACCAGAACTGATGGACCTGATGCGGCAGCAGGCCGCGAACTTTGGCACGCGAATCGTCACGGAGGACGTTGTCGACGTGGATGTCAGCGACCGGCCTTTTCGCCTTGCCACGTCGGACGGCAAGCAGCATGAGGCGCACGCGGTGATTGTGGCGACCGGCGCCCGAGCGAATTACCTGGGACTTCCTTCAGAACAGCTTTACAAGAATCGTGGCGTCAGCGCCTGCGCCGTGTGCGATGGAGCCCTGCCGCGGTTTCGCAACAAACCGCTGGCCGTCGTCGGCGGCGGCGATTCGGCCGTCGAGGAGGCCGACTATCTCAGCAAGTTCGCCAGCACGGTCTATATGATTCATCGCCGGAACGAACTGCGCGCGTCGAAGATCATGTCGCAGCGAGCGCTGAGCAATCCGAAGATCGAGGTCTTGTGGAACCGTACGCTGGCAGAGGTCCTCGGCAACGACAAACAGGGTGTTACGGGCGTCCGGCTGCAGAGCACGGCCGGCGAGCCCGAATTGGTAAAAGAGGTCACCGGCGTGTTTCTGGCCATCGGTCACACGCCGAACACGGCCTTTCTGAAGGGCCGTCTGGCGTTGACCGACAAACAGTACCTCCGCTGGACAACGCCGTTCCGGAGCTATACCAGCGTCGAGGGTGTCTTCGCGGCCGGCGACGTGGCCGACGATTATTATCGGCAAGCCATCACGGCCGCCGGAAGCGGCTGCATGGCGGCCCTCGACGCCGAGCGGTGGCTGGCCGCCAAGGGACTTTGAGTGTCATTCCAATCAATCCTCGATCGACCGGCCAAGGGCCTCGGAGGATGCAATGACGAGGTGTTCGCTTTCCACCGGCGTCAATCGCCGTCAGTTCTTGAGCCGCACGCTGACGACTGTTGGCGCAGCGGCTGCTGGCTTGTCAGTTCCGTTGTCCTGGGCTCGTGCCGAGAGCGATGCCAAATCGCCGTTCAAGTATGCGGTCTGCAACGAGACGTTCGTCGATTGGCCGCTTGAGAAGGCGTTTCGGTTCGCCGCCGAGTGCGGATATCGGGGCATCGAAATTGCCCCGTTCACTGTCGCGCCCTTGGTGACGGACGTGTCGGCCCGCCGACGAACCGAAGTGCGACGCATGGTCGAGGCGGCCGGGTTGGAGGTCGTGGGCCTGCACTGGCTGCTCGCAAAGACCCAGGGTTTCCATCTGACCACCGACGACGCCGACGTGCGCCGACGAACGGCCGATTATCTTGGCGAGTTGGCGCGATTCTGTGCCGACCTCGGTGGGCGAATCATGGTCCTCGGCTCGCCTGCGCAGCGGAATCTGGCCCCTCACTTGAGCAAAGCCGAAGGCATGAAGCGCGCGGCCGGGGTGCTCCAAGCCGCAGTCCCCATGCTCGAGAAAACCCAAGTCACCATGGCCATCGAACCGTTGGCGGCCGTCGAGACAAACTTCCTCATGACGGCAGCCGACGGGGTCGAGCTGGCCAAGCTCGTCGATTCACCCCGCTGTCGGCTCCACTTGGACTGCAAGGCGATGGCCGGCGAGGCAGCGCCCATTCCCGAGATCATTCACAAGTATCGCGAGTGGCTTGTCCACTTCCACGCGAATGACCCCAATCGTCAGGGACCAGGTTTCGGCAAACTCGATTTCGTGCCGATTCTCAAGGCGCTGCAAGACGTGGACTATCGCGGCTGGGTCTCGGTCGAGGTGCTCGATTACACGCCTGGGCCCGAGCGGCTGGCTCGCGACAGCATCAGCTACCTGCGGAAGTGCGAGCGGTAGGGCCGATGGCCGCGACGTCGGCCGACTGGGGCATCGGCGGCGCAAGCAACCGCTCCGCTTGTGCCAACACAGCCAAGCACGCCACATCATCGAACTCGTGGAATGCCGTGGACGCAGGGCCCGGCAAAGCCATTTGGCAGAGGTTGACCGTGCGGCCAACGACGTATTGCGGACGCCCGCGAGCCTGGTCGTAGATGCGAACCACGTATTCGCCGAGAACGCTGCTCCCCACCGCATTGAACGCCACGAGAAAAACTGCCCGTCAACACTTGGGCGGCCCAACCAGAGATGGCCAAGTCGGTGCAAATTCGGCAGAACAGGGCGTACGCGCCAAGCATGATGAAGACGGGCATCGCTCGTTGTCGCGGAACTCAGTCGTGGGAAATCGTCTCTTTGGGCCCAAGCTGCGGCGCCCCGGCCCAGCCGAGAAAACAAAGAGAAATCATTGCCAGTCCCACGCAGGATGTGAGCCGTCCTCGCCGGAGGCTTTCCGGCTGGAAGTCGAAAGTGACGCGATGTCGCCCCGGTTCCACGAGGCACCCCAGGAAGTCGCCATTCGTGCGATACACCTCGCGAGGGCGGCCGTCCGAGGTCGCTTGCCAACCGCGGTGATAGCTCTCGCTGACAACGAGCAACTGTGACCGAGGGCAATCCACGAGAACTTCAAGGTGGCCGGGACGCTCCGCCGCCAGCACGGCGCGGCCAGGCCGCGAAGCGACGAGCGTCAAAGGCACCTCGCAGAGCGCCACGGTGTCCAGCGGGATCTTCGCGATGTCCTTCGCCGGATCGTCGCTGGCGACGCATTGCGACATCATGCGAACGCGCGGCAGCGGCGAGGGCACTTCGGCCCACGTTGCATTGCGGGGCTTCAGACCGACTACGTCGGCCGTTGTCGGATCGCATTGCACCCATTGGACGCCGGCGGCCCGCAGGGCGTGCAACTGGTGATAATCGAGCCGCTGGCGAGGTTCCAGACCCGCGTAGCCGTCGGCGCAACGCCAACCGAGCAGCGTCATTGGGTTGCCAGTGCGGATGCCGGGCTCGCCCGTCTTCAGCCGTGCACCGACGACGCGACCGTCCGGCTTGCCTGGCGGCACATTGACCGCGCGGGTGTACTCTCTCAGCGTGGCATTCTGAGGATAGACGGTGGGACTCATGCCGTACCAGCCGAGGTCGCCTGCGGCCAGCAGCACCAGCCCGATCAGCGCCGGCCGATGGCCTCGCGAGGCGGCGACCAACAACAGGGCCGCCGTCGTCATCAGTGCGGGGCCCGCCAACACGGCGTACCACGGCGCGATGAACGACTCGCGGCGCCATTGGACGCCAAGCAGCCCGACGGCCATCGAGATGCCCACGACGAACCAGAGCGGCTTGAAGTCGCGCCACAGGGCCAGCGCCAATCGGCGATCGAACGCCATCCGGCCTCGCCTTCGCGCACGGACTGTTTCTCGACTGAGCAGCAAGAGTGCAACAGCGGCCAGGACGGCGACCGCCAACTGCATGAGCAACAGATACCGGCACGGAAGCCGAAAACACCGCAGTACCGGCAGCCAAGACATCAGGCCAAACAGCGGACCGTATTGCCCCAGCGCCAAAAGCAAGGCCACGCCGGCAAAACCGGCAGCCGCTCGCACCAAGGGGCCCGACGTACCCAGTTCCCGGTGACGCGCGACGAGCCAGGCAACCGAGACCAACGGCACGACGCCGACGTACATGGCAAACTCGTGGAAGTTGTCTTCCATGCTGCGGCCGGCCAGCAGGTAGGGCGACACCAACTGCAACAGGTTGATCGGGTGCAGCGAACCGCCTGCGGCAAACGAGCTGTCCAACTCGATGCGAATGCTGTGAAGCCAAGCGTCCAGGGTCGGCAGCCATTGAACCGTGCCAAGGACGATGCCGATCCCCTTGGCAATCACCAGCCGCGGCCAAGTGCGCGTCGCGCAGCCGACGCAACCCTGGCAGGTCGCCAAGCTGTCGCAGCCCGTGCGCGCCGCGTATTTGTACGTCCACAAAAGGAACGTTGCGTAGCAGACTTCACAGACAAGCGATAGCCACACATACGGCGGACCGCCGAGAAGGATTTGCGAACCGGTCAGCAAGGCGACGCCGGCCGCGGCCAGCATGATGCGGCGTCGGCGCGAATCGGTCAGCACGATGTCGATGGCCCAAAGCAGCCAAGGGACGTGCGCGATGATGGCCACGGCATTGGGATGGACGAAGTGGAGCAGATTGAAGCTGCTGAAGGTGAACAGCAGACCGCCGAACGCCGCCGCTTCGCTCGATCCGAGCCTCCGACGCAGCCAAAGCCAGACGCCAAGCATCATCAGCGGATACGACAGCAGGCACTCCCAGCCGAGGGCGATGCGAAGCGGCAGAAAACGGTAAAGAAACTGGTGCAGCGGATGGTAAAGCCCAGCTTGGCCTTCGCCCGTCACGTAGAAGCCGCAGTAGAGGCTCGGCATCCAATCGTAAGGCTCACCCTGAGCGAGCTGTTCGGCGTAGAAAGCCCGCAGCGGCAGATGGAAGGCGCCGAGATCGTCGGCCACATAGACGCGGCCCGTCAGGAGCGGCCACGCCAAGACACTCAATAGAATCGCGGCTGACGCCCACGAGCAGGTCGTCAGCCATCGCCCGGCGTTTTTGGCCGACGTTTCCGATATGGGCGACAACAGGCTCGACATCAGCGGACTCGCAACCCCTTGGGCTCCAGGGACTTCCCAGCCCAAACATAGGTCACGGGTCTAATGGCGACTGAGGATCTGCCAGTTGGCGACTAAAATGGTCAACACACCGAGAATCCAAGGCGGCAACTTCGGCTCTTGCAACCGAAACAGGCTGTTGCACTGCGGGCAAAAGTTCGGCCCCTCGCGATTCTTCGCCTGGACGAAAACGGCCTGACATCGTGGACATTGAGTATGCATATTGCACCCCCATCAGCGCGAGGGTACTCGTGGTACTATCCTTCACTTGAACCCTACTATATTTCACGACGGTCGGTCGCCGACTCACGACCAGCGAGCCCCCCAACATCCGGTTGCGCCGCAACTGCCGTTTTTGCAGGCCGGGCGCCGGGTGGAACTAGCGCATCGCTTGCAGGTCTTTCCGGTCGATGATCGAGAACGGGCTGGCCAGGTCTCGCCAGGGCTCGCCACGTTGGATGATCCGCCGGTCGTCGATCGGCCCCAGGCGACCGTCGGCCAGGGCCAAGTAAGGCACTTTGTAGGGGTTGAAACCCGCGATGCGGGCCAACGTGGCATCCAGAGCCGCCAGGCTCATGCCGACGGCGATCAGCCCCATCGGCTTCGGACTGCCGAGGATCGGGCCGTCGCCTTCCATGCAAACAATGCCATCGACAATCGCAATGCGTTGCGGCAGCGATGCGTTGATATCGACCACGGTCTGGGGAATGCCGGCGTAGTGCAAGACGTTCTTTGGCCATCCATAGACAATGCCCGGCAGGACGCCATACAGGTTCTTCATCGCGGCCGTGACGCCGATCCAGTGGTGCGTTTTGAGCTTGGGCATCGAGACGATCAGATCGGCCGAGGCGACGGCCTTGGGAAGCGTGAAACGCTGCAGCGCGCTACAGCGCCCGGCGTTGGGGACTTCCTTGAACTCGTCGTAGTTCAAGTCATGGAATGGCAGCTTTTCGCCGCGCAGCGCGTCGCTCATGCCCGATTCGACCAGCGCCATTTCGGTATCGCGAACGTTGCCCGGGGCCTCACCGACGGAGACTTCGGCCCCCCAGCGACGAAACACGTCGGCCGCGGCCGCGACGACGCTTGGATGCGTGGTGATCTGCGGCGCGCTGGCCATCGGTTCGACCAGGTTCGGCTTGAGCAGGACCTTACGGCCACGCACCCAGGCGGCATCGAACCCGACGGCCCTGAGTCCGGCCGTAATGGTCGCAGCCAGCGGTCCGTCATAACGCTGGTTTCGTGCGAGAAAAACGGGCTCCCTTTTTGAGAAGTGGGCCCGCACGAGCGAATAGCCGATGGCCGCCGCGCCGACGGCGCCGCTGCCCAACAAAAGGCGTCGGCGATTGAGCATCGAATGGCACGGCGTTTGACCCGCGTGACAATCCATCATGACCTCGGAAGCTCAGGGGGCGCGGCTCGGTCGGAGAGCGAATGCGCGAACGCCTCGCGTTTGGCCGCCAGAACCAGGAGTGCCGTACTATAGGGAGAGCCCCCGTTTTCGAGCGTTCGCTCGTAGGCCGACGCGAGCAAATCTTCCGTATTCGGCGCCCGGAGCTCATGGACGGCCAGGCCAATCAGCGCGTAGGCGAGCGAGGCGGCCGTCGTGCGCCGCGAAAGAGACTGCCGAAGATAATCGACCGACGGCTGAATTGCGTCGCGAATGCGCGGCTGGCCAGCCAGCGCGGCCAGTGCAAGACCGGTCGGCTGCACCTGGGGGCAAAGCACGTGCCCCAGCACGGTCGTGTTGCCAAAGTTCCAGCCGCCAGCCGGCAGTTGCCGATTCAGCAGCATCTTCACGGCCTCGTGATAAAACGGATGGTCCGTCTTGCCCGCGCCGCGGAGGGCAAGCAGGTTGATGGCCGTCGGCTCGACCCACGAGTGCGTGCCTTGAGCCCAAGGCCAGCCGTGCAACGTGATGTCGTGCCCCAACACTTGGCGGTCGTCCTCCATGTTGGCCGACCGGGGCATCGCCACGGCGCGGGCCTTCAGCAACCAGGCTATCGCTCGTTGGGCCGCCGTCGCCCACGGCGATTTGGCGTCGCGAGGCTCCCGAGCGGCGTTGTTCCAAGCCAGCGCGGCCCAGCCCGTGGGCCAGCATGGTTGATGCGTGTCGGCGTCGAGACCAAGGCTCCCATCGGGCGACTGGGCGGCCAACAGCCAGTCGAGCGCCGCCGTGGCGTCGCTGCCGCGATTGATGGCCAGCAAGGCCAGCACGGTCAGGGCCGTCGGCTCGACGGCTGGCCGCGCCTTGCGCTGGTAGCCGCAGACTGGGTGAGCCAGAATCTGCCGGACCGCCTTATCGAGCCAGTGCATGTCCAATCCTTGAGATGAGCAGGCCAGAGGCGCTGTAAACGGTTATCGGTTGGGTTAAGGTTGCGTCTTAACGGGATATTTTCCGGCTCGGCAAGATTTTCTGGGCAAGCCGTTTGACAAGCCGAAAATCCGACCTAGGTTTTCAGTAGAGCGGGACGCCTTGACGGCTGGCTGAAAGGCCCGCCGCTGGGGCGACCCGGCGTGGGAGCTTTTCTGCCGGATGTTTGATGAACTTGTCCAACCGGCGAGGCTTCGCGTTTGAAAGGCCTGGAACCCCTGATTCTCGTCCACGGCGAATGGCGAGGCAGTGGTGTTCAACTTTACACAACTCGGGTTCCGGAGGGCGGATTTACAGGCCGACGCCGGTCCGAAGTGAAACTGGCGTTACGTCCCAAGGAACCCCACAAAGTTTGTTGTTCCAACCACGATTGCCGCAGGGGAATCTCGGTTGGAAGGAGGAATACCGATGAAGTCGTTCGCTCAGAAGGTACAGCGTTTCCTGGTCTCCGAGGACGGCCCCACCGCGGTTGAGTATGCCGTGATGCTGGCCTTGATCGTCATCGTCTGCTTGACCGCGATCACCGCGATCGGCACGAGGGCCGCCGCTGTGTTCGACAGCGCCGCGAGCACCCTGGGGGCCGGCACCTAGCATAAAGTCGGAAGGAGCCGCTTGAACCAGAAGCAACCCCCTCGGCGCCAACGGATGGCCCCGAGGGGGCTTCTTTATTGGTATTTGCCGGCGAATGATCGAGCCGAGCCGAGCAAAAGGCCGGAAAAGCCTCGCCCGCCAGATCATAGTCAAGGCAAATATCCAAGGTTCGACGACACGGAAAACGCCATCATGAAACGACTCAACCCAAAAATCCGACGGTTCCTCGTTGCCGAGGATGGACCAACAGCGGTCGAATATGCGGTCATGTTGGCCCTGATCATTCTCGTGTGCCTGGCAGGAGTCCTGGCCGTCGGCACCAAAACGAACGCACTGTTCGAGAGTGCCAATTGTGCCTGGGCGGCCAGCACCTAAAAGTGCGTGGCGGGCATCGCTAATTCTTAAGCTAGGATTCAATGGGGGCACACTGGAAGCACTTTGGGCCATTGCCGACGCCAACCGGCTCGCGAGCCGTTCCACGCCGGCGATGTCCGCAACCCGACATATGCCCGTTCGATGCGTTGTGCCGGCGTCGCCGGAGTCGCAACGGACGCGCTCAACGCCGGGGGCGAGAACCCAAGGGCTTGACAGTGTGCCAACCCAGGTACAGTGCGAAAACCAATAACGAATCAAGACACGGAGAGTATGCGATGTCCGGCTTCGACCAATTCCTCCCCTCGGTTGCCCAACATTGGCCAGTTTGGCTCCTGAGCGGCGTGCTCGTGCTAGCCGCCGTGATTGACGGTTGGCAACTGAGGGTACCCAACTGGATTACCCTTCCATTGGTCGTCAGTGGTTGGGCCTATGGCGTCGCCTGCTTCGGCTGGGAAGGACTTCTTTGGAGCCTCTTTGGCACGATCGTCGGCCTGATGCTGCTGCTGCCGGCTTACGCAATCGGCGGAATGGGCGCTGGCGACGTAAAACTGCTTGCCGGCGTCGGAGCCTGGATTGGCAGCACCGACACCTTGTACGCCTTCTGCGTCTCGGCCATCGTCGGCGGTGTCATTGCCGTGCTGATGGTGCCGTGGCGCCGACAGTGGCGCCACCATGTCGCGCAGTTCTGGGGCATCACCCAGGAAATCCTGATCATCAAGAACCCCAACGCGCTGTCTGAGATCGCAGCCGGCCGAAAGAGCAGCATGCTCTTGCTTCCGTATGGAATTCCAATTGCCATTGGCTCGATTGCCTATTTTGCCTGGGCGGGGATGCTTCTGTGAGTCACCAAAACAACGCCAACAATGTCACACCACGCAATCTCTCGGTCAATCTTGGGACGGCCGGCGGTCCTTTCGCACATAAGCTAGAGAGGACTTGCCGAAGGTGCCGAAGAAAACGACGAGGGGCGGCTCTGGTTGAGTTCGCCATCGTTTGCCCGATTTTCTTTCTGTTGGTGTTTGGGATCATCGAGTTCGGTCGGGCGATCATGGTCCAAGGGATTTTGACCAACGCATCCAGAGAAGGAGCGAGGATTGCCGTGCTTGACTCGACAACGCCCACGGCCAGCGTCGTGGCAAACAAGGTAAGCACTTACCTTTCCAGCGCCGGGATCACCGGGGCGACCGTGACGATCAACCCCACGGAGCCGACCTCGGCCGGCTACGGACAGCCGGTGACCGTGACCGTCAGCATTCCGTTCGGCAGCGTCACTTGGCTCCCGTCGCCCATGTTTCTGAATAAGACAACGCAGTTGACCGCGAAGACCGTGATGCGTCGCGAAACGGTCCAGTAGTCCGAGAACCACCATGCGCCCGAAATCGCTCGCATTGCTGATGTTTTCGCTTGGTTGCGCCATGGTCGCGGCCATCGGCGTCCACCAGTGGATGACCCGTCGCAATGCCCAGACCACCACGCCTGGCGAGACGGTGCCCGTCTTTGTCGTCACGACGGACATCGGGTTTGGCGAGATGTTGTCCGCTCAACTGCTTAAGGAAGAGCAGTGGCCCAAAGACAAGGTTCCGCCGGGCACGATTTCAAGGATTGAAGACATCGACGGCCGCCGGACTCGCACGAAGCTCTATGCCGGCGAGCCAATTCTGGAAAACAAGCTGCTAGGCAAGGGCGACCGGGATCAGGGCGCGACCGCGTTGATTCCCAAGGGTTACCGCGTTGTTTCGGTGAAGGTGGACCTGGTCAGCGGCGGCAGCAGCCTCATTCTGCCTGGCGACCGCGTCGACGTCATGGTGCATCTGGTCAAGGACCTCAGTCACGACATCCCCGAAACCGTAACGCGGACGATCCTTCGGGATATCAAGGTCTTTGCCGTCAACGACGTTGTTGGGCTGGAGAGCCAAAAGGACGGCGGCAAGTCGATTGTCGCCAAGACGATCTCCCTGTTGGTCACTCCGGACCAAGCGGCCAAGGTGATGCTGGCCAGCCAGCTTGGCATGATCCAACTCGTGATGCGCGGAATCGAGGACGAGGCCGAGACGGCCGCTACGGCCCAGGCAAGGCCCAGCGAATTGCTGGGAACCGCATCGAAGGGTGAAGCCGCGAAGGAAAGCGAAGCGGTCGCCAAGGATGCGCCCGAAAAGAAGCAGAGCTTCGTCAATTTTCTCGACTCGATGAAGAACAAGCCGACGTCGGCAACCGCCACGCCGACCAGGACGCGGGCCACTTGGACGATGCGCGTGCTGAAACCGGGCGCCGTCGAAGACGTGCAGTTCGAGACCGACTCCGCCAACGCGGATTCGCCAGACGGCGGCTGGAAGGTTTCGGCCCCAGCCGGCGCCGCCGGCCCGGACGCCAAGCCGGAACCGGCCGCCGAACCGGCCGCGGACCAGCCAACTCCGAAGGCCGCTCCAAAAGTGAATGACAAAGGGGATAGGGCGTAATGTCGCCAGAACGCTGGGCGTCCGCGCATCGCGACAAACTTCCGCGTTGCGTGTGAGCAGCCCTAAGGCAGTTGCGATGCGGAGCATCGCAGCGAACCGAAACGCCGTGCTGGGACCGGGCGTATAAGGAACACAAGGATGTGTACCCGACTTCTTCCGCGAATCGTCGGATCGCTATTGTTGACAGGCCTGTTTTCGTTGACCGCTCTTGGCCAACAGACGCCCGCCGCGCCGCCACCCCTCCCGTCGGTCGTCTATAAGATTCAGCACGCGAGCGACCGCCTCCAAATGACGGTTCACAGCAGCCGCATCTTGACGCTAGACCGGAAGATCACGCAGGCACAGGTCAACAATCCCGACTTGGTGGAACTGACGCCTATCACGCCCAACCAGGTGCAAATCTCGGCCAAGGCGACAGGCGTCACCCAACTGAACGTCTGGGACGACGCGAAGAAATTATTCACCGTCGATCTGATGATTCACGGCGACGCCAGGGAACTCGAGATGATCCTGCGGTCGACCTTTCCCCAGGCGGCGTTGAAGATCACGCCGGTGGCAAATTCCGTTCTCGTCTCCGGCTTCGTGGACGACCCGCAACACGTCGAGCGAATCATCCGCATCGCCGAGGAGTTCTATCCGAAGGTCATCAACAACCTTCGGGTCGGCGGGTGCCAACAGGTGTTGTTGCACGTCAAGGTCATGGAAGTGTCGCGAACCAAGCTGCGACGCCTGGGGTTCGACTGGGGTAAGATGACGGGTAGCAATAACGTCGTTTCCTCTCCTTCCGGGCTGATGACCGACGTCAGCAGCGGCTCGACCGGCGTCTTTCGGACATCGTCCGCCGGGACCTTCGCCTTCGGCATCGTCGACGGCGCCAGCTCCTTCTATGGCGTCCTCGACGCCCTGCGGCAAGACGATCTGATGAAGATTCTGTCGGAGCCGACCCTGGTGGCCGTCAACGGCGAAAAAGCATCGTTCAGCTCGGGCGGCGAAATCCCGGTGCCCGAGCCGCAGAGCTTGGGAACGATCTCGATCTCGTGGAAGCAGTACGGCACGCACGTCAAGTTCGTGCCGACGGTTCTCGGCAACGGAAGAATCCGACTGGACGTCCTGCCCGAGATCAGCGAACTGGACGAGACACGAAGTTTTGATATCAACGGCACGCAAGTGCCAGGAATCAAGAATCGCTACGTCAAGACGACCGTCGAGCTGGGCGCGGGCCAGACACTGGCGCTAGCCGGCTTGGTGCAGACCGTGGTCGAAGCAGAGAATGGCGGCCTGCCGTGGATCAGCGAAGTGCCGTATCTGGGCGCCGCGTTTCGGCACGTCAAGGAGAACCGGAACGAGATCGAATTGCTGATGATGGTCACGCCCGAACTGGTCGAGGCAATGGATCCCAGCGAAGTGCCTCGCTGCGGTCCTGGGACACAGACGACCAGTCCGAGCGATTGGGAATTGTTCATGAAGGGCTTTCTGGAAGTGCCGAATTGCTGCCCAGCCGGAAACGGCGGCCAGACTCCGGATGGCATGCTGCCAGGCCCGCCGGACGAACAACTGCCGCCAGGCGACGAGGCCTTGGGCGGCAACAATCGGCCGGAAGCCGCCGCAAGCGCTCGGCAGCGCGTGGCGAACAACCGCTACAGTCCATCCAATCGGACCGCAGCTGGCGATGGCTCATCCGTTGGAACGCGAAATGGCCCGCCGAGTTTTATAGGCCCGGTCGGCTACGACGTTGTAAAGTAGACTGGTGTGTGGCACATGCCCATGTCGCCACGCAACAGTTGCACCGCCGCCCTCGGGCGACGGTGGCGGACCAGGACAACGCTTCGCTAGTGTGCCGCGGTGGGCCCCCGAGACCGCGCCAACGATAGGCCATCCATGAGCAACGTTCTTCGCTTAGCCATTGTCGATCCCAGCGATTTGCAGCGAGAGGCGCTGAAAAGCCTACTGCTGGGCATGGACATGATCTGGCTCGAAGCTGAGTGCTCTCGCTACGAGTTCTTCGCCGACGTGGTGGCCCAGACGAACCCGGACATCGGTCTGGTTGCGATCGATTCGGACCCGGAGAAGGCGTTGGAACTGGTTGGTCGGCTGGCCGTCGCATCACCCGACTGCGCCGTGCTGGTCATCAGTTCCTCGAACGACGGAAATCTGATTCTGCAAGCGTTGCGCGCTGGGGCCAAAGAGTTCCTCACCCAGCCCGTGCGCATCGAGGACTTGCTGGCGGCCGTCGGGCGAATCAGCCAGCGACGATTGGGCCGCGGCGAGAGCCACACCAACGGCAGCCAAGTGATCGCGATTGCCGGCGCGATCGGCGGCGTTGGCACCACGAGCCTCGCGGTCAATCTGGGCTGCATCCTGGCCAAGAACCCGCAGAATTCCGTCGCACTGATCGACCTGGACCTTTGCCTCGGCGACGCGGACGTGTTTCTCGACACGATTCCCGACTACACGTTGGTCGACGTGGCCCAGAACGTCACGCGGCTCGATTTCTCGTTGCTGAAGCGTTCGCTGACGAAGCACTCGTCGGGGCTGTATCTGCTGCCACGGCCCGTGCAACTGGAAGACGTCGCCCTGGTGACGCCAGGCGACCTGCAACGGGTGATCGGCCTCCTGAAGGCGACGTTCACGCACCTGGTGCTGGACCTCTCGAAGGGCTACAGCCCGATCGACATGATCGCTTTGGAGATGGCCAGCCATATTCTGCTCTGCACGCAACTCGATCTGCCCTGCCTGCGGAATGTCGTGCGGTTGATGATGTCCTTCGGAAACATGGAAGGACTGGCCGACAAGGTGAAGATCATCGTGAACCGGGTGGGCCTGGAGAACGGTCAGATCACGCTGAAGAAGGCAGAAGAGACGATCGGCAAGCAAATCTACTGGCAACTGCCGAACGATTACCGCACGATGATCGACGCTCGGAACAATGGCGTCCCATTGTTCGAGAGTGCGCCCCGAGCGGCCATCACCCAATCGCTGACCAGCCTGGCCAAGGCCCTGACCGGCAACGACAGCGAGCCCGAGGAGCCGGCCGCCAAGAAGAACTTCGGCGGCCTCTTGCGGCTCTTGCAGGGGAAAGCCGGCAAGTAGCTCGAGCGTTGACCTCTCGTCGACGTCCGCAATCCCGGTTCACTCGCTACAACCGGCCCTTCCGCTCGCGATCACGTCGGCACGCCCCCCTCGCCATAGCGATCTTAGGCTTGCGTCTCTCCGTAAGCTATCGTTTTCATGCAGGACTACGTACTGAAACGACATGACGGATTCGTGCCATGGCTAAATTAATGACCCCACTGCGATCCAGCGAACCCAAGGAAAGCAACTTTGAGGAGCTGAAGCAGCGCATCCACGGCAAGCTTGTCGACAAGCTCGATCTATCCCGCGTCGGAGAGCTCGATGGCGACACGCTTCGGCGCGAAATCCGCCTGGTCGTCGAGCACCTTTGCGATACGGAAGACACGCTGCTGAATCGCGGCGAGCGAGACCGATTGGTCAGCGAGGTACTCGATGAGACGTTTGGTCTTGGTCCGCTCGAAATGCTCCTCAAGGACCCGACGATCAGCGATATTTTGATCAACGGACCGAAGAACGTTTACTGCGAGCGTCGCGGCAAGATGGAAAAGACCAACGTTGTCTTCCGCGACAACAAGCACTTGATGCAGATCATCGATCGAATCATCTCGCGTGTGGGACGGCGCGTTGACGAGACCTGTCCGATGGTCGACGCCCGCATGTTTGACGGCTCGCGTTTCAACGCCATCATCCCGCCGCTGGCGCTCGACGGGGCCTGCGTTTCCATTCGTCGTTTCGGGGCCAATCCGCTGAAGCTGGAAGACTTGCTCAACGTCAAGGCGTTCACGCCCGAGATGGTCATGTTGCTCGAGGGCGCCATCAAGGCGCGACTGAACATCATCATTTCCGGCGGCACCGGCTCGGGCAAGACGACGCTATTGAACACGCTGTCGAGTTTTATTCCGAACACCGACCGCATCGTCACCATCGAGGACGCGGCCGAGCTGCAATTGCAGCAGGATCACGTCGTCCGGCTCGAAACACGTCCGGCGAATATCGAAGGCAAGGGCGCCATCACGGCAACCGACCTGGTGCGCAACGCCTTGCGTATGCGGCCCGAGCGAATCGTCATCGGCGAATGCCGTGGCGCCGAGGCGCTGGACATGCTGCAAGCGATGAACACGGGCCACGAAGGCTCGATGACCACGCTGCACGCGAATACCCCGCGCGACGCGCTGTCGCGTCTCGAAACCATGATCATGATGGCCGGCTACGAACTGCCGCTGAAGGCCATGCGAGCCCAGGTGGCCAGCGCCGTCGATATCGTGGTGCAAGCCAGCCGATTGCAAGGCGGCCCCCGCAAGGTGACTTCGATCGCCGAAATCGTTGGCATGGAACAAGACACGATTGTCATGCAAGACATCTACCGTTTCGATCGGGAAGGCGTCGACGAAAACGGCCGGACCTACGGCAAGTTCGTGGCGACGGGCATTCGGCCGATGTTCATGTCGCGGCTCGAATCGGCAGGCGTGCGGTTGCCAAGCAGCGCGTTCCGCGAGCGCGTCATGTTGGAGGACTGATCCTTGAGCCCACTATTGATGGCCTTGATCGCGTTCGTTGGCGTCGCCACGATGGTCGGCGGCGCGTCACTGTTGTGGCGCGATAAGCCGGTCCAAAAGATCGAGAACCGGCTCGACTTGCTGACGGGCGCGAACGGCACCGCCCGGTCCGGCCTCGCCGCGCAAGCCAGCATTCTTTCGCAGCCGCTCGATGAAAGACCGGGCATCGTCGAACTGTTTCTGGGGCGATTCGGCAACATCAGCCTGCTGTTCGAGCAAGCCGACACGAATCTGACAACGACCAAGCTGGCGCTGATTTCCTCGGCGCTGGCGCTGCTGGGCATGCTGGTCGGGGCCGTGGCCCGCGTTCACTTGGTGCTGCTGCCGCTGGTCGGAATCGCCATGGCATCGCTTCCGCTCATGTGGCTGATGATGCGTCGCAAGCGCCGCATGAAGACGTTCGCGGCCCAGTTGCCAGACGCCTTGGAAATGATCTCCCGAACGCTGCGCGCCGGACAGAGCCTCGCGTTTGGGTTCAATCTGGTGGCCAATGAAATGCCACAGCCGATCTCCAAGGAGTTCGGCCGCGTCTTCGAGGAGCAGAACTTGGGCATTCCTCTCGAGGAGTCGCTTCACACCATGACCGAGCGCGTGCCGAACCTCGACCTGCAATTTTTCGTCACGGCCATCATCCTTCAACGCCAGACGGGCGGCGATTTGGCCGAAATCCTGGACAAGATTGGCAACTTGATTCGCGAACGGTTCCGCATTTGGGGACAAATCCAAGCGCTCACCGGCGAGGGTCGGCTTTCGGGCGTTGTGCTGCTGGCCCTGCCGTTCGTCCTGTTCATCGCCGTCTACCAGCTCAATCCCGATTATGTCATGGTGCTGTTCACGGACACCGCGGGCACGAAAATGCTCGCCGCCGCCGTGATCATGCAAATCCTCGGGGCCTTGGTCATCCGCAAGATCATCAACATCAAGGTGTGACAAGGCGTCGCGAAAACCATCCCGGAAAGATGAAGCCATGATCCTCGCTCAAAACCTCATCAACCTCGAGACCCTCGTCCCGTTGGCGCTGTTTGGCACCTTCGGCGCGTTGGCATGGTGGGCGTTGGATCTCATGGCGACCGGGAGGCCTCGCGCCCTGGAACGCCTTGAAGAGTTGAAAGACCCTCGCAAGCGTCGCAAAGCCGCCAACGAAAGCGCTCTCAAGCAATCCGACGCATTCACCCGAGTCTTGGAAAAGGCCTCGCCGTCGTTGGCAAAACCGTTGCAGCCCAAAAGCGAAGCCGAGATCAGCAAGCTGCGGATGCGGCTTTCCAACGCCGGTTTCCGAAGCGAATCTGCCGGCACGATCTTTCTCGGTCTGAAGTTCACCGGACTGGTTGTCGGTCTGTTCCTGGGCGGCGGTATGCTCACATCCCTGCGCGGCGTCGATCAGAAATCCCTGGCTTGGTCGGTAATGATCGGCGGCCTGTTTTTCTACTTGCCCGAGTTGGTGATCAGCTTCATTGGCAGCAGCCGCAAGGAGGCCGTGTTTCTCGCCTTGCCCGATGCGTTGGACCTGATGGTCGTGTGCGTCGAGGCCGGCTTGGGACTCGATCAGGCCATGCGTAAAGTGGCCGACGAACTGAAGCGCACTTATCGCGTCCTGGCCGAGGAGTTTGCCCTGTCAAACTTCCAGCTTCAGATGGGCCGTCCCCGGGCCGAAGTGCTGCACGATTTGGGCAGCCGCACGGGGGTTGCCGATTTGCGATCCTTGGCGGCCGTGCTGATTCAGGCCGACCGGTTTGGCAGCGGCATCGCCCAGGCGCTCCGCACCCAGAGCGATTCGATGCGTGTGCGTCGCCGACAGTTGGCCGAAGAGAAGGCCGCGAAAACGGCCGTGAAACTGATCTTCCCGCTCGTGCTCTTCATCTTCCCGGGCATCTTCGTCGTGCTGGTCGGCCCCGCCGCCATCAGCATGATGCGTGAGATGCTCCCGATGATGGGCGGCTAGCGCCAAGACTGGGGCAGCCTTCGCAGAGCCCTGTGCCGGCTCAGACCGTCTTTACGTCGCCTGGAATCAGTTGTTCGAGCGCCGTGCGGAGCTGCTTCATCGTCAGCGGCATCGACAGAACGATCCGGTGCCGATTCGTGTGGGCGGCGGACTTCCATTTCTGCTGCGGCGCATCGAGGAGCAACACGGCCGGGATCGACTGCGTCTGTTTATCGTCGCCAAGCTCGTTGAAGACATCGATCGCGGGCTGCCCAATTTGCTGGGCGCTGAACAGCACACAGTCGGCCAACGCGGCGTCCTGGCGGAGCCGGCTGGCGGCGCGTCCGGGGTCGGCCGTCACGAGTACGCGATAGCCGGCCTGCTTGAATCCCCGACGGAAGACCTCCTGCATCTGAGCGTCGGACTCGACGATCATCACCGACCGATTGCCAGCGGGGGTCACGGAGGTGGCCGAGCGTTGCAAATCGGAATCGACCACGGCGGCATCGTCGCCATCGGCTGCGCCGGCGGCGACGCGCTTCGCGGCCGAGCGGAGATCGACCAGCATAGCCAATAGCGTCTGGTAGCGACGTTCCGGGTCCAACGACATCGACTTGTTGACGACCGTTGTCACGCAAACTGGCAGCGAGCGGTCTGCCTTCTGAATCGGGATGACATCCAAGAACCTCTGTTTGCTGAGCCGTTGCAACCGATCGCGCGTTTCCTGCAACGGCGGCTGGCCCGTCAGCATGTGGTAATAGATGCAGCCGAGGAAGTAGATGTCGCTGCGAACGTCGTCTTTGCGAACGCCCGTCGCACGCTCCAGGGCGGCGTAGTCCACGGTTCGCGTGTTGGGAAGATCGGCCAGGGCGTCGTCGCTCAAGGCGTCGTCCATCGCGGCCAAACCGAAATCCACCAGCTTCGGATCGCCGCGACTCGAAACCAAGACGTTGCTCATCTTGAGGTCGCGGTGGCTAAGCCCGTTTTCCGAAGCGTAGCGCAAGCCCTCGCAGATTCCGATCGTCAGCCGCGTGGCCTCCAACGGAGCGACCTTTTTGCGAACGCGAACGAACTCTCGCAGATTCTGGCCCTCGACGAACTCCATCACCAGGAAGTGCGTTCGCCGTTCGGAGACGACCTCATAAATGGGCACGATGTTCGGGTGCCGCAGCGCGCAGCCGACGCGGCCCTCGCGGACGAACAGATTGGCCTGGGCGCGGTTTTCACTGAATCGGGCACGGAGTACCTTGATCGCAACGACTTGGCCCGTCTGCTTGTGAACGGCACGGTACACCCGCGAGAATGTGCCAGTCCCGACGAGGTAGAGGACCCGGTAGTCTCCGAAGAAAAAACCGGTCCGCTCGCCTTTCACCAGACGCTCGACCTGGTAATTCGTCAGGTACTCGCGACGAACGAGCGACTGGGTGAACTCTTGGAGCGGGACGTCATGGCTGCCAAAGCCGGCCCAGACGGCGCGCAATTGGCGGTCGTCGAGCAATGCGAGATCTAAGGCGCGCTGAGCGACTTGCTCGGCCGTCTGGTATCCCATGAGTCCCGCTTTCACGCAAGAATGAGTCTAAACCTGGCAGGCAATACCCTTTCATCCTATTGCGTGGCAGGCCGGCCCGCAACCCCTCCCGAGGTGTTGTTCAGGTCGTTCCTTCCAGCTTTCGCCGGAATTCGTCGCGCTCGCGCCGCGTCGCCTCGAGGTCGAAGGCCAGGTACTTCATATCGAGCCGCAGTTGGCTCAAAGCGTCTTGAACCAGCGATAAAATCCGACGGCGACGGCGGTTACTGTCGATGACCTTGGCCATGAACGGTTCGACCGTTTGACGATGTTCGGGCGGCAGTGTGCCGATGGCGGCTGCAAGGTCGATCACCTCGCGGGGGATTTCGTTGACGTTTAGCGTGTTGGCCGGTTCGCTCATGGCTGTTCCTTCAATGGGGGTCGGACAGCGGCAGAAAAAAGCACGTGGTGTGCCGAAGAGCTTGAGACACCGGCCGAAAATGCGTAAGTCATTGCCGACACACGTTTTAGGCATATCTTGTTTTACTTTCGTCCAAAGCCCCCGGTGACAAACCGCAACGACTGGTCTGGATGCTATTCGCAAATCCTGGTACAAGCATCACTTACGTCGAGTTGACCACTGAATCGGCCATGTTGCTCTTCCGCAACGTTGCCGGAAGCGACCAACCCTGGCCCTGGCCGATGCGTTTGCCACGCCACCCGACAGCTTTCGCAGCAACGCTCGTGCTGCTTTTGGCGGCCGGGACCGTTCATGCGCAGACGGCGTGGCGCGAAGGGTTCGAGGCTGCCGGCCCTCCCACATGGCGTCAGGCGGGCGGCGACGCGCCATTCCGCGTTCTCCAGCACCAGCGTCTTCAGCAAGACGCCCACAGCGGCAGCGGGTGCGAATGGTTGCGGCTTGAGACGGCCAGCGGTTCATGCGTCTACATGGCGCACGACGTCGGGCGGCCGGCCGTCATCGACGACTTGGCCGTGAGCGTTTGGGTGCGATCAGACCACCCTGGAACGCAATTGGCGGTCCGTATCGTGCTGCCACGGTCGACCGATCCGCGAACCGGCCGTGGGCTGACGGCCGTCGTTTTCGGCGATCGCTACTCGGACGCTGGCCGCTGGCAGCAACTTCACATCGAGAAGC
This sequence comes from Thermoguttaceae bacterium, assembly GCA_039698035.1. Classification (GTDB taxonomy): domain Bacteria; phylum Planctomycetota; class Planctomycetia; order Pirellulales; family Thermoguttaceae; genus JAJFUI01. The sequence continues at coordinate 16,116 of JBDKSW010000001.1, read as the reverse complement.
TCTCGCGGTTGCTGGAACGCGAAGTCCACCTGTTGCGGACGCAATTTGGGTCCGGCGTAGACTCTCGCGAGGCGTGCGTCGATGCCGTGCTGTTGAACGTCTACAGCGGGCAAGGCATGTCGAACGTTTGGGTGGACGACCTCGAGTTGACCGGCTATGTGAATGTCGGGCAATCGCAAGACGCGGCCAGCGGTTCAACGGGCCCGACCTCGAATCCCGCGGCGTGGAGTTCCGGCGGGGTCATCCGCTTGCCACCGGTCGGATCGAGCCAGTCCGCGAGCCCGAAACACACGGTGAAATTGGCCGGATCGGTGTTGCTCGTTGATGGGCGGCCCATGTTCCCGCGGATCATCCAGTATCGGGGCGAGCCACTGGAACTGCTGAAAAGGATGGGCTTCAACGTCGTCTGGTTGCCGCGACTGGCCGACACAACGCTGCTGGAAGAGGCGGATCGACTGGGCATTTGGCTCATCTGTCCGCCGCCCGGCTTGGAGCAAGTCGCCGGGGCGTCAGGCCGGGCGACGCGCGTCGCGCCACCAATCGACCTCGGTCCGCAGTACGATTGCGTGCTCACCTGGGACCTCGGCAACGACCTGGGATCGGCCGAACTGGAATCGACGCAGCAGTGGGCCGAGCAGATCCACGCGGCGGATCGTCGTATGAATCGGCCGTTGGTCTGCAGGGCGCGCACCGACTTGCGCGCGTACAGCCGGGCGGCCGACCTGCTGCTGATCGATCGCCGGCCGCTGGGCACCAGCCTGAACTTGACCGACTACGCGGCATGGGTTCGCCGACAGCCGCTGTTGGCCAGCCTCGGCACGCCCGTGTGGACTTCGGTCCAGACACAGCCCAACGAAGCGCTGCGACAACAGCTTGCGATGCTGGACGCCAGCGTGCCGCCGCCGCTCGGGGTCACGCCAGAGCAAGTCCGACTGCTTTGCTATACGGCCGTGGCCGCTGGCTCGCGAGGCGTGCTGTTTACGTCCGATTCGCCGTTGACGGCCACCGATGCCGACACGCGACAGCGGGCCATGACCCTCGAATTGCTCAATCTCGAACTGGACCTCATCGAGCCCTGGGCCGCGGCAGGCGCTTCGGCCGCGGCTGCGACCTGCACGGTTCCTGAAGTCAGCGGCGCGGTCCTCAGCACGGATCGCGCCCGGTTGCTGTTGCCGATGTGGTCCTCGCCGGGCTCGCAGTGCGTGCTGCCGCAGTCGGCCGCCAACGGGCTGACGCTTGTCGTGCCGGGCGTGCCCGAGGCCAGCAGCGCGTACGAGCTGACGCCGCACGGTGTCGAGCCGCTGCGGCACCGTCGCGTGGCCGGTGGCGTTTCCATCGCGTTGGACGAGTTTGGGTTGGCCACGCAAGTTCTGTTGGCGCAGGACCCGCTGGTGATCGCTGCCGTCCATCATCGCGCGGCTCAATGGGGGCGCCGTGCGGCCGAGTTGCAGCGACACCTGGCCGTCCACAAGCTCAATACGGTCGAGGCAACGGCCAGGCAGTTGACCCGACTGGCGGCGGTTCCGCAGGCCGCTTCGTGGGTCGCGGCAGCCCGAAAAGATCTGCAATTGTGTGATGCCCAGCTTGCGGCCGGCAACCTGCAAAGCGCCGCGCTGAACGCCCAACGAGCGGATCGATCGTTACGGCTCGTTCAGCGGGCCTATTGGGACGCGTCGCAAAAGGGGCTGGTCTCGATCGTCACCAGTCCGCCAGCCTTAGGTTTCGACACGCTGCCAAGCCATTGGCGGCTGCTCGACAGGCTCCGCAGTGCCCGGCTGAGCGACAACGCGATTGCCGGCGGGGACTTCGAGAACGTCGAGACGATGCAACGTGCCGGTTGGCAGTTCTTTTATCAGCCGGCGTCGAGCGTCCAGGGCTCCGTGGACGTGGCGCCCCAGGCGGCCCACAGCGGGCGATTCGGCCTGCGGTTGATGGTCAGTTCGGTTGACCCGAAGAAGCCGCCGGCGGCCATCGAAAGCCCGCCCGTGCTGTTTGCCAGTCCACCCGTGCAAGCCACGGCGGGCCAACTTGTCTGTATTCACGGTTGGGTCCAGGTGCCGTCGCCGATCATGGCCAGCACAGACGGGCTACTGATCGTGGACTCCGTATCCGGCGAGGCCCTGGCTGACCGCTTCAGCGACGCCAAGGGGTGGCGCGAGTTCGCCATGTACCGCGTTGCAACTCGATCGGGGCCTGTCGGCATCACCTTCGCACTGACGGGCATCGGCGAAGCGTGGCTTGACGACGTGGCCATCCAGGTCGTTGCGGACCGCTAGCGTCCGGGACGGAAGCCACGCCCAGCGTCGGCCGCTCCTTCGGTTCCGTCGGCTTAGCCAACGTTGGATGCCATCCGCCTTTGAAATCGGCCGTCCAAGGGCCCGTTGACCGCGCGGAGCGTCCCTTGACCCACCGCCGTCGGGCGTCTAACCTGGGTAGCGTATGCGATATCGGTTGGCACTTGTGGCGATGATCTGCTTGGCTTTTGCGGCCAGCCTGGTGGCTCAGCGGCAGTTGGACGAACCGCACGGGCCTCGGCCTGCGCGACCGGGGCAATGCCAACGCATCGTCTCGATGGCGCCCAGCATCACCGAAACCCTTTTCTCGCTCGGCCTCGGCGATCGCGTCGTCGGCGTTTCTCGCGACTCCCGCTATCCGGCCGAGGTCGAACGCATTAAGGCCGGCGGAGGTGACGTGGGCGGGTACTTCGATCCGAACGTCGAGGCCATCGTGGCCAGAAAGCCCGACTTGGTCGTGATGCTGGAAGAGTCTGCCGAGTCGCAGCCTGGCATGGCAAAACTCGACCTGCGAACCTTGGTCGTCTGCCACAAAACGGTCGAAGGAATCATCGAGTCGTTCGGCACGATCGGCCGGGCTTGCGACAAGGAAGCCGAAGGCCGCCAGATGCAACAGGACTTTCGCAACCGGCTGGCCCGCGTCCAGAGCCGCGTCGGCAACGCTCCGCGTCCTCGCGTGCTCGTCGCGGTCGATCGGACGTTCGATACGGGCCATCTGGCCGATGTTTACATTGCCGGCGTCGACGACTACTTTGATACGATCGTCCGCCTCGCGGGTGGAGAGAACGTGTATCGGCAGCCGGGAATCCGCTATCCGGTCGTGTCGCCCGAGGGCATCATCCGGCTGAACCCCGATGTCATTGTCGAGTTGGTGCCGTCCGATGCGATGGAAAGGCATGGGCGACAGGCGATTCTCGACGCCTGGAAGGATGTTGGCGCCGTGGCTGCCGTCAAGAACCATCGGATCATGGTCTTTGCGGAAGATTACGCGCTGGTTCCCGGGCCGCGGTTCATCCGACTGGTCGAGGAGTTGGCCCAAACGTTGCGTGACGATGCTCGCGCAAAATCATTGTAGAACGGTCCAGCAACTCGGAGCGACGCACGGCTGCGATGCGACACAAGACGCCTAATCCCGACGCCGACGTGGTGCTCGAATCGCGCAAGTTCTCTTGTCGCGTCGGGGACAAGGCCATTTTGCGCGACATCTCGCTGCAAATCCGCCGTGGCGAATACGTTTCCATTGTCGGCGCCAACGGAGCTGGCAAGACGACTCTGCTGCGGGCGTTCGGCCGACTCATGATTGGGCGCGTCTCCGGCGAGTTGGACGTGTGCGGCATCGCCTGGCAGGCGTGGAAGCAGTCCGAGCTGGCCAAGCGAGCAGCCATGGTCTCGCAGGCTGACAGCCAAGCCGTTTCGTTCACGGCCGAGGAGTTCCTGCTCATGTGCCGCTATCCGTACATGAGCCCGTTCTGCACCATTCGGCCGCGCGACCGAGAGGCCGTTCGCAAGGCGATGGAAGACACCGGAACGACGGCCTTCGCCCGACGGCGACTCGACACGCTCAGCAGCGGCGAGCGGCAGAAGGTCCATATCGCGGCGGCGGCGGCCCAAGGCGCCGACATTTGGCTGCTGGACGAGCCGACAACATTTCTCGATTACCACAGCCAGGCCGATATCTTGTCGCTCGTCGCTCGGGCGAACAAGGCGTCTGGCGTAACGGTCGTCGCGGTGACCCATGATTTGAACCACGCCGTGCTGGAGAGCGACCGGATTGTCGCGTTGCGCGAGGGGCAACTCGTGTTTTGCGGGCCGCCAGAGTCCATGATGACGTCCGACGTGCTAGAGCGCGTGTATGGTTTTTCGCCGCTGTTGGTCCAGCACCCGCACGCGGCATTGCCAATGATCATTCCCCAACGAGCCGGGGGATAACGAGGAGCGGTTGGCGTGGAAGGTGGAATCGCAAGAGAACAAGGGAAACGCCGCGGTTGGACGATCGCCGTGTTTTGCGCGGCGGCCGTGCTCGTGGTGCTTTGGGCGCCGTTCTGGGGAATGCAGCAGATCCCGATCAGCGCCCTCTGGGGCGACGGCGAGCCCACGACGACGGACATCCTCTGGCGTCTTCGCATTCCTCGCGTGTTGATGGCCCTGCTTGCTGGCGTCGCGCTTTCGACCAGCGGCATGGTGTTTCAGGCCATGTTCCGCAACCCGCTGGCCACGCCCTTCACGCTCGGCGTTTCGAGCGGGGCCTCGTTGGGAGCGGCCATCGCGATTCAATACGGCTGGACGCTGACGGTGCTGAAAGGCGTCTCGACTGTGTCGCTCTGCGCCTTTGCGGGCGCCGTGGGTTCCATTGCCCTGGTCTATGTCCTCAGCACTCGAAGCCGGCAAGGATTGTCGTCCGCGACGATGCTCCTGGCGGGCGTGGCCGTCAGCTTTTTCTTCTCCAGTCTCATTCTGCTGCTGCAGTATGTCGGCAACGTCTCGGCCAACCTCCGCATTCTTCGCTGGGTCATGGGCGGGCTCGAACAGATCGTGAGTTTCCGCGAAGTCTTCGGCGTACTGCCTTTCGTCGTCTCCGGCTGCTTGATCGTCTGGTATCTGACATTTGACCTCAACCTGCTGAGCACCGGCGAGGATTTCGCGTTCAGCCGCGGCGTCAATGTCGCGGCCGCTAAGTTCCTGCTGTTCCTCAGCGTCTCGTTGATGGTCGGCGCGGTCGTGGCCGTCTGCGGCCCGATTGGCTTCGTGGGGCTGGTTGGCCCGCATATTTGCCGGCTGCTGGTCGGCTCCGACCACCGCCGGTTGTTCCCGATGTCGCTCTGCTTCGGCGGTGTATTCTTGGTGGTTTGCGACACGATCGCGCGAATGATTAGGCCGCCGGCCGAGTTGCCCGTCGGAATCCTGACCGCCTTGCTCGGCGGACCATTCTTCCTTTGGCTTTTACTGTCGCGTCAACGCGATTTAGGACCGATCTGAACATGAAAACTCCCAACCATCTCGGCCGAATGCTCGGCGGCTTTGCCTCTTGCGCCACCCTGGCAACGGTTCTAGTCGCTTGCACGGGTCGTCTTGCGGCGGCGGAACCGGAATCGCCCAAACCGACGCCAGGCACCGCCCAGCCAACCGCCAAGACCGAGAAGATCGACAAGCTCATCCGGCAGCTCGGCGACAAGGACTACTATGTTCGTCAGCGGGCGCAGGACGAGTTGGCCCGCCTGGGTTTCGACGCTTTCGAGGCGTTGTCGGCCGCCACGACCGATCCCGACCCGGAAATCGCATCGCGGGCGAAGTACCTGTTGCGACTCACACGAATGGAATGGACGACCGAGAACGACCCACCCGAGGTGAAACGTTGCCTGCGGGACTACGAATCGCTTGACGTCCGGGTGCGCCAGGTGCGCATGCTGTCGCTGGCCGCGATGCCTGGCGGCAAAGGCACAGCCGCCTTGTGCCGGCTCGTGCGATTCGAGAAGTCGTCCTTGTTGTCCAAGGCGGCGGCCATCGCCCTGCTGACCCAGGACCGCGACCAGACGCCCGACGCCGGCCAAGTCGAGACGATTCGCAAAACGCTGAGAGACTGCAAGCGAACCGCCGCCACATGGCTGCTCTGCTGGGCCCGTCTCGGCTCGGAGCCCGAGGCCGCCATGGCGCAATGGGCAACGCTCGTCGATGCCGAAGCCAACGTGTTGGCCAGGCATCGGGATGAAAGCGGCCCGGAAATCGTCAGCGGTTTGACGCGATTCCAAATCGCTCTACTAAAGAAAATGGGCAAAAGCGAACAGGCGACGGCCGCCATTCGCCGGCTGGTCAGTCTGGAGCAGGGCAATGCCGAGACGTTGACCGAGCTGCTCAGTTGGCTCATCGAGCAGAAGGCGTGGAAGGGCGTCGATGTCCTGGCCGGACGCTTTCCAACACGGTTTGCCACCGAGCCAAATCTGCTTTACATGCTGGCCGAGGCCTATGCCGAGCAGGGAAAGAAGGATCGGGCCGAGGCCACCGCCTCCAGCGCGTTGCGGTTGTTGCCCGATAAAGACGAAACAGCCCAGCGACACCACCTGGTCCAGGCCGAGCTGTTGCAGGCACGCGGTCGATTTGCCTGGGCGCGTCGCGAGTACGACGCTTTGCTCACCAAGACTCAAGCAAAGCCGAACGAGTACACCGCGGCGGCCTGGCGAAGGCTCGGCATCATGCTCCACGATCAGGGCGATGACCTGGAGGCGGCCAAAACGCTCGGCAAGCTCATCGGCGCCATTGAAGCAGGCAAGATCAACGAGGACCAACTGCTGGGCGAAAAACCCAAGGACGTTCGGGCACAGATGTTCTTCTACTCGGCATGTCATTGGAACGCCCAGAAGAACACGGCCCGCCAGCGTGAAAGCCTCGACAAGGCGATCGAGGCCAACCCGGAGGACATCGATGTGCTGATCGCATGTTACCGACTGCCCGATCAGCCGGCCGAGTACCGGGCCAGCATCGTCGACGCGATCCGAAGGACGGCCGTGACGCTTCGCGAGGCAATTGCCGACGACCCGGAGAGCGCCGACAATTACAACAACTACGCTTGGCTCATCGGCAATACCGAAGGCGACCAGGATGAGGCGCTTCGGGACGCCCAGAAGGCCGTCGAGTTGGAGCCGGACCGAGGCGGTTACTTCGACACGCTGGGCCACGTCTACGCCGGCCGCGGCGATTGGGAAAACGCCGTGAAGGCCCAATCGCAGGCGGCAAAACTCGACCCGCACTCCGGTCTGATTCGCCGCGCCCTCGAACAATATCGCAAGAAGCTCGACGAGCACAAAAAACCGGCAAAATAGCTTGGCCGATTTCCGTCCGGCGATTTGGAGCTAACCCATGAAACGGCTGAGCGTCGATGGAATCGATTTCTGGTGCGAGGACCAAGCTGCCGGGCTCCCAGTGCTGCTGGTTCACGGGTTCCCGCTCGACCACCGGATGTGGGCCGAACAGATGGCGGCCCTAGCAGCCCCTCGCGATTCAGCCAGACGCTCCGGGCTGCGTCTGATTGCGCCGGACCTGCCCGGCTTCGGACGCAGTGCGCTTCGAGCCGATCCGGCCACGATGGAACGTTTTGCCGACGATCTGGCCAAGTTGCTCGATGCGCTGGACGTTCGCGAGCCAGTCGTATTTTGCGGTCTGTCGATGGGCGGCTACATCGCCTTCGAGTTTTGGCGGAGATGGCCGTCGCGGCTGCGGTCACTGATTCTTTGCGACACCCGCGCGGCGGCCGATGCGCCCGAGGTGGCGGTCGGACGATTGACCACGGCCGACCGTGTGTTGCGTGAAGGGGCCGGATCGCTGGTTGAGTCGATGCTTCCGCGCGTCCTTGGCGAAACCACCCGCCGCGACCGTCCCGACCTGGTCGAGTCCGTGCGTCAGATGATGATGAGCAATCCCGCGAGCGGCATCGCCGCGGCGGCGCGCGGCATGGCCCAGCGTTCGGAGATGACCGGCCTCTTGGCCGAGATTCGCTGCCCGACGCTGGTCGTGGTCGGCACGGAAGACCTGGCTTCGCCGCCAGCCGAGGTCCGCGCGATGGCCGACTCGATCATCGGGGCCGAGTTCGTCGAAATCCCGGGCGCGGGCCACCTGGCCCCCCTCGAAAACCCCACAGCGTTCAACAGGGCGGTGGTCGAGTGGGCTGCGCGTTGTGGGTAATCAGGCGAAAGCAGTCGGCCGTCCGATGCTTAGCGTGCGTCGCGATTCCTGGCGCAGCGGATGACAACGGCCAGGCACGCGCAGGCGGCTAGCCACGGCAAGGCACAGCCATAGCGTGCCGTGTAAAAAGCGAGCTTCAGATACTCGCTGGCAATGGTCGCCACACCTCGCTCGTCGAGCCACCAGCGCGTCACATCGCACTCTTCTGTTGGAGCGGAGACGAACAACACCTGGCCGCTGTGATCGCCCAGGTCGCGGGAAAACGCCCAGCGGCTTCGCCGCGTATGGTAGTCGCTCGTCACGACCAGGACCTTGGCATGTCGATGATTGTCGAGAAAGGCTGCCAGCGCCAGGGCCTCGTCGTGCGTTGTCCCCGCTCGTCCCGGAAGGATGGTGATTCGGTTGGCGGGAACGCCCCGCTTCTCCAGGACCATGCGGTTGATCTCGTGTGATGGCGGGCGCACCCGGTCGATCACGTCGGGCGAAGCCAAAACCTCGGCAACCAGAACCTGCGGCGCGAGCTGCGCCCTCACCAGCGCGGCGGCGACGAGCGGCCGCGAGTTCTCTTCGCCATTGAGCACCATGACATAGTCGGCCGGCCGTGGGGGGCTTCCAGCGTCGAGCCACCGTCCGGCCACGCGCAGCAGGGGAACTCGCGCCACCCAAAGCAGAACGAGGACGACCGTAATCAACAACAACCGGATCAAGAGGCGCCGCAACCGTTTCACTTTGTCCGTTCCTTCACGTTGGTGACGCTTCGCAGGAAGTCCTCCTCGTACTGATTCGTGGTTTTCCGCAACGGCGGCGCCGCCTGGCCGTCGCCAAGCAAGCCTTGCATTCGGATGAGCCAAGCGATGCCCACTTCGCGCCAGCCCGGCCGACATTTCCACCAGTTGTTCTCGTCGAAGCGGCGATCCGACAGCGGACAGATCCGCGCCCGGCCGGCTTGCGACGCGCTGATCGCGGCGTTGAGTGCGCGCCGCGTGTGCGCGCTGCGAAATTGCGAGCAAAGCAACAGCACTCGGGCGTCCCGATGTGCGTCAAGCCACGCGGCCAGCGCCACGGCCGCGGCCGCATAACGGTCGCCATCGCCGGAGACAACCGAAATCGCGCCGATCGTCACACCTCGACGGGCGAGCTCGCGTCGAACGACCTCCTCGAACGGTGGAAGCACGCCCATCTCGATCAGCCGCACGGGGCCGGCGCCAACCACGAGCAAACGTCGCCGTGGATCTTCGGCCAGCAACCGGGCCGCCGCGTCGAAACACCGGTCGCCGTCCGGTCCCTCGGTTCTCGATATCATGCCAACGTAGTCGAAGTCGCCGCTCGGCTGGCATGCGACGAGCGGCCGCGTCAATCCGCGCAGCAGCGCGTGGTGAAATAGCGCGGCGGCCGCGAGAAGAATTGCCGCGGCAATCGCCCAGAGATTCCGCTTGGACTTCATGCTTTTCGGCCCACCAGAGGACGCTTGCATGATACCTCACGCCGCCACGCGTGGATAGGACGGAGTCGAGAGGCGACCGTCCAAGAGGCCGAGCAGATAGCGACCGTAGCCGTTGTTGAATTGCAGGGCAAGCGACTCGAGCTGGCCCGCGTCGATAAAGCCCTTGTGGAAGGCGACTTCTTCGAGACATGCGATCTTCAAGCCTTGGCGTTCTTCGATGGTTCGAACGAAGTCGCCAGCGTCCAGCAACGAGGTCTCGGTGCCCGTGTCGAGCCATGCGAAACCGCGGCCAAGTGTTTCGACGAACAGACGATCACCCTGCATGTAGAAGCGATTGACGTCCGTGATTTCGAGCTCGCCGCGAGCCGACGGCTCCAGGCTGGCGGCGATGTCCAGCACCTGATTGTCATAGAAGTAGAGGCCCGTGACGGCCAAGTTCGATCGCGGCCGCTTCGGCTTTTCTTCGAGCGAGATGGCCCGACCGGTCGCGTCCAACTCGACGACGCCGTACCGCTCGGGATCCTTGACGCGATAGGCGAAGTTCGTCGCGCCGACCGGCCGCGATGTGGCCCGATCCAGGCTCGCCTGAAAACCCTGGCCGTAGAAGATGTTGTCGCCCAGGATGAGGGCCACCGGATCGTTGCCGACGAATTGGCGGCCAATGACGAACGCCTGGGCCAGCCCTTTGGGCTCGGGCTGCACGGCGTAAGAGATCGACATGCCAAGCTGGCTGCCGTCGTCGAGCAATCGTTGGAAGCCGCCGATGTCCTGTGGGGTCGAAATCACGAGGATCTCGCGGATGCCGGCCAGCATAAGCACCGACAACGGGTAGTAGATCATCGGCTTGTCGTAGACCGGCAGCAGTTGCTTGCTGACCGCCCGCGTAATCGGGTAGAGCCGCGTGCCAGAGCCGCCGGCCAGAACGATCCCCTTCGTGAAAGGGCTTGCGTCAAGCATGTCTTGCTCCTGAATCGGGTCGCGGCGGACGTCCACGCGGATTCAGTTCCGCGCGAGAAATACGGCTCAGCATTGAATGGCGGTCAGTCCCAATCGCTCGCGCTGGTAGTCGCCGCTTGCCGCCCGGGCGACCCATTGCGTGTTGTCCAAGTACCACTGAACGGTGCGCCGGATGCCGGAGGCGAAATCGTGCTGCGGCTGCCAGCCCAAGTCGCGACGAATCTTGCCGGCGTCGATGGCGTAGCGCCGGTCATGGCCGGGCCGGTCGCGGACGAACGTGATCAGCGACTCGCAAGGCGCGTGCGCCAGGCTGGGCCGAAGCTCGTCGACCACACGGCAAATCGTCCGCACCACGTCGATGTTCTTTTGCTCGCAGTTGCCGCCGATGTTGTAGGTCTCGCCGGGCGTTCCGGCCGTCAGCACGCGCCAAATCGCCTGGCAATGGTCCTCGACAAAGAGCCAATCGCGGACATTCTGGCCGTCGCCATAGACGGGCAGCGGCTTGCCCTCCAAGGCGTTGAGGATGGTCAATGGGATCAGCTTTTCCGGAAACTGGCACGGTCCATAGTTGTTCGAGCAATTGGTGACGAGCACCGGAAGGCCGAACGTGCGGAAATAGGCCCTGGCGAAGTGGTCGGCCGAGGCCTTGGATGCCGAGTAGGGCGAGCTGGGGTCGTAGGGGCTGCTTTCGGTGAACCGTCCGGTCGGACCCAAGGAGCCGTAGACTTCGTCGGTCGAGACGTGCAGGAAGCGAAATCGGGCCGCCCGGTCGGCCGGCAGCCTGGCCACGTAGTGCCGAGCCGCTTCGAGCAATTGGAACGTGCCCTGAACATTGGTGCGCACGAACTCGGCTGGGCCGTCAATGGAACGATCGACGTGCGATTCGGCCGCGAAGTGAACGATCGCGCTCGGCTCGTGCTCGCTCAGCAGTCGTCGGACATCCGACTCGTCGGCCACGTCGCCGTGGACGAAGACGTAACGTGGATGGCCGGCAACGGAGGCGAGCGAGTCGAGGTTGCCGGCGTAGGTCAGCTTGTCGAAGTTCACCGCGCGGCAGGTCTGCTCGGCGATGCACTGCCGAACAAAGCAACTACCGATGAATCCGGCGCCGCCGGTGACAACAATCGTATCCATGGGCATCCATTCCCAGCCGGCAAGGGGCGATGCCGTTTGGCCCCCCCTCCTTCGTCTATGAATGGACGGCATTGTAACGGTGACAAGCCACCCCGGGCAAGACGAGCTTTCCAAGCCCCCAGGTTTGGAACGGCCTCCTGAGTTCGCCCAGCCGCGGAGACGCCGGCCGTGCATCGCAAGTGACTGTCCTGCATCGTGTTGCGGTACACGAGCGCTAAGAATATGGGATGCGTCAGCCTTGTGGAAAACCCGATTCGCTGAACCTGTTCCGCCGGCGAGAGTATCATGCCCCTGCGGATCGGGGCCATCAGCCCGCGATAATCTGACTTCAGAAACGCATCGAGCCCCCGGCGACCGAAGCGTTGGCGCTGCGTGAACTCTTTCGGGCCGGAGCCACCACTGAACGCCGGCAGCACGGCCTTGGCGGCGATCCAAGCCGTGCTTGGACCCGCGGTTTGACGGTCCCGGAGTCGTTGGCTACACTCAACGCCTATCGCGGCGCACGGCCTGGCGGTTTATCGCTCACCATCCTCGACGACTCGATCCAACATGAGCCATTCATCACAACGCGGCTTTTCACTCGGCGTGGACTACGGCACCAACAGCGTTCGGGCCTTGGTGGTCGATAACGACGACGGTGCGGAAATCGCCAGCGCAGTCGCTGAGTACGCCAGCGGCGACCACGGCGCCCTGCTCGACCCGAGCGACCCGAACCTCGCCCGACAGAACCCGGCCGACTATCTGGATGGCTTTGATCGCTCGGTGAGCGAGGCCGTTCGCCTGGCAAAACGCCATCGCGGCTTCCGACCGGAGCGGATTGTCGGCATCGGCGTGGACACGACTGGCTCGACGCCGATGCCGGTGGATCGCAACGGCATGCCACTGGCCCTGCGTCCGGCCTTCAGGAAGAATCTTGCCGCGCAAGCTTGGCTTTGGAAGGACCACACGTCGCATGAAGAGGCCGCCGAAATTACCTCGGCGGCAGGCCGGGCAAATCGCGACTACTTGGCCCGATGCGGCGGCGTTTACAGCAGCGAGTGGTTTTGGTCCAAGATTTTGCACTGTCGCAGGACCGCGCCGAAAGTGTTTGACGCGGCGTACGCCTGGGTCGAGCTGGCCGATTTCATCCCAGCATGGCTTACCGGCCAGCTCGATCCCGACGCGCTCCCGCGCGGCATTTGTGCGGCCGGCCACAAGGCCATGTATCACGCGGATTGGGGCGGACTGCCCGACGCCAAGTTCCTGGCCTCGCTCGATTCCGAGTTGCCAAGAGTTCGCCAGCACTTCGCCACGCCAGCTCTGGGCGCCGACCAGCCGGCCGGGCAGCTTGTCGCCGAAATCGCCGAGCGGGTGGGGCTTCCGCCAGGCGTGCCCGTCGCTCGCGGGGCGCTGGACGCGCACATGGGCGCCGTTGGGGCTGGGATCAAACCGGGCACCCTGGTCAAGATCATCGGAACGAGCACCTGCGACATGATGGTTGCGGACGGAAATGCCAAGTTGCGGGACGTACCTGGCCTTTGCGGCATCGTTCCCGGTTCGATTCTTCCAGGCATGTACGGACTTGAGGCGGGGCAGTCGGCCGTCGGCGACATCTTCAATTGGTTTGCCAACCGGTTGACGCCCGCCTGCTATGCAAGCCGTGGCGATACGCACGAAAACCTCACACGCGAAGCGGCCATGCTCCGGCCCGGTCAAAGCGGACTGCTGGCGCTCGATTGGAACAATGGCAACCGCACCATTCTGGTCGATCCGCTTCTGTCGGGCCTATTGGTTGGGCAGACGCTGCACACCACCGCTGCCGAGGTCTATCGCGCGTTGATCGAAGCGACGGCCTTCGGCGCCCTGACGATCATCAACCGGTTCGAGGAATACGGCATGGCCGTCCGCGAGGTGGTCAACTGCGGCGGAATCGCCGAGAAGAACCCGCTGCTGATGCAAATCTACGCCGACGTGTGCAACCGGCCAATGAAGACGAGCCGGTCGCCGCAGAGCTGCGCCCTCGGAGCGGCCATTTTCGGCGCGGTCGTCGGCCGAGCCTACGCAACGGTCCAGCAAGCCCAGCGACGAATGACCGGCGTAAAGCCGCAAGTCTACCGGCCGCGGAAGTCGGCCGTCGCCGTGTACGCCGATCTCTATGTGCTGTACCGCCAGCTCCACGACTCGTTCGGCACTCGGTCGAACGGCGATGCCGCGTCGCTTTACTCGCTGATGAAGGAGCTGATCGCCATCCGACAGCGAACGCGCCGGAGCGAGTAATGGTTTCGGAACGTGGAGGCAGGCTCGGTGCGGCTGAACGGAACCAGTTCGCTCGCAGCGCGTGATTGATTCGTAACGCGGACCTCGACAACGCCGAGACCGACGACGCCAGACCGATGTGTCTCCGGCGGCTTATCTGGTCAAATGAAAAGACCCGCTGACAACGCGGGTCAACGGGTCTTCGCATGTGGAGCCGAAGGGGATCGAACCCTCAACTGGCCTGCTATTGAAAATCTGATCCATGTGTTATGAAGGTCTCAGAGCCAATTGGCGAGGAGACCTTGAGGATGACGACACGGCGGAAGCGGCATACGCCGGAGCAGATTGTACGCAAGCTCCGAGATGCGGATGCGATGTTGAACGCGGGCAAGGATCAGGCGGCGGTGCTCCAAGCGTTGGAGATCAGCCAATCGACCTACGAGCGTTGGCGTGCGCAGTACGGCGGCATGAAGGCCGAGGAGGCTCGGCGGCTGAAGGAGCTGGAGATCGAGAGCCGGCGGCTCAAGCAGTTGGTGGCCGAGAAGGAACTCGACATCCAGATGCTCAAGCACGTTGCGGAGGGAAGCTGACAGGGGGGCCAAAATGGCCAACAGGGGGGCAATGGCCAAAAGGGGGACATTCTACTTTTTCTATGAAATTCGTGGACGACCTCGCGGATGAAGGCTTGCTTCCAGCCCCAAACGCTCCGCCGTGGCATGTTGCCACGACTCGTTTCCGTAAGGCATGCCGCGTTCGATGCACTTCCGCAACGCCGCCAATTCTGATTCGCTTTGCGGCCGGTTGACCCAATCGAGCCAGTCCTTGTTGCGCGGAATCGGGCCGGGATGCAACATGACCGCGCGCTTCCCACCGGCGAATGCCGCCGCCGAAGACCACGGCCAGTCTTCCGCGTGGCTGACGAGGTTTGCCCGCAAGGCGTTTCGCTCCACGTAGCGCAGCACCGTCCACAAGTGCTCGTCTTCCTTGATGGGAAACGCCTTGAAACGCCCTTGCCAAACGTGCCCGCTCGACCGATAGTGACGATGGTATCGCCGCACGTGCGAGGTCATCAACCATTGCATCCATCGGCTCAAATCCCCGTCGCCGCGCGGCCACAGCACCAGATGAAAATGATTGGGAATCAAGCACCAAGCAAGCAACCGCATCGGCAACCGCTCTCCCGCCTCCTCCATCAAATCGAGGAAAGCGGCGTAGTCCTCCTTCTTGTGGAACACTTCATCCCTGGCGTTGCCGCGATTGAGTACATGATAGCAAACACCACCCACCGAGGCCCGTGCTGTTCTTGCCATGCACCAATTCTATCGGCTCCTTTCACCTCCCATAAGAGACAAAGTAGAATGTCCCCTTTGTTCCCCTCCGGATCAGTCGGCCGCCGACACACACGTCGAACAGCACGCTGCTCCAGTCGAACACGTCTTCGACGTGACACCCTATACGTAGTCAAATCTAAGCACATCCTTTCCTGCTATTGAAACACGCATAAAGATAATTTCAGGCACATTTTCAACGGACAAAAAAGCCCATGCAATACTTGGACTTAGCATAAGGAATCGTCGTCCAACCAAATTATCAAGGATGTCCTTCCTTTTCCAAATATATGGTTCAGAGAGGTGCGTATACTTCAGTAT
Organism: Thermoguttaceae bacterium; assembly: GCA_039698035.1. Taxonomy (GTDB): domain Bacteria; phylum Planctomycetota; class Planctomycetia; order Pirellulales; family Thermoguttaceae; genus JAJFUI01. The sequence continues at coordinate 730 of JBDKSW010000001.1, read as the reverse complement.
AACAAGTGGCCCCAACGATTCTTGTTCATCCCCGGGATGCGTTACAATGTCAACTGGCTCGACCTTCCACACAACCGTACCGCCATCGAGTGAAATTATAAGTGACTGCTGACAACTGAGTGCGAATCTTACCCACTCGTCATGGTATTCGACAGCAACAATTTCACTGCCTTTAATCAAAGCCGTGTCTCTCTTTGCCGCCTTGTACCTGTCCGTGCGCGAAACGGCATCAATTGCTCCCGTAAACGTCGAAAAAGTTGGTTCATCTGGATAAGTCACGACTTCCAGAGGCTCTGCATTGTCCTGGATCATTGTATATTGCTTCCTCTCAAAGGTGAGACGATGGATGTCCTCCACCCCAAATGCCTTCTCCGGGATGAAAGAACGCCGACCACCATTCGCCATCCGACTTTTGCCCGATCCAGAATTCTGTAAATCCGCCCTTCACGAGATCAGGTTGCTTCGTTGGACTGATATGAAATGGTCCTTGATTCAGGCCCCTATTTGATGTCTCACCAACAGCATCCTCGAAACTCCCAAATGTCTCTTTGAATGGCCCGCACGCCGTATTATGCGACAGAACCGAGAAGCCCCATTCGTCGCTGCCGACGAAGTAGGTATGGTACTCCTCGATCCGGAGGTTGTAAACGGTGACGTCTTCGTTCGTGTCGGAGACGGAGTCGACAGCCACCCAGCGGCCATCGTGACTCTTCAAGAGGTCGCCGGGGCA